>JBEEOT010000012.1:0-82099 GCA_041191505.1 Bacteroidota bacterium | reverse complement strand
GAAATCTTGAGTAGAAAGTCCGTAGCTCTCAATGGTTTGACCTTGAAATTCAACTTCTAATTCTTCATCTTTGAGACCGAATAATTGTTCTGATTTTTCTATGATATCTAAGAGCTTTTGAGCGCTCAAGCGATGATCGGTGTCATTTGCGAGCCAAATTTGCATGGTGGCTTTGCGCTCTTGACGAACGACCCCGCCACAATCCACATAATTCTTGAGCACAAGCCCAATCTCAGTGATGTGGTAATGTGCATCGATAGGAATTCCGTTCAATTGAATGAAAGTGGGATTGGCTTGGGTTGGCAATAATTGGATTGCACTTTTAAATTGAATGATTTTCATGAGCAACAGGTTGGATTATTTGGGGTTTGAA
The DNA here is from genome assembly GCA_041191505.1 of Bacteroidota bacterium. GTDB lineage: Bacteria > Bacteroidota > Bacteroidia > Flavobacteriales_D > Crocinitomicaceae > UBA952. The sequence continues at coordinate 81,726 of JBEEOT010000012.1, read as the reverse complement.
ATTGAAATAAAAATTGGATAACATCTGGGATGTGATCATTATTGAGGCAATAACAAACAGAAGTACCTGAAATCTCTCCTTTAATAAGACCAACCGTCTTTAGCTCTTGCAAATGCCTAGAAATGCTCGCTTGAGAAAGCGGCAGTTCAGAAACAACATCACCGCAAATACAAGAGCTTTGCTTGGAAATATATTGAAGAATGGCCAATCTTGCAGGGTGTCCTAGTGCCTTGAAAAGGCTAGCAAGCATTAAGGTTTGATCTGTGTATGTCTCGGTTTTGGTAATTCCCATTTGGTGAATTTAGATGAATTAAATATAACGGAATTGCAAAGTTCTTTCTATCAATTGCAACAATCATAAACAATATATCGCAATATTACGATTAAATAAAATGCAAGCAACACAATCGCTGTATTTAATCTAAAAATAATATCGGATTTTACCTCAAATTACCTGCATCGCGCAAACCCTTATTCCAAATATGGGCGGTTTGAATGGCTTGAACCACTTCTTCAGGATGATCAACAATTGTGTATAAATACTTTAGGTCATCAGACATAAACTTTTCATTGACAGCTTGCTGCATAAGTAAATGAAAGGCATCAAAATAGCCGCGTGTATTTAATATGACGATTGGTTTGGTGAACTGAGCAAGCTTTTTTAAGGTAAGCGCCTCGAAAAGCTCTTCAAAGGTACCGGGGCCACCAGGCAAAGCAATCAAAGCGTCTGTGCCCTCCAAAAACTTCGCCTTTCGTTCATGCATGGTTTGGGTATAAATAAAGTCCGAAACTCCTTTATGGCCCCACTCTACTTCGTTCATAAACTGGGGCATGATGCCTTTGATCTGGCCACCTGCAGCCAAAACGCTGTCGGCGAGTTGCCCCATAAGACCAGATGAACCACCACCAAAGACAACTTTGATGTCGTTGGCAACGAGTTCATGAGCCAATTGAGAAGTAGCAGCGAAATAATCGGGATGAATATGCCCGCTAGAGGCACAGTAGACACATACTTGCATGTGTAAATTTACGCTTTTCCCGGTAGAATTTTAGCCCAATACAACCAAGGTAAGACGTACTTTTTTAGAACGAACATACTCCAACGTTCTTTGCTCTGATCAAATGGAAAGGTTTCCATGGGTTTGTTGTTGTAGTCAAATTCAGCCAAAACCAATTTCCCATACCCTGTAACGAGCGGGCAGCTGGTATAACCATTATAACTTGCAGTTAAAGCCTTGCCACTAAGATGACTCAGGACGTTAGCTACACAAACAGGTGCTTGCTTGCGAATGGCAGCTCCTGTTTTACTCGTTGGCAAGCCAGAAGCGTCACCTAAAGAAAAAATATTCGTATGACGTACATGTTGCAATGTGTGTTTATCGACATCAACCCAGCCCGCGGCATTCGCCAAAGGACTCTCCTTCACAAAATTAGGCGCTGACTGTGGTGGTGTCACATGAATCATATCAAAATCGACCCAAGTTTCTATGTCTCTATTAGCTTCGCCAAAACCAATAAATTTTGCGCGTTTGTTTTCACCGTCAATTTCTACTAATTTTTGAAAAAAGTTCAAGTTGATATTACCTCGTTTACAAACATTTAACAAGGTCTTCTCATATTTTTCTACGGCAAATAAACGTGTACCGCCACTCCAGTATTCAATTTGAATGTCTTTTAAGACGCCGTGCTTGCGAAAATAGTCAGCAGCTAAATACATGATTTTATGTGGAGCGCCCCCACATTTTACAGGGGTGTGCGGGTTGTGAAAAATAGCCTTTCCTTTTTTCAAAGATTTTATTGCTTCAAAGGTGTATGGCGCAGTTTCAAAACTATAATTGGAACAAACCCCATTTTTACCTAAATTTTCTTTAAGCCCCTTTACTTCATCCCAATTCAATTGAATGCCAGGGGCTACAATAAGGGCTTTGTATGTTAATTGTGTGCCGTCTTGTAAAGTGATTTTATTTTCATCCGGCTGAAAACTTTCAACTCCCTTTTGAATCCAGGTTGCATCTTTGGGAATGACGTCTTTTTCATTTCTTTCTGTTGTTTTGATATCAAATGTACCGCCACCGACAAGTGTCCAAGCAGGTTGATAATAGTGTTTTTGAGCAGGGTCAACAATGGCAATTTCTAAGGATTTATCCTTTCTCAATAGCTGGGAAGCTACAGAAAGCCCAGCATTCCCTCCGCCGATAATTACAATCTGAAATGTTGTTTTCATAGGTTGTTTTTTAGTATGGTTTATGTTCCTACAAAATGCATAAAATGATGTTAATGGACTGTAACTTAAGTTACATTTAGAATGTCATGTCCTTCTCTAATTACAATCTTCTTATATTTGAAAATGAATCCAAAACAAGCACCAAAGTGGAAACTCATGTTGTTGACATGGCTTTTCATTTATCCACTGATTAACATTCTTTTCTTTTTGCTCTTCCCGCTCATGAAAGAATGGCATCAGTTGCTCAAAACACTTACACTCACCTTGATTCTCGTGCCTTTAATGGGCGCATTTTTGCCTAAGTGGCACGGTTTATTTAAGAATTGGCTCCAAAAATAAAATGAGCGCAGGGCTTCAAATTGTTGATTTAAAAGCGGAATTAGACGACCAGCCCGTCTATCAGGCTATTTTATACAATGCCAAGGCAACGGTTTCGTTGTTTTCATTTGGTGCCACCCTGCAAAGTTTTGTAGTTGATTTACCTGGTTTCAAAAAGCGAGACCTCATTTTGGGTTATCCTGAATGGAGCACCTATCAACACACCTTTGATTTCTCGGGCAATGCTTACATGGGCGCAATTGTCGGTCCTGTTGCGGGCAGAATTGACAACGCGCGCATTCCTTGGAAGTCTGAGTCATGGACATTTGAACCCAATGAAGGCGATCATCTACTACACGGTGGTAGGCACTGTTTTTCGAATCACAACTGGACACTCAAGGAAATGAAAGATACACCGTATCCGACAGTAACTTTTGAACTTCAGGAGAAAGAAAAATTCAATTTACCCGGAATGCTACATTGCCTCGTGACCTACACCTTAACGGAAACTGCATTAGAAATAGAAATTAAAAGTAGGGCGCTCGAAGACACCATTGCCAATCCTACCCAACATTGCTATTTCAATCCAAATGGTCATCAGGGAAGTGTTTTAGATGCGCAAGCATTTATTTTTGCCGAAGGGTATTTAGAACTCAATCAAGAGAAATTACCCACCGGCAAGATCCAAAGTCTTCAAGATTCAATGGCAATTGATCAACCAATTGCACTTTCCGATTTCCATCTGTATCCACAGCTAGACACCGCTTTTGTTTTGAACAAAGACAAGCAACAGGCGCGGCTTCTAGCGGCTGACGGATTTCAATTGACTTTCTCGACCAACCAACCTATGCTTCAGGTTTACATCGGTGGTGAGGTAAGTTGGAAAGGAAAGGAAGAGCAGGTGTACCACCGCTACTCCGGCATTTGCTTAGAGCAACAAGCCGAGCCCGATGCACCCAATCAGGCAAATTTCAGCGATATTTATCTGTCAAAAGGCCAAACAAAAGTCAATTCACTTCAAATACAATTTGAACAATGAACAAGCAACTTCATCTCTTCGTTTTACTTTTTGTTTCTTTGACTTTACTTGCTTGTAAAGAAAAACCAAAGCCCAAACCACCCACGCCACCAGCGCCAACAACTTTCTTCAATGGAGCAGACATCAGTTGGCTTGCCCAAATGGAAGCAACCGGTTATGTCTTTTACGATGAAAATGGCAACCCTGCAGATTGCCTAGATTTATTGATGTCCAGAGGTATCAATGCGGTGCGTTTACGCGTGTTTGTACACCCTAGCAATGACAAAATCAGCGGGCACTGCAGCCCCGAAGAAACCGCGCAAATGGCTGCTCGCGCCAAAGAAAAAGGGCTCGATGTCATGATAGACTTCCATTACTCAGACACCTGGGCTGACCCCGCGCACCAAACCAAACCCGCCACATGGGCCAATGTTTCGTTTGCCGCCTTAAAAGACTCGCTTTATGCTCACACGCACTACACCCTCAACTTACTCAAACAAGCTGGCGTAACACCTAAGTGGGTTCAGATTGGCAACGAAATTCCGAGCGGCATGCTTTGGCCTTCTGGGCATATCGACAACCCACAGCAACTAGCGCAGCTCATCAATAAAGGTCATCAGGCCGTGAAAGACATCGATACGAGCATTCAAACAATTGTGCATATTGACCAAGGCAATGACAACGCACGTTTTCGTTGGTTCTATGACCTCATGACCCAAAATGGCGCGCAGTTTGACATCATAGGAGCCTCTTACTACCCCTATTGGTTGGGCTCTGATTATACCGCTACAATTGCCGACTTAGGGCTCAATTTAAAAGATATGGTGACGCGCTACAACAAACCCGTCATGATTGTAGAAGTTGGCGGCGATTACTGGCAAGTAGATAACTCCAAGAATTTGTTGATCGCCACCATTGGCGCAGCCAAGGATGTACCCAACAATGGTTGTTTAGGCGTTTTCTATTGGGAGCCACAAGGCGCTAAACCTTGGAGTGGTTATCAACTCAATTGTTGGCAAGACAACGGGCGCCCCTCACCTGCCCTCGACGCATTCCTTTATTAACCTCTCCTTTTTTAATAATGAGAACCTTCTTCCTATTTATATTTTTTTTGAGTATCTCCGTTTCCTTCGGACAACTCAAAAAAACGCTCTTCAATGACAACTGGGAATTTCAAGCAAGACCCTCCGACCCCGTTTCCATTGTCTCGTTGCCACACACGCCCAAAATAGAACCTTTGGTGATGAACGGTCAGTTTATTGGAGAGGTTGTCTACCGCAAAAGATTTGATTACCAGTTGCAAAAGGGCCGACGGCTCTTGCTGCATTTTGAAGGTGCCATGCATACAGCAAGCGTCGCTTTAAATGGCAAAATCATCGGTAGTCATGTGGGTGGTTACTTGCCTTTTGAGGTGGATTTAAGCGAAGAACTGCGAGATTCAGCTAACGTACTTGAGGTATTTTTAGACAACCGAGAAGACCCAACCATTCCACCAGGCAAAGCCATCAAAGAACTCGATTTCTATTACCACGCCGGCATTTACCGCAATGCATGGTTAGAAGAAGTGGGTGGCATTCAAATACAATATCCTTATTTTCAAACCATAGATGCCAATCCTACATCTGCTGCGCTTCAACTTGATTTCGACTTAAAATGTCAACCTGATTGGATCATTTTACCGCTTCAAGTTGTGGCAAGATTGGGAGAGCATACATTCGCACTGACCAATACAACATTCACGGATTCTACAAACATCATTTCCTATACTGGTAAAATAAACTTGAAAACGCCACAATTGTGGTCGCCAACCGACCCCTATCTCTATGACTTAAAGATTGATGTCATTTATGCGCAAGACACCATTGCAAGGCAAGTTTTAAAAGTAGGTATTCGCAAGCCTGAATTGAAGGCTGACGGTTTTTACTTGAATGGCACCAAACTTTTTTTGAATGGCACCAACAGGCATCAAGAATACCCATATGTGGGCAATGCAGTTCCTGACAACGCACAAAAACGCGACGCACAGCTGATCAAAGAAGCAGGTTTTAATTTTGTCCGGCTTTCGCATTATCCGCAAGCACCCTCTTTTTACGAGGCCTGCGACGAACTAGGCATCATTGTCATGGATGCCATTCCTGGTTGGCAATATTTGAATCCTTCATCGATTTTTACGCAAAGATGTAAAAATGACCTTTATGCCTTAACTTTTAGAGACCGCAACCACCCTAGTGTCATTTTTTGGGAAAACTCACTCAATGAAACCGCCATGCCTGAGGTATTCATGTTGGATATGAATCTCATTTTAAAAGCGCAAATCGGCTCCAATGGTTTTTCTGCTGGTTGGCTAGATCACCCGAGTTACGATGTGTTTATCCCTGCTCGCCAGCACGCTAAGGCCCCCGACTACTGGGCTAACTACAAGCCCAAAGCGAAGGCGCTGTTCATTGCCGAATACGGAGACTGGGAATATTATGCGCAAAATGCGGGCTTCAATCAAACGCAATTTGCCGATTTAGCACCTACGGAAAGAAACTCGCGACATTTACGCGGCGCTTCAGAAAAAGCATTGCTGCAACAAGCCTTTAATTTTCAAGAAGCTTCAAATTCCAATCGCAAGGGTGCAAATATCATTGGTGAAGCCAATTGGGTCTGTTTCGACTACAACCGTGGCTACAGCCCTGATTTAGAAGCATCTGGAATATACGACATCACGCGTTTGCCAAAGTATGCCACAGATTTTTACAAGAGCCAGGGCCTTCCATTTTCAAAACAACCTTTTGTATCTATTGCATCTCGTTGGGACGCCAATTCCAGTAATACCGTTGCAGTTTACTCCAATTGCCCGAGTGTGTCTTTGTTTTTAAATGACAAGCAAATCGCCCTGCAAAAACAAACGCGCAACGAAGCTTCGACCTATTTAAATGCTCCTCCTTACTCGTTTGTGCTCCCCCAATTTGAGCCGGGAAAACTGAAGGCATACGGGCTCGATCAAAGGCAAATACGCATTGCTTCAGATGAAATCCAGACCCCAGGAAAACCTACACGCATTCGTTTATCTATCGACACATTGGGTCGCTCGATTGACACTTTAAAAGCCGATTTGATTTTTATTCGCGCAACCTTACTTGATGCCAACGGCACCGTGGTCCCGACCAATGATTACAAAGTCACTTTTAGTATTATAGCGCAAGATGCTGGTCTTGTTTGCCCGGCCATTCAGCCCATTGAGGCAGGTATTGCCTCTGCACTTCTCAGAACCGAAGCGCCAAAAAATCCGATAATCATTAAGGTGTCGCTTTCTTCGTTAGGATTTTCTGATCAACTCATTTGGCAACCATGAAACAACTCAGTGTCAAAGCTCCAGGCCGCATCAACTTACTCGGAGAACACCTCGACTACAATCAGGGCGTAGTGCTGCCAGCGGCCATTGATCGGTATGTTGAATTTGATTTTATAGAAAATTCATCCGCCTCTTTTTTAATCGAAGCGCAGGATTTAAATGAGCAGTGGGTGTTTTTATGGCCTGAATTAACTAATTCAGCAACAAGCGGTTGGAAAAATTATGTGAAAGGCGTGCTTCTCCTGATGCAACTTGACTCCCACATTACTCAAGGTTTGCACATTCGCTTCAAGAGCAACATTCCAATAGGCGCAGGCCTATCGTCTTCTGCAGCACTCTGCTGTGGTTTGGCTTTTGGTCTCAATGAATTCTACGGACTCCAAAAAACACGCATGGAACTGGCCTTGATCGCCCAACAAACCGAGCATCAGTTTGCAGGCGTTCAGTGCGGTCTTATGGATCAAGTCGCCTCATTGTTTGGTCAAGAAGAACACTTGCTCGCTTTTGATTGTGGCACTCAGCAAATCAAGCCCTTTCAACTCCCTTTGCGTGGCGCGCAACTTTTTTTGATTGATTCTAAAGTCAAGCACAACCTAGCAGACTCCGCTTACAATCAAAGAAGAGCAAGCCTAGAACAGGCATGGTTGTTTGCAAAAAACTTGTTTCCAAACCTCGCAAATTGGCCATCCATTACTGCGCAAGAAGCCAATTTACTGCTCGATAAACTCGACAACGAAACGCAAATGCGCTTGCGTTATGTTTTAGAAGAAATGAGTCGTGTTCAAAAGGTGCAAACCTTAGCTGCGCAAATTTCAGCTAATGAATTTGAACCAAATGATTTTCAGGAATACAACGCGCAGCTTGGATCATTGATCAACCAGACCCATGCTGGACTTCGAGATTTATACGAGGTGAGCTGCCCCGAACTCGATTTTTTACAAGGCTGCATGCTTGCCAACAAAGGTATTTATGGCGCGCGCATCATGGGAGGTGGTTTTGGTGGTTGTTTGTTGGTCTTGGCCAAGACCGCTTTTTCGCCAACTATAGAACTAGCCCCTATTTTTGATGCTTACCAACGCCAATTTGGCATCAATGCGGAGTACTACCCGATTCAAATTGCCAATGGCGTCCAACTTATTTAATCATGGCATTTTCTGATCTTTCTCAAACCCCACACCGCCGCTACAACCCACTGCTCAACGAATGGGTGTTGGTATCTCCGCAGCGCAATCTGCGGCCTTGGCAGGGTCAGAACGAAATGGTGACAACCGATAAGAGGCCAACCCATGACCCAAATTGCTATTTATGCCCGGGCAATCAGCGGTCTAGCGGAGCACAAAACCCAAATTATAGCGGCTGCTATGTCTTTGACAACGATTTTCCCGCCCTACAAACCAATCCAAGCTCAGTACCAAGCACCTTAACGCCTGATACAGCCAGCTTTTTTCTGCATAAAAGTGCCCGAGGCGTCAATCGGGTACTTTGTTATTCAGCTTCGCACAACCTCACGATGTCTGGCCTTTCTTTATCTGAACTCATCGCGGTAGTAGAGACCTGGAAAGCACAGTTTATTGAATTAGCAGCACTCCCTCACATTGACTACGTTCAAATTTTTGAAAACAAAGGCGCCGTGATGGGTTGTAGCAATCCGCATCCGCACGGACAAATTTGGGCTCAAGAAGGCATTCCTTCTTTAGTTGCAAGAACCCAAAAACAACTTCAAAATTATTGGTCAGAGCAGCAAGAACCTCTACTGAACGCATACCTGCGCGCAGAGTTAGCTACACAAGAGCGCATCGTGTACCAAAATGAGCATTTTGTGGTGCTCGTTCCGTATTGGGCTGTTTGGCCTTTTGAAACATTGGTTTTACCCACCGCGCCTATTACCGATTTGAGCGCACTTGACGCACAAGCAACAATTGGTTTGGCAGGCGCCCTTTCTGTGCTCACAAAAGCTTATGATGCTGTTTTCAATTGCGACTTCCCTTACTCTGCAGGTTTTCATCAGGCCCCCTGCGATGGCTTAACGCATCCGGAATGGACCCTTCACCTGCACTTTTACCCACCACTTTTGCGTTCGGCTAGTGTCAAGAAGTTCCAGGTAGGTTACGAAATGTTGGCAGAGGCACAGCGCGACATGACTGCAGAGCAAAGCGCCGCTATTTTAAGATCTTGTGTCGCTTCCTTGCGTTAAACTGATCCGAACATCTTCTATAAAAGGTAGTTTTTCTAGGGTATTCACTTCTAGCGTATAGTAGTCGTATGCAGACGTAACGCGACCTTCTATAAGGTAAATGCCTTTGCCATAAAAAGGATGAGAAAGCACTACTTGCGGAAAATGAACGGTATCTATGAAATCTCCGTTCGGATCGAGGAAAGTTCCGAAATTCATCGTGTCTCCTTTGCTCGTTTTGGTGTGTTTGACACTTACTAAATAGCCGTAGCTCTTGACGTTTTTCCCGATATAATTTGAAAAATCTTTAGCCTTCACAAATGGTTCTTGGAGTGCTTGTTTTAAGAGCGTGAAAGGGTCGCAGAGCGGAAAACCAAGCAGTTCAAATTGTTCAAAGCTGATTTCGTGGTGATGTTCTTCGAGCTCGGGCAGCTCGTGTTGTTGCTGCACAACTTCAAATAGCGAAAGTTTATGCTTGGCTTGCATTGGCTTGTTGTGGTAAAAATAAGCCTGCCACAGCAACGCTTTTCTAGACTGCTTGAAACTGCGCAGCGCACCAATACGGATCAGGAGTGTGAGTTGTTCGAGCGGAATATAAATTCTCTTTAAGAGCTGTTCTAAACTCAAGAAAATGCCGTTTTGAACGCGTTCTATAAGGAGTTTTTCAATGAGCGCTGCTTCTATACCTGCAACTAAATTAAAACCAAGTAGGAGTCGCTTACCCTTGAGCGAACAGCTGTAAGTACCTTCATTGATACAGGGAGCTTCTATGAGCGCCCCAAAGCGTCGGGCTTCATGGACGTAAATTTCGGTGCGGTAATAACCGCCAAAATTATTGATACAAGCCGTGAGGTAAGCCAAAGGATAGTGCGCTTTGAGATACAGGCTTTGGTAACTCTCCACTGCATAAGAAGCCGAATGCCCTTTAGAAAAAGCGTAACCTGCAAAGCTTTCTATTTGTCGCCAGATATCGGCTGCAAATTGCGCTTCATGACCGCGCCGCGCACAAGCCTCCAGAAACCTAGTTTTTACGCGCAAAAACTCAGAGCGCGAACGGAATTTCCCGGACATACCGCGGCGCAAGACATCGGCCTCTGCCAAGCTGAGCCCAGCGAGGTAATGCGCCACTTTAATGACATCTTCTTGATAGACCATTACGCCGTAGGTATCTGGCATAATAGCCAGTAATAGCGGATGAATTGCTTGGCGCTGTTCGGGTTCGCGGTGGCGCAAGATATATTGGTGCATCATGCCCGACTGCGATACCCCTGGCCGGATAATTGAACTGGCCGCCACCAACGCCAGATAGTTGTCTACTTGGAGCTTAATGAGCAACATGCGCATGGCCGGCGACTCTACATAAAAACAGCCCAGCGCCCAGCCATTCCGAAGAAATTGAGCGATTTTAGGATCTTGTTTCAAGATGGAGATGTCGTGGATGTCGGGCGCTACTTGCGCTGGATGGATGCGGCGAATGATGTCTAGGGCCTCTGAAATTTTACCCAAACCTCGTTGACTCAGGACGTCGAATTTGTAGAGCCCGATATCTTCAGCCTCTAGCATAGAGAATTGGGTGCACGGATATCCTTTAGGCGGCAAAAAGCAGGCCGTGAAGGCGGCTAGTGGACGCTCGCTAATGACAATACCGCCAGCATGCAGACTCAGGTGCGAGGGCAAGCCTTCTATTCGCTTGGCATAGCGCAATATAAGTGTGCCTAACTCCGAGAACTCAGCTAGGCTACCCACGCCCCTGCTGAGGGTTTTGCTGGCACCCGCTGGTAAACCAAAAACTTTGCTCAGCTCGTGGATACAAGCTCTGTATTGAAAAGTACTGTAGGTACAGAGCCAAGCTGCATTTGGGTAGCGTTCAAAAATATAGCGAATGACGTCGTCGCGGTCTCTCCAGGAGAAATCGATGTCGAAGTCTGGCGGGTTTTTGCGGTAGAGATTAATGAAGCGCTCGAAATAGAGGTCGAGCTCTAAGGGGTCGACATCGGTGATGCGCAAAAGGTAAGCCACAATGCTGTTGGCACCGCTCCCCCGCCCCACATAAAAATAACCTTTGCTTCGGGCATAAGAAGTGAAGTCATGGGTAATGAGAAAATAAGAGAGGTAGTTTTTCTCGGCAATGACTTCGATTTCCATCTCGATGCGTGCGATGATTTCGTCTGTGATGGTTGCGTAGCGATAGCTAAGGCCTTCGGCACAAAGTTCTTTTAAGCGCTGCAAGTCGGCTTGTTTAGAGCCGTTGAGGTGAGCTGGCTGCTGGGGGCTAGCTTCTTCTCCAAAAGTAAAAGTAATTTCGCAGGCAGCTAACTGCGCTTGGGTATTGGCATATAGCTCAGGCGCCGCCGCAAAAGCCTCTTTGCACTGCGCAGCAGTGAACAAGCGCTCAGAGGGCGGCGCCTGAGCGGCCGACGGCAATTTGGAAAGCAGGCAGTTGCTGGCAATTGCGCGCAGCAAACGATGGGCGTTGTGGTCGCGTTTATGACGAAAAGTCATGGGGAGGTCGGCGACGTATTTGACTGAGCTGAACTTTTGGCTTTGCAGCTGCCATTTGAGGATTTGCTGCGGCTGAACGGCAATGAATTCGTGTGCGCGCAGTTGCGGAGGCTGCTGCTCAAAAGGGTACCAAACCAAACAATCTTGGAATGCAGGCAATGGAAATGTAAAAGGCTTTGAGCTGAGCAGATGCCGGGTGAGGTAAGCATTGAGTTCTTGAAAACCGCTATTGTTGCGGGCAATAATAGTAGCGAGGTGCTGAAAGTCGTTCCTGAGCTCAAGGCCCAATAAAGGCTGCAAACCTTGTTCTTGGGCGGCGCGCACAAAAGCCAAGCCAGACCCTGTGTGGTTGATGTCGGTCAGTAAGAGCTGCTGATGCCCATTTTGCTGAGCCCACAGCACCAGTTCTTCTGGCTTGAGAATGCCATAGCCTAAACTAAAACAAGAATGTACCCGCATTGCGAAATGATAAATGAATAATTTGCCCTTTAAATACTGCGATTGGCCAACAAAATAGGCGGCTCTCCGTCGAAGGGATTGTGGTAGCCAATGCTGCGCGCCTCCAGCCCAGCTGCGCGTACCACCGCGCGGTCTCCGTAGCGCACCCGGATGTGATCGAGGGCTTTGTAAAGAGCGGGAAAAGCGAGGTCTTGGTCAAAGAGCCGAAGTTGGTGCGCACCGGAAACCAAAGAACTAAAGCGAACGCCGATAAGGCGCACCAGAACGCGCCGTTGATAGAGGCGCTTGAAAAGATCTTGAACCAAAGGCAAGAGCTCGTGGTCTGCGGCGGTATAAGCGATTTGTTGTTGGAGGGTTTGGGTCTGAAAATCGGCATAGCGGATCTTGACTGTTACGGTTCCGGTGAGTTTGTCTGCACGCCGCAACTGAAAAGTGAGGTTCTCGGCCATGGCGGTCAGGATGCCGCTGAGTTTGCCGACGTCTATGGTGTCTTGGTGAAAAGTGCGCTCGTTGGAAATGGATTTACGTTCGTTGTAGGGCTCTACAGGGCTGTTGTCTACACCTTGCGCTTTGGACCAAATGCTTCTGCCATTTTCGCCGAGCGCTTGCTCCACGAGCTCTAAAGGGAGCGCCTGAAGGGTGCCAATTCTTTTGACCCCTAAGCTACAGAGTGTTTGATAAGTTTTGGGGCCCACCATTGGGATTTTCTGGACAGATAGCGGTGCTAAGAAGTCTTTTTCAGAGCCGTAGTTGATGTGGAGTTGGTTATTGGGTTTTGCTTCTCCGGTTGCCACTTTTGAAACCGTTTTGTTTTCGGACAAGCCAAAAGAGATGGGCAAACCCGTTTCTTTGATGATGCGGGAACGCAGTTCAGAGGCGTAGGTCCAGATGCCAAAAAAGCGATCCATGCCGGTAAAGTCGATGTAGAATTCGTCGATAGACATTTTTTCATAGGCCGGAACAGCCTCTTTAATAACGTCGGTAACGAGTCTAGAAAATTTGCTGTAAGTCTGGGTATTGCCTTTGATGCAAATGGCCTCTGGGCAGCGCTCTTTGGCCATTTTCATGGACATGCCTGAGTGCACGCCAAAGCGACGGGCTTCATAGCTGCAAGAAGCAACAACCCCTCGCTCGCTGGTTCCGCCAATGAGAATGGGTTTGTGGTGAAGGCGGCTATCTAAGAGGCGCTCACAAGAAACAAAAAAGGTGTCGAGGTCCATATGAACAATCGAACGACGCGTAGCCATAGGTACTGTCAGTTTAAAAGTGAAACAATAAAAGTTCGATTGGTTGGTCCTACAAAATTAAATAGATTGACGAATAAATCATCAAATAATTGATTAATTTATAATCAAAAGTTATCAACAAATTAAAAAAACAAGAAACACACTGACATTGTGTCATTTTTGTAACTTGGAACACAATTTGTAACAAAGATCTCGAACACTTAATTACGTAAAAAATGAAACCAATTTATGTCGTCTTGGCCGCAATCGGCGCCCTACTCCTCTTCCTTTTCTTAGGATACTACAACATGTACAATAAAGCTGTTGGCCTTCAAGAAGGGCTCGACGAAAAATTTGCCAACGTACAATCGGCCTACCAGCGTCGAGCAGACCTCATTCCCAACTTACTCGAAACCGTGAAAGGTGCTGCGCAAAACGAAAAAGACATCCTCACACAAGTCACGCAAGCTAGAGCTGGGATTGTGGGTGCTAAAACACCCGAAGACCTCGAACTCATGGGGCGCAAGATCAATACGGCCATCAATTTAGCTTATGAAGCGTATCCGCAAATCCGATCTACCGAAAACTTTAGTCAGTTTCAAAATCAATTAGAAGGTACCGAAAACCGCATCAAGACAGAACGCGATCGCTACAACGAGTCGGTGAAGGAATACAATACGCACATCCGAGGCTTTTTTGCGCGCTTTTTCTTGAATAGCGAAGAGTTTCCAAGAAAAGAAGGATTCACAGCTGCTGCAGGCGCTGAAAACAGCCCAAAGGTCAAGTTTTAATGCTGAGTCAGCTCGAACAACAACAAGTTTTGGAATGCATAGCTGCAGCAGAGGCCGCAACCAGCGGCGAGCTACGCGTGCATTTAGAAGCTCAGTGCGCCAAAGACCCGATTGAACGCGCCATCGACTTATTTGACAAGCTCGGTATGCAGGCTACCAATGAACGCAATGGCGTCCTGATTTACGTTGCTTACGAAAGCAAACAATTAGCCATCATTGGCGACACCGGCATCAATAACTTGGTTCCAAATGATTTTTGGGATAGCGTCCGCGACATAATGGTAAGCAACTTTAAAATGGGGCAACTCAGCGAAGGGCTCTGCGCCGCCATAACTGAGGCGGGTCAACAGCTCGCTAAATACTTTCCACCAAGAGAGAACGACCAAAATGAGCTCCCTAATCAAATCAGCTTCGGATGAAAAGAACCTTCTTACTACTTCTGATCCTGACTTTTTTCAGCAGCTTATTTGGGCAAATCCCCAAACAGAGCTCCCCTCCCCGCTTTTTGAATAATTTTTCAAAGACGAATATACTCAGCGAAGAAGAGCAGGCTCAAATTGAACAGCGCCTAGACCAATTCGAACAAGAAACCAGCAATGAAATCACGGTCGTGCTCATCGATGATTTAGACGGAGACGAACCCTGGCATTTCGCCACCGAACTCGGAGAGCAATGGGGTGTCGGAAAAGCAGAAAAAGACAACGGTCTCGTTTTTTTGATCAAACCCACAGAAGAAAATGGCGGCAGGCAAGTCTATTTAGCACCCGGTCGTGGTTTAGAGGCCGTTATTACCGACCTCACCTGCCAGGATATCGTTCAACACGAAATCTTGCCAAACTTCAAAGAAGGGCAATATGCCAAAGGGATCAATCAAGCGCTCGACGTCTTGTTTGGGCTCGCTAAAGGCGAAATCAATGAAAAAAGCTACCGCAAAAACCTGCGTCAACACAACTGGTTTGGCGGCGTATTTTCTTTAATTTTCATCCTAGTTGCCCTCTATCTTTTGATCAAGCGCGGCGGCGGCGGAGGCACTACCTTTGGCGGCAGACGCAGCGGCCCAAGCTTCTTTTACTTTGGCGGCTTTGGCGGCGGCTACGGCGGCGGATCTTCTTCTGGCGGCGGCGGCTTTGGTGGCTTTGGCGGCGGTAGCTTTGGTGGTGGCGGTTCGGGCGGTAGCTGGTAATTAAAGTATCGTTGAATAAAAAGTGAAAAAGAAAGAATAAATTCGCACCACTGATTTAGTAATATCAACTGCACCATGACAACACCATTATCAAAATATCTCTTCGGGATCTTTATCTTCCTGCTTCTTCATACGTCGCTTGCGCAACAAACACAAACCATTGCGTTCTACAATGTAGAAAATCTATTTGACACCATTGATGGCAGCAACGACGACGCCGAATTCTTACCCGGTGCAGAAAGCAAATGGAACACTGAAAAATACCAGACAAAACTGCAGCATATCCGACAAGTCATGACCGATTTACAAATGCCAATGGTGATGGGTGTTTGCGAAATTGAGAACAAAGCGGTTTTACAAGACCTCATTGCACAAGAAAAACGCTATGGCATTGTGCACTACGACAGCCCCGACGCACGCGGAATAGATGCCGCACTGCTTTACCGCAAAGATTTACTCAAACTCAAAGCTTCTGGTAACATCCGTTTTACGCTACCTGGCGACACCATTCCAACTTCACGCGACATCGTTTGGGCCAAGTTTCAATATCAAAAAGAAACCATCTATGTGGTGGTCAATCATTGGCCAAGTCGCCGGGGAGGTGCCGATGAAAGCGCTCCTCGTCGCTTAAAGGCAGCCGAAATGGCAGCTGACTTTATTTCAAAAATTGAAAAAAACGAACCAAAGGCAAAAATCATTTTAATGGGAGATTTAAATGATCACCCACAAGATGCTGCCCCACAAATTATTGCAACCAAATTAACTCCTCAAATCACAAAGGAGAGTGGCCGATTTGGCGGCTCTTATAATTACAAAAATGAATGGGAAATCATCGATCATATTTTTGCGTCAGGCAATGCCTTCGAAGGTGCCATGTCCGTTCAAAAAAATAGCGGCACCATTCATTGCTTCCCTTATTTGCTCACCGAATACAAAGGGCAAACGGTTCCCAACCGCACTTACGCAGGTACCAAATACTTAGGTGGCTATTCGGATCACCTTCCCGTTTCTATTAAAGTGGTATTGAAGAAGTAAGCGCCCGGCGCCGTTATCGAAGCGCTGGTAATTTTTGCTTGTACAAAAACTTTTTTTGCGCAGACTCGAAAGGTCTGTAGATATAATATACCGCGCCTTCGTGAACGCGTATTTTTTCGACGTATCTAAAAGCGAGCCGTACCTTCTGCCTAACCTCTCCTGTTTTCAAATCGATCAATCCGACATAACAATGCCCTTCTTGCTGATAAACCGCGTAGATTTTGCCCGTCTTGCGGTCTTGTTGAAGGTTCTTTTGAAAGCCAGTTTGCTTGGCCTGGTAATGATGTAAAATAGGAATAGAATTCAGCAACGCACCCTTGCTGTCATAGACGCGCAGCATATCCTTCGGGTAGTCAAAAATATAAAGCGTGTCATGAACCAGAAAAAGCGGCGCATAAACGGGCTCGTAATAAAGCGATTGCGTGAAATAATTGGCACCAACATAAATCTCAGCATCAATCCCCGTCTGGTTTTCTAAATTCTTGGCCCACAGCTTGGTGCGCACATCTACCCATTTGTATTCAGACCGATACAACTCCATCATGAGGTCGTCCTGAATATGCAGGATCGATTTATAGACAGAATCGAGCTGATCTAAGCAACCGTATTCAAATGCAGGATAAATATCGCTGTAGCTCGAGTAAAAAAAGCGCGTCTGACTCGTGTCTACAATCGGGGCTAAATATTTAAAGAAATAATCTTTGGGAATACCCGCTAAAGCATACATGCTATCTTGCTGCACCAAACCGAATGCATTTTGAGCTGTGAGCACATGCACATTGCCACGAAAATCTCTTTTGAGCTCAGAGGCGCGTTCTGGCAAGGGCAAAACGGTCTGAACACTCCCTTCCTCGACAACCTGGAGTTGCGCATCTTTTTGCAAATTCTTTTCATAGGTGAGTAAAAAGAGCTCGCCTGTAGCACCTATTTCAAAATCAGATACACTATAGGTAGTGGATGCATAGATCGTATCTGGCAAATTGGGCCTTAATACGATATCTTTTACTTCTTGAATCCGTTGAGCTCTAAGTTGAATGGATTTGCGGATGGTGTCGTTTGGTTCAAAATAAGGCAAAACAAATTTGCCTTCTTGATAAAATGGGTGCGCAAATACGATATAGGTTTCTTTTGGCGCAACATTCATTCCTTTAAGAACAAAGGTGAGTGAGCCATTTCGCTGCGATAACTGATAAGACAAGGTATCTCCCTTAGCTACCAACCAACACCTCACGTTGGCTACAGAATCTTTGGTCTGAAAATCGGTAAATGTACACTGCAGCACTTGGCTTTGGGCGCTGTAAGACAAACAGAAAAAAAGGGAAAACCAAAGTGATCGCATATAACAAAGATGCTAACCTTGGTCGGATTTCACAATTTTAACAAACTTTCTGCACCCAGTGCATGGTGTCTTCAATTGCACCTGACTTGACGCCATCTAGATGCTCTTTGATTCTAAGAGAAATCGTTCTGGTTTCTAAAGCAGGCAAAGCGATTTTTTCATCGCGGTAACCAATCAGTGCAATAGGCGCAATTGTTGCCGCGGTGCCAGCTCCAAAAGCATCTTGTAGCTTGCCAGATTTAGCTGCTTCAATGATTTCTGCAACGGTTACCGGACGCTCCTCTACAGGAATACCCCAATGTCTGGCGAGTTCAAGGACTGTTTTTTTGGTGGTGCCGCGCAGAATGGTATCTGCTTCTTCTGTAGGCGTAATGATTTTGTTGTCGATAACAAAAACGATGTTCATGGTGCCAGACTCTTCGATGAAAGTGTGGGTTTTGGCATCGGTCCAGACCAACTGATGAAAGCCTTGTTGTTGTGCAAGTTTTGCGGGATACAAAGATGCGCCGTAGTTGCCGGCTGCTTTTGCTCTACCTACACCACCTACTGCTGCGCGCGTATAGTGCTCCTCAATTTTGACGCGAACAGGCTCTGCATAATAAGCACCTACCGGAGAATTGATGATCACAAACTTATAGGTATCTGAAGGTTTGATGCCGACAAATTCGTCGGTGGCAAACATAAATGGTCGGATGTATAGCGCATAGCCTGGCTTGTTTGTAACCCAAGCAGCGTCTGTGGCAACGAGTTGCTTAACCGCCTCTAAAAACAACTCTTCTGGGATTTCTGGCATGCACATGCGTGCTGCAGATTCAGAAAAACGACGCGCATTGAGTTCGGGCCTGAAAAGCACCACCTCGTTAGCTTCGTTGCGATAGGCTTTCATGCCTTCAAAAATGGATTGACCATAATGAATGGCAGACATTGCTGGATGCATGTCAATTGGGCCGAAGGGTAAGATTTCACCGTGCTGCCATTCGCCATTGGCATATTCCATGACAAACATGTGGTCAGCAAAGATTTTTCCGAAAGGGAGATTTTCCCAATCCACAGCCGAAAGATGACTTTGAGTGGTGTGTGTGACGGGGAACTGTAAGGAAACTCCAGACATAAGCGTGTTAATTGATGCGCGAATATACAGCTAAATCGGTAGGCATACAACTTATTGACCTTATTAAAAGCAATCCTTAACTTTGTGCCATGCACGCCTTCACACAAGCCCTTGATTTACTTCAGAAACACTGGGGCTTTGCGGCATTTAGACCAAGCCAAGAACCCATTGTAAATGCAGCTTTAAAGGGTGAAGACACCTTAGCTTTGCTGCCCACTGGAGGAGGTAAATCCATTTGTTTTCAGGTGCCGGGTTTGCAACGCGAGGGCCTCTGCCTTGTTATTTCACCACTGATTGCACTCATGCAAGATCAGGTAGAAAACCTTCAAAAAAGAGGGCTGCGCGCCAAAGCACTCACCAGCGGGCTCACCTACCGAGAAATCGATCAAATCTTAGATAATGCACGTTTCGGGGGGCTTGATTTTTTATACACTTCGCCGGAGCGCATTCAATCTGCCTTGTTTATTGAACGCTTCAAGCGCATGAAAATTTCCTTGCTTGTGGTAGATGAGGCGCATTGCATCTCTGAGTGGGGACACGACTTCAGGCCCGCTTTCAGGCAAATTTCCAAGTTGCGTCAACTTCAACCAACTGTTCCGATTCTCGCCCTCACCGCCACCGCCACTAAAGAAGTACAGCAAGACATCATTAAACAATTAGCGCTAGCAAAAGCGCAAATTATTGAAGCGTCTTTTGCCCGAGACAACCTTCAATATTTGGTTCGGCAAGCCACCAATAAAACAGCTGAAATTTTAGCCATTTGCCGACGCGAAACCGGAACGGGTATTGTTTATTGTCAAACGCGGCGGTCGGTCAAAGAAGTAGCGCGCGTGCTTCATGCCAACGGCGTTCGCTGCGGCATTTACCATGGCGGCCTCAATGCCAAAGAAAGAAGCCAGATGCTCCAGGATTGGCTGCAAAACAAAAAGCAAGTCATGGTTGCCACCAATGCTTTTGGCATGGGCATTGACAAGCCCGACGTGCGTTTTGTGTTGCATTACGAGATACCAAGCTCACCAGAAGCCTATTTTCAAGAAGCGGGTCGCGGTGGTAGAGACGGGCTCCCCTCCTACGCTTTACTGCTCTTTCAGCCTGCAGATTTCCAACAATTACAACAGCAACTTGACAGGAGTTTCCCGGCAGCCGATCGCGTCGTCTTTGTCTATAGAGCTGTTTGCAATTACCTTAAAATTGCGATTGGTGCTGGCAAAGACGAAGCCTATCCATTTGACATTAAGGTTTTTTGCCAAACGTTTGAACTCGCTTACGACGAAGTCTTTTATGCACTCAAAATTTTGGAGCAAAATGGCAACCTAAGCCTTTCTGAAGGTTTTTTCCAGCCTACAAGACTGCAGTTTATAGTGAGCAATGAAGTGCTATACAATTTTCAGATCCAACACGAAGCCTATTACCAGCTTTGCACCACCCTTGTCAGAAGTTATCCGGGCATATTTGAGCAACTCACGCTCATTCACGAAGACAAGCTCCTTCAAAGACTAAAAACAACAGAACAACGTTTGTATGAACAATTCGAATTCATGCAAAAAAACGGCATCATAGAACTCACCAAGAAGAACAGTCTTCCGATCTTGCATTTCACGATGGAGCGCCTCCCTGAGTCTTATTTACAACTCAAACCTTCGATTTACTTAGCGCGCAAGGAAGCAGCTCAATCGAAACTCAATGCCATGCAACGCTATTGCGAACTACCTAGTTGCAGGGCACAACAACTCATCACTTATTTTGGACAAACCATAGGCCCTTGCGGGCAGTGCGACATCTGTCAACCTCGAACGCTCAACGAAGCAGCGCTGTTCACTTTCCTTACTGAACCCAAAAGCATTCAAGATCTTGAGGCGCAATTCTTTTGTGCAAAAGCAGATCTTGAAATCTTGATTCGCCCTCATTTACTCACCGAAAAAATCAAATTCAAAGCGGGAAAATTCTACCTCTAATGCTCGCTTATGGATCCTATTTCTCAAAGAGAAGCTCCCGCTTTTCAGTGGCACTTTTTATGGGTACTACTTCCGTTTATCGTCGGTATTTACCTCGCTGATTACCGTAATTTGACGGATACAGCAGTGCTTTTTTTCAAAGTATTTACCTTTTTTGGTTTGCTGCTACTCTGGCCCAAAAAAGCGAGACATTGGGCACTTATTGGCCTCTTTGCAGCACTCGGATTTTGGCTACAGATTTTTACACAGGCCCATTTTAAAATGCAGCGCAAGCTTGAATTCAGAGAGCCTGTTGTGGGTCGTTTCTATCCGCAGCAAATTGAATTTAAAGGCCCCCTTCAAAAAATTAAAGGAGACTTTATCTTTTGTCGTGCCGGTCAAACTTTACAGATTCAATTGTTGTGTTATTTGAAAAACGCGTCAAAACTTCATGACGAAACTTCTTATTTATTGCGCTGCAGGCCAGAGCGAATCGTTAACGAGACGTATCCTGGAGCCTTTGATCAAGAGCGCTATTACGAATTGCAAAACATAAGTCACCGCGTTTTTTGTAGACCCCAAGACTTGCGCAAACACAAACGATTTGACAAAAACTTTTTTAAGCGCAACTTAGCTGCGGTAAAAGCACGCATCTCTGAAGATTTCTCAGCGGCACTCAGCCCGAAAACTGCAAACCTTGCAAGGGCACTTATTTTAGGTGAACGCGACGGCATTGATCAAGAACTTCGGTCTTACTTCTTGGCAACGGGCTCGATGCATATTTTGGCTGTTTCGGGCATGCATATTGGTTTACTCATCTTGGCCCTACTCTATATTTTGGGGTATTTTTCTGCATGGGTCAGTCGCAAACAAGCGCTGCTCATTGTATTGTTGCTGGTTTGGTATTACGCCGTGCTCACTGGACTCTCTGCCTCGGTGTTGCGCAGTGTATTTATGTACAGTGTTTTGCTTTTGAGTCAACTTTCAGGCAAGCAAATGAGCCAACTCAACGCTTTGTTTTTCTCGGCTTTTTGCTTGTTACTCTATGACCCCCGCTATCTATTTGATTTAGGTTTCCAGTTGTCTTATTTGGCGATGCTTGGCATTTATCTTTACTACGAACCCATCCAAAAACGTCTCCATTTCAAATGGCGTATTTTACAACATCTTTGGGAAGGAAGCGCGCTAGGCATCGCTGCCACCCTCACTACTTTTCCTATTAGTTTATATCATTTTCACCTCTACCCCAATTACGCACAAGTAGCCAATCTTTGCCTCATGAGTTTATCTAGCCTGATTTTGGTGGTGGGCATGCTATTCCCACTGCTGAATTACCTCCCTCTTTTCGACCAGCTGGGCAATTACACTTTGGAACTAAGCATCAACTGGATGCTACAAATCATGGCGTTTTTCAGCAACTTACCTGGCGCATTGGCCGAAGGATTTACACTCCCATTTTGGTGGGTGCTTTTGTTTTGGCTAGCTAGTTTTGGTCTGTTTTACAGCAGTACATGGAAGTTCAATTATTTGTCAAAGACCGTGCTCCTGCTCTGTTTGATTTTCATGAGCTACCAGCGCCATGAACTTCATGTTGCACGCAAGATCGCTTATTTTCGCAAAGAACAACTGCTCTTCATAAGAAACGGGAATCAGGCGTATGCCATGGGATTAAAGAATGAAACTAAAAACGCTTTTGCTTTACAAGCGCTCCGCACTTATTACAATTGCCAAGTCAATTACAAGCAGCTCAAAGCAGGTAAAAATGTATTGAAAAGCCCCGTTTTACATATACAAGTGACACTCAAGGAAGCCATGAAAATTGAGCTGAAAGCAAAAAAGCAAAGTGAAAAAATAAAGGTCTATTGACCAAGAATTTTATCTTTGCTAAAATTTACGTCCATGAAAATGCTCAGCCCGAAGGCAGTGTTACAAGCACTCAACGATTCAGAAAATTGTTGCCTTATCGATATCCGTGAACCCTATGAGCTACTGAATTGTAAAATAGATTGCCCCTCCATCCCGATGGCAGAATTTGCTGCAGCCTACCCCACGCTCAAACACTACAAACAAGTAGTACTGATGTGTCAGTCAGGTAAACGCGCAGAGGCGCTCGCTAACTTTATTGAGACAGAATTCAACGCGACCAATATTTGCATTCTCGAAGGCGGCATCAATGCCTGGATAGCGGAAAATGCACCTCAAATTATTTGTCAATAAATGAGCGCCCTCTACCAACTTTTCGATTTTATCCTCCACATCGACAACTATCTTTTTGTGCTCATTCAGGATTACGGCACCTGGATTTACGGTATTCTATTTTTAATTGTATTTGTAGAAACAGGCCTGGTTTTCATGCCCTTACTCCCCGGAGACTCTCTTTTATTTGCGGCCGGAACCTTTTGCGCTGGCGTGCAAATGGAAACAGAATTAGCACAGCTCAATTTATTTGCAGTCCTGAGCTTGCTGATTGTCGCGGCCATTTTAGGCGACGCAGTCAATTTCTGGATTGGCCAAAAATATGGCCGCAAATTAGCTTCGCTTAAAATTGGGCGCTACGCCTTACTCAAAGAAAAGCACCTTCAACAAACCCAAGACTTTTTCGAAAAGCACGGTTCTAAAACCATCATTATTGCACGCTTTGTTCCGATAGTACGTACTTTTGCGCCTTTTACCGCCGGCTTGGCCAACATGCGTTACAGCACCTTTTTGAAATTCAATGTAATTGGCGGCATCAGTTGGGTACTGGGCCTTACGCTAACAGGCTACTTCTTTGGCAACCTAGATTTCGTTCGTAAAAACTTCGAAACGGTCATATTCGGCATCATTGGTTTGTCATTGCTTCCAATGTTGATCGCCATCTTGAAAGAAAAAATGGCTAAGCGCTAAAACGCTGAAACTCATTTTGCAAATAGGCGCGGCAAATTTCGGTTGGGAATTGCTCTAACTGCGCCGAAATCTCTAGAATTTTAGCAGCTAAGTCTGTTGCGCTTGCGTTTTCATCTAGCGTATTTGCAGCCATATTGATGACGCGCAAGACCTCTTCCTTGGCCTGAACGAGCATGGCCCAACCTTGAGCTGACACAAATAATTGCTGTGCAATATTGTGCTCAAATTCTTCGCGAACGGTTTTCAAGAGCAGGCTTTGTTGGGTGCGCGCATTTTGAGTCACCTGCAAAGTTCTGAGCGTAAGATTTGCCGGAGCAATGCGATCCAAGAGCAATATACAACGCTGATAAGCCTCCAATTTGCTGGGTAAAAAATAATTCTGACGCTGTAAACTCAATTCAGATTGCAGCGCTATTAAACTATGGTCGTGCTGACGCTTGATAAATAAATAGACAATTGCAACCATTGCCAAACTGACCAATAAAAAGGAAATAGCGATAAAAATGAGTTCCATGCGTAATTTTTTCAGGCAAATATAGCGCTTTACGTTATTTTTACTTCATGAATCAAATGCTACTGCCCTCCATCCTTTTTATTTATTTCGGCGTATTGCTTGCTATTGCCTACTTTACGTCCAAAAATGCAAGCAGCCACAGTTTTTTTACTGGCGATAAAAAGAGTCCTTGGTATTTAGTTGCATTTGGCATGATCGGCACCTCGCTTTCCGGCGTCACATTTGTTTCCGTACCTGGGGCCGTGAGTGCCAGCGCCTGGCATTATTATCAATTAGTATTGGGCTTTTTTGCAGGCTATTTCGTAGTGGCTTACGTACTGTTACCACTCTATTACAAACACCAACTCAGTTCAATTTATCGATATTTAGAGTTGCGGCTTGGTTTACATGCCTATCAATGGGGTGCTGGCTATTTTATTCTCTCAAGAACTTTAGGCGCAACTGTGCGGCTCTATTTAGTCATTAATGTGTTGCAATTATTTGTTTTTGAGCCTATTGGCCTTGAGTTCTGGCAGGCAACACTACTTATCGTTCTCATGATTTTAGCCTACACACTGAAAGGCGGCGTCAAGACGATCGTCTGGACCGACACCCTACAAACTTTCTTCATGCTGCTAGCGCTTGTGGTTTGTATTGTCACCTTGCAACAACAAATGGATTTTTCTTGGGCCGTACTTTGGCACAACCTCCAACAAGAAAAACTCACACAAATTTTATCCTTGAACCCTTCTAAAAGCGATTACTTCTGGAAGCATTTCATTGGCGGTGCTTTTATTACGATCGCCATGACCGGCCTCGATCAAGAAATGATGCAAAAAAACATCAGTGTCAAAACGCTCAAAGATGCCCAAAAAAACATGGTGGTATTCAGTTTTACATTATTGATTGTCAATGCACTTTTCTTATTACTCGGTAGCATCCTAAGTTATTTTGCCCTCAAAAATGGCCTTGAATTGGCCCCCGACGACCTCTTCCCTAAAATCATTCAAACGTATTTACCAAGTGGCGTTTTCATCATCTTCATTATTGGGCTCATTTCCGCACTTTTCCCTTCTGTAGACGGCGCCATCACGGCACTCACAGCATCTTTTTGTATAGATATCATTGGTTTTGAACGCAAGAATTTACCTGAAAGCGAACGCATGCGTCTCAAAAAAATTGTTCACATCGGTTTTGCGGTTTTGTTTACCCTTATGGTATTTTTATTCAAGTGGTACAATGATAAAAGTATCGTGAATCTGATTTTCTTGATTGCGAGCTACACCTATGGGCCGCTACTCGGTTTGTTTGCATTCGGTATCCTCACCAAAAGAAGCGCACATGCCATGTCCATCCCATTCATTGTGATTTTGGCGCCTGTTTGCTGTTATTTACTGAGTCAAAATGCCGACCTCATTTGGAAAGGCTACCAATTTGGCAACGAAATGTTATTACTGAACGGTTTCCTTACTTTTGCCTTGCTGTTTATCAGTAGTTTTGCCTCTAATTCTGACCGCGCCAATGAAACTTCTCCTGTCTGACAACCAGTTGCACCTTCGCTTTGCACCACTTACGCTCACAAGGCCCCTAGCCGAACTGCGTTGTGGTTTGTATAGCAATACCGAACGCTGGCAGCGTCTTTTACCTCATGCCGAAATCGGTTATGAAACCGAAGCATATTTGCAAGGCAAATACCCCCCTCTTGCGGGCATCTGGATCAATGCGCAAGTGATTCCAGACCAGCAATTGGCACAGGTGGTTAGTCTACTCAAAGAAGGGGAAGCACTTTATATCGAAGACCTTTTAGTGGCTCAAAATGGCACGGCTCATTCCCAAAAAGCTTATACCAATTCGAACATCATCATCCTTGAAAATCGCTGGGATCTCTACCTTAAAAACGCGGACATTTTAAAAGCGGACTTCAACCTTGCTTGCGCCGGCAAAAAAAGTCAGTTACTGAGCATTAGCAATCGCTTAATTGGGCCCGTAGACCAATTATTCATCGAAGACGGCGCGCGCATTGAAGGCGCCATACTCAACACTAACGAAGGCCCAATTTATATTGGGAAAAATACTGAAATCATGGAAGGCGCGTTGCTTCGCGGGCCTATATCATTATTGGAGGGTGCGGTTGTTAAAATGGGTGCAAAAATTTATGGCGCCACTACCATAGGCCCAGCCTGCCGCATCGGTGGAGAAGTGAGCAACAGCGTGTTTCAAGGCTATTCAAACAAAGGCCACGATGGCTTTATTGGCAATGCGCTTATTGGCGAATGGTGTAATCTTGGCGCAGATACCAACTGCTCAAATCTCAAAAACAATTACGGCGCAGTCAATACCTACTCTTACGAGGCACAAAAACAAGTCAATACCTCTGAGCTTTTTATGGGACTAACGATGGGAGACCACAGCAAATCGGCCATCAATGTTCAGTTCAATACCGCCAGTGTAGTTGGGGTCTGTAGCAACATTTTTTGCACGCGCTTCCCGGAGAAATTCACTCCTTCTTTTCAGTGGGTATCCGATGTCGGTTCAGAGGTTTATCACCTAGACAAAGCGCTAGAAGCTGCGGCTGCCATGATGTCCAGAAGAAAGTGTCAACTCAGTGAAGAAGAGCGCCAGATCCTCACCTTCTTGGCAAAGAACTGACTTTTTTGCAGTGTTGCTGTCTTTGGCATGCATCTTGTCACCTCAAATGCCTGAAACAATTTTATTATGAGCAATCTTTTTGACCAAGGATTTTTTGGTATGTCTGGCTACGATGCCGACGCAGAGTTCATTCCGCTGATCACCGCCGAGGAAGAAGAGCACATGAACAAACAAGAATTCCCAGAAGAGCTCCCTATTCTTCCGTTGCGCAACAACGTCTTGTTCCCAGGAGTAGTCATTCCAATTACCGTTGGTCGAGACAAGAGCATCAAGCTCATTCAAGAAGCCAATAAAGGCGATAAAATCATCGGAGTGGTTTCTCAAAAAAACCAAGATGTCGAGGCACCTCAATTCACTGACCTACATCAGGTCGGAACAGTAGCCCAAATCATTCGCTTGCTCAAAATGCCCGACGGCAGTTCTACGGTCATTATCCAAGGAAAGCGTCGCTTTGAAATGCTTGAAGCTACCCAAACCGAACCTTACATGAAGGCGAAGGTGCGCGTGCTCACCGAACAAGCGCTAGATGCCGCCAACAAAGAACTCGAGGTCATGTTCAACACGATCAAAGACCTCGCCCTACAAATCATCCGCGAAAGCCCAAATATTCCTTCAGAAGCACAATTTGCCATTGGCAATATCGATAGCCCGAGTTTCTTGGTGAATTTCATTTCTTCGAACATGAATGCAGATGTCGCAAAAAAACAAGCGATGCTCGAAGAAATGGACATGAAAAAACGCGTGATGATGGTGCTCGAGCACCTCACCGCCGAGATCCAAGTACTCGAAATGCGCAACGAAATTCAAAATAAAGTACGCAAAGACCTCGACAAACAACAGCGCGAATACTTCTTGCACCAGCAAATGCGCACCATTCAAGACGAACTCGGCGACAACCCTCAAATTCAAGATGCCCGCGAACTTGAAAAACGCGCCCAAAATAAAAAATGGGACGAGCGCGTCGCCAAGCTTTTTGGCAAAGAGCTCGAAAAATTGCAACGCATGAACCCGCAAGGTGCAGAATACACCGTGCAACTCAACTACCTAGACCTTTTGCTCGAACTTCCTTGGAACGTCTACAGCAAAGACAAACTAGACCTCAATGCAGCCAAGCGCGTCTTGGAACGAGATCATTTTGGCCTAGAAAAAGTAAAGGAGCGCATTTTAGAATACTTGGCTGTCCTCAAACTCAAAGGCAACATGAAAGCGCCCATCTTATGTTTTTACGGACCTCCAGGAGTAGGTAAAACTTCCTTGGGGAAATCCATTGCCGAAGCATTAGGGCGCAAATACGTCAGAATGTCGCTCGGAGGGCTGCACGACGAAGCCGAAATTCGGGGTCACCGCAAAACTTATATTGGCGCAATGCCAGGGCGCATCATGCAGAATCTCAAGAAAACAGAGACGGCAAACCCCGTTTTTGTCTTAGACGAAATCGATAAACTTGGCCGCAGCAACCATGGCGACCCATCTTCGGCTCTTCTTGAGGTGCTCGACCCAGAACAAAACGGCAATTTTTACGACAACTACGTCGAAACCGAATTTGACCTCTCCAAAGTACTTTTTATAGCTACTGCCAATAACCTGCAGAGCATTCAAGGCCCACTTCTCGACCGCATGGAAATCATTGAGGTCAATGGTTACACCCTAGAAGAAAAAATCGAAATAGCCAAGCTCCATTTGTTACCTAAGCAAATTGCAGCCCATGGCATCGATAAAACAGACCTCCTCATCGACAAAAAATTGTGGCAACAAATCATTGAATCTTACACCTTTGAATCTGGTGTCCGAGGGCTTGATAAAATTGTCGCAAAGCTTGTGCGCAACCGCGCGCGTCAAATTGCCATGGAAGAAACTTTTGAACCTAAATTGTGTTCCGAAGATCTATTTATATTCTTAGGCGCGGGCCGCATGCGCACCAAATACGACAACAACGACGTCGCTGGTGTGGTAACTGGCTTGGCCTGGACGGCCGCAGGCGGAGACATTTTATTCATAGAAAGCCTCATTTCCAAAGGAAACGGTAAATTAAGCCTCACAGGTAACCTCGGAGAGGTCATGAAGGAATCTGCGGTCATTGCACTGGAATACCTCAAAAGTCATCACGACATCCTAGCGCTCGATCCAGAAGTTTTTGCGCAATACAACGTGCACATCCATGTTCCTGAAGGTGCCACTCCTAAAGATGGCCCAAGTGCTGGTGTCACGATGCTCACCGCACTCGCCTCATTGTTCACACAGCGAAAAGTCAAGAAAAACCTCGCCATGACGGGTGAAATCACCTTGCGCGGCGACGTCTTGCCCGTTGGCGGTATCAAAGAAAAAATCTTAGCTGCAAAGCGCGCTGGCATCACCGACCTTATTTTATGCAATAAAAACAAACAAGACGTCGATGAGATTCCAGCGGTCTACCTCAAGGGCCTCAAAATCGACTACGTCAGCAAAATGTCTGAGGTGCTGCAATTGGCCTTGCTTCAAGAAAAAGTAAGCGAACCCAAAACACTACACCTCACCCCTAAAAAATAATGACCGAGGCACCAAAGCAGCTTATAGTCTATGACGGTGTTTGCATACTTTGCAACCGTTATATTCAATACCTGCTTCGCATTGATCGCAAAGCGCAGTTTACATTTAGTACGTATCAAGGACTACCTGCTTATATAGAAAAGGATGCCAAGCAACTTCCTTTCCAAGAATCTGTTTCATATCTACGAGATGGCATCTGGTGGCAGCAAAGCAGTGCGGCCCTGATGATTTACAAAGATGTCTTTGGTCGTTTTCATTGGTCGCAACTAGCCTGGTTAGTTCCGCGCGTTTTGAGAGACTTTATTTACCGCAGCGTTGCTAAAAATAGGTACCGTTGGTTTGGCAAACACCATTCTTGCTTGCTTCCAGACCCCGCATTTCAAGACCGTTTTATTGGCTAAAATATTGTAAATTGGAGGCTTAAAATACCTGCCATGCCCACATTTTATTTTTCTGTAGCATTCCTTGCCCTACTCAATTGCTCCTCATTTTTGGCCCAACAAATGCCAAAGCCATCTGAGGTGGAAATTGCAACGCTTCCTAATTGGGCGCAACTCATGTATGGCGCACAGCCAAATATTTACGAAGTTCAAAATGCCTACGAGGCCTATTACCGCACCGCTCATTTTGTCAAGAACTATCACACGCAATACTACAAGCGCTGGATCCGTCAATACCAATATTTCGTCAACGATCATGGCTTCATCATTGAGCCCAGCGCACAAGAGCAGCAACTGCAAGCGCAAGCATATCTTAAAAAACAAGCAAAACAAACCAAAACTTCTAATTGGAGCGTAGTGGGCCCCATCACCAATTTCCAGGAAGGGCTCGCTCAAGGATCAGGGCAAACCAATGTCTATAGTTTCGATCAATGTGCTGGCCAGCCGAACACTTGTTATTGCGGCACAGAGCCTGGCGAGGTTTACAAAAGCGTCAATGGTGGGCTTAATTGGCAACTTGTCTCCAAAACAATTGATTTTGGTTCGGGCGTTACAGCAGTAGAAGTGCATCCGGCAAATGCCAATTTTGTTTTGGCTGGCGGCAACAACGGTATATTTCTGAGCATTGATGGCGCGCAAACCTGGACCAACACCCTCCCTAGTACTGGTTTGAATGTCAACGAGATTTACATCTTGCCAAATAACCCAACGATCATCTTAGCCGCCACCGACAAAGGATTGTACCGCAGCACAGACGCTGCTCAAACCTGGAACCCACTCTTTAACAATAAATGCTATGACATCAAACAAAAACCAGGCAGTGCCCAAACACTTTATTTGCTTAAAAACAATCCCCAACTGATTCGCTGCGAGTTTTTTGTATCGACAGACGCTGGCCTTACTTGGACCTTGCAAGACGCTGGCTGGTACAATTCCACTGACCCAGCGCGCGTCGATGGCGGCGGCCGCTTGGCCGTAAGCGCCGCAGACCCGGCGCGAGTTTATGCCTATTTAATTGGCGAATCCAAACCGAACGACGTCGGTTACATTGGTTTATACCGCAGCAATGATTCAGGTCAAAATTGGACTTTACCAAATGGCCCAGTGGGAGGCCCTTACAGCACCACGCATATGAACTTAGCTCAAGGCACGCCTACCTGGAATTATCACCAAGGATTTTACAATTGTGCTTTACTCGCTAACCCAAATAACGCAGACGAACTTTTAATTGGCGGCCTGAACCTTTACCGCAGTACCGATGGTGCAGCAAGTTTTGCTTCGGTATCGGGCTATGTCGGCGGGCCCTTGAATTTACATGTAGACAACCAAGATTTCAGGGTTATAGGCAACCAGACCTGGATCACAACAGATGGCGGTATTTACCGCAGCACTGATTTTGTGAATTCGCAACCCGATTTTTATATGTCTGGCGTTCATGGCTCAGACTATTGGGGTTTTGACAACGGCTGGAACGAAGATGTTTTGGTTGGAGGTCTTTATCACAACGGCAATTTGGCATATCACGAAAATTATGGCGCAGGCAACTTTTTGGAATTAGGTGGTGGGGAAGCCCCAACCGGTTACGTCAATCCAGGAGACAATAAGCTTACTTATTATTCTGACATCAACGGCAAGCGTATTCCAACCACCCTCGACGGCGCCATTCATAATGCCTCTTTTGGCATTGATCCGAACGAAAGTTATTGGGCGGCACAATCTACAGAGCTCGTTTTTCATCCGAATTGTTATTCAATTGCCTTCACCGGTAAAGAGCACCAACTCTTTAGAACAACTGACCAAGGAGCTTCATTCGAACTCGTTCAAACATTCGGCTCCAATCCAAATGAGCGCATCAACTATATTGAGATTGCCTCAGACAACCCAAGCGTCATGTACCTCAATCAGAAGGCCGCAAGTGGCAGCATGGGCAAGCTCTGGAAAACGAACGATGCTGGCCTAACTTGGTCTCAACTCACCATACCGGCAGGCAACTCCAGTAGAATGTTACTCGCGCTCAATCCGAACAATGCGCAAGAGTTATGGTTGGCCTACCCTAGCGGCGCCAATGGTTTTAAAGTATTCAAAACAACAAATGGTGGTGACAGCTGGAGCAACCTCACAAGTAGCCTACTCAACAACGAATCTGTGCAATCTTTGGTGCACATCGCCGGTACCGATGGCGGCATTTATGTAGCCACCAATAAAGCAGTGTATTACCGCAATAACCAAACAAATTTCAGTTTGGAAAACAACGGTCTGCCGCTATTTACAAATGGCAATATCCTAAAGCCTTTCTATCGCGATCAAAAAATCCGCTTGGCAAGCTACGGCAAGGGTATTTATGAAAGCGACCTCGCCGAAAACCCATCAGAGGTTTTGGCGCGCATTACCGTCAATCAGCTCAGCCAAACAGCTATTTGTGCCATAGACTCGTTCTACTTCGATGATTACTCATTCTTGAGTCATCAGAATGCAACATGGCAATGGAGTTTCCCAACAGGGAGCCCGAGCACTTCAAATTTGCGCAATCCGGCCGTCTATTTTCAGAATGCGGGCCAACACCTCGCCATCCTTCAAATCACCGATGCCAATGGCCATACCGATACTGATTCGCTCTATGTCGAACTTTCGTTCTATGCATTTCAGACTGGTATTCAAGAAGATTTTCAGCAGCAGTTTTTACCACAAGGCTGGAGTGTGGTGGATCACAACGGCAACGGCACCTGGACGCTCTCTACAAGTGCAGGTGGTTTTGGTAATTCTAGTCAAGCGACCTTCTTTAATAATTACGACATCGATTCACAAGGGAGTTACGATGATTTAGTGCTGCCGCTAGAAACCAGTAATTTATCTGCTCAGCCCTATCTCTATTTTGATGTCGCTTATGCGCGTTGGGGCAGCGGCTATTCTGACACTTTGCAAGTAGTGGTGTCTACGGATTGTTTTGCAAGTGAGCAAGTCTTATATTTCAAAGGAGGTGAAATCTTAGCAACCTCTCCTGACAACCAAAGTTTTTTTACACCAACCAACGACCAATGGCGCAAAGATTCTGTTGATCTAAGTGCATTTGCCAATCAAGGCAATTTACAGATTGCATTTAGAAACATCGGAGATTGGGGCAATTGTATTTATTTGGACAACATCAATATCGGCTCCATGGCCAACCTCACAGAAGTCGCACCAACTAAAAGGACAATTTACCCTAATCCGACTTGCCCAGGAAGCATCGTACATTTGAGTGGCCCAGCAGCTAGTTTTGTTCGCTTGCTAGACATGAAAGGCAAAGAAGTATTCCGCATGCAAACAGATACTGAAATTCAATTACCTCTAGACCTAAAGGCCGGTACTTATTTGCTGCAGGTTCATGGAGGCGAACTCATCAGCAATCATTCCATTATTGTAATTGATTAACAGCGGCAATACGCAGAAAGATTTCGTGGATTTGGCATAATTTATGATATTTGCACAGAAAATCATTTTTATGCGCTTTTTACTCGTTTTTGTTTTAAGTTTTTTTAGTATCAATGCCATGGCGCAAGATGCGAAAGCACAAGGAATCCTCGATAAATTATCGACCAAAATGAAGGGGATGAAATCCTTCTATATAGAATTCAATGCGAGTGTCAAAAACAGCACCACCGGAACCAACGAAAACGAAATCGGAAAAGGTTGGGTAAAAGGAAATAAATTTTATGCATCTTACGGTGAAAACACCATGATTTGCAATGGCGTTAAAACCTGGACGATTGTCAAAGACGAACGCTCTGTTTACGAATCCGATGCCAGCGCCGATGACGAAGAGTCTATTAACCCAAAGCGCCTCATGACCATTTGGGAAACCGGCTTCAAAAACAAATACGACCACGAAGACAAACTCAATGGCGAAGCCGTTCACGTCATTAATTTATACCCGAAAGTACCGTCAAAAGCAGAATACCACACCATCATTTTGTACATCTCCAAAACGGGCAACGAGCTCCTGAAAGCGAGCATGAAAGCCAAAGATGGCACCACCATGACTTACGTTGTCACAAAATTTACAGCAAACCCAGACATCGACGACACCAAGTTTGTCTTTGACAAAAAGAAGTATCCAGGTTATCCGGTTATCAAGGATTAATTAGCGCTTCAGCAAGCGATCCAACTCGCGCTTGTCGTCTTTTTCTTTGAGGTCATGACGCTTGTCGTGGAGTTTTTTACCAGTAGCACAAGCAATCTGTATTTTTACCCAGCCCTTTTCTGACAAAAAGAGTTTGAGTGGCACGAGCGTATGCCCTTTGATTTTCAAGAACTTCTCAATACGGATGATTTCTTTGCGCTGTAAAAGCAACTTGCGGTCTGCGCGCGGCTTGTGATTATAAAAAGAGCCGTTTTCGTATTCGGTAATATGCATGTTGCGCAACCACACCTCCCCTTTATCAAATAAGCCATAAGACTCTAAAATACTGGCCTTTCCGTTGCGGATACTCTTGATTTCGGTACCGGTCAGGACAATTCCTGCTTCGAAAATTTCATCTAAATGAAATTCGAATCGAGCGCGTTTGTTGCGGATATTGAGTTCCTTGTTGGCCATATGTGCAAAGTTACTAATTTTAAGCCATGCAAATTCCGTCGATTTACTTAGAGCAAGCCGTTGATCAATTAGCGAGTTTACCTGGCGTTGGGCGCAGAACAGCGCTGCGCTTAGCTTTAGACCTCCTCAAGCGAAACGATCTCGAAATCGATGATTTTGTAAGCGCCTTAAGTGCTCTCAAAGACAAAGTACTGCGGTGTGAGAGTTGTGGCAATATCAGCGATACGCCGGTTTGCGGCATTTGTAGCAATCCCAAACGCGACCCAAATATTATTTGCGTAGTAGAAGACATCCGTGATGTTATGGCCATTGAGTCTACAAGTACTTACAATGGCTTGTATCATGTTTTAGGTGGCCTGATCTCGCCAATGGATGGCATTGGCCCACAGAATTTAAATGTGGCGAGCTTGCCTGCCCGCATAGAAAAAAGTCAGCCCAAAGAAATTATTTTGGCGCTTAGCCCCACCATGGAGGGCGATACCACGAACTTTTACATCTATAAAAAAATCAAAGCATACGAGCTTTTAGTTACCCGCATTTCTAGAGGAATTGCCGTTGGCTCAGAATTGCAGTACGCAGACGAACTCACACTTGGACGCAGCTTGCAACAGCGCCAAGTATTTGATTTTGCTCAATAAATGGAAAGCTGACTTTTTAGTCGATCTTGAAGACCCGTGTTTTCTTTTTGAGGTAGCGCATGCCGTAGCCAAACACCACAATGAAAAGGGCCATGCCAATAAGCGCCCATTTATTGGGTTCGAGCACACCAAGAATATAAGTTTGGAACAAAAGCAAGACCCATGCAGTGGTCATGGAAGCTGCCCAGCCTGAATATTCGTTTTCAAGAACTACTTTAATGGAAAACGGCTGCGGATTGGCTTTGAATTTCCAAAAAGCAGGCAATAAAAGTGGCGTTTGGCTTTTCCAATCTAGATAAGCCTGACCAAATTTACGGGTCAAAAATTGTTCTTCTGCATAAATGATAAGGCGGTAATAAGCCACGAACAAAATAAGGAACAATGGCACCAACCAATCAATACCTGTGAAAACAGCCCAGCCAATATAGGTGGTGATGTTGCCAAGATACAACGGATGGCGCACCATTGAGTAAATACCGGTAGAGTTGACTGCCTCTGCAACTTGTTCGTCGCGGTTACGCCCTGAGGTGTGCGCAGCGCGCTTGCCCACCGCAAGTGCTCGGATGATGTGCCCAAGGATAACCAGGCCGATTGCCGTGATGGTGTAATTCGGATTGAGCCAATTTTGGTACATTGGAAAGAAATGCATCAGGATAAACGCGGCAAGAAAAAACAAGACAGGGATTTGCCCACGGTACTTAAAAAACTGATTTCCTAGCTTTTCCAATTGATTTTGCTCAGACATTGGCGAAAAATTTGTATATTTAAAGAATGGCAAATGTAACAATAAATCTCGGGGTCAATGAAAGAAAAATACAAGCTTGAGTTCCTCCTCAAAACCAATCCGCGCGTTCTGGACAAGCTCATTAGCACGCCAGATGGCTTAGGTGATTGGTTTGCCGACGACGTCAGGGTCAACGATGACATCTACACTTTTGAATGGGATGGCAACGCAGAACCTGCTCGCCTCATACAACTCAAAATGAATTCAAAAATTCGCTTCCAATGGCTCGAAGACGAAGAAGATGGCCTAGACACCTTCTTTGAACTCGCCTATGTTGTAGACCCCATGACCAACTCCGTCATTCTCCACATCACCGACTTTGCCGCCCCCTCTGATCAAGAAAGCAGTCAGGCACTTTGGCATCAAGCCATCTCTGACCTCAAACGCATCATCGGCGCCTAACACTGCGCTTTTGTCCGGCTTAGGTTTGGGCATAATTGCTTAAATTTGCCTAAATATTTCGCTTGAAACGTCTTGTTCTATTTAGTCTCAAGTCTTTTACCGGACCATTTATCGTGACGCTCCTGATCTCGATGTTCATGCTCATCATGCAATTTTTTTGGGTCTACATCGATGACCTCATGGGCAAAGGTTTAAATGTATGGGTTATTTTAGAACTCCTTATGTACGTTTCAGCAAGCCTTATTCCACTTGCATTACCTCTTGCTATCCTGCTTTCATCGCTCATGACCTTTGGTAACCTTGCCGAACACAACGAGCTTACCGCACTCAAAGCAAGTGGTTTTTCCTTACTTCGCATCATGCGGCCGCTCATCGTCATTGTTGTACTTATTTCCGCATCGACTTTCTTTTTTGCCAACTACGTGATTCCAGCAGCAAACCTCAAATGGCACACTCTTATCTACGATATTCAAAACAAGAAAATTGCCACCATCCTTACGCCAGGTGTATATTCCAAACACTTTGAAGGTTATGCCATTAAAATCGATTCTTTATCTGGCAATCAGTGTTTGGGTGTCACGATCCACGACTACACCCAACCTACCCAATTGCGCACTGTGAGAGCAAAAGAAGCGAACGTTTATAAATCAGTCAATGGCCGCTATGTCTTTTTGAATCTTAAAAATGGCCACATCTTAGAAGAACTCGACATTCAAAACCCACAGTATACCGCTGCAAACACTGTCGGCAACCCTTCTGGACGCCCATCAAGGGTTTCAAAATTTGACCAAGGGGTCTATAAACTCGACCTTGAAGGGCTAGACCTCAATCGCTCCAAAGAAGATTTATTTACCGATAAATACGAAATGCTCAATGTCTTTCAAATAGACGAAGCCATAGACTCCATTCGTGCCAAGAAAGCACATTTAAAAAATAATTTTGTCAAGCAAAGCACGCTCGGCTTTATGAGCCTCAATCAACACCTCCCCCAAACCACCGTTCACGATCCAAGTTTAGTTACGCAAGGCACTGAAGTGAGCAAAGCTATTGAGTTCCATCAACTAGCGCCCCCTGACCAACAATTAGCCTATAACTTGGCGCTATCCAAGATCAGACGCAATCAACAACAATTAGACAACCAACAACAATTTTTAACAACCCTTGACCGCGAAACCGACCTATATTGGATAGAATTTCACAGAAAGTTTGCACTTACTTATGCTATTATTGTTTTGTTCTTTGTTGGGGCACCATTAGGAGCACTCATCAAAAAAGGCGGATTCGGAGCCCCCGTCGTGATTGCCGCACTTATCTTCTTGGTCTATTTCATCATGAGCTCTGTTGGTGACAACCTAGCAGATACTGGCTCTGTAGCACCAGCCGTCGGCATGTGGATGGCAGCGGTAATATTTACGCCTGTCGCCTTTTTCTTCACTAGGAAAGCACTTTCTGTTTAAATTATATTGCCTTGAAAATCCTCGTCGTTAGTCATAAACCACCCTACCCCATCTTAGATGGAGGCTGTTTGGCCATGGCTAGGCTTTTACAAGACCTACTCACTTTGGACCACGTCAAAGAGGTACACTACCACACTTTGAGTACACAAAAACATCCGTTTGTTGGAGACGCTTTTCCTGTTCATCCAAAACTTAGTGTACAAGCGCATACCATCGACACGAAAGTCACATTTTTAGGGGCTTTAACGAGCTTGATCAAACAAGAGTCGTATAATTTAAAACGCTTCGAGAAGGATGACATCCTAGTGTCAATCAAAAAAGAACTTCAAGTCACAGCTTTTGACTTCGTTATTTTTGAAAGTCTTTATGCAGCAGTTTATGCCAGTGCCTTGAGGCCCTACTGCAGTGCGAAATTCATCTATCGCTCGCACAACATTGAACATCAAATCTGGAAAGACCTCGCTCACAACACAAAGAATTTACTCAAGAAATGGTACTTCCAACAATTAGCCTATACACTCAAGTGGGCAGAAAGAAGCATCTGGAGTGAAGATCAAGGGGGCTTAGATCTTATTTTGGCGATTTCAGACTCCGATTTGATACAAATGGAGAATCAAACGCTTAGCGCTTGTCGTTATCTACCTGCGTCTTTGTCAAAACCATCGGTTCAGAGCAACTTAACTCCCCAACGACTCTGTTTTTTGGGTGCATTTAATTGGCAGCCCAATGTAGAAGCCGTAGATTGGTTTTTGACCCAAATTTTTCCAAAACTATTGACGCGTTTTCCAAAACTAGAGTTCCACATTGCCGGCAAAGGTTCTGAACTCCAAAAACACTGGCAACAACCCGGTGTGCAGATCCACGGTTTTGTGCCCGATTCTTCTGCGTTTATTGCTGCACACGGTATTTTTGTGGGTTGTTTGCAATCCGGATCAGGGGTTAAAATGAAAATTTTAGAAGCCATGAGTGTTGGGGCGCCAATTGTGTTTAGCGACAAATCTACAGACGGACTTCCTTCTTTTCCAGATGAACTCAACATGACCTCCGAACAAGCATTTTTGAACGATTTAGAAAATTTAATCCTGCAACCAAATACCTTGCAAGACCGCGCTCAATTTTGCTCACGCTTTTTTGAACGTCATTTTGAATCCAAACAAGTGCAAAGACAACTCCTTCAAATACTCGAAGAACTTCAAAATAATCGCTAATATTGCTGCATGCTCTTGAATTTACTTTTTATACTCGGTATTGTTTTTCTGCTTTATAGCTACCTGATTTATCCTTTTTTGTTGAAGTATTTACTTCAGAAAAAACAAGATGTCATCAGCTACCCGATTACTGGTGTTTTACCTCCCCTGAGCATTGTTATTGCCGCACATAACGAAGAAAAGGTACTCAGAGAAAAACTGGAGTCTATCTTAAATAGCAACTACCCTCAAGATCAGATTGAAGTATTGATTGGCATAGATGCCAGCACCGATTTTAGCTCACTCATCGCCGAAGAATATCAGAAGCACTTTGCCTCGTGCCACGTATTTAATTTCGACCAAAGACAAGGCAAAATTAAAATTGTCAATGCGCTCGTGCCCAAGGCCAGTCATCAGCTCATTGTTTTAACTGATGCCAATGTGCTATTCACAGAACAAACGCTATTTCAATTGCAAGCACCATTTGCCGACGCTACCATTGGCTTAGTCGATACCACCATGAAGCACTATGGCCTCAAAAATACGGGTATTTCTATGCCTGAATCTACTTACATCGCAGGTGAAGTTTTGCTCAAAGAAGCTGAAGGCAAACTTTGGGGCGCTATGATGGGGCCATTTGGCGGTTGCTTTGCTTTTCGCAAAAGTTGTTTTGAGCCCATTCCGGAACATTTCTTAGTCGATGACTTCTATGTCAACATGACTTGCATAGAAAAGGGCTACCGTTGCATCACACAAACGGAAGCTATTGTTTTGGAAGATGTGTCTAATGACCTGCTCATTGAGTTCAAGCGCAAAATCCGTATATCATCTGGTAATTTTCAAAATCTAAAGCGATTTTGGCGCTTACTACTTCGGTTCAATGCGGTTTCATTCACGTTTTTTTCGCACAAGGTACTGCGCTGGATTCTCCCTATATTTTTAGTCGCCATGACGCTGCAAATTCTGCAAAAACAAGAGAGTTCCTGGTTTTATCAAGCCCTATATTTTATATTGCTCTTGATCCCGATTTCTTTTGTGGTAGATTACCTTTCGCGCAGACAAGGCACGCATCTGGTTTGGTTGCGCTACGTCATTCACTTTGTGAGTATGAATGTGGCACTGCTCATTGGTTTATTTCGCTTTTTTGGAGGCATCCGCTCTTCTGTTTGGCAACCGACCAAGCGTCATCAGTAAGTTTTTTGTATCTTTGCAGTCTAATTACGCCTGCGTCTTGTAAGTTGCCTCCCTTCCTACTCTTCTCACGGCACTTATTCTCTTAACGCAATTAAATGGCTAAATCCAAAGAAACCTTCTCCAAGAAGGAAAAAGAAAAACTCAAAGCAAAAAAGAAAAAAGAAAAATTAATCCGTTCTGAGGAGCGCAAAGCCAATGCAGGCGGAGGCGGCCTAGACAGCATGATGGCATACGTAGACGAATTTGGCCGCATCGTCGATGCCCCAATTGATCCAAGTACACGCGTAGAAATCGATGCAGAAAGCATTGAAATTGGCATTCCACGTCGCGAAGAAAGCGACGAAGACGACGCCGCAGACACTGGCACCGTTATTTTCTTCAACGATTCAAAAGGCTATGGCTTCATCAAAGACAAAGCGAGCGGAGAAAATATCTTTGTGCACGCAGCCAATCTTTCACAACCTATAGCAGAACGCGACGAAGTGAGTTTCGAGAAAAGCAAAGGTCAGAAAGGCTGGGTTGCCCTCAATGTCAAGCTCATCCCAAAAGCTTAGTCTTTCAAGTAAGTTGGCATCATGCCAAATCCAAATCTAGGCAAATTAGCTTCGGTGAGTAGCAAAATAACAACATCAAATTCTTTCACCGAGGCTTTGTAATCTTTTACGTCCTTGAGGTAGGTCGTTGCTTTACCCGGCACCAACCTTTCGTGGTTATAATACCAAAATTCACCACCCTCAAACACGTGTTGCATCATGCCCCAATTGTACATTCCGTAGTAAAAGCTGTCCCCAATTACCAACACTTTAGGAGCATTTTTTCCTGCAGACAACGGCTTGACTTCAAATTTAGGGTAAGCCATTTTCAAATCTGGAAGGTCTCTAAGCAAGTTCATGCCTAGTTCGATATCGTCGTCGCGGTCGCGGGGCTTTGCATCTTGCTCTATGCCCAAAAGTTTAA
Source organism: Bacteroidota bacterium (assembly GCA_041191505.1). GTDB lineage: Bacteria > Bacteroidota > Bacteroidia > Flavobacteriales_D > Crocinitomicaceae > UBA952. Next base: position 40,887 of record JBEEOT010000012.1, on the reverse strand, counting down.
GTGTGGGCAATGGTTTTTGTGAAAGCGCACTGACTTGCTTGATGAGCGAATCTGCCACTAAATACTCTCCATAACTACTCCAATGAATTCCCGTTTTAGGATACAAAGGATATGGCGCCGATGCTTTCATTTTTAAAAACCAATCTTGCACATCAAAAAGCGGAATCTTTTCTGCCACAAGCTTTCTGATAAAATCGGGGTAATTCCTGCCTGTGCTTAGGTTGTAGCGGTATACATCAGGCATTTTATCTGGATAAAACGAACCTTTACCAGGTGCAATACACACCAGAAGTTCCTTTCCACTTTGCTTGAGGTCGCGCTGAACCAAAGCCAGCGTTTGCACGAGTTCATTGATCGAATCTAGGCCAATGTAATCCTGACCAGAAGCAGCCAACAGATAACCTTCTTCGAATAAATAGCCGTGTTTTCCGACTATTACGCCATTAGCTTGGTATTCACCAAACAGCCTATCAAATACTTCGTTGTAGAAACGCACCATAAATGGGCGTAAACCGAAGTGTTCACTGATGTATTTTTCTTGGCCTTCTTGAAATTTGGCTGTACGCCAATGCGCTGAAGAGAATTTGATGTTTTCTGAACTAGGCTGCGCACCACCGAGCGGTTTGGGCTCAAAAATGTGTTCGTTTTGCTCTAGCCAAGGCAATAAAAGCAGCGCGAGCACCAATCCAAATAGTGCATTCTTCAAAATGGTATTTTTTGGTGCTACTTTCATCAGAAGCGGTAATAAATGAAAGGGTTTAGGTTAGATGCCGAGAGAAAGACAATACTCAAGAATAACAATCCAATTGTGATGAGCGTTAGGATTGCAGATTTTGTGATAGATAAAGAAGGATTTTCAATGATTAAAAAGTTACTTACCCTTTGGAAAATACGAGATCTCCCCAATATGGAAAATAAAATCGCTAAGAGGAATATAACATAAAAGCTATTATTTAAATCAATGAATTTAATATCTTCAAAATCAAATAGTTGAATATAGAATGTTTTGGCGCTTTCCCAACTTTCTAAACGGAACAAGACCCAGGCCAGCGCCACCACAAAAAACGTAAATATAGCGGCAGGCACCTTACCTATTTTTTCTAATAAATTCAATAAGAACAAACGGTCTAAAATCAAGAAAAAACCATGAAAGGCACCCCACAATACAAAATTCCAAGAAGCACCGTGCCAAAGACCCGAAACCAAAAACACCAACCACAAATTGAAATACAAGCGCCATTTGCTACCTACTCTATTTCCACCTAAAGGAATATATAAGAAATCGCGCATGAAGGCACCTAGCGTGATGTGCCAACGGCGCCAAAACTCGGTAATGCTTCCCGAACTGTAAGGCGAGTCAAAATTTTCTGGAAAGCGAAAACCCATCATGCGGGCAAGGCCTATAGCCATGTCGGAATAGCCCGAAAAATCAAAATAAATCTGAAAAGTATAAGCCAAAATACCCACCCATGCTTCGTCGAAACTGAGGGCGCTGAGCTCGCCACCCATATAAAAATCGGCTTGTTTAGCGAGTACATTCGCAATTAGGACTTTTTTGGCAAGCCCAATACTAAAGCGAAACAAACCAATGATACGGTCGTCGGGCGTTTCGGTGCGAGCCACAACCTGCTGTGCTACGCTTTTAAAGCGAATGATGGGCCCTGCAATGGCATGCGGAAAAATCAGTTTGTAAAGCAAATATTGCGTGGGCTTTTCAAAAGGTGCGTGGTCTTGGCGGTAAACTTCTATAGCATAGGTAAGGGTCTGAAACGTAAAGAAGGAAATACCAATCGGCAACGCAACGCTCGTCCAATTCAAAGCAGTCATGCCCAATTCTGCTAAGACCTGATTGACGTTTTCAATGAAAAAATTAGCGTACTTAAAGTAGGCCAAAAGCCCCAAGTTCAGCGTTAGCGAAACGGCCAACAAAAGTTTCCTGCGTTGCGGCTTGTTACTTTGATAAAGGGCTCGAACCAAATAGAAATCGATTAAACTCGTGCCCAGTACCACGTACAAAAAGTTGGGAGCGCCCCAGGCATAAAATAAAATGCTCACCAAAAGGGCCCAATAGTTTTTCCAGCTTTGTGGCAGCAGCACATAGACCAACATGAAAACCGGCAAAAAGTACAATAAGAAGAGGATACTGCTGAAAACCATTTCTGTGCTCGAAAATACATAATTCTTAGCAATTCATTAAAATCAATTTACCTTTGCAACATGAAAGTAGAACTGATGTCTCCAGCGGGTTCTTACGAAGCCCTAATGTCGGCCATTCAAGCAGGCTGTGATGCTGTTTATTTTGGCATCGAACAGCTCAATATGCGCGCCCGCTCCTCGAATAATTTCACCTTAGAGGACCTCCAAAAAATTGCAGCAATCGGAAAAGAGCACCAAGTCAAAATGTACTTGACGCTCAATACCATTTTGTATCAGCACGACATGAACCTCATGAAAACAATCGTGCAAGCCGCCAAAACCGACGGAATTAACGCCGTGATTGCCTCAGATTTTGCAGTCATGCAATTTGCCAAATCGATTGGCATGCCCGTTCATATTTCTACTCAGGCCAATGTAACCAATGTAGAAACCGTTGCGTTTTTCGCCACGTTTGCCGATGTTGTGGTGCTGTCAAGGGAGCTTTCGCTCAAGCAAATTGCTGAAATCTCAAGAGAAATTGAAAGACAACACATCACAGGGCCAAGTGGCAACTTGGTGCGCTTGGAGATTTTTGCACACGGCGCGCTTTGCATGGCTGTTTCGGGCAAGTGCTACCTGAGCCTACACTCCCACTTTGCGAGTGCCAACCGCGGTGCCTGCATTCAAAATTGCCGCCACAGCTACATTGTCACTGACAAAGAAGACGGCACCGAATACGAGCTCGACAACGAATATATTATGTCGGCCAAAGACCTCTGCACCATTGATTTTATCGATCAAATCATCGAAGCGGGTGTCAGTGTGCTTAAAATAGAAGGCCGTGGCCGCGCCTCAGACTACGTTTACACCACCACCAAGTGCTACCGCGAAGCACTAGACAGTCTAGGGACAGACGCCTACAACCCAAGTGCCATCGAAAATTGGAAAGAAAGATTGAGTACCGTATTTAACCGCGGTTTCTGGGATGGCTATTATTTGGGGCGCCAAATGGGCGAATGGTCGAAGGTGCCAGGTTCTTTGGCTACCCAAAAGAAAATTTACATCGCCAAGGGTCTTCATTACTACGACAAAATTGGCGTTGCTGAATTTGATTGCGAGGCCTACGGACTCAAGATTGGCGATCAGGTAATTGTCACGGGCCCCACTACTGGCTACATCGAAAGTACCATTGAAAACATCCATATTGAAAGTGGCGCAGTCAATGAAATTGAAAAAGGACAAGTGTTCAGCATCAAACTAGACCAGAAAATACGGCCTTCAGACAAACTCTATAAAATGGTCAGCGAATGATCCAAGTGAGCCAACAACGCGAGCGCTGCATTGGCTGTAATGCCTGCGTAGAAGCAGCCCCACAACGCTGGCGCATCAGTAAAAAAGATGGCCGCTGCACCCTTGTTGGCGGCAAAGAAAAACGCGGTTTCTATACCATCAATCTCCCCGATTTCGAAAAAGAAGAAAACGAACTCGCCGCCAAAAACTGCCCAGTGAATATCATTTGGGTGAAGGAGTTGTGATACTATTTGATCTCAAACGCCAAATTGTCTCGATTGAGCTCGTAATACTTGAGTAAAGCATCCTGAAAAACAGTATCGCTTGCCATTTTTTGAAAGAGGAGTTGCTGATAAAAATGAATTGGTTGACGTTTTTTGCCACTTGAGATTTGCTCGGACATTTCCATTCGATGCTGTTCAAAAACCTGTTCAATTAATGAAACCTCTTTGTCAAAATCAGTAAATATCGCTTCGTAACAAAAGGCCGCCAACAAATGAAATTGTGCACTATTTGCCAATTCTTGCTGACCATTAATACCAATACAAATATGCGTTTGGATTTTCCCTTTTGGTGTAATGGAATCAATCAAGAAAAATCTGGAAGCGACTTCAAAAAATTGAGCTTTTGAAAATTGAGCTTTTGGATGCCCTACTCCGCTTGCATCAATGGCGTTCATCATGCTCAACAAATTCGTGCACAATGTTGAATCCATAAAAAGTAAACGCGAGTATTCCGCTTTCAATTCGAGGGTATCAGGATACAAAGCAAAGAGCTTTTTTCTGGCCTCTGCCTGATCTGCAGCATGAATTAGTGGTGTGTTCAATATGATGTAATCAAAACGTCTTTTGTAGGCGCTGTATGCGCTTTTCGGCTCATGTGAAGCCATTGCTGCTGCTTTTTGCATGCCGTTTTGCTCGAAAGTTTGAATGTCGATATGGAGTTGTGAAGCAATTTGACAATGGTGTTGTATTCTCAGTATCTCTTCTTCTTTTGGCGTTTGAATCGCCAACGGAGTTGCTCCTCGATACAAGTTCAAGTAAGCCTCCCCTTTCTGACACTCACCAAGAATACAATGGATGTGCATCATGTTCCAATAATCCGCATCGGTAGACACCTTGATCTTTAAATAGGCATCAATTGAACTGCGCAGCAAGGCGGTGTCTTTTCGACTCAGATAAACTTGATAATAAGCCAAGCCTAAATCTTTGTAATAAACGTCGAGATTGGATGTGAATGGCGTGGTGTCTAAGGTAAGTAACTCGTTCAGGATGTCATTGACAATGCTAGAATCTAGCACCGTGCAAGTCGGATGCTGCTTTTGATTTCTGTATATTTTGTAGTCTGTTGTTTGAGCGCAAATTACCCCTCCAAAAAGAACAAAAAAGAAGAGTAATGTTGTTTTCATTTTTTATTATTCCACAACCAATCGTTGACTCGTAAGCTGCACACCATCTCTGTTGATCAATTTGAGAAGATACAATCCTGGGGTGAGATTAGTCTCTAGACATTGGTTAAAACCTGAATTCAAGATCTCTTGAGTGAAGACTTGCTGCCCATTCAAATTAAAAATCGCAAGCACTTGCCCTGCGTCAAGCGGTGCTTCTATGGTGAATTTACCTGCACTTGGGTTGGGATAAACGGCGAGTGCGATGCTAGGGTTTTCTTCGATGCCCACAAGACTCGCGACATCGCATTCGAGGTAATTTCTAGAGGACGTTGTGCCGATGCCTAGTTGGCCGGTATAGTTTGCGCCGACTGTACACAAACCCAAACTGTCACTTGAAATGGCAATGGCATGCATGCCATAAAGTTGATTGCCACTCGGTGCACCTTCAGCAAGGGCAATACTATTGATATTTGTAGAAGAAACCGTGAGTGGATATGGCATGTTTTGAGACTGGGTGGTGCCAATAGAAAGCGCTCCTAAGCCATTGAAACCCCATGAAAAAGAAGTTGCATCTGTTAAGGTGCCATAGGCAAAACTTGATCCAGCTGTAATTTGATTCCAATTTGTTAGGGTTCCGAGTTGTGTGGGTACGTTTCTGTCTTGGGTGTCTCCTTGCCCTAACTGGCCATTCCCATTGAAACCCCAAGTCCAAGCGGTACCGTCTTGTGTAATAGCAGTTGAAAACTGAAAACCTACTGAAATAGTTTTCCAATTGAAAACCTGGTTTATTGGCAATGAGAGAGGCGTGGGAACATTCATGTCCGTGTTATTCCCTATTCCAAGTTGCCCTGATAAATTATATCCCCATGAATAAATTACATTTTGAGCAGCTTGTTCAATAATTCCAAGGCTATGAATTCCGCCAAGTGAGATTTTTTTCCAAGTATTTGACGTCCCTATTTGAACTGGGCTTAAGGCGTCGGAATTACTTGCATTACCAACTTGACCATAAAGATTGTATCCCCACATCCATAATGTGCCGTTGGTTTTTATGGCCCCGCTGTGAATTGTTCCGCAGTCTATTTGAGCCCAATCGTGGTCGGTGCCAATTTGCTGAGGCGCCGAAACATTGGTTGTATTCCCTAAACCAAGCTGACCTGAGGCATTGAAGCCCCAAGACCAAAGGGTGCTGTCCGTTTTCAATGCAAGGATATGAAAACTACCACAAACAACGTCTTTCCAATCCGAGTCTGTCCCCACTTGAATAGGAACAGTACTGCTAGAAGGTGTTGTTGCCCCGAGCTGACCATAATTATTTGCTCCCCAAGCCCAAAGCGTTCCGTCTGATTTGAGCGCCATTGTAAATTCTGTCCCTGCACTCACCTTGACCCATGTTTGAGAAAAAGCTGAGATCATCAAAACAAATGTGAAGGCAAAAGTAAAGAAGTACTTCATGAATTTTTCTTCTAAAATTACTAAATCCTTTGGTTACAAGCATGTGGATGTATAATTTAGTCTTAAAAGTTACTATTTGATTTTCTTTGCGTCTCAAACCACATGAAACAACTCTTTTTCTTTGCATTGATCAGTTTGAGTTTGGGCTTGTGCGCGCAAGTAAAAATCAATCCAAACGACTCCCTACCCGACAAGCAAAAAGCTTACGGTGTTCGCTTGCTACCGAGTGTGGTGCCTCAATTTTATGGGCTTGCGCTGGGCTTGGTGGGTTCTGATGCGATATGCAATTTACCTTACACTAAAACCACCAACGGCATCAATATCCAACTTTTTGGGATGGGCTTTGTGGCTTTATTGAATCCGAAAGAATTTTCCTACGAGGTCATGTTCAACGAAGAAAGCGGCTGGATGCTCATTCCAAGCGCAACACCAAAAACAGTGCACAACGGACTGCTCATCTCGGGTATTGGTACCACCACAGCTATTTCAAACGGTGTTGTGATCAGCGGCTTGAGTAGCATGAGTACATTAATGAATGGCCTAGCAATTACTGGGTTTCAGAATAAATACACCACAGCAAACGGCATTTGCATTGCGCTCGTCAATCAGTGCTATGCGCACAACGGTATTCAAATTGGCTTGATCAATAGAAGCACCAAACTCAAAGGCCTCCAAATTGGTCTTTGGAATATCAATGGCCAGCGAACGTTGCCTTTGATCAATTTTTAGTTCACCACTAGCCTTTGGCTTGTAAGCTTTTCGCCTTCTTGATTCAGCAACTGAAAAAGATATATTCCAGGGTTCAATTCAATATCTAAAGTTTGAGAAAACCCTGAATTCATGAGTAATTGCCTGTACACGAGCCGCCCATTCATATCAAAAAGCGCAATGACTTGCCCTGCCTCAAACGGCGCTTCTATGGTGAATTTACCACTACTTGGATTGGGAAAAACAGAAAAATCAATACTAGGATTATCATCATCTGAAGCTAAGGTAAATACGGAACAATTGAAGATGGATGTATTTGTAAAATTACCCACTCCTAAATAACCCCAAGAATTTTGACCCGCCGAACAAATCGATAGTTGATTGGACTTAATACACAAAGTATGGTAGCCAAATGGCAGGTCTGGCCCATCAAAAAAACTAGGCCCAGTAACAACTGCTACTTGGTCATAGGTCGCGCCATTGAGAGAAAGAAGTGTTGGAGAGGTGATGTTGTCGAAAGTGCCATTTCCAAATTGACCGTCGCCATTGTAACCCCAACCCCAAAGCGTTTTGTCATTTTTAAGGCCTAAAAAAAACGTGGAGCCTACATAAATTTTGGACCAATCAGCGTCTGCATCAATTTGGGTTGGCACCGTACGATCATAGTTGTCTCCAAAGCCTAAAAACCCACTATAGTTAAAGCCCCAAACCCAAAGTGAGCCATTGATGTGAATTGCGGCCGAGGTGCTATTTCCGGCACAAACGTATTGGTATAAAAAAGGGTCGTAAATAATTGGTGTATGTTGTATTGTACCTGAATTTGCTCCCCAACTGTATTGTCCCCAAAAATACAGATGACCAGCGCTATCTAAACTTAAAGAGTGTCGAGTACCGCACGATACTTGTTTCCAGTCAGAACTTGAGCCAACCTGGGTGGGTGTTTCCACCCATGAAGTAGTATCATTTCTACCGAGTTGGCCATAGTTATTTGCACCCCACGTCCATAAGGTGCCATCTGCTTTAATTGCTGCATAAAAATTGTATCCAGCAGATACAGAGACAAAATTGGAGTCTGTGCCAATCTGTTCTGGCGTATAAACAAGCTCAGGATAACTGGCATTTACATTTTTTTTACAGCCCCAGCCCCAAATAGTGCCATTGGATCTGATCGCAACGGTATAAGCTTCGGCGCAATCAACTGCGATCCAATCGTGGTAAGGCGTTTCAACTTGAATAGGAACATTATTGTACCCAAGACCAGGGCCACCATTGAAAGATGCTGTTCCTATCCCCAACTGTGCAAAGTTGTTTACACCCCAAGACCACAAAGTGCCTTCTGAATGCAGCGCCACACTAAACCCAGGTCCAACACTTACAGTTTTCCAGGTGCCTTGAGCGAGTAGCGTGCTCATTTGAGTAAAAATAAATAGTAGTGAGTAAAATGTTTTCATAGCAAGGAAATTTATCCTACTACGCAATAAACCAGGATTTGGGGGTGCTTTGCACCTATTCCCCTTGAAGTCTTCGCTTTCTTCTTTCCAATTTCTCCTGAAGCAACACATCTTTTTCTGCCTGAATTTCTTCATTGGTGCGCGGTTTGTATAAGCCGTCGAGGATACAGAGCCGCATGAGTTCGTTGGAGGTTTTGACCTGATAGGCTTTCATTAGCCTTGTGCGGATCAGATCTACGGTTTTTTTGGAGACATGAATTTGATCGGCGATGAGCTTGCTCGTAAAGCCATCACAGAGCAGTTGGAGTACTTTGAGGTCCCTATCTGAAAATCCTTTTTCGAGTTGCATCTGCTGCAAGCCATTGATGTGATGTTTTTTGCTTGCGAATGAACTTTCGGCAAAAGCACTTAGGTAAACTCCATTTTGCTGAACTTGTGTGATGGCTTCCATCATTTCGGAGAGAGAGCATTCCTTGAGTAAGTAAGATGCAGCACCCAAGCGCAGACACTCCAAGGCGATTTCAGGGTCGTCGTGCATGGAGAGCATGATTGCTTTTACGTTGGGATAGCGTGTGCTCAGCTGCTGCAAGGTCTCTACGCCATTCAGCTGAGGCATTTCGATGTCCAGTAAGACGATATCTATAGGTTGTTGTGAGAGCTGCGCTAAGAAATCTTGACCATTATTGGCAATGATGAGCAATTCAACTTGTGGATATTCTCGCAACATACTCGCCAAACCCTGGCGGACAATCGCGTGGTCGTCTACGAGTGCAAGGCGAATGGCTTCAGATTGTGGCATGCGACAGGTTTTGAATTGCCAAATAAATTTGACCTTTTTTGGAAATACAAGCAAAAGAAAGCTTTGCCTGAATTTGGGCACAGCGGTAGCCTATGTTCTGCATACCCAGACCAGTGGAGGTTGCTTGCAAGACTTCAAATTCTTGCTGCGTTAGGGCTATACCATCGTGTTCAATCAATAATTGCAGCCCGTCGTTGGCGTCTTTGAGTTCCATTCGTACAGATTTCGGATGGCTATGCTTGATCAAGTTGGTCATGAGTTCACTGGCGATGTAAAAAAAATGCGTCATGATTTGCTCATCCAAGATGATAAATTCTGGCAAATCTGACTCAAAAATAAATTTTTCGCTGAGGGCATTTGTTTTTTGTTGCCCCATGCGTTCTAATCCTTTGGCTAGGCCGAATTTCTTAAGGTAAAATGGTGTTAAATCTTTGCTAATGGTTCGGATTTCTTCAATGCTTTGCTGAATGAGTTCAATGGCATTATGGAGCGCTGTTTTATGTGTGAGCTCAGTCAAATGCGCTTCCTCAATCAGTTGTAAATTTTTCTGAGCCATTGAAAGCAAGGCGCCGAAGTCGTCGTGAAGGATCCGGGCAATTTTACCGCGTTCACTCTCTTGGGTAGCAACTGTAAGCGCAAGTTTGTCATTATGTTGCCGGTCAATTTCTTCTTGTAAGAGTTGCGCACCGAGCGCCGTAATTTGTCGGTTCTTATTGGCGAGCACCACCATGCCAATACCCATGGCAAACGCAAATAACATTCCTAAAATGATCAATGTGGTTAGTTCTTGCGATTCATTCATAGGTATTAGCATTTTTGCGCAATAAATAAAGTATGTAGATGAAGGTCAGGTACATACTGATAAAAAGGACGTATAGAATGGAAAAAACAACGATGGCTAAGAAATAGGTGTAGCGGATTTCATTTTCAAACACCACAAAAATGAGCATGACCATCGAAAAGATGAGAAAAACAGAACAAATCAGAAACTGTATACGCGAAAGACGCGCTCCCTTCTTGATGAGAGCCACATAAAAAAGCAAACTGAAACTTGCGTATTGAAAAACACTGAAAATCCAGTTGTTTTCAATGATGTTTTGCATGTAGAGCTCTTGACCAATGAAAACACTTAATACCAGCAAAAAGGCCTGCCAGCGATAGCGCGCTAAAGCTGGCCAAATTGTCGATAACAAATAAAACACGAGAACGGCTTCAATCGGCATTATAAAATGAGTTGCCGGAAACACGGTATGGTAAACTGAGCTTACATATTCGTAAACCGGGCGATTGACACCATTAAACAAGAGATAAACAACAAAGGCCTTTACAAATTCAGACTTCGGCAACTGCTTATAAAACAGCAAATAAAGTACTGGGACAATTATTTCTAACCAGTAATTGATGTTCCAAAGTACATCTAAATAATTGGGTAGTTGCATAGGCATTGTACTAACTAAATTACGGAATAGAATCGCTACTTCTATCGAAGCACAACACTTTTAGAATATGTTCTAAAAATTGACCTATTTCAATCTAGTTAATCTCCTTTCTTCTCTTTGTAGGGCTAATCCATCCATCTCTGCCTGAATGGCTTCATTGCTGCGCGGCGTGTACAAGCCGTCGATGATGCTCAGCCTGATGAGTTCATTTGAGGTTTTGACATCATAAGCCCGCAATAATTTGGTCCGAATCAGGTCTATCGTTTTTTTTGAAACAAATAATTGCTCTCCAATCTCCTTACTAGAAAGACCGTCGCAAAGTGCATTTAGCACCTTGAGGTCTCTTTCAGAAAATCCTTTAACATGAAGCAGTTCTTTGAGCTGATCGGCCTTGCTCAATGGTTTGGTTAGGAAATATTGCTTCAATTCTTCTAAAATAGTTTCATGGATTTGGTCTTTTTTGTTTGATTCATTGACAAGAACTTCTAAGACGACCACTTCTATCTGATGTTGTGCTAATTGGGCAAGCAATGCGTCGTCAAGAATGGTGAATCGGATGGAATAAGTTGATTTAGGCATGAAATGAGTCTCGGTTACAAAAAACAATTTGTATCCAATTACGCGTATTTTGCCATTTTAGTATCTGGCGCTTTTGATTTAGAACTCAGTCCTAAAATATCCAACAGCATCGAGCGTTCTTGAGGCAACTTAAAAAAACAACTATGAAATTTTATTTGCTTCCTTTCCTTCTTTTTTCAGTTCACATCATGGCACAAAGTGTCGATTACAATGATGTTGGTGTCATTATAAATCTCAATAGCCCAGCTTCTATGCAAATTGGTACGTATTTCCAAACTGCCCGAAACATCCCTGCTCAAAACCTAATCTATGTGAGTGCTCCAACTACAGAAGTCATCAATGATGCTGAATTTGAGCAATTGCGTCTTCAAATTGAAAATTACCTCACCAGTCAGAACCTTCAAGACCAACTCAATTATTTAGTTACTACCAAAGGTATTCCGCTCAAGCGCAACGGCATCGATTGTATCGTGAACACCAACCAAGGCGACTGCGGATCCGTGGATCAAGAGTTGAGCCTCATACTCGGGCCTCATGCGGGCGGAATCGGCGCCACAAATGGCTACAACAATCCTTACTATGAAGAAAACACGCACTTTTCACGAGCCCAATTCGGCATTTATTTAGTCACACGCCTAGATGGCTACGAACTTGCGGACGTCATTTCACTCATTGATAGAAGCGGCCCCAATACGGTTGTCAATCAGCAAGAGGCGCAGGTTGTGTTGGATATTTTTGAAACTACCTCCATCGATACAATGTATTTTATCGACAATTTTTTAGCACCTAGCCAATTAGAGCTTCAAAATCAAAACTGGAATAGCACTACCGATTATCAAATTGGGACCCCAAGTTCTGTTCAAAATGCTTTGGCATATATTGGCATCGGCCATGGCCCTACAGATTCCGTAGTATTGAACTACAAATGGCTGCCTGGCTCATTCAGCTCCATGAACACCTGTAGTGGCGCACATACCTTTAACGCAAGCAGTAATCCAACCGATCAATTTTTACTTGCCCAACTGATCCAAGATGGTTGCACCGCAGCCCATGGCTATGTCAATTGCATGTATATTACTTTACTTTTTGAGACAGACATCATGCTCAATCGTTATTTAGACACAATTGCGGGCTACAATTTGGCCGAAAGTTATTTCATGGCCGAACGCATGTTGTCTTATCAGAGCGTACTCATCGGCGACCCTAAAGCGTCTATATTGATCGATCAAACGGCGGGAATCAGCGAGCCAAGTGCTAGCTCACTCATCCTCTACCCCAACCCGAGCCTTGGCGGTTTCAGATTCAAAGGCTTGTCTGATTTTTCAGGCAAACTTAGTATGCAGGTAAGCAACACCTACGGGCAAATTGTTTGGGAAGAAAGCATCACCGACGCCAACCAGCAGTTCACGATAGAAAGCCCCGGCGTCTATTTGGTCAGTATCTTTGAAAACGACCAATTACTGCAAACTTTTAAACTTTTAAGGTATTAGGTTTTGGTTTTGGGAAATATCTTTTAATTTAACTTTATGTTTTTAAAGTTGACTGGGTTCTACACAAGGATGTATGTATTGGCAGGATGCATAACGGTTTTATGCGCTTGTAAGGTTGTCATTATTCGAGGCAATGCGTTTGAATACCTACCAACGGATCAAAAAGCCATGGTAAAGCCACTTGAAAGTTTCGCGGCGCTCGACACCAATAAAATCCATGAAATTACAGGCCAAGCGTTGCTCAAGGAACTCAACAAACACGATCAATCCTTGGTTTATGTCTTTAAAAGTGGCTGTACATCAGAAAACTGTGTGCCCCTTGCCATCGTTGAAGATTATGCAAAAGAGCAGCATTTGAATTTATTTCTCGTGCTTTCCAGTTACAGCAAATTGGATTTAACACTCGAGCAGCACTCCAATGCTCCCCTATTTGCCATCAACGCTGCCCATTACGGAAACCCAAATAATTCTAAATATATCCAATCCTTTTTAGATGAACTCGGCTACCAACAAACCCAAGCCCAAAGCAAAACGCCAGGCAGATATTTGTTCTTCAAAGGCTCTAAATTGGTTGAAATCAAGCAGAAATTATGAAACATCATATTGTTAGCTTATTATTTATCTTATTATTCTCAACGTTCAGCTTTGCAAGCCAAAATGCGTATTATGACCTCATTAATTTAGCAGAAGAAACGTTTGTTTTAAAGAAAAATCAGGAATGTTTTACATTTTACGACCAAGCCTTCAAGGTGAAGAAAGCCCAGTACTTTGCCAAAGATGCTTATGTTGCTGCAGAAATCGCCTATTATTTAAAAGAAAACGAGCTTGTCAAGAAGTACTTGAAAAAAGCCTTCGAACTCGGGATGCCATTTTCGGCAATACATTCCGGCAGCATCTTCAGTAACCTTGAAAAAACGAGTCTTTACCCTGAAATCACAAGAATTTATAAAACTTGTAGGCAACCAACTTTTGACCTTGAAACCAGAGAGCGGGTCTACACCTATTGCTTTGCTTCGGATAGCATCAAATTTTTGTTGCGACCTAATTTACCGAAACAAGATCAAGCTTTTCATCAACTTGAAAATGAATTCAGAGCTTATTTATTTGACGAATTTCTGTCGAAAGGACAATTCCCGAATGAAAACATGATTGGCATAGCCAGTGATTCTTTATTTGCTGATTTTTTGAAACGAAACAATAAGATTGATCAATGGCAACAAGCGGCCATCAAAATGTTCGGAAGCGATGAACCAGAAGTCATGGAAAATGATTTTGTATCTAAATTTTCATTTTCAGTTTTACTGCATTCGTGCTGCTCTTTCCCGAAGTATCAGCCTTATTTACTCATAGCGGTAGAAAATGGCTACATGCAACCGAGCGAATACGCACTATTGAAAGAGACGAGTATTTTATGGAATCAGAATTCTAAAAATCCTTGGGACGACTGCAAACTGGAGCTCAATAAGGCCTATTTTAACATTTTAAGTTTCGATCCATACAAGAAAAACCAAACCTACGTTGATCCCAAAAACAAAGAGCTCATGCTACTTGTAGAACAAAATAGAGCTGCAATTCATATGCAAAAATGGAGCGTTGACAATGAAAAAATGAAGCTACAGAAAGAACTGGGAATCCGATTTTTCTTTGGATTTTTAATTAGATAGTGACCTACTCCACCACCAACCTAAACAAGCCATTCTGCGCTCCCTGTGTCACATGTGCAAAGTAAATACCCGAGGTTTGAGCGCTTAAATCAAGTTCAATTGCTAGGCTTGCATCTGTATGTAGATAGCTTCCGAGATGCTGACCAAGTGTATTGTAGATTTCTACTCGGAGTGGTTCGGGCTTAGCGCTTCGGAGCTCAAACAAACCGTTGGATGGGTTTGGCGCAATCACTATTGAACTCGCTAAAGCGTTTTCCTCCACCCCAACCAAAAATTCACAATCGTTTGCATAGAAAGGTTTGTAGAGGCTAAAATTGTCATCCGAATAGCAGCGAAAAGGGCCGCCTTCGTTGCCGTCAAAAGCCATGGTGCACATGTCGAAGGGCAACATGTAAGAACTGGTAAAACCAATTTTTTCGATGATGGTATCTTGGAAACCTTGGCTGGTGAGGTCTGGGTTGCAAAAGTCGACGACCAAATATTTTAAGGTTTGGGCATTGATCACTTTTATACCTGTCGCCAAAACCTTCAGCTGGCTATTCACGGTACAACCGCCGAACTCAGGCATGGGCGCCATTGGCCAATGCTCACCTACCGCCGCATTGAAATTATAGAGTGTCTTCCATTGATTTTGCTCTAAGACATACACTACGCCATTGTTTTCGTAGGTATAGGAGGTGTCGAAAATATAGGTCGTTGGCGTTACGCCAAACTGCAGTCCATTGAAGGTTTTCTGCAACTTCTGGCAAGTTTGGCCCGCAATAATGGTATCGCCCACATTGGCAATTTCAACATACCCGCTTGAAAATCCGATGTAGGTATAATGCCATTTTGCTCCGGCTGGCGCCCAGTTTTGCGCAAAAGAGAGTGAACTGAAAACGAGCGCAAAAAAGAGGAATATTGATTTCATATTGTTTATTTACAGGATGAAATTAGCGATTTATGCGGAAGCCCACACCAACATTTACGCCATAGTTAATGTACTTGCGGTAGCTCAACACTTCTGGTGGTGTTTTGACGCTATTAAAGTTGAGGTAAGGGCTTACGGAAAAGAAGCAAAGCTTGGTGTTTGCGCGGAGTTCGAGCTGGGCACTGTGTTGGATATTCACACTTGGCACAAAGAAATTACTCAGACCAATGCCGTTTCTGTTCGGATAATAACCTATTTGTTCGCCATTTCTAAAACCTATTGCCGCGCTGTATTTAGGGATAAATGAGAAGTGTGCCATCTTGAATACATAACCCAAACTAATAGGCACCTGCACAAAGCTGTAGTCATTTTTGCCGGTAAAGGTTTTAGGATGATAAATGGTGTCAAAGGTATTGAGGGCGCCTGCATTTGGAACGAGTTCAGCTTCTAAATAAGAGAAATTAGCTTGCTCGCCAAGATGTGTAAGAAAAACACCTAGACCCCACTGAAAAGACCCAGCATAAGTGAGCCAATTGAAGCCGAAATTTTTGGTTTGCAAGGTGCTTTCTGAGGCAGTGAGTGCTAAATCATAAGAACTAACTATATTGTAGTCTGAATACAGATAACTTCTGGTGAAATTCAGACCTGAATACAGTTGGATTTCGTATGGACGATCAAGCAAAGCTTTGGTTTTGGCGCGCAGTTGTGGACGCTGCTGTTCAAATTGTGGTCGTGTTATTTGTTTGGGAATAAAAAGAAGACTGAGCACTTGTAAAGGTTTGAAAAAAGGAGCTCTTAATGTATCAATAAAGGGATCTTGAGATACTTGATCAAAAGCTGCAGCGACCTCATTACTTACTGGTTCTGAAATAAATGAACTGATCTGTTCTTCAGTAATCTGGTTATGCGTTGATTGGAGAACGGCCAATTTTTCAATTTGCACCTTTTGTGCTGTTGTTTTTACCTGACTTACTGAAGTTTGACTGGCAAGTAGAATACCATCATTTCTTTTGAACTCAACATCTGAAAGCGATGCAGGATGCAAGAACATCATGCCGTAAAGCAATACAGTAATAGTGCTGGCTGTTGAGAAAGTCCACCAGGTAAAGAAGCCGCGCTTTTTGGTGTCGCGACCATTGAGCCTTTGCTCAAGATCGGCAATAAAGTCAGCGTCTGGTTGCATTTCCATGGAAAAGACCTGTGCTCTGTATTGCTGTTCAAATGACGTTAAATTATTTTTCATGATGAGTCATTTTTAATTGTTCAGCGATTTGTTTTCTTGCTTTTAAAATATGCCATTTGACAGCGTCGTAACTCATGTCAAGGCTTTGCGCAATTTCTTCTCTAGACATTTCTTCCAGGACATAAAGGTTGAATACGATTCGGGTGGTTTCGGGAAGGGCATCGATCAAATGTATGTATAGTTGATCGGTGTCGGCAACTTGAATCAGGATGTCGGCACCTACATTGGTGGTGTCTTCGAAAGAGGGCTGTACGTCGTTGTAGTGCTTGGCATGCGCTTGCTTTTTACGGTACTGGTCTATGAATTCATTTTTGACAATAGCACCCAACCAAGCCTTGAAATCTTTGCTGTTATCGAAGGTGTCTATGCGTTCTATGGCCTTCAGAAATGCGGTATTCATGACACTCATTTGCTCTTCTTTGTGCAAACTCAGTCGGGAAAGCCTTTGCATCATAAAGGCAAAACACTGGTTGTACAGCACAAGAATGCTGCGGTGATCGCGTTTTGCAACGCGTTGTAGAAGGTCTTGATTGATTTCCAAGTCTAGCAATTCAGCATTAATGGGCCAACATATAACGGAGGCCTAAGACCTGATTATTTTGAAAAGACAACCATGTAGACGGCACGTTTTTCATGGCAAAATAGTCGATACCAAAACGGCTTTCGTAGGTCAAGTACCACTTCTGGCGCGGCGCATTGGGCGCATTGAGGCAATAGCTGAAACCGAGGCTGGTGTAGAGACCCATATTCAGGGTGTGGTTGGTGAAGTTTTCAAAGTCTCCACCATAACTAAATGCACGATTACCAATTGATTGCCCGTTAGCAGAGTAACGCAATACGATGCCTTTCACCCTATTTACCATACTCATTCCCAGATAAGTACCAGCTCCAATGGAGAGTGAAAATCTTGGACTAACAGTAACTTGCTTGAGCCAAGCGTAATCTAAGGTAAGTACTGGGGTAGAGTGCTCAAGTTTGATTACAACATTAGAGGTGTCGTCTATCCAAGGCGGGTTGTTTGGATCAGGTATCAAGTTGCCGAGCATCGCAAATGAAGATACAATTCTGTTTTGCCCTGAAATGCCAATGCGGTGTAAATTCCCATTGGTCGTATTCTTAAAATAGAGTTGTGCCATTAAGTTTGGAGTAAGCCTGAGTGTTGTGAGTGAATACGGTGTCGATAAATTGACATTAGCGGAATCGTCAAACAAACGATTTACAAAAAAAGAATACGTATTGTATGATGCTGCGGGTATTTTTGAACTCATGACGGCGCCCCAAGCAAATTGGTAACTTTCAAATTGAAGTCGCTTTTGAGCGCTTATTTTGACCTGACTGAGGCAGAGAAATATAAAAAGTAGTCTGTAAAACATAATTGTAAGGTAATGATTTCAATGTTAAGTACGCGCAACTATTCCCAAAAGGAAGTTCAATTGGCAAAAACAATTGAAATAATTAAATTTTCTTTTTATAACTTCCTTATCTGGACAGCCATCCGTATTTATAAACATGAAACAAGCATTTATCCTATTTCTTTTAGTTGGCCTAAAGCTACAAGCGCAAAGCCCATACAATAACCGACTCTCCTTTCAAACTGGCCTTTTTCATTATTTCTTTGATGACAGCCGCCTCATGAATACGGGTAAATATCAATGGCTCGAACTGCCCGCCTCCAAACCGTCTGCCTTCAATTCCTCGTTCAGCGTCAATTACCAGTATCAATTGCCCACCAAGCGTTTGGTCAATTTTGAAATTTCGAACTATAAAAATGGCTACGTCTACCCTACCTCCGACCCAGATTTATTCAAGGTGAAATTCCGCAGTAACCGCGACCTCAATGTGTGCTTTTTAACGGCTAAAACGCTTCAACCCAAACTCAACTTGTGCTATGGTGCAGGGCCCAGCATGCGTTTCTCCTTTTATTACCAAGATACTGCTTCTATTAGCCAAGCCTCGCTCAATTTCAGTGCCAATGAGTTCAGTCAATTTAGTCTTGGCGCTAATAGCCGTATCAGTTTGGAGTACAGCCCCGTGAAATGGCTCACCTTGTTTACTCAAATGCAACTCGCTGCTTTTGTATATGTGCGCAATGCCTCATTTTATTCGAACAAACTTCTGTTTGACCCTTATTTCAAGCCTGCTCAGTTCAATGTACCTAGTCGTTTTGACCTCTCCTTGCGTTTTGGCGCAGGCATCAATTTTTAACCTGATCTATTCAAACACAGCTATGAAATTCTTCACTTTTAGCCTGCTTCTTTTCTTGATTCAAAGTACCTCTTTTGCCCAACGCAATAGTTTTCGATACCAAACTGGGCTTGCACACTGCTTTTTCGACGGCACCCCAATTGTCAATAGTGCCAACAAAGTCATTTTTGGTGAAAGTCAATATCTGAACCGCTCCAATGGTTTTCAATACCAACGCATTCTTGACAACAGCTCGCGTTTGCAAATCGATGTGCTGTCTTATAATCATTATTACAGAACCTATAATTTTGAAAATCTTCCTGCGCTTCCAGATTCGATATTATTCCCGATGCTCACCTTTACGGAGCGCAAATATGTGGATTTCCAATTTTGTTTCTTGCGCCATAAGCCCATCAATAAAATACTTGCTTTTCAATACGGAATAGGCGCTTCTTTTCGCTTTGCAACCTACAGATATGCGCCTCCCCCCACAGTAGAACCTGGCCCTGGACCTGTTCTTTCTGACAATGCTTACAGTTTAAACCCTGTAGATATAGGCGCCAATGTACGTGGTGAGCTCACCTACACACCTGTCAAGTGGCTTACGTTATTTAGTCAAGTAAATTTGGTGAGCCAGTTCTTTCGTTTTGAGGACCCTTTTTACCGTACAATCATTCCATTGACACCAGCAACAAAGCCTTTACAACTGAATTTCCCGAGCCGTTTCGACCTCTCTTTGCGCGTTGGCGTTGGTTTTAATATCTAATTTTTCAAAAATGAAATGCATCACTTTAACCTTACTTCTGTTCGTGATTCAAAGCACCACCTTTGCCCAGCAAAATAGTTTGCGTTTGCAATCTGGACTCGTGCACTGCTCTTTTGACGGCACGCCAATGTTTAATATGAAAGGTGAAAACCACAGTGAAAACCAATTTTTATACGCCTCTTTTGGCTTGGGGTATCAGCGCAAATTCGCCAACCAAATCAAGATGCAAACTGATTTGTCTGTATATGGTCATTCATTTCAAACGGTGGATCGAATGCAAATTTTCGATGACCACACCTATCCAATTTACTCATTTATGGCCAAGTCGTTTTCCGATTTGCAATTTTGTTTTTTGAAAACCATCCCTGTTAGCAAAGCAGTGTCGTTTCAGTATGGCCTAGGCCCAACTTTGCGCTGGGCTTATTACGATTACAGCCCACCTGTGTCCATCCCTTCTTGTTTGGGCCCTGATGCAATCAATTCATTAGACATTGGCGCGAATGTCCGAGCAGAAATAGCCTACACGCCTGTAAAATGGCTCACGGTTTTTAGCCAAGTGAATTTAGTTGGTTTTGCTTATCGTTTCCAAAGCCCCTTTGAAGCGGATTTACAATATCTGCTGCTCAATTCGCGCCCCTTACAACTGAACTTCCCGAGCCGTTTCGACCTCTCTTTGCGTGTTGGCGTTGGGATCAACTTTTAACTCAGCTTTGTTTACGCTTAATTCATACTTGATGAAACCAATCCTGTTTTTTACACTCGTACTTTTTTCAACACTTTCATTTCAAGCCCAAAGATATTTGTATGTGCGCCCGATGGCTTCCATGAAGGCAAATGTGTCGACCTTTACAGGGGCTAGATTCAGTGAACCCTGGAATTTCAGTGCCAACCCTTATTATACTTTTTACAATTACGGCCTGCACCTCAATAACAATGAAATCAATTTAGGCTTGAGCTTTGGGCTAAAGCTAGATGCCAAAAACGCAGTAGAACTCTCTTTTTCTGGAGACAACGCGAGTGTCAAAAGCAGTTTTATTTATAAAGACTTACTTGGCCCTGAGTATATTATTGATAATTTCACGACCTCTTCAACCGGTAACAGCCTGGTCAGAATTTGTGCCGAATACCATCGCGTATTAGCTCAAAATAAAAGATCGGCCTTGCGCTCAAACATTGGCTTAGGTGTATATATTCCTACAATCGCCAACGGCAATATAGACGAAAATCCCAAAGAATTCACCACTCCTTTTTTCACCGCCACTGGTACGGTTTCGTCGACATCTTATTATTTCATTTCGCCGATCTTGAAAATCGGCGCTGGTTTTGACATCAAAAACAAAAAAGGCAACCCATTTTGCTCCCTAGACATTGCATTCATTTACAATAACAAATACGGTGGCTATATCAATGAAACCTATAAAATTCAAGTGACAGACAACAATCTAGTTACAACGAGCTATCTCGATGGCGTAAAAAGCAACGGTACAGGCTTCAATTTTCAGTTGTCGTTCCCGATTAAGGTGTATGAGTTTAAGTAGGATTTCATACAAAGATGCGTTTGCATTGTCCTTTTTAACATGGCATTAACTCATGTAACTTTAATCATTACTTAATTGTTCTATTCCCAAAACCATCAATCATTCTGCATGAAAAATATTTTTACTTGTTTGATTTTAATGATCAATTTAAAAGCATTTTCTCAACATAAATTAGAAGTAGGTTTAGGCATTTCTAACATGGGTCAAGTTGAAAATCCGATTTCAAATTTTTATAACGTAGACTATCCGAATGGATTCAATACGGATAAATACATTAATGAAAATAATTCAACGGTGATCAAATATAATTTGAACTTTTCGTATGGTTTAAAAGATAGTTTGAATTTGAGATTTAGACTAGGCTATGGGCAAAACAATAAAATTAGAGTGTTGGATTATCCTTCGGCTTTGACAAAAATAAATGAGCATCAGTCTTTCTTGGAATTATGTCCATCGATTGGCAAATCAAGAAAATTCGGTTTATTCACTTTAAATGCAGGTATTGAAATCCCACTCTACTTGGTTTCAACTTACCAATATTTGAATGTCTCTGACATCAGAGATTCGACACTTCAAGTAACCAAGACACACGAATCCTCGCTGAAGATTGACGGTGGATTTCTGATTGGTATAAACAATTTCATTCATCTTCAGATGAAAGTTTCAAAAAACATCAGCCTTTTTTCTGAGTTGAATTTTGGATTAATGTATGCTCAGCTGGGAGGGGATTTTGATGAGAAAATAACACTTAGTGGTTCTGATCCAATTTTAAATAGCTTTGATAAAAAGTACTCGAAGTTGTTTGTTAGTGCTCCTCAATTTCAATTTGGGATTACTTATCATTTGCAATAACAGACGCGGCGGCTATATCAATGAAACTATAAAATTCAAGTTACCTCAAAGAAAATAAACAATCGTTCGTTCAACGATAAAAAACTTTCCGTTTTCATTGATGTATTGCCTGATCCAATTTCCTTGAGCATCAAACGCGTAGCTGGCCGTTACTTTTTCGGGTTGTGGTTTGTCCACGTCGGTTTCGGTAATTTCTACTAAATTCCCATTTTCAAAACGATAGGTCAATTCATTGATCACCTCGCTGTCCGAGTAGGTCAGCCATTTCTCAAGCGTGAGTTCTTGACCCTTGTATTCGAAAATTCCTTTTTCTATATTTTCGAAGTCTTCAAATTCATAGCTGGAATGTTCGATGAGCTGATTGGCTGCATTGTACTTGTATAAATCGGTGGTGGCGTAGTCTTCGTCTTTGTAAAATGCGGCAATACAATTTCCAACTTTGTCGTACTGAAAAGTTTCGATGTATTTGATTTTCTTGTTCACGAAGCATTCTTTTCTACTCAAATAGCCGTAGTCGTCGTAGTAAAATAGATAGTTCAGTTCTACCTTTGTTTCACTATCGATCTCTTTTGACTTACTGATGCGCCCTAGAGAATCATAAGTATAGAAATGAGCTCTTGACCCGAAAGTGGTATGCACAACTCTTTTGAGACTATCGATTTTGGTGGTGCTCTTGACTTGGTAACTGCCATTGCGGAGTTCTTTTACTGTAGTCAGAAAACCGTTGGCATCAAAAATGAAAATATTGTCGTAATCCCAGGTATTTTGCCAACCCTTGGCGCCTTTCAAAAACTGACCATTGACCATTGTGGCTTTGTATGAGGTTTCAGTAATTTGCTTTACTGCTCCTTTTAAATGCATTGAACCAAGAGTTTTGTAATCGAGATAAGGTGTTGTACCTTCGAGATAGGGCTGCTGTGAAAAGGCAATGGCCGTAAGAAAAATGCAATAAATGGAAATAAAGAGGCGAATCATACGTTGAAGCTAAGAAAAATACAACCAAAAAATCAAAATTATTGATTTTCAATATCTTTTCTAAAACGCTACTAATGAAACTACTCATCTATTTTCTACTGTTTATTCTGACTTTTAAAGCTTTCGCCCAAGACAATTCCCAATTCAATAAATTTCAATTCGGCATCAATGTCTCACCAGATTATAGCTTTAAAACCTATCGGAGTTTCTATGAACGTCCGAAATTAGGCTATACCACCGGGCTCAACGCTAGTTATCAACTCAATCGGCGTATTTCGCTTGAGACCGGCCTTCAATATTCAAACAAAGGATGTCAAACAGAAACAATTGATATCGTTTTGAATGAACCTGATCCTGCTGTTCCAAATCAAGCTAAATACATCTACAACCTACACTTTATCGATATTCCCCTCAAAGCTAATTTATACTATGGCAGCGGAAAGTCTCGGTTTTTCACAAGTATCGGCCTCACGACCAATTTCTATATCAATGAAACGCAAACCAATATTTTCACTTATCCGGCCCGTAGAGAACGTGAAAGCTTTATTACCGATGCAGACCTGCGAAAGGTCAATTTCTCACCAACCTTAAGCTTCGGTTTCGATTATCAAATCAATGCCCAAAACCACATCAGGTTTGAACCAACTATACGCTTCGCACTTTTAAATGTAACTGATGGCGCATCACTTATAAATTTACCATCAGGGAAATTATTCAATGCGGGCTTGAATATTTCTTATTATTTGGGAGGGTCCAAATAACTACTTCGTAAGGAAACTTTTGTGGGAAACTTCTATTGAAGTATGAATTATTCTGAAAATCAAAAGCAAAAACATTTAGGGTGGATTTTCTTATCCATCTTGTGCTTCTTGATCATCTTTTTTCTCGTGCAATGGCTCACTTTTGAAGTGGCCAATTTATTACTGATCGAGAATCATTTGTTGCTATTTCTGCTGTCGAGTTTGTTCTCAGTGATTTTCCCTAGGCCGTATGGCTTAACTGGCGCTTTTGTCTTTGTAGCGTTGCTCCTCTTTCTAATGTTTTTGGATCACAACTTGACATTTACTTTGTACAATGCTTGTGCATTGCTATTTCTTGGAGCAGCAACGGGAACGTTTGTAAAACAAAAAAAGTGGTGGTTCAGCGCAGGGAGTTTTGTACTGAGTTTGCTCGTTTTATGGAACGCCCATCGGCATTACAGCACTATAGAAGTTGTCCATGTTGCGCCGCAGCAAAAAACGGATGTGGCAAGTTTCAACGAACAGAGCAAAACGTTTATCTCTCATAATGGCGACAGCCTACAGCTATCCTTAGACACGGTATACTTGGTCAATTTTACCTTTTATGCTTGTAAACCATGCCGAGAAAAGCACCCATCTTTAAAATTGTTGGAGAAAGCATGTGCAAACCAAGCCTTCAAACTCGTGACTATTCATTGCGTAGATTCACCTGAAATCTTTCAAAAGCATTACCGAAATATTGACAATTGTTACCACAATCCAAACCAAAAAAATAGTCTAAAGCTTGGCGTCAGCAGTTATCCTTATGAAATCATCTTCAGTAAAAACGGGCAAGAAATACGCCGACATTGTGGCTTTACGCTCGAGGCTAAAGAGGATTATCTAACGCAAACTAAATCCTTGATTGAAAAACTTTTATTAGAAAAAACATCCTAATCGGAGCCAATTTTGAGGCAGCGTTTTGCTTGAGCATTCAGAATGCACCACCCAATTTTCAAATGGGAAGCGTTACAATTGCGTAATATACTTTTATGAAGCACTTCCTTATTCTTTGCGCCTTTCTACATTTATCAGATGCGATTGCGCAAATCAGTTCGATCTCTAGCCAATTTTGCATAGGCTCAACATCAAGTGACATCGCAATTAAACAGGCTCGGCTAAATAACGGCAATAAAATTTTACTCACTCAAAGTAATTCCCCTGCTTCTGGAGATAAAACTGAGAATAGCCGAGGAGATTACGATTTTTGGGTTGTTTGTTTGGAACCGAATGATCAGATTGTATGGCAGAAAACCATTGGCGGCACTAACATTGACCTTCCTTCGGACCTATTCATTAGTGCTGATCAAAACATCTACATCGGAGGAGCCACAAAATCACCTGCTGGTTTCGAACAAAGCAATGCATTATTTGGATCTTGGGATGCTTGGTTGATCAAAATGAACAGCTCAGGAAACATTTTGTGGGATAAAAATTACGGTGGAACAGCAATGGACGGATTCTCCGATTTAATTGAACTTCCATCGGGAAACATAATGGCATTTGGTTCATCTGCATCGAGTAATTCAGGAAATAAGACCTCTATAAGTTATGGCTCGATCGATGTTTGGTGTTTAAAATTAAATTCAAACGGTTCTATACTCAACGATTGGAGTATTGGTGGTGCGGACATTGATACTAGACCAATTGTTGTTGAGTCGAGTCCTAATCATCTAAAGCTTGTATGCGAATCGTTATCGAATATTTCTGGTTTAAAATCAGAAAATTGCTATGGGTCAACTGACCTTTGGGTACTTGATTTAGATACAAATTGTACTATTCAGCAACAGAAAACAATTGGAGGTTCAGATATCGATGGAGTTTCTGATATTTTACTGAGTAACAATGGCGACTTGCTTATTTTGTCTCAAAGCTGGTCTCATATATCCGGCCTTAAATCTGAAGATTCATATGGCTTAATGGATACTTGGCTGTTGAAATTAGATGATAATTTAGAAATTATATTGCAAAAAACTATTGGAGGAGTCGGTCAAGATTATGGTAGTCGCATTCATGAACTATCCAACGAAAATATTATTGTCGCTGCAAATTCCGACTCACCGCAAAATCCTTTTAAAACCGAAGCAAACATTGGACTGATCGACGTTTGGATGTATGCAGTTGATGCGAATTTCAATTTTATTGCAGATCAAACATTAGGAACAACTTCAGATGACAATGTGGTTGATTTTGAATTAGAACAAAACGCAGCCAACATTAGCGTTCTCGCATCCTCAAACGGTTCTGCGCAAAATGACAAAACATGTCAAGGAAATGGCGCTTTCGATATTTGGGGCTTTACACTGAATTCCACACTTCAAACAAAAGACATCCCATCCACTTCATCCATAAAGGTCTACCCTAACCCTACTTCCAATTTCATCACCATTGCAAACAACAACACCGAGCAATTCCTTTCCATCGACCTACTCGACTACGCCGGTAAACGTCTTAAAAGTTTTGACCCGACAAGTACTTCTTTATCCTTAACGGGTTTCTCACCAGGAATTTATTTGTTGCAAATGACTACTGCTGGTGGCAATTTTTGTGAAAGAATACGTTTAGAATAATCACTTTAATCAAGTCTTATACACTCGTAAGCTTTGAATTGAATAAATGAAATGACAAAACATCTGTAATTACAAAAAATATCCTATACGTTTTGACTTTTCACGCTAAGTTTTCTAAATTTGTTTAGTATAATCTAACAATTGACTGAAAACCAATTGTTAACCAAACAAATCAAAGATGAAAAAACTAATTTCCTTCTTGATTACATTGAATATAATCTTGTTAGCCCTTTCTCTTTTTTCGATTGGCTAGGTGCAGTTGCGTGTTGCCTTGACTTTGAATAAACAGTGTCGACCACTCCAAATGTCTTTCGCAAACGTTTAGCTAGAAAACTTTGCGGATGAGAAATTACATTTACTTTCTGACTTTATTTATTGGTGTCAATAGCTGGGCTCAGTTTGGTTCGATTACTAGCCAGTATTGTATTTATTCTACTGAATCTGATATACCAATTAAGGAAGCTTTGTTGGAAAATGGCAACCGTATTATTCTTTTATTGAGCAACTCAGATGCTTATTATGACAAAACAGAAAACGCAAGAGGTGAACATGATTTCTGGGTGCTTTGCTTAGATCCAAATGATCAAATTGTTTGGCAGAAAACAATTGGAGGAATCGGTTTTGATTTACCATCCGGTCTATTGATTACCGAGGATCAATCCATTTATATTTGTGGCTCAACTTTATCACCACCAAGTTTTGAGCAAACCAATGAATTGTATGGTGATACAGATGCTTGGCTGATTAAATATATTGACTTTTGGAGTGTCTTACTCGGGAGTATCTGGCAATAAAACATCTACAAACTATGGATGGAGTGACATTTGGATTATGAAATTAAGTCCAAATGGCGAAATAATAAACGATTTGAGCATTGGTGGTGAGGATCATGAATTAAAACCTATCGTCATACAAACGGCACCTAATCAAATTAAATTAGCCGCTTTCTCCTATTCTGATATTTCTGGTCTGAAAACAGAGCCAAGCTATGGGAGTTCAGACATATGGGTACTCGACTTAGATACGAATTGCAACTTACTGCAGCAAAAGTCTATAGGAGGTTCAGCAGATGATCGCCCCTCTGATTTATTAATGAATATAAATGGAGATTTACTCATACTAGCTGAAAGTACTTCAAATCAATCGGGCCTAAAAACAGAAAATTCATTTGGTGAGACAGATTCTTGGATTCTAAAATTAGATGATCAATTGAATATCATTCAACAGAAAACCGTCGGAAGTGATTTGCAAGATTTTGGAGGTCAATTCATCGAATGGCCTAATGGAAATATCTGCGTGGCTGTTAATTCATTTTCAAATACCAATGTATTCAAGTCAGCGCCCAGAATCGGAGCAACGGACATTTGGATGTTTGCTTTAGATGGTAACCTAAATTTTCTAACGGACAAAACACTTGGCACAAATCAATTTGAATTCCTCGCCACTTTGCGTTTAAGCCCAAATCTATCAGACATTCATCTTTTAGTCGGTACAACCGGAAGTGATTCAAATGATAAAACATGTATGAACTATGGTGACGAAGATCTCTGGGGCCTCACACTCAATTCTACGCTCGAGGTAAATGATATTCAAACCTCACTATCCATAAAGGCCTACCCC
The DNA here is from genome assembly GCA_041191505.1 of Bacteroidota bacterium. Taxonomy (GTDB): domain Bacteria; phylum Bacteroidota; class Bacteroidia; order Flavobacteriales_D; family Crocinitomicaceae; genus UBA952. The sequence goes on along the minus strand of JBEEOT010000012.1, from coordinate 13,049 downwards.
AACCCCACCTCCAATTTCATCACCATTGAAAACAACTACTCCGAGCAATTGCTTTCTATCGACCTACTCGACTACGCCGGTAAACGTATTAAAAGTTTTGACCCGAGTAGTACTACTTTATCCTTAACAGGTATCTCTCCAGGAATTTACTTGTTGCAAATTTCTACACCGCAAGGCAACTATTGTGAGAAAATTCGTTTGGAATAAATTTTTTAAAAGAGGCATTTGTTCGCTGTAACTTTTGTCATGGCTTCTTTGTTCTATTCTCAGAACCAACAAATTAACCTTATTTTGAAAAATTTAACACTCTATTTTTTGAGCTTCTTATTGCTTACAACTACGGCTTGCAAGCCGCGTAAAAAGAAATGTTCGAGGAGTTATCAAATTGAACATCCGGTTTCTGTTTACCCCGTGAAGGAAAGTTATGCAATTGGTGATACGATTTGGTTTGAGCCAAATTTTTCGGATGTTTTTCACGTGCGCTATAACAACAACTTTGATGGAAAATCTTTTAATCAAACAATCACCTTGAAAAATTTTGAATTTTATCCCACCTTTATTCCATTCAAAAAAATAACAGACACAACCGTTAATCTTGCTGGAAATAATGTAAGTGGTTGGCCTTCATTTGAAGCTGTTTACCAACCAGAATATACTCAATATGAAATGTATTATGGTGTTCAATACGTTTACAAATATACCAACGCACAATATCATTATAAACTGGGCATCATTTGTAAAGAAAAAGGTCGCTTTGTTTATTTTCCGACGTGGAATACATTTACAAATATGGCATGTTTGGGTTCTTTCAACGAACAAGACCTTACCCCAGAGTGTGAAAAAGAAATCATTACGGACATTCGTTTTCCGATCAACAAACAACCTGACGGTTCGCATTTGACAAATTATCATTTGTACGAACAAATAATGCATCCCGACCCTGCAATAGAAGGTACAAATATCGAATTTTATAAAAAAGAATGTTTCACTTTTATAGTGAAATAAAATCGATCTTGAATCGCATGAAATATATCACCTTACTTGTTTTTACTATTGCCCTGAAATTTACTTATGCCCAAGTAACTTTTTATGGTTCAATTTCAAGGATTTACAAGGTGAGTTTCAACGAAATTACTTACAATGGTTCGGCGCAAAACGAGCCCTTTATTTTTCCGGAGTTTAGTTTTTATGAGCATCCCATCACGTTTGACCAACCCAAAAGAACAGCTCTTGATTTTGGACTTACCTATAAAAAACATCGGCTGTATTTTTCCTTACTGAACGATGCTGTTTCGGCTCAATATTTTCTTAGTGTTCAAACCTACGATTCCATTGATCAAAAGATGATTTATTACTTTTCGGATGGAAAAAACAAAACAGGTCAAAGCCGGATCTCATTGAATTACGACTATCAACTTTTTGGAAAGAAAGACCATACCAATTTATTTGTAAACGCTTCGTTTGGCTGGTGTCGGAGGTCCGGACCAAAAGAAATCAAACCGGCAGGTACAATGGCGATGGGCTTGAATTTCACCTCAGATTTATACATGAATTCAGTTTCAAGTGGTTATTCTGACTTGGTAAAAAATGCATTTAATTTCGGCATCGGTCTTGGCGCTGATCTTTATTACAAGAAACATTATATTCTGACACTAAGCGCAAGTTTCGCCTACAGTGATCAGAATTTATATTTTAGCGAAAACAAGATTACTGTTTATCAAAATGGTCAAATTCAAGACTATATCATCACCGAAAAACTCTTGTGCGCAGGCATTTACTTTGGTGTATCAAGACGCTTCCAAATTTATCCGTGGAAACCAATCAATTGGGATGTAGTGAAATAAGATTTTTAGCCTAACCACTGCGCAAGGCAACTTTTGTGAAAGAATACGTTTAAAATAAACCAGAACCAAAACATGCAACACCTCGCTTTACTCACCTTTACGCTACTGACCTTTGTGGGCTTTGCTCAACGAACACCAAACGAAATTCAGACGAGCACTTTTAAGCGTTTTGAAATTGGCATTTCTGCCGCACCCGAAATTTGTTACCGCACTTTACTCAACAATGATGGTAGTGAGAATAGCAGCACCATAATTAATTACAGAAATGAAAATGAAACCGTTAAAATGGGCTACAATGGTGGGCTCCATTTGGGCTACAACTTCAATGAGCAATTTTGTTTTCAGACCGGCATACAATATGCCAACAGAGGCTTTTCTACAAAAAAGATTGACATAGCAGGTTCTTTGATGGACCCAGTAGTCCCTGAAAGTTTCAAGTATAACTATAATTACCACTACTTGGAAATTCCAACAAAAGTCAACTTTAGTTTCGGAACAAACCGCATGCGCCTCACCACCAGCGCAGGTGTATCAAGTGCATTTTTACTCAAGCAGAACCGCACCTACATTGCCAATTTCAAAGACAGCACCACAAGGCAAGACATCACCTCCATTGACACATACAACCGCTTCAATCTGTTCGCCACCATTAGCGCCGGTCTTGAAATGCGCATCAGCCCAATTATAAGCATCAAAGTAGAACCTACCTTCCGCTATGGCCTTCTGAAAATCACTGATACCCCTGTAAGCGGCCATTGGTATAGCGGTGGGCTTAATGTTTCTTATTTGGTGAGGTTATGAAAAAGTTAAGCCTCTATTTTTTAAGCTTGTTATTGCTTGCAACCGCTTGCGAGCCAAAGAAAAAAAAGTGTTCAAGAGGATATGTCCTTGAGCATCCTGTTTCTGTTTATCCGATAAAGGAAAGTTACAATATTGGCGATACAATATGGTTTGAAATGAATTTTCCTGATGTTTTTAATGCTTGGGTTACAAATAATTATTCTGGCGAAAAATTCTATGAAAATATTCAACTTAAAAATTTTGATTTTCAACGAAACTTTTTAAGAGTTTTAAAACTTGAGGATAGTTCATTAAATATTAATGATCAAACAACAGGCCAATGGGACAACTCATTTAATCCAATTTACATAACAGGTGATTTTATTCAAGAATTACCCGACGGCCCCGAGTACAAACTAATTTATTCAAATGGATTTTATCAGCTTAAGCAAGGCTTAATATTTAAAACACCAGGCGTCTTTATTTTTTACCCAAAATTTAAACATTATTATCCAATGGCAGATCTTGGTTATCTCAATGAACAAGATTTGACTCCAGATTGTGAAACTGAAATAATAACGGATATCAATTTCCCAGTAAACGAACAACCTGATGGATCCTTTTTGACAAATTACCACTTGTTCGAACAATTTATGAATACATCCTTGGAAAACGATCTTGATCGTATTAAAAAAGAATGTTTTACGTTTGTGGTGAAGTAATGATTTAATCTGACAAAGTGAAACACCCAAAATGACACACCACGACGCCCTCATTTTCGATATCGACGGTACGCTTTGGAATGCATGCGCGGCGAGTGCAAAGGGTTGGAATAACGCTTTAGTGAAACTGGGTATAGAGCAGACGGTAACTGACAAACAAATAGAAAGTGTTGCCGGTTTGCCCTTTGAGGATTGCATTGAAACTCTTTTGCCTGGTCTGATGAACGCGTATCCTCACCTACTCGCTGCCTTAAATGAACGGGAGTTAGAAGTTGTAGAAAATGAAGGCGGGATGTTCTATGAGGGCGTCCTTGACGGCATCAAGCTTCTTAGTGAGTCTCATCAAATATTTCTCGTAAGTAATTGCCAAGATTGGTATTTAAAACTTTTTCTTGAATTGTCTGGCTTGGAACCTTTGCTAGCGGGTTACGATTGCAATGGCCTTTCTGGCTTGCCTAAACACGATATGTTGACCAACATGAAAAACAAGTACGACTTAAAAAATCCGGTTTACATTGGCGATACTGCAAGTGATGAAGCAGCATGCAAGAAAGCCAATTTGGATTTTATTCATGTCTCCTACGGATTTGGAACAACCGTTAACAAGTGCTTAAGTTTCGATTCTTTTGCTGCGTTAATTCATTATTTTTACAAAAACGATTAATGCATTCTCCTTTTAGGTATTCTTTATTCCTCCTTATTCTATTTTCATCGTGCAAGCTGATACACACCAGATTGATTTTAGGTATAAAGAATCCTAAAATTGAGTCTTATCGCAGTATCAACTCCTTTCTTGACAAACAGAATCTTGATAAACTACACTCTTTCGTTTTAAGCGATAGCATTTATATCGGGCTCATTACAAATCATCAAAAGTACTTTGCGACCTACGAGGTTTACGATGCTTCAATGAAAAAACTGATCTTAGTTGATTCGCTCAAAAAGGAATGCTACGGAAGCATTACCAAAGAATTAGTATACCTTGAAAAAGGAAGTTGGAAGGAGGATACAGCAGGGCCAGTTAAGTTGCAAAACCTACTAAAGGAGTTAAAGTCAACTTCAAATTCGATAATCCCTTCGATAGCGGATAAAAATTATAATATCGTTTTCTATTGGTCAAAATTCATGGGTAAATACACCAAATCTATTTTACAAATTGCAAAAGAAATTGAAGACAACCCAAACTACAATATCATGTTTATCAACATGGATATCAATGACCAAATGAGTAGCGATTTACAAGACTTAAATATGAATATCAAGTGATTCGCTACGGTTTGTAGATTTATTCTCAAAATATTTAGTTAACTTTATTAACTAATTTATAAATAAGAGTAAATGGAAACTTCATACAACCCAACGGACGCCATTCAGACCATTGAGCAATCAATCAAAGAAATAAGAGCATTGCCTACTGGTGCCGCTTACTATTTCAAGCTGTGGGGGCTTATTTTAAGCTGTTTTTACGCCATTCAATTCATTGCCCAACAAACAGATTCTGCTACATGGAACCTGATTCAAAATTTTTCTTGGCTGCTCTTCGTCATTGGAGGCATCGCATCTGGGGTTCAAAATAAACGCGATCAACAGACCGAGCAATTTGAACATTTTCTGGATCGTGTCTATTTCTATGCCTTCATTTCTTTTGCCATTTCGGTTGCGGTCATACAATTATATGCTAGTTTGAAAGATAACCAACTCAACTACACCCTCTTTCCGCTTCTATTGGGTATGACCATCATCTGTACTGGTGGAATTGCTAAATATTACCTTTCCGTTGCGCTCGGGGTTATTTGTTGCGCTTTAAGTGTAGTCAATTTGTTTGTTGCGGTGGAGTTTGTTGCTTTGATTGCTGCCATAGCTGCTTTTATTGGCTCTTTCTTGACCGGTTATTTCATGAAGAACAGAAATGTTTAAGCCTCTAGACCCCTTACTTCATTCACAACTTCGGCTCGCCATCGTTTCTTTGCTTTCACATGTTGAATCTGCCGAGTTTGTATTTCTGAAAGAAAAAACAAAAACCAGTGCCGGAAATCTGAGCCTTCAACTTTCCAAGCTCCAAGAAGCTGGTTATGTGAACATTGATAAAGGTTTTAAAGGCAAATATCCGCTCACAACCTGCAAACTCACTGAAAAAGGCAGGGCTGCATTTCTCAGTTATATCGAGGCCCTTAAAGATTATATCGGTTAATTTTTTCAATAAAAAGTACAATATATTTTACATTATGTAAATAATGTTTTACATTTGACAAAAATTAAACGTTATGAAAACTTATTTACTACCCTCAAAATTCTTGGTTCCGAGTGGCATCATTTTTTATGCAAGTGTGCTGCTTGGTGTGCTTTTGATCGTCTTTCCCGACCTATCTCAAACCTTGAGTATCGAGCTAAGCGTTCCAAATTTCTTCTGGAAAGATGCCGATAATCTGCTCGTTGAGAAAAGCTTTTGGATCCAAAACAATATGATCGACGAGTTACTGACGCTCCTACTTGTTGGATCTGGCCTGATCCATTTATTTTCGAAAGAAAAACAGGAAGATGAATTCATTATGCAGTTGCGTTTTCATGCCATGAAATGGTCTTACCTGCTTAACTTTACAGTACTGGTAATTGGCAGCTTATTGGTATATGGTCTTCCTTATTTCAATGTGATGTTATTTTGTTTATTTAGCCAGTTGGTGTGTTACCACCTTGTTTTTAGAATTTTTGTCCTGCAACACCTGCGCAAATGAAGAATACCATTAAAATCAATAGAACCATTCAGGGCTTGTCGCAAGAACAACTCGCCAAAGCCGTTGAGGTATCTCGGCAAACCATCAATGCCATCGAAAACAACAAGTATTTTCCTTCGCTCGAATTGGGCCTGAAGCTCTCGCAAATTTTGAAATGCAGTGTAAATGAGCTTTTTAGTTTGGATTGAGGAGGGTTTGAAGTTTCCGGCTATCATCTACCGAAACAACCACTGGCTCAAACCCCGATGTTTGAATCAGGAGCAATTCATTTTTTGCTTTGGCCATGACCCTCACCTGCCCGAAGCCTGCGAGGTTATAGTAGCCATAGTAGCCGAGCAGCCCATGGATACCTACTTTGCGGCGCAAGTCTGAGAAGTCGATGATTTCGATTTTTTCGATGGATTCTTTACTGATGCGGATATCTCCAGCTAATCTTTTGAGAATGAGGTCCTTTTCATTTTGTTGAATTTGATGCGGAATCAAAAAAAATGAGCCGAGACTTGATATCAAAAAGATGAAAGTCATGCTTACTTGGAATACCCAGCCAGTGTTGGCAACAAACAAGACAAATAGGAGCGCTAAGAAAAGCAAAGGTAAAAACCAAACGGTTTGGCGATCGTAGCTAGAAGGAATCACGTTTTTGGACATGTGGTAAATGTACAAAAAATGCAACTATTCTATCACCAAACTGCGTGTTTGGTCGCCCACTTTTAAAAGATAAATACCAAAAGTTAAGTGACTGACAACAAAGTGAGTAGCCTGTGCATCTTGAAGTGCGATTCGCTGCAGCACTTTTCCTGTAGGGTCATAAAGCAAGGCTTCTTTGGCGTTTGAATAGTTTTCGATTTCAATACTTTCACTGCTCGGATTCGGGTACAGGGAGAATATGGGGCTTGCATTCGAATTTTGTTCATCTAGACCTAAAGTGGAGGCCATGGTAACACACCATACGTCTTCTATTGAAGTGTAGTTATTGAGCGTTTTGTCGCCACCTTGGGGTGAGGCCGATTCGATAAAGAAGCGGGTATTATTCCCTTGATTGATAAACACTGCAGCATTTTCATTTTGAGAACCACCGATTGTGCGTTGCATGATGAGTGCGCCGTCGGCGGCATTGAGCATGAGGTACCAAATATCTAAAGCACCCCGACAACTCTGGGTTTTGTTGCCAGAAACAGGCGAACTAGACAGCGTAACGAGCTGCAAGACCTGGCCATTGGTCTGGATAGACATCGGGTAATCTGTAGAAGTTCCACCAAATATTTTTTGATCGATGAGCTGAAAATTGACATCAAGGTGCAGCAGCCAGGTATCCCAATTGCCAAAATTTGGCAAGGTTTGGTTGCCACTAATTCCGCTAAAGGTATTCGTTGCGAGCCAAGAAGTGCCATCCGTCAAAAACACCAAAGATGCATAATTAAGCTGCCAACCGGACCCCAAACAGGCTTGGTTATAGATTGCTCCGTTGTCGTCAAGGGAGAAAATCCAACAATTCGTACCGTAAACCAAACAAGAGCAGTTCATGTTTCCATTGCCTGCATTACCCACTGTCCCTAAAAGCACGACCCGATTCGTATAAGGCTCAAGTTGCAATGCAGTGAGCTCGTCTTGTGCGTTGCTGCCATAGGCACGGTCCCAGATTTTTTGACCTGCTGAGTTGAGTTTCAACAACCAGAAATCAGCTTCGCCAAATAAAGGAGCGCTGCGGTCTTCATCTTGACCATTTGAAATAACGCCAACATAAATAGATTCGTCCGGATGCACCAATATTTTACAAGCGCGGTCACCCATTGTAGTGCCGTAGTCTTGCTGCCAAATAATGTTGCCATCCCAATCGATTTTCAGCAACCACGCGTCGTGGCCGCCCTTGGTACCAACTGTTTTATTGCCGCTGATTGGCGAAGTAGAAGTCAGCAAGACCAAAATTTGCTGATCGGAAGCTAACTGCATATCCTTCACAAGCTCAAAACCCGAGCCACCAAAAGGCTTTTCCCAAAGCAATTGATGATTGGCGTCGTAGCGCAGCAGCCAACCGTCCATCGAGCCAAAAGAAGGCGTTGTTTTGAGCCCTGTAGCATCGCCATCGGTATTGCTCGCCACGATATAAGAGCCGTCGGGCAAATGCAACACCGCCCCCACGATGTCATAGCCATTTGTTCCAATAAGCGACTGATTAGAAAGACTTTGAGCCCTTAATTGAACAAATGACAAGCCAAGTAAAAGAAGTAGAATGTATTTTTTCATTTCTAAGCGTTTGGACACTAACGCTTGTGAAGGGGAAAATGAGGTGGGAATGGGGTGATTATGTTTTTTTTAGTTGTTACTTTCAATTCAGGCATTTATTACTTCAATCTAAATTGATAATTGACACTTGGAATCAAGGGGAACAGCGTGAGTTGGTGGAGGGTCTGAACTCCACTGTCATTTGCTTTGAAGAACAAGAAAAATGGATTCATTTGATTGTAGAGGTTATAGACACTAAAACTCCAAATGCGCTCTCCTTTTGGGGTTTCCTTTTGGGTTTGAAGGCTGATATCTAAGCGGTGGTAGGCAGGCATTCGATAGGCGTTTTTACCTGTATAAATTTGGGCGGGGCTTAAATCGTACATAACCTGCCCAAAAAGTGGCGCATTTACTACATCGATCTGATTGTAAACACCTTGCCCCATAGTTAAGGCAGCCCCCGTGGTGTAGACCCAGGTGCCTGTGAGGTGAATTTTATCGCTAAAGTCGTGGTTAACAACTAACGAAACAACATGCCTGCGGTCGTATTTGAATGGAAATGCTTGTCCGTTGTTGATCGTTTCAAATTGACGCATATTTTTAGACCAAGTATAGGCCAGCCAACCAGTAGTCTTTCCGTCGGCTTTCTCGAGTAAAAACTCGAAGCCATAGATTTGACCACGCCCATTTTTATCGAGTTTGCTTTCAATGGCATCGAGCGCATAAAAAGAGAGCCCTTCCTTGAATTCGAGCAAGCCAGTTTGCAATTTATAAAATGCTTCTAAGGTCAATTCAAAAGTGTGCTGGGCGCGCTCAAATGGATATACAAAAGTGAGGTTGGTTTGGTATGCTCTTTCAGGTACAAAAGCTTTGGTAGCTGGCATCCATAAGTCTGTTGGCAAGGCCGAACCTGCGTACGCAACGTAATGCAGATTTTGATTCATTTTAGAAAACCCAAGTTGCAACTGCGCCTCATTGGCCAAAGCCCATTTGAGTGAAAAGCGCGGCTCAAAAGCCCAAAAACAAGTATCTTTCGTGGTATAAGCTGTGGTAGCGGCAGAAAGATGTGCTAAAAACTGCTCGTTGAAACGCCATTTGAAATCACCGTAAAGCGCGTGTTCTGTGGCCAAAACTTTGCTTTCTAAAAATAACGACGATGTAGGCTGAATGGCTTTTAGCGTTCCAGGTCTGAACAAATGCACACAACTATTGACACCAAAATCGAGACTTTGTCGCTCATTGATCACGTACTGAAACTGCGCTTTAAAAAGCACATCGTTGACTTTAGAGGCAAAAAGAAATGCACTTTCATTGCTTTGTATATTTTCCGAACTGTATTTAGACACTACATCCGACGCATAGTAAAAATTGGAACTACCTAAAGTAAAGTTGCCAAGCAGCTTGTTTTTAAACGGAATAAAATAGTGCAGCCCTCCTACCCGATTGCCCCAGGTAATATTGTTTTTATAAGCAATAGACAAACCCGCATCGGTATTTAACTTTGACTTGACAAAAATGCGATCTCTACCATCAAAATAAGTAAAACGCAAAACAGAATGATTGGCAAAACGCTTGACAACTTTTGCATTGAGATCGTAAAAGGTATAACCTGAGCTAGCTGCACCCTCGGAATCTAGCCGAGCGAGCATCCGAATTAAGAGATCAAAATTGAGCCGGCGTACCGAAATCAGATAAGTCCAGGAGCTGTCATTTTTGAAAGGGCCATCTATCTGAAATTTTGTGGTCAAGAGGCCAAAGCTAAGTTCTTTGTGTGTTTGTTTTTGATTGCCATCGCGCATTTGAATGGCCACTACGCTAGACAAGCGCCCTGAATATTTTGCCGGAAAATTTCCTTTATGCAATTGGACAGAACCGATCATGTTGGGGTCAAAAGTTGAGACAAAACCACCAATGTGATTCACGTAATAAAGCGGAATGTTATCGAGTAAAAATAAATTTTGATCTGGGCTTCCTCCCCTGACATACAACGCGCTTGTAGCCTCGTTCCCCGCGCTCACTCCGGGCATGAGCTGAAAACTTCTAATGATATCCGCTTCACCACTAAGTGTCGGGATCCGCTTGGCCAGCTCAATAGGCAATTGAATACTACTGAGGTTTTCTTTGGGCGCCCTTACCGTAACTCCCCGTATTTCTTTTGCAAGTGGCGTAAGTACGATATCATAAAATGCATTTTTTTGATCGCACACCACTTTTAATTTCTGATAACCATAAAGTATCACCCAAAATGCAGTATCTGCTTTGGTCGCTTTTGCAGTGATTTCAAGAGCAAAATGACCATTTTGATCGGTAAGTGCTTTGATTCCGGTAAGCGGCAACAAAATTGTTGCACCAGAAAGCGGCTCGGTGTTGTTGGCGTCGTGAACCACACCCTCTAGGCGCTGTGCAGGTAGTGCGCTCGCGTTGAGCACTGCAAACAAGATAAGCGCGCTTAATTTAAGGTACATACTGCACTGAAATGATCGTTTCATTATAGCCCGCAAAAACACCATAACCACCTTGCACATTTGAAAACATTACAACAGGATCTCCAAAAAATAAGAGTTGAATAGGGTCGTCTAGATTTTGACCAAGTGTTTGGTTATACAAATGCTTGGTCCAGGATTTTCGAAATTGATAATACGCCGAACTACAACTGCGAAAGCGCAGTGGGTATTGCTCTATAGGAACTTCAACACCCTGCATTAATGACACTTCTCCTCCTTTTCTCAGAACAAGATGTTTATTTGCACCATCGAACAAAAAATCTGAAAAATAATATGTCAGTGGGTTGTAACTGAGGTCGCCGTCCATGAGTATACTCGGGTCTTTTTCTTGCGTCTGCTCATATAAAAAACGGTTCTCTCCTACTTCGTAATAATTGGCTTCATCTGCAGCGTCTTTGAATTGAACCTCCGTTTCGGTATCATAAAAAGCAACTGGGCCATTGATTTGGATGGGCAGCGCAGATGCTTTGTAATAAATTCCTGTCAATTCCAATGGCAATAACGGAATACGCGTTTGTGCAGTCACAGACCCGTAAGCTGAACTATTCACCACCAATTCATAAAGTTTTCCAATTGCCGGATAGAAATTACTTTGATACCAACCAAGTGTGTCATAGCTCATGACCCCAATGAGTTGTCCGTCTTCAAAAAGTTGAACATTGACGTCATTCAAAAATTGAGCACCTTGAGTATTCGACCCCGACAAACTGACATTTACCCGAACCATCGAATCCGGATTGATCAAAGAATTGACTACGAGCTTCGGGCCTTCAAAAGCCGGAACCTTATCGATTTCCTTAATGCAAGAACCCAATAAAGCCACCAGCACTAACAACAAAAATAATTTCATGCAGAAGAAAACGTAAGCATTCAGCTTTTTATTGCTCAGCTACATGAAGCAATCAATTTTGCTCCCCAAAATACGACCTCAAAGCAAACACAACCAACACAAAAGGTTGTAAAAAGCTGCTCACGTACATTAAACTGGTGTTTGACGCAAGGAAAAAATTGTAGCTCTCGAGCCTAGGCCCTGCATGTTGCATGACCATCTGGGTAACAAAACTCGAACTCAAATAATCAATAAACAAAATGCCGAAATAGCCGGCCAAACCAACGAGAAGCAGTTGCTTCGAATCTTGAAATTTGTCGAGTAATTTGACCGCAATTTTGACAGCAAAAATCAGAAGTACTATCTTGAATCCGGTGGTGATGATAAAAATAAACAACGGGGACAGGCTGCTCAGTGCGAGAAGAACTTTCAGGTAGAAATCCAGACTTGAGGTGAGTGCCATGGCACAATTCCAAAATAAGACAATGAAAAGTACCCATCTTAGGATTTGTTCTTTGTGTTTCATGTCCCTAAATTATTCAAATTACATTGAATTCAATAAGAGTCCATATATACGAACCATTCTTTTTCTTTGAGCACCTCGTTGTTTTGCTTGCAACTAAAAGTGAAAGTAAGCAGCAGGCTTTGGAAGAAAATGGTTTTGGGGTTCATTCTACTCCTTCTGAAAAGAAACATGCGCATTACCAATCTGAATCAGGTAAGTACCTGTTTTATATCCTGCCACATTTAATCGGTTCTCTCCTGCGACTACCGTAAAACGCTTTAACTCCTTCCCTGCCGCATCAAATAGATGCGCCTCTGTTGTTAAACTATTTTCAGGTAAAGAAATGGTGAGTGTTTCTGAAGCTGGGTTTGGGAAAAGACTGATGTCCAAAAGCAGATCAAGGTTGTTTACTGAAATGGTATTTGGCAATGTGCAATTGGCATTTGCATACGGATAATAAGGCTGATTATTAATTTTCAGACAGTTCAAATGCGATTCCTGGATATCCTTCAAATTTGGAAAAAGCAAGCCGAATTCACTTCCGATGCCTTCAATATAACTCCCATCGGTCCCGACACAACTTCCTTGATAATGAAAAACGCGGTGGTCATTTCCATTGACTTGAATGGTGTCAATCAGATAGATGGTTTCGGTATTGAATCCAAGGCAACCAGCTGTTAAAGAGTGGAGCACTGAACTGATGGTATCGCCGACTTGCAACGAGAAGTCGTAGAGAATGTGCTCAGTTGTGCTGTCGGTCAAAACCACATAGATTTTTTTGTTCAGGGTATCTTGACGAATGGCTCCGGTATAGGCCGGAAAAAGACTCACATCATTAATGTTTGGTACTTCCACCTTCTTAATTTTTACATACGTTTGTGCATTGATCAGCGTATCGCCATCCGTATAA
>JBEEOT010000011.1:0-110190 GCA_041191505.1 Bacteroidota bacterium | reverse complement strand
CTGCTGAATAAGCATATGCAAATTCAAGATTGCTATTATTTAGGTCTTATCGCGAAACTTCACGGATTCAAAGGTGAAGTTTCGCTGTTTTTAGACGTTTCACATCCGGCCGATTACCAGGGTCTCGACGCCCTGTATCTCGATATCAACGGCCAACTCACCCCATTTTTCATCGAAGGATTCAAGCTCAAAAACAAAGGCTTTGCTGCCGTTAAGTTTGAAGGAATCGAAACAGAAGAGGCGGCCAAACGCCTGATCAAGAAAAAAGCCTATCTCCCCCTAGAAGTACTGCCTGAGCTCGATCAAACCTCTTTTTATGACCATGAAATCATTGGTTTCCAGGTCTTTGACCAACAAAAAGGTCATATAGGAATTGTAGAAGATGTCATCGACATGACAGCCAATCCATTGCTACAAGTTTCTTTCAATGGCACCGAAATTCTTGTCCCTATCTACGACGGACTCATCCAAAAAGTATTGCGCAAAAAAAAGGAGCTCTATATCAAAGCTCCTGAAGGTTTAATTGATTTGTATCTGACTACTTAGCATTTAAAAGGCCGAGTGCAATTTTCATTCGGATGATCTTTTTAGCCGCAGCATCAACTTGTGCTCTAAACGCCGCATCTGAGCGGTAATGAGCAAGTAATTCAGTGTGTGCCTTTTTCGCATCAACTGGCATCAGAACGATGTCGCAACCTGCCGCAACTGCCTTATATGCCGCCTCAGGTACTGCAACTACACCGCCCATATTCATGGCGTCTGTAACAATCAGTCCTTTGAAACCCATTTCAGTTTTCAGTAGGTCGGTGACGATGGCTTTGGAGCAAGTGGAAGGCAAGCCGTTGGTATTGTATTTAGGATTGTTTTGAACCGCAATGTGCGCGACCATAATGGATAAAGCACCTTGCGCGATAAGTGGGGGGTAATTTTGAATTTCTTTGAGTTCGCCGTCGATTACTTGCAGCGCTTTGTGTGTATCGCCAGAAACCAAGCCATGGCCAGGAAAGTGTTTTGCCGTAGCAATGATTCCTTGTGCCTGAGTTTCTTCAATAAAAGCACCAGACCAAGGAATGATGTTGGCCGGTACGGCTCCAAAACTTCTGAAACCTACCGTTGCGTTTGGTGACATATCTACAACAGGTGAGAAGTTGTAGTTGATGCCGATCGCATTGAGGTCTTTGGAGATGGTTTGTGCACAAGTTCTGACCTCTTCAATGGATTTCATTTCGTTCGCTTTCTTGACGAGCGTAGAACCAGCTATTTTGCGATTCACCAAACTTGGCTCTGCATCGGCGCTGTATAGAAAAGGCAAGTTGCCATATGTTTTGTTCTTCTTTTCAAAGTCTGCAATCCAAGAGGTAAAGCCTTCTTTGGTTCCGTTGAGCATCAGGACGCCACCAATGATGCGGTCTTTGATGTGTTGATCTATTGTTGTTTTTTCTTGCCCGAGGCGCCCTACAGCTGGCATGATCAGTTGCGCAACAATTGCGGTGTCGTCTAGGCTGGCAAAAACTTTGTCAACGGCAGCATCCAGATCTTTGTTGTCTTTTAAGAAATCGCTTAATTCAAATTTCGTTTGAATTTGTACAATTGCTGGTTTGCGCACTTCTTTTTTTGGGGCTTGTGCGCAACTATTGAACAGCAGTCCGCTGCTCAGTAAACATAATAATGGTAATTTCATGTTTCAAAGATAAAATTTTCCAACTAATGGAAGCCCGATTGCGACTTAAACAAAAACAATTTTATGCGTATTTACAATTTACTGGCTTGCTTGCTCTTCTCTATGATTTTCACCGATCTTCATGCGCAAAATTTCTACAACAGAGACACCATTCAAGTAATTGAGATTTTTTTCTCTTTTACCAATTGGGATGCGCAGCTAGATGCCAACGAGCCATTAGAAACATATATTTACGCCGATTCAGTCCGCATTAATGGCGTTTCTTTTGATTCGTGCGGAGTGCGCTATAAAGGCAATAGCTCTTACAGCCCTACCAATCAAAAGAACCCGTTGCGCATAGAGCTCAATACCATTAAAAATAACCAAGATTATCACGGCATTACTGATATCAAGCTATCTAATTGCTATAAAGACCCTTCCATGATCCGTGAAATTCTTTCCTATCAAATTTTAGAAAACTACATGGATTGCCCGAGCTCAAATTTTGCGAGAGTTTATATCAACGGCCAATACCGAGGGGTCTATACCAACAATGAATCTATCACAGAAGAATTCAATCAAAGCCATTACTACGCCAATGACTCCTATTTCAAATGCAACCCCGTTGGCGGAGCCGGCCCTGGCAGTACCGTTAGCCCCGATTTAAAATACTTAGGTTCGGATAGCAGTCTTTATTTCAACGGATACGAACTACAATCCGATTTTGGCTGGAATCGTCTTGTAGCGCTTTGCAACACACTTAACAACGACTTTCAGAACATAGAAGCCACGCTCGATATCGATAGAGCCATCTGGATGCTCGCATTCAATAATGTTTTGGTCAATCTAGATTCTTACAGCGGCGCTTTTCGTCAGAATTATTACCTGAGTTGGGATGCCAATGGTCGTTTTGTGCCTACAATCTGGGATTTGAACATGAGTTTTGCGGGTTTCCCTGGAGGCACAGGTTCCGGTGCCCTAACTCCAACAACCCTAGATCCTTTTTCAAACGCAACGTCCGCTAATCATCCATTGATCAAACAAATTATGGCCAATCCGCTATACAAGCGCATGTACATGGCCCATGTGCGTACTATGGTGCAAGAAATGTTTGCCAGCGGCCAATACGAAACCTGGGCTCAAAATCTCATGACCCTTGCAGATTCTTCTATTCAAGCGGATCCATTTAAATTTTATACCTACAGTCAGTACCTCAATAGCCTTACTACAGCAGTAACAGGTGGTGGCCCCGGCGGAGGAAGCAGCATTCCGGGCATCAAGGCGTTAATGGATGCACGCGCTCAGTTTTTTAGTACAAATGCAGCTTATCTACTGCAAGCGCCGAGCATTGTGAGCCATGGTGCAAGTACTACACCTCTTGTTTACGGTTCAACAGTGACGATCAACACCACTACCACCAATGAGACCACCGTTTATTTAGGCTACCGCGGCAATTACCAACTCAAATTTAACCGTGTCCAAATGTACGACGACGGCGCCCACAACGACGGAGTTGCGGGTGATCATATTTATGGTGTAGATGTTCCCGTGAATGGTCTTACATTTGAGTATTACATTTATACAGAAAACAACAATGCAGGGTTGTTTTCTCCAGCACGCGCAGAGCACGAATTCCATACTTTGGCCGTTACTTTCCCAACACCTAACGTAGGTTCCGTATTGATCAATGAGGTGTTGGCTTCCAATGACTCTCTGATTTTTGATGCTAACGGCGAAGATGAAGATTGGATCGAATTGGTGAACACTACCAATAACCCAATAGATTTAGCTGGTTTTTACTTATCAGATGACCCCCTTAATTTAATGCAATGGGCAATTCCAGCAGGTAGTGTCATTCCAGCCAACGGGTATTTATTGATTTGGGCCGACAAAGACACCACTCAAGTTGGCTTACACGCCAACTTTAAATTGAGTTCAAACGGCGATTATGTTTATTTGTCTCATGGTTTTAATGTCCATGATCAAGTCGCATTTGGTCCTCAATTAGCGAATATCTCCTATGCGCGCTGTCCTGACGCTGGTCTAGATTTTGCAACTGCAATTCCAACGCCACTTGCCAACAACAACTGTAATATTGGTATTGCTGAAAATGATATGCTCCAGGTTCAAGTATATCCAAACCCTTTTCAAGACCAGTTGATAATTGATAATCAAGAAGATGGAGTGTCGCTTCAAGTTGTTGATTTGAATGGTCGTTCGATGCTAGCTGAGGCGCTTAAGAATGGTAAAAATCAAATAGATGCAAGCGATTGGGCGAGCGGAATTTATATGGTGCATATCCAAGCTGCTAAAGGAAACCGCACCCTTAAAGTGGTGAAATACTAAACGTTATTTTCCGCCTTTCTTCTTGGGCTTTCCATACTTTTCTTGCATGGCTTTTTTGTGGTTGTACCGCACATTGACTTTTTTGTTTTTGGCCTTCTTTTCGTGAAACGAAGCACCCACATTTTCGCGCTTGGGTAGCTTGATTAATTTTCCCGGAACAACGAGCTTAGGTTTTTCGAATTCCAAGAGTTCGTCTGTGAATGTTACTTCTTCTGGCACTTCACTAATATGAAGTTTCTTTTGCATGAGTGCTTCTACGGCACGCAATTGATCGCTTTCTTTTTCAGTTACAAACGTAACGGCAATTCCGTTTTTATCTGCACGGGCCGTTCTACCTATGCGGTGAATGTAGTTTTCCGGACTTTCAGGTAAATCAAAATTGATAACATGTGATACATCAGTAACGTCGATACCACGGGCAATGAGGTCAGTGGCGATCAATATACTAATTGCTCCCGTTTGAAATTGCTGTACGGTATTGAAACGGAAATTTTGGGCTTTATTGGAGTGGATAACACCAATGCTTTCTCCGTAATAAGCTTCAAGTTTATCGAACAATAAATCGGCTAACGTTCTAGACGCTACAAATACCAATACCTTGGCCTCATTTGTGGTGTGATCGAGAATATGCTGAAGGAGAGCAGTTTTGGATAAAAAATTAGGAACAAGAAAACCTGTTTGGTCAATTTTCTCTAAAGGAGAGCCTGCCCGAGCTGCTTCTATACGAATGGGGTCTGTGAGGTACGCATCTAGAAAATCTGCCACTTCTGTTGAAAGCGTAGCAGAAAAAACCATGTGCTGTCTTTTGGTCGGAAGGTATTCAAAAATGCGCAAGAGCTGGGGTCTGAACCCGAGGCTCAGCGTTTCGTCGACTTCATCGATGATCACCTTTTTTGCGTGCTTGAGTTGTAAAGAGCCACTTGCCGTTAAATCTAGAATGCGTCCGGGTGTTCCAACAAGCACATCTAGTCCTTGCAAGACCATTGCAGCTTGTGTATGCATATTTGCCCCGCCATAAACACCACCTACGGCAACATTCATATATGTGGTGAGTTTTTCAACCTCACTGACAACTTGGGCTACTAGCTCACGGGTAGGAACAATAATTAATATTTGCGGATGTGGTTCTTTAGAGAATTTCCACATACACAAGCAGGGCAGGAGGTAAGCAAGCGTTTTTCCTGTTCCGGTTTGAGCAATACCAATGGTGTCTTTGCCAGACATCATTACATTGAAACTCGCTGCTTGGATGGTGGTAGGCGTTTGGTAGCCGAGCTCATCAAGTGCAGTCCAAAGCGGTTTCTTTAAATTAAGATCGTGAAAAGTCATGAGCGCAAAGATGACAATAATTCAGCAACAAAAAAGGCTCCGAGTGGAGCCTTTTTAAGATGAATAGGAAATTAATGGGTTAATGCTTCTCGTTGTGCTGATGCCCACCTTCTTGGTGCGCTTTCATTTGGGCCTTCATTTTTTCAAATTGAGCAGCTGTAAGCACATTTTTAAGCATTTCTATTTGTGCTTCGTGGTTAGATTTGATGATACTGCGCTTTTCTTCTTCAGAAAAATTACTGGTTCGGATCCCTTCGTTCTTTTGAGCAATGCCTAAATTGATGGTATAGACTTGTTCTTTTTGAGCTGCAGAAAGTTGTAATTCGCTGGCCATTTTTTCTGTTTGAAATTTAGCGCGCTCTTCTGGTGTTTTTGGCTCGAGCTCTTTGGTTGCGGGTTGCTGTGCAAAAGCGGCTACGGATAGCAAAAGGCTAAGGGCAAAAAGACTTAATTTTTTCATAGTAGATAGAATAAATAAAACGTGTAAGCGTTCAACGAAAATACATAAAAAAGTAACAAAGTAAGCGGTTTTTTTATCTTTGTTTTATTGCTTTAGAATAAGTTTCTGTAATTTCGTTTTATGCCGTTTAATTGGAGAAGTCATTTGCCTGTGTTTATAAAAAAGGCATACAAATGGCTCAAAAAAAGATTGTTTTATTTTCAAATGAATCGCCAGTTAAAAAAAGGTCGCGTTTGGAAATCAACGGATTTAATCTCCCAATTACAAAATGCAAAAATATCTTCAGGAGACCATCTGATGGTACACGCCAGCATGTCCAAAATTGGTATTTTGGAGCAAGGCCCTCAGACATTTATAGATGCCTTAATAGAAGTTGTAGGCCCCAAAGGGCTTATTTTAATGCCTACCTCTCCAATAAAAGGACTCCAATTAGCATACGTTCAGAAGCAACCTCTCTTTGATGTGAAACACACTCCATCGGCAATGGGGGCTATTTCAGAAGCATTTCGGAATTATCCGAACGTTCACCGCAGCCATCATCCTACTGAATCAGTTGCTGCTTGGGGGGAGTGCGCTATAGAATACTTAAAAGATCATATCGCACAAAACACACCCTATCATCAAAATTCCCCTTACGGAAAACTCATTCAAAACAAAGGTAAAATTCTCTACATCGGCGTCACGCTCGAGAATGCCGGTACACATCTGCATACGCTTGAAGATGCGCTCGATATTGGTTTGCCTGTTTATGCGCCGGAGGTATTTTATTTAGACGTCATTGATATGAACCGCAATTTGCTTAAAGTTGAAACGAAGGTTCATAGCCCGATTTACTCCAAGAAGCGCAGATGTGACGAACTTTTACCTATGTTTTTATCCAAAGGTGTTTATCAAGAAGTGAAAATAGGCAACGCAAAGACATTATTATTTGATGCTGAGCTCATGTTTAAAGTGATGACAGAGGCTTATTTGGAAAGAGGTGTAACTATGTATAAACCATTTGGAAATCAATGAAAATAGCCATTACCTGGGATTATGAGTTGTTTTTTGGAGAACAGTCTGGGTCTGTTTCCAAATGTATGCTAGAGCCAACAGATCGAATTTTGAGTTTAGCAACCAAATACGACATCCCTTTTACCTTTTTTCCGGATGTCGGGTGTCTGATGAAATTTGAACAACAGGCACTTTTTGAAAATGAGTTAAAAAAAATCAAAGACCAAATCATTAAGTGGGATGCCGCTGGGCACGAGACCGGTTTGCACATTCACCCTCATTGGGAAAAGTCCGTATGGAACGGCTTGAATTGGAATCATGACCTCTCATACTATAAACTAGCTGATTTTTCTACTCAAGAGGCCCAACATATTGTTGAAAAATATGCCACTTATCTTTCGTCAATTGTTCAAAAGCCAATCAAAAGTTACAGAGCCGGAGGCTGGTGTGTGCAACCATTCGAACAGATCGCACCAATGATGCAGAAATTAGGGATTGAATTTGATTCGAGCGTATTTAAAGGCGGTAAAAATACTACCGCTCCTTATCATTATGATTTTTCAAATGCGCCCAGAAGTCCATTTTGGAAATTTTCAAACGATATAATGTCCCCAGATTCAAGCGGGGCTTTTACGGAAATTCCTATTTCATCCATGGTTTATTCTCCTTTGTTTTTTTGGAAACTTTTTATACTTGGAAGGCTTTTCCCAAGTTTGCATAAATCAATAGGCAACGGGTTTCCAGCCAAAGGAGGGGGCTCAAAAAAAGACCTTCTAACTAGACCACACCTCTTGTGTGTCAGTGCCGACGGCTATTTTTCAACGAAATTGAATCGTGCTTTAATGAAAAGTCAGCACTTAGATGATTCTTTTTTAGTGATTATCGGGCACCCAAAAGCTTTAACTGAGTTTGGCTTAAAAACTTTAGAGCGTTTTATTGCCAAACATCATCAATCCCATCAATTTGTAAACCTTTCTTCCATTTTATGATCATCCCACAAGCTCAACTTAACAAGCAACTATGGGATCAGTGCGTCTTGAAAAACAAACCCGAAGGTTTCTTTTTTATGCTGAGCTGGTACTTAGATGTCGTGGCTCCAAACTGGGCGGGTTATGTCATTGGTGATTACGAAGCTATTTATCCGGTCATACCTCAGAAGAAATTGGTTTTTCAATATTCTATTATGCCATTTCTAACCCGTACTTTTTATCCAATAGGGTTTAATACGGAACAGCTCATGGAATTATCGAGATATGTAAACCGGCGATTTTTATATTTCCAACTTTCAGGTTTTCAGCTCAAGAATTTTTCAAGGTCCTCGAAACGCCAGTTCCAAATTTTAGATTTGTCTGGTTATACGCTCAATAAATGTTCTGAAAATCATAAAAGACAATTCAAAAAAGCGAGTAAACAAGGATTCATAATTAAAGAAAAAGCCAATCCCGATGTGCTTATTCAGCTTTTTAGAAAGGTCAAGGGAGAAGAATTCAAGCACTTAAAGGAAGGGCATTATTTGAAATTGCAAAGATTAATGGAAGAGGCCAGTCAAAGGGGGTTTTTACGGCAATTTTCACTTTTCAAAGACGAGGTCTTAATAGGAGCGGCAGCTTACCTCGTCATTGACGATATAGCGCTTTATTTGAAAGGCGCAATTGAGCCTGCCTTTAAAAAGGAAGGTGCCATGGTTTTTTTGCATTTGTCATCAATTGAATCGCTAGGCGAAAATTGCAAACAGTTAGACTTCGGAGGAAGTAATGCGCAGGGGTTGGGTGATTTTAATCGAAAATTTGGCGCTGCTAATCACCATTACCTACATTTCACGCAAAATAACCTGCCTTGGCCAATTTCTTGGTTTTTTAAAAGTAAATTTGGTCGATGATGAAAAAAATTTTAATCACAGGCGCAAGTGGTGGCATAGGTCATAGAATTGCAAGTAGCTTATTATTAAAAGGTTATAGTTTGGTGTTGCATGGATTTAACTCCTGCGAAAAACTCAAGCCACTTCAAGATCAATTTCCCGACCTCGTCCAGATCATTAAAGCAGATTTGTCCGTGAATTCTGGTATAGAAACACTCATCGAGCAAGGTCGTGATTGTAGTGCTATTTTGCATTGCGCCGGAATTCCTAGTGCAGGAATTTCATGGAAGGTAAGTAAAGAGGAGTTTGTAAAGGTCAATCAGGTCAATTATTTTGCTCCCTTTTTTATTTCACAAGGCATCATACCAGCGATGCGCAACAATAAATGGGGCAGAATTATTTTCTTTTCATCTATCGTGGCACAAACGGGTGTCCCTGGAACGGTTGCATACGCGTCATCTAAAAGCGCATTATTTGGTTTGACACGTACGATCGCGGCAGAATTGGCAACAAGCGGAATCACAGTTAATTGTATTGCCCCTGGATATATGGATGAAGGAATGATCAGAGAAATTCCTAAACCAATGTCCGAACAAATTATTGCAAACACGCCCATTAAAAAACTAAGCGATACCTCCGGAATTGTTGGGCTTGTAGAGCTTCTGCTCTCTGACGACGCAAATTCAATAACAGGTCAGGTGTTGTCCGTAAACGGCGGTTTATACATGTAGGGTGCTAATCATACAATAGTTCATCGATAAACAACCATGTCGGATTTCCTGCTCCTAAATGCCAATAAGGCAGTAGCCCTGAATTTGATATAGTGTAGCGCAAGCTTTTGTATTTAAGTTGCTTATCTCGATCAATTTCAATTAATACTTCATCTCTAAACGGGTTTTTATCATGGCTAGTCGCCGCAGGTAAATCTTGTTGTGCAATTGTAAAATAGTCCTTGCCGTTCAAGCTAGCTTCTACCGTAATTTGTCGAGGTGCAAAAATCCAGGCTTTTTGATCTCTAATAAATGAAACGCCAACACTGTTTATGATTTGAGCTTCTGTGAATTCAATGACAGCCTTCACGTCCTGATTGTAATAACCTTGGTAATCGCCAGTTCTGAATTCATTGCCGCCACGCAAGCCGTCTATGAGCGCATCTTTTCCTGAAGCAGCATATTGATTGGAGTAGTTACTCAATAATTGAAGTTGAATGTTGGCATCTTTTTTAATAAAGTTTGCATGAACTTCGTTGGTCCAAATCTGAATACCTGGTTTTTCTTCTCCTACTTTCTTGTATCCTGCTTTAATCGAAATGTTGGTATTTTCCTTAATGTAAAAGGCTTGATTGTATAATTGCCATTTTTGACCATTGACCTGATAAAATAGTTGCGCCGCCTGAGGGGTATAAGCTTTAGGGAGCTCAATGATAGCGATGTCAATCAATAGTGAATCGGCAAAAACGCGTTCCTCTGTTTTGATAAAAGGTACAGGCGCAATATTGTTAGTCTTCTCGAAAACAACTTCGTTTCTTGATGCTACCCGAGGGCTTGGTTCAGGTCCCATGACAAAAGCAAGGACGCCGCCTTGCATGAGTTGCTCATGGCTGATTTCTAAAACCGTGAGGGGAACACCATTCCATTTTACTTCTTGGATGTAGGGGTGGTTTGCAGCTTGGTTTGCACACGCAATGCTAATTGATTTGCCGTTTTCAAGGCGAATCATAGCGTTGCCTACCGAAGGGCGTCCTATTTGATAGACAGGCTTTCCAGGGGCAATCGGGTACAATCCCAATGCACTCATTACATACCAGGCGCTCATTTGTCCGCAATCTTCGTTGCCTGCGAGTCCGTCAGGTGCATTTTGGTACATTTCATGAAGAATACGGTCAATATATAGTTGAGTTTTGTGCGGGGCATTGGTGAAATTGTATAAATAAGCCATGTGGTGCGACGGCTCATTGCCATGTGCGTATTGCCCAATAAGACCTGTAATATCGGCCTGTTCGCGGCCGCTGAGTTTCATGTCAGTGGTGAAGAGTCGGTCTAGCCAAATTTCTAAGGAGTCAGGGCCGCCGATAAGGTCGGTGAGTAGTTCAATATGCTGCGGCGCATATAAAGAATACTGCCAAGAGTTGGCCTCTGTGTAGTTGAAATTGACCTCCGACGGATCAAATGGACCGTACCATTGTGCGCCTCTGCGTGCACGCATGAATTTGGTCTGCGGATCGTATAAATTGATGAAGTTGTAGCTACGAAGCTCAAAATCTTGTGCGAAATCTGAGGCGCCTAGCGCCTTGGCCATTTGGGCAATGCAGAAATCGTCGTAGGCGTATTCAAGTGTTCTAGAAACAGACTCGGGCTCGTCTGAGGCACTAATAAAACCGTTGTTGGCATAGGCGATTTTGCCAAATTCATTCATTTTGGCAGTAGACACCATGGCTTTGAGTGCCAAATTCGGGTCAAAATCGCGAATACCTTTGAGGTAAGCGTCGGCAATTACACTCACACTATGGTAGCCAATCATGCATTCGGTTTCGCAGCCCGCTAGTTCCCAAACGGGAAGATCGCCTCCTTCTTCGTATTGCCTCAGAAAAGTACGAACATAAGCCGCACTGCGCTTTTGGTCGATGATCGTAAATAGCGGATGGTTTGCACGGTAGGTATCCCAAAGTGAAAAGACAGTATATTGCTTGTCATTTAACGAAGCCAATTGATGGATTTTTTGATCGCGCCCTCTATAGCGGCCGTCGACGTCGCTCATGAGGTTGGGTGCTACCATGGTGTGGTAAAGTGCGGTGTAGAAAATGGCTTGGGTTGTGTTGTCTGTCAATCCGAGCTGGATTTTACCCAATTCTTGTTCCCATTTGCGCAAGTTGTCGTTGTATACTTGAGCTAGAGAGAAATGTGGAATTTCTGCATCGAGGTTCATTTTAGCACCTTTGGCATCCACATGTGACATCCCCACTTTGATCAGCAACTCTTTGGTATCCATTGGAAATTCAAGCAACAACTTCATTTGGCCGTCTTGATCTCTTAACTCGTGGGCAATATATGGGATAGATGTGCTTAAATGAAAATAAAAGTGTTGTTCATTGGCCCATGCTTCTGAGCTGCGCATGCCGCTGATGTTTTGTTTATCAAGAAGTTGGAAGGAGCCTTTGAGTAGTTTGTCGCGGTAATTGAGGTCCAGGAGGATGTATTTTCTCTCGTTGGCATTTAGGAAGGTGTATTGATGGACACCAGCTCTCTCAGTGCACGATAAATTGACACGGATGTTTTCGTCCTCGAGCAATACTTCATAGAATCCAAGGCGAGCTACTTCGTTTTGGTGGCTAAAACGTGCACCGTAACCGCTTGGGTCTTCGAACTTACCTTTCCATTTGGCCTCGCCACTTTGCGGCACTACTAATAAGTCACCGTAATCGGGTACGCCTGTTCCACTTAAATGCGTGTGGCTAAATCCGTAAATAATGGAATCTGAATAATGATAGCCCCCACAGCCATCCCAGCCGTCAAAACGCGTGTCAGGACTCAGTTGCATCATGCCAAAAGGAGCACAAACGCCTGGGAAGGTGTGTCCGTGCCCGCCGGTTCCAATCAGCGGATTGACCATCATGGTGGGTAATAATGTTTTTTGTGGGCTCGGTTTGCCTTTGGCGATGGGTGCTGAAAACTGTTGTTGAGCTTTATCGCTCGCTTTCTGTAGGGATGTGACCTGTGCTAGGCTTTGCCAAGAAAGAAGAAAGGTTAGAATGCCAATATTGAATTTTATCATGAATGAAATTTTCTTTTGTTAAGGGCAGTAAATGTTCGGATGCCTTTTCCGAAGTAATCCCAGATGATGAGGCCATGATAGTGAAAAGCAGTAGCCTGGCCAACTTGACGTTTCTTGTAAAAAGTACCAAAATGACGATAGAGTGCCATGTGGGCTAAAAACACCTGCCAAGTGAGCATGGGTTTGCCTTTGAATAGAAATTGAATTGCAGCCATGCCATCTAAAGCCATGCGCACAAAAAGTACAGGTATCAAGAATTTTTTTTGATTCTTGACGATCATCCAGAGGCTATTTCTGAAATTTAAAAAGACCTTTCGAGGGCTCTCGTAGCCGAGGGTGCCGCCTCCGAGGTGGTAAACGGTAGAGGAGGGGATGCAAAACAAGCGCTTGCCTTTTTGAGCCAAGCGCAAACAAAGATCAATTTCTTCCATGTGGGCAAAAAATGCGGCGTCAAATCCGCCGGCTTCATGAAAATCTTGGCTTCTGATGAGCAGTGCAGCGCCAGAAACCCAAGAAACTTCTTGTGGGCTGTCATATTGATGCGCATCTGTTTCAATGTGATCAAAAATGCGACCGCGGCAAAAGGGAAAATACAAAGAATCGAGGTAGCCACCTGCGGCACCGGCATGTTCAAATTGATAGGGTGCGAGGTCAGAAAGTACTTTGGGGCCAACAGCGGCAACCTGAACGTTTTTTTCTAAGTACGTCAAAAGGGGGCTGTCCCAGTTCGGCGCGAGCCGAACATCACTGTTTAGGATGAAGTACAATTCATAGCGTCCCTTCAACTGTTCTAAGGCCACATTGTAGCCACCCGCAAAACCAAAATTTTGAGAAAGGGAAATGATTTCTATGCTCGGAAAGTTGGCTTTGAGAAAAGGAATGGAGTTGTCTGTGCTTGCGTTGTCGGCAATAATGATGTCCCAATTTGAGCTGTGTTCGATTACACTCGGAAGGTAGTTTTGGAGGTGGTGTTCACCGTTGTAATTGAGAATGACGATGGCGTTCGGCATCTGGGTTAATATTGGCGGAAGAAATCATTTGAATTGCCACCAAAATGCTTGACATTGAGCATATTTGGGTCGTCTACGGTGCCGTTAACGGTATTGCGTCGCATTAGGATTTGCTGCCAAGCTGGGTTGCGCAATTCACCGACCATGTCGGAATGCAATAGGCGGTGGTTATTGGCTACGAGGTCTGGGTTGTAGAATACGAAGCGGCGATTGCTGTAAATGCCAATTTTGTCGTAGGTCCAGATTTCGTAAGGGTATTCGCTTGGTGAGGATTCCTTGACCACAACAGAGCTAGGTTGACCATATTTGAGGTACACGCGTCCGCGGTCGGTTTCAAAACCTTCCATGTAATTGTTGGCGTAGTGTTTCTCTACAGATTGTACTTGAGCGCGGTATTTGATCCATTGTTCGTAGGCTTTGGTCCCTGAGGTTTGATACCAGAATGCTTGCAAATGTTGGCGCATCAGCGTGCTGTCGTTTCTTTTGAGTATTTCAATTAAAGTTCTGATTTCACCTGGTTTGGCAATAGGAATAAGGCTTTCTAAAAAATAGGCAACGCTATCCCTATGAATAGATTCCTGAAAAGCAGGGTTGAGCACCATAGAAGCGATATCAAAGGCAACTTCGATGTCGTTGAAACGCTCAAAATCGAATACCTGACTTGCTTTCTGCCCAGTGAGAAGATCGGTGGCCGCGAGCTGCATTTGGTAGGTTCCGGTGACTAGGTCGGTGAGGTCTATTTGTTGAAGCAAGGCCAAAACGGTGGCTTCTTGAAGGGTATCTCGGTAAGTCAGTGCTGGGTAGCTCTGACCATTTTCTGCATTGATGATTTTGCGCTCGATGAAAATAGGCCCTTTTGCGCCATAGAGTTCAGCATAATAGGGCATGTTGTTCATGTCCTTGTTGAAATAGTTGGAGAGCAAAGGAATGATGTAGTAGTCTGATTTGGTAAATCGAGATTGCTCTTTACTGTCAAAGGCGAGGTCAACTAATTCAATAGAGGAGAAGGTGAGTTGTGCGCCAAAATCGATGATTTCCAATGGAATGGTCCCTGAAATTTTGCTCTTTTCAGCGTTGGCGTCTTCGAGTTGGATTGAAAGTGTGTAGGGGCCAGAAGGGAGAGGCACGCGGATGATTTCAAGAAAATTGTTTTGGGAAGAGTCTGTTGAAATAGGGGAGTCTAAGGCATAAAAGTCTTTGAAGACCGAGTTGCCGGTAGAATCGGCAAAGACGCAATCAACGACAACCGTGGCTTTGGTGCCTCCCTCACAAGGGACAAATTTAGCGGTGTAGCCCGCGAATTCGATATAGACCTCTAGATAAGGGCCGATTTCTGGGGCGTAAAATTGCTTGGTGTCGAGGTAGGCTTTGATTTTAGTTTGTGCAACAAGTTGGCTTTGATGACCAATGAGAAGCAAAAAAAAGAAGAGTAACTTTTTCATAGCCTTAAATTTACAAAAAGCGAATCAATCTTCGATGTTCAGCCGTATTTTCTGACTGAGTTGGCGGTTGTAGGTCTCGAGGAGGTATTTAAAGTAGTTGTCTGTACATTTGGAGATGCACTTTGTGTAGTGCTTGATGCGGTGCTCGATGTGGTCTTGCAACAGTTTTTGAAGTTCGAGTGCGTGATCGAGGTTTTGAGCGGAGGCCTCAATGGCTGAAAAGTGGTTGTCTATGGAAGCATCAATGGCCTCCTTGCCCTTTCCGCCGCGGTCGATAGATGCTAGGTAACATTCTTTGATTGAGAATTCTTCTAGAATATGCGTCTTGATGAGTTGTTCAAAGCCTTTAGGATATTCGTATTCGACCTCGAATTCCATGTCTTCGAGTTCGGAAATACGCGATTCGAGGAAGCGGTCAGGGAAACGAAAGGCGTCTTGCCAATTGATGTAGTCTTGCCAATATCCAAAGCGGCGAACGTTGTTGCCTAAATCGATGATTTTAAATTGTGATTTGTTTGGAATGCGTCGAGAGCCACGCCCGATCATTTGATGATAAAGCGTAAGGGAACGCGTAGCGCGATTGATGATGATGGTTTGAACAGTTGGTTCGTCAAAGCCAGTGGTGAGAATACCTACGGAGGTCAGGATCGCATCTGGGGTGTCTTTGAACCACTTGATCACATCTTTGCGGTCTTTATCAGAAAAAGTAGAATCGAGGTGCCTGATGTTGTATTTGAGTTTTTTGAAAGACTCCTCTACGCGTCTGGACGTTTCGATTCCGGCATTAAAAATCAGTGTTTTCTCACCTATGGCCACTTCTTCATAAGCAAAAATGAGCTTTTCTTGCATGAAGTAGTTGGAGTAGAGTAGGTCGCTAGAGCTTACGGTGAAGTCTCCGTTGGAGCCAATTTTGAGGCCGTGCAGATTGACATCGTAAGAATAGGTTTCGGCATCGGATAAATAGCCGTCGCCAATGAGATTAGCGATGGATTCACCAACGAGTAATTTGTTGTAGTGGTCTTTGAGTGGGAGGTTGCGGTTGCTGCTGAGCGGCGTTGCGGTTACACCCAAAATATTGGCGTCTTCATAGAATTGAAAAATCTTGCGAAAACTATTGTAATGTGCTTCGTCTACAATGACCAATCCGACATTTTCGATGAATTGATCGTTTTCGTTGAGGCGGTTATTGAGGGTCTCGACCATTGCAATGTAGCAAGTGTAGTCATCTTGATCGTCTAAAGTTTTAACTTCGGAATTGATGACTTTATTCGGGACTTGAATAGCGGAAAGTTGCTTTGAGGTTTGGATCGAAAGTTCGATGCGGTGGGTGAGGATCAGAACTTTTTTACCAGATTCTTCGATGTAGCGTTTGGCGATGGCCGAAAAAATGACGGTTTTACCACCGCCAGTTGGGAGTTGATAGAGTAAATTGAAATTGCTACCGTTTTTTCTGAGCTCGTCGAGTACTTGGTTGACGGTCTTTTCTTGAAAAGGATAGAGTTTTTTGGCTTCGTATAAATCGAGATCTAGCATCGTAAAAAAGGGAATTTTGCAAAAATACGTCCTTTTCCCTGATATAGCTAATGAAATCTGTTATTTACTCATGTGCTGAAGCAAAATTCCGGCCGCCACGGCAACATTTAAAGATTCTGCCGCTCCTTTTTGAGGAATGCCGATGCGCTGCGAAAGAAGCTGACTGAGCTCAGGACTAATGCCGTGGCCTTCGTGGCCGAGCACAAGCAGCTGTATGTTTTTGGGTTCTATCGTTTGAAAGTCAGTGCCGTCCATGAACGCGCCATAAGTTTGAGTTGGGTTGGCCTCAATGAGTGGTGCCAAATCTTGGTAGTGAACCTGAACGCGAAAAGCCGAAGCCATAGATGCATGGATTACTTTCGGATTGAGAAAGTCGACCGTTCCGGGCGCGCAAAAAACATGATGAATGCCAAACCAATCGGCACTGCGTATGATGGTGCCGAGGTTGCCAGGATCTTGAATTTGATCTAGGAGCAATGCTTTTTGACCTTCTTCCCATGCTTTGACAGCTGGGTATTTGACAACGGCATTTACTTTTTTGAATGTTTTTTGTTGGCTGAGCTTTTCGAGGTCTTTTGTCGAAGCTGCAAAAAGCGGAAAGTCAGTGGACTCAAAAACGCGGTGTTTGTCTTCGCTCACAACAAGAGACGCAATGAGCTCGGGGAACTCTCGACATAAATCTTTCACTAAAGTTTCACCTTCTAAATAGAGCAATTGTGCTGAATCGCGGTTTTTTTTGAGATGTAATTTATGAAGGTCTTTGATCTTTTGCTGACTGAGCTTTTCCAAGGTGAATATTATTTACTTTTGTAATACAATGCGCCTGTTTTCAAAAGTACAATTATTTGTTGTCACAACGCTTCTTTTGGCGAGTTGTCGCTTGTCCAAGAATGTGCCGCCCGGTAATTACCTTTTGCGCGGCACCACCATCGCCTTAGATAACCCGCTCACCACCAAACTAGATCGCTATGAACTCGGGCAGGTGCTCAGGCAACAACCTAATGCACGTTTTTTTGGTGCGCCCTGGAAACTATGGCTTTATAACACCATAGATTCTACTGCAGTTGCGGAAAA
The DNA here is from genome assembly GCA_041191505.1 of Bacteroidota bacterium. Classification (GTDB taxonomy): domain Bacteria; phylum Bacteroidota; class Bacteroidia; order Flavobacteriales_D; family Crocinitomicaceae; genus UBA952. The sequence goes on along the minus strand of JBEEOT010000011.1, from coordinate 92,714 downwards.
GAAAATTCAAAAACTTGCGCAATTTGAAGCCAAATACCAAAAGAAAAGGGCAAAAGTGACGGCCATTAACGCCAAAAGAAATACCCGCGCTATTTCCAGAAACAAAGCAGATTATCGCTTTAAGTCGTTGCCAGACAGCACTTTTAAACAAGCCATCTGGGCAGAAAAGCTTAAATACAAATACGGTCAAAAGCCAGTTGTTTTTGATACCGTTCTGCATCAAAAGAACGAAGATCAACTTAGGCGCTATTTAGTCAAGAAAGGCTACTATTACGGCAGTGTAAAATCTGAACTCAATTTTAGCGAACAAAGCAGGTCCGTTCAGGCAGTATATCATATCGACGAAGGCCCGCAGTACATCATTGACTCCGTCACCTATACTGGTGCGCGTTTGTTGCGCGATCTCCATCAGAAGTTGATCCGCAAAGAATACCAGCCACTTGGCGAACATCCGCTACTCGGCCAACCCTTCGACCTCGATTACCTAAGCACCTACCGCGAAAAAGTCGCCAAATTCATGCGCGACGAAAGCGTCTATAAATTCAATAGCAATAGCATTCAGTTTCAGGCAGACACCAATCGCCAGACCATGACCGTTCACCTCTTGGTCAAATTTGAAGACCGACTCGTTCCTTCACAGCAAAATCCAGATAGTTTGGTAAGGGTACCGTACCGCGAAACAAAAATCAATTATGTCTATTTTCATTTGGCAGATACGCTACAATCCGAAGGTCTTTTTGCCAACGAAATGGCTGCGGCAGGCTTGAGTATTTACGATTCATTACAGCCGCAATACCTCAATACAACCAAAAAGTTGACCTACAACGAATTGCTTTATTCCAAAAAGCAAGCTCAAGACTTAAAAGTGCCCTACGGCACCAAAAGCAATTGGCGCACCATGACCCTGCGCTACAATGGCTCACATCCTTGGATAGAACCCGACGTTCTCGAAATGCAAAATTATTTGGAGCAGGGCAATACCTACAAAGAATATTACCTAGACCGTTCCTATCGATCATTGGTGCAATTGGGGGTGTTTTCATCTGTAAAGCCCTACATCGAAGAACTTCCTGGCACCAATCAGCTCAACGTACATTATTACCTGGAGCCTGCAAAAAAACAATCGTGGGCATTTGACCCACGTTTTACCTCGAGTTTTGGCTTGCTCGGAGCAGCAGCTTCGCTCAATTACACCAATAAAAACCTATTTGGTGGGGCAGAACGCCTCACATTTTCTCTAGGTGGCGGTTTTGAGTCGCAGCCACCCGTTTTTGACGCCAATTCAGAAACGCAAATTGTGGCGGCAGGCCGCACCTTTAACACTTTTGAACTCGGCCCCAGTTTAAAACTCGACTTGCCAGGTTTGTTTCCAACTCCAGTTAACCTCCTCGGAAAACGTCAAAAGCCGCGCACGGTCATTAGTACGGCTATGAATTTTGAAAAGCGCAATATTTTTGATCGCCGTGTTTTTCAGCTCAATTATACCTGGAGGTTCTTAGTAGGGAAAACCCAAGTTTTTCAAATGGGATTGCCTGGCGCATCAGTTATTAAATATGTAAACATTCAAAAGTCGGCGGCATTTGAGGCCCAACTCAATCAAATCAACGACCTTTTCTTGTTCAATACGTATAGCAATCAATTCATCTGGCAAGATTTTAAATTTGCCTACGAATATTCTAACAAAGACAAAGACGATAAACCGGGTAGCAAAAAACGCTACAATGGCACCCTTTACTTCAGTAGTACCCTAGATGCCGCTGGTAATTTGCTTTATGCATTTAGAGCGAGACAAGATACACTCAACGGTCAGTACTTACTTGGCAAGCAGCCTTATTCTCAATTTGTTCGCCTAGACAACCAATTTATCGCATCCAAGCGAATGCTCAATAAAAGCACACTCCATTTGCGCATGAATGCCGGAGCAGGGCTTTCTTATCGAAATTCGCAAACCTCAATGCCTTACGACTACAGCTTCTTTGGCGGAGGATCCAACGATAACCGAGGTTGGAGAGCAAGAGCCCTTGGCCCTGGCGCCTATAAATACCACCTCGACACCAACCGATTAGCCACCCAAATTGGCGACATTCGTTTTGGAGGCTCTTTTGAATACCGCTTTGAGCTCAGTTCAACTTTCAAAGGAGCGCTATTCACCGATTTTGGCAATATCTGGACCTACAGAGAAGATGTCTCTCGCATAGGAAGTCAGTTCAACTGGCAAACTTTCATTCCGCAACTCGCCGTCTCTGCCGGTCTCGGTTTGCGTATGGACCTCGATTATTTTATTTTACGCCTCGATGTCGGTTTCCCTATCTACGACCCTGCATTTGCCGACGGCGCGCGTTGGGTGTTTCAAGATTTTAAAACGAGAGAAACCTATTATGCAGAAGGAATGCAGCACTTTAACATGAGTCTCGATCAGGTCAAGGCGATCATGCCCCGACCTTTCTTGCCCAACTACCTGAATTTTGGAATTGGTTATCCTTTCTAACATGAGAATTTCATTCGCTTCTATTTTTCTATTCATCGTTTTGAGTGCCTGCATGAAAGGCCAAAAGGTCGATTTAATCATTCATAATGCTAAAATTCACACCTTGGATTTATCTGGGAGTGTTGAGGAAGCAATCGCCATTCGTGACGGAAAAATAATCGAGGTAGGCCCAGAGCGCCAAATTTTGAATAAATACCGCTCTGATGAAACCCTGGATGCGCAAGGAAAGGAAATATACCCTGGCTTTACAGATGCCCACGGCCACATGCTCATGTATGCCGAGCAATTACTCGGTCTTGACTTGCGCGGTGTGCGCTCAGAGCAAGAGCTCATTCACCGCTGTGAGCAGTATAAAGCCCAAAACCCAAACCTCAAATTTGTAGTAGGGCAGGGTTGGGATCAAACTTTGTGGGCTGCTCAAGATTTTCCTTCCAATGAAAAGTTGAATGCGCTTTTTCCGAACATACCTGTTTGCCTATACCGCATTGATGGCCATGCAGCACTTGTCAATGATTTTTTAATTAACAAGAGTAAATTACGCGACAAAATACCAATGCTCAATGGTGGTGAAGTCCTTATGTGTAAATCGATTTCAGAAGGAAACCTTTCGCTGCCCAGAATTTTAAACTTACCTCGAGATTCCAATTTGGGTCAAAAAATCATTCTCCAAACTTACAGACCATCTGGCCTCATCATTGATAACGCCATCAATCTTGTTCAACCTTTTATTCCAAATTATTCAAGAGCGCAATATTTCAAGGCGCTTTTGCAGGTGCAAGAAGAACTTTTGCAATATGGCATTACCGGGGTACATGAGGCCGGTATTGATTTTGAACACATCGGCTGGTTCAAGACCTTGATCAAAAGCGGAAAATTAAAACTGAATGTGTACGCCATGCTCATGGACGCTCCGCAAAATAGGAGATTTGCGCAGCAAAATGGCCCTTACCGTTTTCGAAATCTCTCCATTCGCAGTTTCAAATGTTTTGCCGACGGCGCTTTAGGTTCGAGAGGCGCCTTGTTAAAGGCTCCATACCACGACCATCCAGAAAGTAAAGGATTGCTCTTGACCGATGTAGCTCGCATGCAAGACCTTTCCCGTTTTTGTTTGCGCCATGGCTATCAAATGAACACCCACAGCATCGGAGACTCTGCTAATGCACTTATTTTGAACATCTACAGTGAAATTTTCCGTCAAAAACCAGATCACCGCTTTCGCATTGAACACGCACAAGTTATAGATCCTCTTGATTTTCAAAAATTTGCGCAATTTGCTGTTTTTCCGTCTGTTCAACCTACGCATGCCGTTTCTGATGCCGATTGGGCCGAGGCGCGCTTAGGAAAAAATCGCCTGAAGGGGGCCTACGCTTACAAAACACTGCTCAATCAGTTTGGAATGCTTGCGATTGGTACTGATTTTCCAGTCGAACAAACCAATCCGTTTTTAACGATTCAAGCGGCAGTCAATCGTTCTTTAGGTGAAGCACTCACCCTAGACGAAGTGATCCGTGGCATGACCATATACGCGGCCTTCGCTTCTTTTTCCGAAAAACAACTGGGTACTTTAGAGAAAGGCAAAGATGCCACATTGGCTATTTTTGAATATCCCGTGAGCGGTGCGCAGGGTCAGCCACAAAATTATGCGTGGCGTACTTTCATTAAAGGTAAATGTGTTTTTAAATTGGAAGCCTTGTAGCATAATGATGCATCAGGACTCCTTGTTCAAACTATGAGAATCATGAAAAAGAAATTATTTGGATGGCTATTCTTATTTCTTGCCATAACGAGCAGTGCTCAAACGGAACTTAAGGATGTCCATTCTTTGGATCAAATGATAGATAATTGGCATTTGGCGGCGGCTCAAGCCAATTTTGAAGCCTATTTTGCGCGTACAAGTTCAAATTTTGTATTCTTAGGTACAGCACCAGGTGAACGTTGGGCCCGAGCTGAATTCATGACTTTTTGCAAGCCTTATTTTGACAAAGGAAAGGCCTGGGATTTCAAACCCAGTAATAGAAATTGGCAATTTGCAGCCGATGGTAAAGTGGCTTATTTTGACGAGGATTTGGCAACCTGGATGGAAGGCTGCCGAGGAAGTGGCATTTGTGTTTTAGAAAATGGGCAATGGGTTATTGCCTATTACAACCTGACGGTTTTGATTGAAAATGAAAAGATCAAGTCGTTCATTAAATTACGCAAGCACTAATGTTTGTAGCAGATAATCGCGTCCTTAGCGCCAAGAAATACTTTTTTGCTGCCTTAGCTGATACCTTCTCGAACAGCGAATGTAAATCCATGTGGACAGCGGTGCTCTCTACTTATTTTGGCTGGACACCCAGTGAAATCTTGCTGAATGCCAATGAGCGTTTTTCGGAATCTGACTTGTTGCGCATCCGCTCTGTGGTGAAGCGCTTGCAAAACCAAGAGCCTTTTCAGTATATCATCGGCGAACTTTATTTTGCGGACGTCAAACTGAAAATCGACCAAAGGGCCCTTATTCCAAGACCTGAAACCGAAGAATTAGTTGATTTACTCACTAAAATAGGCGTTAGATTTTCTGAGATTCTAGACCTCTGCACAGGCTCGGGTTGCATTGCTTTGGCGCTCAAATCAAAGTTTAGAAGCGCAAAGGTGAGTGGCTTAGATCTCTCATCTGAAGCGATAGCGCTTGCCCAAGAAAATGCACAACACACCAAGCTCGATGTCGATTTTAAGGTCGCGGACGTACTCAACTGGAAGCCTGTCGAGACTTATGATTTGATGGTTTCAAATCCGCCCTATATTCCAGCGTGCGAACAAGCCGAGATGCAGTCAAATGTACTCGATTTTGAGCCGCATTTAGCGTTGTTTGTACCAGATCAAGACCCGTTATTGTTTTATCGCCATATCGTTGAACTGGCCAATGCTTACCTGGTTTCAGGCGGATATCTGGCTTTTGAGCTCCATGAAAAATGGGCGCAAGAAACCAAATCTTTATTGGATGTTACGGTCTTCAAAAACATTCAAATTCATACCGATTTACAAGGTAAAGAACGCATGCTAATTGCGCAAAAAGCGTAACTTTATCCTATGGATCAAGTGCAAGTTCAGGCCAAAATGAAGCAGTTAGCTGCAGCGCTTCATGCGCACAACCAAGCATATTACGTCCATAATAACCCGCAAATTTCTGATTACGAGTTTGATATGCTGCTCAAAGAACTTGAGGTACTTGAGCAACAATTTCCGGCATTCGTAGACCCTAATAGTCCTACGCGCCGTGTAGGCGGCGACCTAACCAAAAAATTCGAGACTAAAAAGCACCGTTTCCCGATGCTTTCGCTGTCCAACACCTATTCTGAAGAAGAAATTATCGAATGGGCGGAGCGCTGTCAAAAAGCCTTACAAGAAGCCTCTGAGTTTGTTTGTGAACTCAAATACGATGGCGTGGCCATTGGCATGCATTACCAAGATGGGCAATTGCAGCTCGCGCTCACGCGCGGCGACGGCGAACAAGGCGAAGACGTGACCACCAATGTGCGCACTATTCGCACCGTTCCGCTGGCGCTGCAAGGTGAATTCCCTATAGATTTTGAAATTCGCGGCGAGATTTTCATGCCACAGCAAAATTTTGCCGCGCTCAATCAACAGCGCGAGGCCCAAGGTGAGCCTTTGTTTGCCAATCCTCGCAATACCGCTTCGGGTACGCTCAAGCTCCTTGATTCCAAGGAAGTGGCCAAGCGCGGTTTAGATTGCTATTTATATGGTGTTCACGGTTTGCAAAACCAAGCAGTCGGTCATTTTGAGGCTGTTCAAAACGCGAAAGCCTGGGGTTTTAAGGTTCCAGACCCCAACTTGCGCATGATTGAAAAAACGAACAGTATAGATGGTATTATGAACTTTATTCATTACTGGGATGTTCAGCGCGCCAACTTGCCTTTTGACATCGATGGCGTCGTTATTAAAGTCAATTCTTTTGCCCAGCAAGCTGAGCTCGGCCTTACTGCCAAATCACCAAGATGGGCAATTGCCTATAAATTCAAAACCCAGCAAGTAGAAACGCTACTCGAATCTGTTGTCTTTCAGGTGGGTAGAACCGGTGCAATCACGCCTGTAGCCAACCTGAAGCCAGTTCAGTTAGGGGGCACCACCGTCAAGCGCGCCTCCTTGCACAATGCCGATCAAATACAAAAACTAGATTTGTGTCTTAACGACACCGTTCAGGTTGAAAAAGGCGGTGAAATTATCCCGAAAATTGTAGGTGTCAATATTAGCCTAAGGCAATCAGAACAACGCATTCCTTTTATTACAAACTGCCCAGAGTGTGCTGCTTTACTTGTTCGTCAAGACGGAGAAGCGCAACACTATTGCCCTAATGAGGCCGGATGCAGGCCGCAAGTGACAGGTAAGATCATGCATTTCATCAGTCGGAAGGCATTGAACATAGATGGCTTAGGTGAAGAAACAGTTGAATTAATGTTTGCTAAAAACTTGATTAAAAATCCATTAGACCTATATAGTTTGTCGTTTGATCAGTTGCTTTCTCTGGATCGAATGGCAGAAAAGTCGGCCAATAACTTACTTCAGGCCATCGCTGCATCCAAAGCCGTGCCTTTTGAACGCGTGCTTTTTGGTTTAGGGATTCGTTTTGTAGGCGAAACAGTCGCCAAAAAATTAGCGCAAGCCTTCCAGCACATTGCTGCGTTGCAGGCCGCAAGTTTAGATGACCTTCTGCAAGTAGACGAAATTGGCGACAAAATCGCTCAATCAATTCTCGCATATTTTTCAAATCCCGAAAATTGTACGCTCATCGCCGGATTAAAAGCCATGGGCTTGCAATTAGAAGCCGTTCAGAAAACATTGAATTCGAATGTATTAGACGGGAAAACCTGCGTAATTTCTGGCACGTTTGAGACCTTTAGTAGAGACGAACTCAAAGAGCTGATCGAGTTAAACGGTGGTAAATTAGGCTCTTCGGTATCTGCCAAAACACATTTTTTAATAGCCGGAGCCAATATGGGGCCAGCTAAATTGCAAAAAGCAACAGACTTAGGTGTAACTTTGTTGTCAGAAAATGACTTCATTAAAATGATTTCTCAGTGAGTAAACTAAGTATTTGGGAGCAAACCAATAGTATTGTCGTTGTCTGGACCTACCAAGACGACCAACAAATGCGTTCATTTGTCAAGGCAATTGACCATTTTTTACTACAAAAAAAGTTTGCGCAAACCCTCATTATCGTCAATATCCCAAAAGAGCTCGATAAAAAGACGCTTCCTCCGCATTTTCTCATCTATTACAATTCTCCAGCCGACTACTCGATGTTTGGCAAGCTCAAAGACATTCAATTAGAGGCTGAATTACAAAAGAATTTTGATTTGTTACTTTGGTTTGGCTCGCCAGAATCAAAAATAAGAGGCTTGTTACAAAAGTCAAAAATCAAGCAGTGGTTGGGCATTAATGAGGTCGATCCGCAGTTTGACATGTTGCTCAATACCCAACAAACCACGCCAGAAGCCCAACTCGAATTTATACAACAGACCCTTCAACGCATCCAATCATGAAAACATTCAAAGGTTCAGGCGTCGCCCTCGTAACGCCTTTTCATACCGATGGCAGCATCGATTTCACCGGACTCAAAAAGTTGGTAGCGCTGCAGCTCAATGGCGGCACTGACTTTCTCGTAGTTCAAGGTACCACCGGCGAGTCTCCAACCCTTAGTCAGGACGAAAAGCGCGCTGTGCTCGAAACCGTATTGGAAGTCAATAATGGTCAGCTTCCTATAGTCTATGGCGTCGGTGGCAACAACACTGCTGGCCTAGAAGTTCTTTTCAAAAATTTACCAACTGGTGTAGATGGCATTTTATCAGTGTCACCATATTACAATAAACCGATTCAAAAAGGAATCGTAGCACATTTCACCAAAGTGGCCTCCTTTACTGATCTGCCAATTATCCTTTACAACGTACCTGGCCGCACCGGTTCTAACATGAGTATCGAAACCACCCTCGAGTTGGCCGAAATCAGCAACGTTGTAGCGGTCAAAGAAGCATCCGGCAATATGGAGCAAATCATGGATATCATTCGCCAACGAAAGCCTGGTTTTGGCGTGCTATCCGGTGATGACAACCTCACTATGCCGCTCATTGCAGCCGGAGCCGATGGCGTTATTTCAGTGGTTGCCAACGCATTCCCTGAGCGTTTTTCTCAAATGGTTCATGCCTCCATGAAAGGAGAGCTTGCCTTGGCCAAAGAAGCGCATTACGATTTATTTAACATCACCAAAATGTTCTTCGAAGAAGGCAATCCGGGCGGTGTAAAAGTTTCGCTAGAAGCAAGAGGCCTGATGCAAGCCACCATGCGCCTGCCGCTTTATCCGGTTTCTGATGGTTTGCGCACGCGTATTCAAGTAGAAACCAAGCGTTTATTGGCTGGTCTATAGACATGTGTCGTGCAGCTTTTGTCTTGTTTTTAGCGTTGTTATTTACTTCGTGTCAACACAGTGAGGGCGCTAAAAACACACACAAGCGTCGCAGCAATTCCCAAAGCAAGCAAACACAATTTACAGAGCAGCATCAACGATCACTAGATACCAACTTGCTCGATGTTCAAGCCCTGAATCCTCAAATTCAAATTGAACTCAAATACACAGGTTCCGATAATTTTTTAGGCGAAAAGCTTTACTCTAAAATTACAAAAGCCTATTTGCAACATGACGTAGCGCAGCGTTTGTCTCGTGTGCAAGAAGCCTTGGAGCAAAAGTTCCCAGGATACAAGTTGTTAATTTACGATGCGCTTAGACCTGTTACCGTACAGCAAAAAATGTGGACAGCCCTCGATTCCTTGCCGCCAATTGAGCGCGCTAAATTTGTGTCGAACCCTAAAAACCTCAGCTTACACAACATGGGCGCGGCTATCGACCTCACCATCGCAAATGCAAAAGGTACACCTCTGGACATGGGCGCTGGCTTTGATGACATCCGACAAATTGCTTATCCCATTTACGAAGATTCATTTTTACGTACAGGTGCGCTCAGCCTTGAGCAAGTAGCCAATCGCAAACTCCTGCGTACCCTGATGCAAGATCAAGGCTTTCGTCAATTGCCAACCGAATGGTGGCACTACAATGCCTGTAGTCGCGAAGAAGCAAAAAAGAAATACAAAGTGTACCAAACCGAGGCACAAATATTCCAGAATCAATAATTTTACAACCAAATACTTGCCATGAAATCTATCTTGCTATCCGTCCTTGGGCTCGTTTTAGGAGCCATCACAAATGGTGCAATTGTTCAACTCGGAAATCAAATGGTTACTCCGCCCAAAGGTTTTGATTTATCTACAGAGAAAGGTTTGGCTGCAGCCATCTCTCATTTTGAACCCAAACACTTTTTGTTTCCATTTTTAGCCCACGCGATCGGCACGTTTGTAGGAGCTTTTTTTGTGAGCAAAATGCGTGTAAATCGCACTTTGGTTAATGCTATGGCGATTGGTTTCGCATTTTTAGCTGGTGGAGTCATGATGGTGCTCATGATGCCTGGTACACCACTGTGGTTTATATTGCTGGATTTAATTGTAGCTTACCTGCCGATGGCTTACTTGGGTTACAAGTTGGGGCAACGTTAGTTACTCTATCGGGCCTTGCTGAAAAATAAGGCGACCAGCGCGGGTGTAAGGGATGAAATACTTGAAGTCTAGGCCAAAACCAGAGGCGTTGATTTCTCCGTAGGCGCTTTGTTTGAAATTCACGAATTGATACTGAGATAACAAAACAAAAGCAGGTTGCAGCTGCACAAATGCTGTTGCGCCTAAATAGTAAACACCATATTTTTTGTTGCGGTATTCAAAACCAACGCTGGCGCGCATGTCAAAACCTACTTTTTTATTGATTTCCACCAATCCGACCTGGCGAAACTCATGTTTGTCATAGGGGTTCACATAAGTAGCAACACTTGACGGTTTGTAGAGAATGGCGCCGCCGAGCGCTGCATTGGCGTATATCGAACGGCTGAGTTGAATGCCGATATTGCCTTGAAATGGTATTTCAAATTGCACAAAACGCAAACGTTGATCAACGGTTAGTGCGCTGTCGGTGCGGGTGCTGGTGATGCTGAAGTTGCGTTGGTTGTAATAAAGACCTGTTTCTAGCGAAATAAGGTCGGTGAGGCCGTAGCGTAAAACGCCACCGAATGTATAGCCGTTGGTAGGTGTGAGGGCTGTCTGGAGTACGCTGTCCGAGAATTTTTGAGTGCCTGACTGCATTTGTTGCATGGGTGCAATTTGTCGAAAATGAAAGCCAAAATAGTTGGGCTTACCCAATTGGTTGTAGGCCTGAGACCAACTCAGAATAGGAATCACCGTAAAAAGCACAAGCAGCAGACGCATACACAAAGAAACGAAATTTAGACCGATAGGGGGAGTTTATTCGGTAATCCAGGTACAATTGTACTCTAGCGGACGGCGATGCTGATCTTTTGGCCACACAATAGCTGGGTAACCGATATAAAACAAACCCAAGCACTTATCTTTGGCCTCTAGGCCTAGAAATTGATTCATGGCCTCGCTGTAAATAAGCTTTGGTGTTGACCAAAAGCCGCCGATTCCGTAGGCCGTACAACTCAGGTGAAGGTTTTGGATGGCACAGGCCACCGCTTCAATTTCTTCAATTTCTGGAATTTTCTCTGTTTCTTGGCGCTTCATGCAAACCGCTATCACTGCAGATGCAAGAAGGGGGCGGCGCAGCATTTTAGCGAGCTTGGCGTCATTTTGATCAGCTTCGGGTGTGAGTTGCAAGTAGGTTTGCCCCAAGAAAGTACTGAGTTTTTGACGTCCGTCTTCCATAAAAACTTGAAAGCGCCAAGGCTGTGTGTTGCCATGTGTAGGGGCCCACTGTGCGTTGTTGAGCAACAATTCTATTTGCTCTTTATGGACCTTTCTGTCCGAGAATTGTTCAGGGTAGATGGTGCGTCTGGAGCGAATGAGCTCATTGATTTCGGATAGGTTGAAGCGCATAAGAAGTGTTTAGTTGCAAAATTAGAATTTACTACCTTAGGAGCATGAAACATTGGTGGCATATTTTACTTTTTTTAGGTCTAAATTCCTATTTAGCTGCTCAAACCCAACCGGCGGGCTTTTCAAAGAAAATTTCAGGTGAAGACATCAGTTATTTTTCGCCCTTTCGGGAATTTGCCGACCTCGCTTTATTGACGCGCTGTAATGGAGTTTCGCCAATTGAGTGGGAGGCCAGCACGCCAAAAAGAGAAGCTGGTATGGCTAAGTATCAGTTTTTAATTGGTTTTTCAAACGGAACGAGTGGTGCCGATCGCCATTTTGATTTTTACTTAAATGGGAAACTGCTCTATACATTTACCACGAAGAAAAGTTGGGTAAATGAACGATTTTCTCAACTTGGTTGCAATTTTGCTCCTGAGGCAAATTACCGTTTTACCCTACTCGAAAAAGACATCAATAAAGATGTGTTTGGTTACCTTGAAATTGAACTTCCCATTCAAGATTTCGATCAAAAAGCAGTATTTAAAGTTGTAGGACAGGATATGCAAAGCCGCGATTGGCTCATGGTATTTCAGTTCAAGGCGCAAACAAAAGTAAAAGTGCAAGCAAGTGCACTTGTGCTCCGTGCCGAACAAAAGCGACCCATTAATGTGCAGTGTCTTATCCCAGAAGGAATAGATAGTATTTCATTTGTTTCTGCTTTCGTGTCTTTTCAAAATCAATTTGAACCGGGTTATCATTACCTGACGCTTCCAGCTTATCCTGCGGGGTTTGTTGGTTCCGATACCTTGCGTTTTCGAGCATATGCGAGTGGCAAGAGCAGCATTGATTCGCTTATTGTTCTCGACGTGAAGCCCATCAAAAACCTAGATTTTCATATCATTCACCACTCACACAACGATATCGGTTATTCGCATTTACAGACAGATGTGGCCAAAATTCAGACTGAAAATATCCGATCTGCACTGCGCTGGATTGCAAAAGGAGGTGTAGGCGCTGTTCAGCCCGTATGGCACATTGAATCTTTGTGGGCGGTGGAGAATTTCTTGAATGTAGCGAGCCCAACCGAAGAAATACAATTTATTGCTGCTGTCAAAAGTGGGAACTTAGTGCTCTCTGCCAACTACGCCAATTGCCTTACCGGTCTCATGCGCCCCGAAGAATTTGTTTGGCTTACAGAATACGCCCGACACTTAGAACATAAATACGGTTTTCATATCTCAAACGCCATGGTAACCGACATTCCGGGGCAAACTTATGCCGCTTTTGAGGCGTATGCACAACAGCAAATTCCATATTTATCATTGGGCCCCAATTACGTTGCCAACCATGCCGATCATGGCGATAGGGTAGGTGGCGTTATTCACGAAACGGGCGACCGTCCTTTTATGTGGCAGTCCAAAACCGATAGCTCCCAACAACTTTTTGTCTGGACCGCAGGCAAAGGCTACTCTTATTTTCATAATATTCCCGCAGGCCAGCAATTTTTTGAATGGGAAAAGCGCCTTTCTGCCTACACTCAAGAGTTGGCTGCGTATCCCTACGATATGGTGCAGTTGCGCTATACCAAAAACGCCGACAACGGCCCGGTAGATACCACCCTTTGTGAATTCGTTTCAGCCTGGAATTTGAAATACAGTTCGCCGCAGTTAGTCCTTTCCAATGTTGATACTTTATTTGCAGATTTTTTAACGCAATACAAAGAGGACTTACCGGTTCAAACAGGAGAAATAAGCCCGTATTGGGAAGACGGCGCGTACTCCACAGCTGCCGAAGAAATCCATATGCGCCGTTTGGTTAAGGAAGTTATTGATTTTGAAGGGCAGCTAAACGAAACTCAAAAAAATCAGCAGCAAGCAGCTTTGCGAGAAATTCACCGCAACCTCATTTTGTTCCACGAACACACATGGGGCGCTTGGTGCAGCATTTCGGCTCCCGACGTATTTTTCACGACTGAACAATGGCGCATCAAAAAAGCTTTTTTGGACAGCGCTCAGGCTGTATTTGACGCACTCAAAGAAGTATTGAATTGGGATGCACCAAGTGGCATTGCGCAGCAAAGTGCCCTAGAACTCGATTGGGAGAAAGGATTGTCAGGTATTCGGTCTTTGAAATGGCAGGGCCAAGAGTTGCTGCGCCAAGATGAATTAGGTTTGGGTGGCATGATTTATAGTTTAGGTCTTGCCCCTCAGGTCAATTCAATTGTCAAACCTACGCGCACAGATCTAAAAGCAAACAGCCAGCAATTCGAACATCAGAACTTAAAGGTGCGCTTGGAGGTCTGGCCCAGCGAAGCGTCAAACGAACTTATCTTGCATTACAACATCGACAAAAAAGCCATCCGATACAAAGAAGCCTTGCACATTTGCTTGCCTTTTCAACTAGACAACCCTTCCTTGACCTACGGCGAAAAAACAATGCTGAATTATCCTGCAGACCAATTATCGGGCTCCAATAAAGAGTTTATTTGCGTCGCAGACCACCTGATCCTAGAGGACAAGAAATTCAAAATAACCGTCTTTACACCCGATTGCAACCTCATTGAACTCGGCTCACCGATAGACGAACAACAGCAACGTGGTGCAAAGGTCTGGACTCGCGAAAACCAAAGTATTAGCCCGCTATATCTATACGTTTTCAATAATTACTGGCACACGAATTACAAAGCAGATCAGGCTGGAAGTTTTGATGTAATTGTGCGGGTTAGGGTGGAAGAGAAGTGATTTTATACCTTTTTCGAATGAATTTCGCAACGGTAATAAAAACAAAAAACCCAACACTTTCATGTTGGGTTTTTGCTTGTGACCTCGTCAGGATTCAAACCTGAAACCTTCAGAGCCGTAATCTGATGCTCTATTCAGTTGAGCTACGAGGCCGATTTCGTGTGCAAAGATAAGAACTTTTTTGCATTTGCAATGTTTTAAAAGAAAAAAAGCGCTTGAAAAAACTTCTCGTTGTCCTTTCTGTCATTGGACTTTTATTCATTTTACTACTTTCAGTTATGCGTTCATCCATAGAAACTCCTGAATATGAAGTGCTTCGCGTGCTGACCAAAAAAGCAGAGATCAGGCGTTACCCCAGCTTAGTTTTGGCTCAGACTGATTTAGATTCAAATGCATACAGCGAAAATAGCAGTTTGGGATTCAGAAGAGTGGCTGGTTATATCTTTGGCGGCAATGAGAAAGGTGAGAAAATTGCCATGACTTCACCAGTTGTGATGGAGATGGGTGCCAAAACCCAAGTAGCTTTTGTGATGCCAAAGCAATATAGTATGGATGCTTTACCGAATCCTAATAGCCAAAATGTGAAGATAGCCAAACAAGCAGAGCGCACACTTGCTGTGCTTCGTTTTGGTGGGTATTCCAACGATGCTAAAATTGCAGAAAAGGCGCAGGAATTGCGCGAACTTCTCAAGAAGGAGGGAATTGCCCATCAAGAGAAATTGATTTATATGGGTTATAATGCACCATGGGACTTCATTGCGCGCAGAAATGAAGTGGCTTTTGAAGTGCAGTAGCCTGACGAAATGATGCTAAAATTTGGAGCCAATTTGATGGAAAAATCCTATTGACTCGCGCTGTTTTCTCGTTACTTTAGCACAAACTTGCTAAAATGAACGATTCATATCAAATCCATACCCTAGAAGCATATCAAAAAGCTTATCAACAGAGTGTTCAAGATCCTGAAGCTTTTTGGGCCAACATTGCCGAAAATTTTACTTGGCAAAAGAAATGGGATAAAGTCCTGGCCTGGAATTTCAAGGAACCACGCGTAGAATGGTTCAAAGGGGCTCAACTCAATATCACCGAAAATTGCCTAGACCGCCACTTGGCAACACGCGGCAACGAACCTGCAATTATTTGGGAGTCTAATGACCCAGAAGAGCATCATCGGGTGCTGACCTACAACGAATTGCATTTTAAAATGCAGCAATTTGCCAATGTGCTCTTGAACAATGGGGTTCAAAAAGGCGATCGCGTGTGTATTTACATGGGCATGGTGCCTGAACTCGCTATTGCCACACTCGCTTGTGCTCGCATTGGCGCTATACACTCCGTTATCTTTGGCGGATTCTCAGCCCAAGCCATTGCAGACCGTCTAGACGACGCAGGCGCCGAATTTATTGTGACTTGCGATGGCGCGTATCGTGGCGCCAAAGACATTCCGCTTAAAAGTGTGATTGACGATGCATTGGTCGGAAATAAAACGATTCAAAAGGTCATTGTTTGTACGCGCACGCGCACCCCTGTATCCATGCTCAAAGGCCGCGATGTCTGGTGGGAAGACGAAATCAAAAAGGTAGAAACCATGGGCAACCCCGATGTGGCGCCGGTGCCGATGGATGCCGAAGATATTTTGTTTATTCTTTATACTTCAGGATCTACCGGAAAGCCAAAAGGCGTGGTGCATACCACTGCTGGCTACATGGTCTGGACCAACTACACGTTTGTGAATGTTTTTCAATACCAACCCGGCCAAGTGCATTTTTGTACCGCAGACATCGGCTGGATCACTGGTCATAGCTATATTATTTATGGGCCGCTCAGCGCTGGTGCCACTACTCTCATGTTTGAGGGCGTACCCACCTGGCCAGACGCAGGGCGTTTTTGGGATGTTGTTGAAAAGCACAAAGTTGACATTCTCTATACTGCGCCAACAGCCATTCGCAGCTTAATGGGCTTTGGATTAGATCCTATAAAAGGAAAAGACCTCAGTTCCTTGAAGGTGTTGGGTTCTGTAGGTGAGCCAATCAACGAAGAAGCATGGCATTGGTACAACGAGCACATTGGCCAGCAACGCTGCCCAATTGTCGATACCTGGTGGCAAACTGAAACAGGCGGGGTCATGATTTCAAATTTGGCGGGCGTAACACCTTCAAAGCCTTCGTATGCCACACTGCCGCTTCCTGGAATTCAACCTTGTTTGGTCGATGAAAATGGCGTAGAAATTGAAGGCAATGGTGTCAATGGCAATTTATGCATTAAATTCCCTTGGCCAGGAATGATCAGAACCACTTATAAAGATCATGAACGCTGTCGTCAAACCTACTTTTCTACCTATGATAACCTCTATTTTACAGGCGACGGCTGCCTCCGCGACGAAGACGGGATGTACAGAATTACGGGTAGGGTAGACGACGTACTCAATGTGAGCGGCCACCGCATCGGAACTGCAGAAGTGGAAAACGCAATCAATATGCATGCAGGTGTGATTGAAAGCGCAGTGGTGGGGTATCCGCACGATATCAAAGGGCAGGGCATTTTTGCGTATGTCATTATGGAAGACACCCACGGCGACGATAAACTCACCAAGCAAGATATCCTGCAAACGGTTTCACGCATTATTGGGCCAATAGCCAAACCCGATCAAATCTTATTTGTTCCTGGCCTGCCCAAAACACGCAGCGGTAAAATCATGCGCCGCATCTTGCGCAAAATTGCAGAGGGAGACACCTCAAATCTAGGCGACACCAGTACGCTTTTAGATCCGAGTTTGGTGGATCAATTGATCTTGTTAATTCGTTCATAATTAGTACATATAAGTTTTATATTGAATAAATACACTCTTTATTTTAAGACACGTACTTTGTTTTAAAATTTAAGAGATGTTTAGAAAATTATTTGCTTTAATGATTGCATTACCTGCCATTGGTTTTGCACAACAATCTTTGGTTACGCACTGGGATTTCAATTCTTCGGTAAATGATGCCAATGCAGCAACGGGAACAAATGCTCCCGCAGGTGGTTTGGGTTCTTTCGATGTTGTTGGTGGCGCTACTTCTTCCTATGCAACTGGGTATACAGGCACGGTGCTTCCTACTGAAGTGAACACAACAGATAACTCAGGTTTCAATACAACGGGTTGGCCAGCTCAAGGCATTGGTTCCAAAACACGAGGTGTTCAGATCAATGCCAATACAACAGGTTTTTCTAGAATAGGAATCTCATTTTGGCAGCGCTTGAGTAACACGGCTCCAAATACTTGGGTCTTGCAATATACCCTTGATCACACCGGTGCAACCACTGGAGGCGCTGTCGTTTGGGTTGATACCACTATATTTACCTTTACGCCGCAAGCAACAGGCACTGGAGATACTTGGCATTTTAGGTCTGTATCATTTGCAGCAAGTAGTAATTTTAATAACAAGCCAAATTTAGCTTTTAGAGTTGTAGCAGCGTTTGACCCTGTAGCAGGCACATATTTAGCGGCACGTTCAACGAGCACCTATTCAACAACTGGAACATCGCGTTTTGATTTGGTGCGTGTTTTTGAAGCCCCGGTTGATGTTTCTATAGCAGCAGCTTCAAATTTCTTTGCGATCAATGAAAATGCAGGAACCGTAGTGGTTCCGATCACCGTGTCTAATGCCAATCAGGCGCCGGTAACAGTTAACTTAGGTTTTTCCACTTATCACAACGCAACGGTGAACGATGATTTCACATGGACCGGAACTTTGACAGTTCCAGCAGCGACTAATGGTGTTGTCAATTTGCCTATTCAAATTAATGACGACCTTATTCCAGAAAAAGCAGAGCGCATCATCGTTAAATTATTGAACTCAGATAATGCTACTGCATCATTAACAAACAACTATAGTATCATTTTCATTAAAGACAACGATTATTTGGCGCCAACGCCGAGCAACGAACTCAATTTACAATTGCTTTCAAGCTTTTCAAATGGTGCAACTGGATCAAACTCTGCCGAAATTGTAGCTTTTGACCCAACTACAGATCGTTTGTATATCGCTAATAGTATTGGTCAAAAAATGGACGTTGTCAACTTTAGTAATCCGGCAGCACCCGTACTCATTACAAGTATTTCAATGGTTCCTTATGGAGGAATCAATTCAATTATTGCGAAGAACGGTATAGTTGCAGCGGCAGTCGAAAACACGAATCCGCAATTAAATGGATCCGTAGTTTTCTTTGATCAAAACGGTGTTTTTCAAAATCAAGTTGCAGTTGGAGCAATGCCAGACATGATTACCTTTAATCAGGACTACACAAAAATTTTGACGGCAAACGAGGGTGAGCCAAATGCCACTTATTCTGCCGATCCTGAGGGGTCTGTTTCAATCATCAATATCACTGGAGGAATCGCAGCCCTTACACAATCCAACGTAACAAATATTTCTTTAAGTCAATATAACGGGCAAGAGGTCGCACTGCGTGCGCAGGGTATCCGTATTTTTACTTCGAGCGCAAGTGTAGCACAAGATTTAGAACCAGAATATATTGCAGTTTCTACCGACAATACGAAAGCTTATGTCACGTTGCAAGAAAACAATGCTCTTCTTACTATTGACTTACTTACCAACACAATTGTTTCCTTAACACCATTTGGTTATTCATCTTATGCCGCTGGTTCTAATAATGCACTCGATGCTTCAGATCAAAGTGGCATGGTTTTAATCACCGGTGATTTGCCCATCAAAGGAGCGTATATGCCAGATGCAATGACCTATAAAACTATTAACGGTCAAGGATATCTGTTTACGGCAAACGAGGGTGATTCACGTGAATTTGGCTCAGTTGTCGACGCCAACAGGATTTCATCTACTATATTTAATACCTTAGATGCCAATGCCTTTCCAGATGCCAATGTGTTACGCAATAATAAATTTTTAGGGCGTTTGTCTGCGCTTAAATATTCTGGTGATACCGACGGTGATGGCGATTATGATGAATTGCACGTTATGAGTGGGCGTTCTTTTAGTATTTGGAACCCTTCAACCGGTGCGCAGGTCTTTGATTCAAAGGACATGATAGAGCAAATCATTGCCAACCATCCTACTTTTAGTACGTTATTCAATGCATCTAATACTATTGGAACGCCTGCTTTAAAAAATCGTTCAGACGACAAAGGCCCTGAAGTTGAAGGCATAGCCGTGCATCAATTCAATGGTCACACTTATGTATTCGCTGCACTAGAGCGAGTAGGTGGTGTCGTGATTTTCAATGTTGATAATCCTGCAACACCAATTTATGTTGGTTATGCCAACAACCGATCTGCCAGTAATCCAAATGGACCAGATTTAGGCGCTGAAGGCATCATTGTCATCGATGCTCAAGATTCACCAAATGGTCAAAATTTGGTTTTACTTGCAAATGAAGTGAGCTCCACACTCTCAATTTACCAAATGAACACTTGTGCTGTTGCTTCTGGAGCAGTTATTGCGGCTGCAAATAACAACATTTGTTTTGGTCAGTCTATCAATTTGAATATCAATTCGCTTTCCAATATTACCTATCAATGGATTGTCAATAATCAGGTCGTTACTGGAGCAACTTCCAATACGTTAAATGCAACAATTGCCGGAACCTACAAAGTGGCTGTTCAGAATTCTACGTTAGGTTGTGTGGATACTTCAGCTGTCTTTAATTTAACGGTGAATCCACTTCCTCAAGTGAATGCTGGTCAGGATATCAGTGTTTGTTCTGGTGCATTGGTGAACCTTTCCGCTGTTGGAGACGCGACTTCTTACATTTGGAATAATGGACAAAGTGGTTCCCAGTTAAATATCAGTACCCAAGGTTTTATAGGGACCAACACTTATTCGGTAACAGGAACCAATGCCGTAACTGGTTGCCAAGCGCAAGACGCCATCCAATTAACAGTGAATGCCTTGCCAATAACTAATGCTGGTTTAGATCTTGCTATTTGCGTTGGGGACTCCATTCAATTGAACGCAAGTGGTGCAGCTTCTTATAATTGGAACAATGGCCTGGCAAACGGAACATTTTTCACTCCAATTTTGGGCACCCAAAGCTTTGTTGTAACAGGAACAAGTGCCACAAGTTGTAGTTCGACTGATACATTAATTGTAGTTGTAAATGATTTGCCTTTAGTCACTTTGGCTACTCAATTTGAAGCGTGCGCCAATAATCTGCCAATTTCAATTTCTGCAAGTGCATCAAACGTATCTTATGCATGGTCAACAGGCGCTATTTCGAATGCTATTGAAGTAATGGACCAAGGCATATTTGATTTGACCGTTACTGATTTAAATACTGGGTGTGAAAACACAGCAACAACGCAATTCAATATTTTACAAATACCTACTTTGGCCCAAGATACAATTATAGGGATATGTTCGGGGAGTTTGCCTTATTCAATTTCAGCAAATGCAACGGGAAATTTACTGAATTATAATTGGTCCAATGGCCAAACGACTGAATTTTTATCAGGCTCAAACGCTGGTACTTTTGAACTTGAGGTTGAAGATGCGAACGGTTGTCAGAATTCAGGAACATTTCAAGTAAGTATTTTGAACTCGCCTGTGGTAAATGCCGGGCAAGATCAAATGGTATGCGAGGACCAATTCCCAATTACAATTGCTGCAAGTGGAAGTGCTCAGTCCATTTCTTGGAGTACCGGAAGTAGCGCTGCAATACTTTCTATCTCCCAACCCGGAACCTATGTTTTAACAGGTGTAAATAACAATGGTTGTTTTGCCACCGACAGTGTTGAAATTACAGCTGATCCGTGTGCAGGTTTGGATGAAGATGTTAAAAAAATCGAAGTCTATCCAAATCCTACTGATGCAGTCGTTTACCTTTCTTTTGATGGTGAAATCGAAGAATTAACTCTTTTAAATACAGAAGGAAAGATTCTTCAACAACATTATCAAGTAGAAGGTGATTTTGCTTTGGATCTTTCTTCCTACTCCAGCGGAGTATATCTTTTACAATCTCGAAATAATTCACAAGGCATTATTCAAAGAATAGTTAAGCTATAAGTTGCACGTGAGCTGTTTTTAAAGGGGACCATTGCGGTCCCTTTTTCGTTATCAACAAATTGATTTTAATAGAACTAAGGAATATTAACTTAGGCTTAAAACCATGGTTACAAAGCGCAGCGATCTTTACCAAAAAAAAGCCATGAAGCGCAAAGTTGACTTAGTAGTAATTTCAGATGTGCACCTCGGGACCTATGGTTCGAGGGCAGCAGAGTTGGTCTCTTATTTGAAAAGTATAGAGCCCGAAACATTGGTGCTCAATGGCGATATAATAGATATTTGGCAGTTTAGCAAGCGCTATTTTCCTGCCGCACACATGGAAGTACTCAAGACCATTGCCTCGATGCTGACCCACGGCACTAAAGTGTATTATATCACGGGCAACCACGATGAAACTTTGCGGAAATTCAAAGGCTTTAAAATGGGTGATTTTGAAATTCAGAATAAACTGATTTTGGATTTACCAACCGGTAAAGCCTGGGTTTTTCATGGCGATGTTTTTGATACGACCATGAAACACTCTAAATGGGTTGCTAAACTAGGCGGTAAGGGCTATGATTTACTCATCATGCTGAATACCTGCATGAACTGGATATCTGAGCGCTTGGGAAGAGGTCGTATTTCTTTATCTCAAAAGGTGAAAGATAGTGTCAAAGGAGTGGTGAAATATGTCAATAATTTTGAAGAAACAGCAGCGGAAATCGCTTGCTTCTCTAATTATCAATATGTTATTTGTGGTCATATTCATCAACCGCAAATTCGAAAAATGAAGAGCAATGATGGGGCAGAAGTGCTTTATTTGAATTCGGGTGATTGGGTCGAGAATTCTACTGCGCTAGAGTACCACCAAAATGAATGGATACTTTACAGGCATGACCAAAGCGTTAAAGAAGATGTTTTGCAATTAAAAGAAGAGCACCGAGATGCCCTCAATTACGAGTCGCTTTTACGGGAAGTTGTATCCGAAATGCATACGAACTGAGATGCGCGTTTTGTATGCCATACAGGGAACTGGGAATGGGCACTTGAGTAGGGCCCATGAAATAGTGCCGCTTTTAAAAAAGTATGTTGAAGTCGATACCCTCATTAGTGGTAATCAGGCGCAAATCAAAGCCGATTTTAAACTCGATTATCAGCGAACAGGCCTGACATTTTTAAGTGGCAAGAATGGAGACATCAGTATTTTTAAAAGTTTAAAAAACACCCATCCGATAGACCTCATTCGCGAAATCCGTTCTTTTCCAATCAAGCAATACGACTTAGTGATCAATGATTTTGAGCCTGTATCAGCATGGGCTGCCTTACTCAATGGCGTGCCCTGCATAGAATTGAGTCACCAAGCCGCCGTGATTCATCCTTTGGCACCCAAACCAACGGAACGCGGCGCTTTTGGATCTTATGTATTGAAACATTATTCGCCAGCTCGTCGAAAATACGGTTTTCATTTCAAGGCCTACGATGAGCGCGTGTTTACACCCGTTATTCGCAAGGAAATCAGGCAGGCTCAAGCTACCGATTTAGGTCATTATACTGTGTATTTGCCAGGTTACCACGACGATGTGCTGATGCATTTTTTAAGGCAATTTGATGTCAAGTGGGATGTCTTTTCTAAACATGCCGACTACGCTTACCGGGTAGACAACGTTTTCATTGAACCAATTAGTCAGGCAAGATTTCAGCAGAGTTTAATTACTGCAAAAGGGGTGCTCTGTGGGGCAGGCTTCGAGTTGCCAGCTGAGGCACTATTTTTAGGAAAGAAAACAATGGTGATTCCGATGAAAGGTCATTACGAACAAGCATGTAATGCTTTAGGTGCAGTTGAAGCAGGAGCGTTAAGCATTGACGAGCTCGACTTGATACACCACCGTAAAATTAGTTATTGGCTTTCAGCCAATGAACAAGTTTCAATTAATTTTGAAGATCAAACAGAAAAAATCATTCTTGAAGTACTTGGTAATTTCGAGCGCGAAGGACGAGCGGCATATGAGCCAACCGCTGAATTCGAAACTTTCAAGCAAAAATTAGGCTTGCTCCGCTACTTCTTCTAGCAAACTTTTGTAATATCCAAACAGCTCTTGCTGCGCATGAAAAGGTGGGAGGTTGCGTTTGGAATATGCGTTTTTGTAGTCAGCAGAAATACTGCGCGCTTTGACGCTGCCTTTCCATTGATAGTCAAAAATTAGGTCGAGTTCTTGCTGAATGCGCACATCTTTAATGATAGTGCCTACTTCAACGCGTTGGTCTAGATTGCGTTCCATCCAGTCGGCACTAGAAATGAAGTATTCAGGTTTGCCGTTGTTGCCAAAAATGAAGAAACGCGAGTGCTCTAGGTAACGATCTACAATGCTTATCGCGGTGATGTTATCACTTAGACCCTTTACCCCTGGCTTGAGGCAGCAAATACCGCGAATAATGAGCTCAATCTTGACGCCCGCTTTGCTTGCTGCATAGAGTTTGTCGATCATCTTGATGTCGGTCAGGTTATTGAACTTCAAACGAATTTTAGCAGGCTTCTTCGCCTTGGCAAACTTGATTTCGCGTTCAATGAGGGCAAGCAACTTACGTCGGGTATTGAATGGAGATACCAATAAGTGCCTAAAGGCATGTCTTTCAAGGTTGTTTTCAAGCATCCCAAAAACCCGACTCACTTCTAAGGAGATTTCTTTATCTGCAGTGAGCAGTGCAACGTCGGTATAGATAGTAGCAGTAGCCTCATTGAAGTTACCTGTGCCGATGTAGGTAATGTATTGTGTTTTGCCTTCAGACATTCGTTTGATTTGCAATAATTTAGAGTGAACCTTAAGGTTTTGCAAACCATAGATAACATTGGCGCCATAGTCTTTGAGGCGGTTGCTCCACCACAAATTGTTTTCTTCGTCGAAGCGCGCCTGAAGTTCAAATACAACGGTGACTTGTTTGCCGTTAAAAATACAGGCCAACAGCGCATTCATCACTTCTGAGTTTTTGGCAACTCTGTAAATATTGATCTTGACTTCTTTGACCTGTGGGTCTAAACTTGCTTCGCGCAGCAAGTCTACGACGTGATCAAATTGATGATACGGATAGTGCAACAAGACATCTTGTTTGAGAATGGTAGCGATATGACTTTGGCCAGAACGGAATACCGGATGAGGAACGGGGATTTGGGGTTGGTAACGATAAGCTGAATTTCCAAAGTCTGGAAACTTAATGAAATCCTTGAAATTATGGTAGCGCCCACCCGGAATGGTATTGACTCCTTTTTTAAGGTTGAGTTGTTGCAATAAAAAAGCCAATAAATCGTCTGGCATTTCTGAGTCATATACAAAACGAACGGGTTGGCCTTTTTTACGTTGCTTGACGCTCTTTTCAATTTTTTCAAAAAATGACAACGAGAGGTCGTCGTCGAGGTCGAGTTCTGCATCTCGGGTAAACTTAAAGGTGTATGCTTCGACAAAATTGGGCTGGTAAATTGCAAAAATCTCATTTAAGTATAGTCTGATGACATCATCAATGAGAATTACATTAGTTCTAGTATCCCTATTCAAAATAAAAAATCGATTGTATTCTGTCGGGATTTGAATCAGCGCATATCGCACCTTTGCTTTAGTGACTAACTTAACACCCAAATAAATAGCGTAATCGCGAAGTTTGGGTAGGGGACGCTTCTTTTCGAGCATGATCGGGAAAATAGCATGCTTAAGTTTGTCGTGAAAGAAATCATCAAGTTTTGTGAGTTCATTTTCTGTGCATCCGGTTTCATCAATGAAATAAATGCCCTCTGCTTCAAATTCAGCTTTGATTTGCTCATAGGCACGCTCAAAGAGCTGTTGTTGACGCAACACTACTTTGCGAATTTCGACATAAAGCTCTTCGGCACTGCCTTTATAGCCTTGCACTTTTTCGTTCTTGATGTCAATCATGCGCTTGAGGTTGGCTACTCTTACCCTGAAAAATTCATCGAGGTTATTGGAGTAAATCCCTAAAAATCGCATCCGTTCTGTAAGTGGGACGGTCTGATCTATTGCTTCTTGTAATACGCGCTCGTTGAACGAAAGCCAACTGAGTTCTCTGTTAATCAAATTCATATTGCAAAGAAAGCCTTGCCGCGAGAAACGACAAGGCTTTTTGTATTAAGGAATAATTAAAATTTGCTTAGAAGGAGAACTTCGCAGAAAAATTAAAGTTGCGTCCGAAGCCTGGGAAGCCATATGCAAAGGCTGTACCGTCTAGGTCAGTGGCATCGGATAGAAATTTAACGTTTGTGATGTTAAATCCTTGGATACCAATGTTCAATTTGCGGTCACCTAAGTTGATTTCATAGCCAAGGCGAGCATCCAAATTGTAGTAAGATGGGATTTGGTAAGCATCAATGCGATCTTCTGGATCTGTCTTTTTAGATGGATCGAAGTTTGCGTAAAACTTATCATTGTAAACCCAAGTTGCGCCGATGTATAACCCTTTAGTGATTTGGTAACGGGCTTGTAAACCAAATTGGTTTTGAGGAGCATCGCCAACATGTATGCCATCCACATAAGAAGTAACTATAACAGACTGTGTAGGATCGATTTCAGAATAAACGGTAGCATTGATATCGCCTATCCAACGCCAATCACCAAGAGAAATTATCCCACCTAATTCTAAACTTTTCACTGGATTTGTATTGAATTCAACTTCAATTCCTTTGTGAGTTGCATTTGCTCCCGTCATGAGGGCACGTGTGATGGTTCCGTTAGGCCCTGTGATATTACCTGATAGAATTGATTTGTCTTTCCAGTTGGTCATGTAAGCGTTTACTTTAACTGCCACTTTTTTTGTACGGAATCCGTAACCCAATTCAAAAGACTCAGCTTTCTCATTTAAGAGATTCTGCACAACATCGTTAGAGTTATTTACAAATACAAATGAGAAGAAAGGCGCGCGTGAGAATTTACCCGCATTGAAGTAAACATTGTGGTTTTCGTTGATGTTGTAGTTGGCTCCACCTTTAAACGAATAACCCATGATATTAACTTTTTCTGATAATTCTCCACGACCCGTTGTATCGTTGATATATAACATGCGGTCAACACGTTGATTCGATGTTGTGTTGATAGCTCCTGTTAAGAATGCAGATAAATTATTCTTACTATATTCTGCTTGTCCAAAAAGACCAGCATACTTCACCAATCCATCATTATCATAAGCTACGCGCTGATCAACCGGCGTTACGTGAAATACATTGCCATAATTTGAAGCGTATTCATGAACGCCAACTAAACCATTCACTGCATCAAATCGTGCTGATCCTCCAAGTAGGTCACTTACTTCACGGAAGTGTTCGCCGCGGTACGAGCGTGCATCAAGACCTAAAGTTAAGTCGATGTTTTGATTGATTTTGTGATTTAAAGTGGTAATCAAGCCTGTCCAATAGTGGTTGTTCACGGAATTGCGTTGTGCATATTTTACGCCCCCACTTGTTGCCGCTGGATTGGCTAAATTATAATCATAGGCAGCTTGAATATCCAATAAGCCAGTTTCAGTGCGCGCATATGAAGAACCCAAACGACCTGAGCCGCCGCCATGACCAATTGAATAGTACAAGGAGGAACTGATGCTTGTCTTTTCTGATGAAGTCCAGTAATGGTTCAATGAGAATTGTGGTTTATGGTAATAATTGATTCGGTCATTGAAAAGTGTACTATCGTTGTAATAACCAATATCTCCGTTGAAGCGAATATCGAGTGTATCGTATTGGCCTGGAGTAAGTCCAGAGCTGCGTTGACCATGTGATTGTGGTGCGCCAATACCCGTAAGTACTAACTTATGCTTGTTATTGAGTTCTTTCGCCAAGGTAAAAAAGTAAGAATACCCATTGATCCATGTGCCATTTACGTATGAATCTCCAGCAGTTTTGGAAAGAACTGTTGTTAATGCAAACCCGTTATCCATCAATCCAGTAGAAGCATAGCCCATTATTTTATATTGGCCGTAATCTGTTACGGATGTCAAAATAGAGGCACCTGCTTTTGCATCAGTTGTTTTGGTGATGATATTCATGGTTCCGCCAACAGAATTGATCGCTAGCTTAGATGCACCAAGACCTCTTTGGACCTGGATGGTAGAAACGGCATCTCCTAATCCTGCCCAGTTTGACCAATAAACCCAACCGTTCTCCATGTCATTGACAGGAATACCGTTAATCGTAACAGCAATATTTCGTTGGTCAAAACCACGGATATTAATGCGAGAATCGCCAACGCCACCACCTGTTTTGGTGGCGTATACACCGGGTGTTACTTTGAGAACTTCGGGTAATTCAGCAGAACCGCCATATACCTCTGAAATTTGCTTAGCATTCACCGTAGACATTGCTACTGGTGTTTTGCGGTCTTTTCCATAACTTGAAATGACGCGGACTTCTTTTACGTTTTGCTCACGAGTGGTATCGTTATCTATACCTACTTGTGCAAAACCAGGTGCTGCTGCTGTTAGAAGTGCACCGATTAATAATTTTCTTTTCATCATAAAGTAGTTTAATTATTGATGCAAATTTCACTACTCAGAGCTGAAAATAAGTCAACCCTGTATTAAGATTTGATTATGATACTATTTGTTTTTTATAGTTTTACTATCGAGTAGAACGCAGGAAATAGAAGGGCGGATTATTTGGTTGAAATCTCTTTGCAAAACTACTATGAAAGAAAAAACCCAGTAACTCAAAAGAATTACTGGGCTTTGTTGTGGGGGTTGACGGGTTCGAACCGCCGACCCTCTGCTTGTAAGGCAGATGCTCTGAACCAGCTGAGCTAAACCCCCGAGTGATTTACGAGTGCAAAGATATGAAATAATTCCAAATACAAAACAAAAATTTAAGTTTTTTTGCTGTGTCGAGTTGTTTGACTGGGTGAATCTGTTAGTTACTTCACTATCAATTTGTTGCATTTTGAAACCATTCTTATTTCTTTTCGTACAAATGGCCCTATGCTTCGAAGCACTTTTCGTATATCACTTGTTCTGATTGGCTTAGGCTCATTTTTGCAGGGTTGTGATTTTAGATCTCAGCACTCAGAAATGCGCAAAGACTGGGCTCAAATAGAAAAAGAAGGTAAGCTAACCGTCCTTACCGAAAACTCTACGTTGTCCTTTTTTGAATTTAAAGGCAAGCGCATGGGTTTTGAATATGAAATCCTCGACACCTTTTGCAAAGCCAACCACCTTCAATTAGAAGTGAAAGTCGTCAATAAAATTGGCGATTTTGTGCGTTTGCTTAAAAAGGGGGAGGGAGATGTTGTGGCCGCCAATCTTCCAATCACACTAGGCAAGCAACATTATTTTAGCTACTCTTTGCCGTATTACCAAACTTATCAGGTTTTGGTGCAACGCAAATCCGATACCATCATTTCAGAGCCAGCTTATCTCGCAGAGAAGGTTGTGTATGTACGTAAAAATTCAGCTTACGAAAAAAGACTAATTGCACTGCAAGACGAAATTGGGGCTCAAATTGATGTCCGTTACCAAAAAACACTTCCACTCGCAGAGGACTTAATTGAAGAAGTGGCAAATGGCCGCATTCACTACACCTTGGCACATGAAAACCAAGCACGTATCGTTAAGGATATGCATCCAAACTTAGATATTGCCACGCGCATGTCTTTTGAACAGCGCATTGCCTTTGCCCTCAGGCCAAAAAGCAAGGTGCTTAAAGAAAAGCTAGACGCCTTTTTGCAAACCTATATTGCATCTGAAGCATTTACACAACTGAAAAAGCGCTACTTCGACTACATTGCATCCACACCTACAGAATTTTACCTCACCCCAAAAGGTGCGTTATCGCCATTTGATGCCTTATTTAAAAAAGCGGCGCAAAAATATGGCTGGGACTGGAAAGTGTTGGCAGCTATTGCTTTTAAAGAGTCTCGCTTTAATCCGAATGCACGTGGTTTTGGAGGTGCTTATGGCCTAATGCAGTTTATGCCCAACACGGGGCCTCAGTTCGGAGTTTTACCTGACTCGAGTCCGGAACAGCAAATCAATGGTGGTATGCGTTATTTAGTTTCTGTGAGTAGGCGCTGGGCCTCCATTGCCGATGAACAAACGCGCTTACAGTTTACTTTAGCTTCTTATAATGCCGGCATGTGTCATATAGAAGATGCACAGCGACTCGCTCGAGCAGCAGGACTCAATCCCAATGTATGGGACGGAAATGTGGCACTAATGGTGAAAAAGCTCGATGAGCCGCAATTTTACCGCTCTGAAATGGTGCGTTGTGGTGCCTACCGTGGGCAAGCTACCTCTTATGTAGCCAAAGTAATGGGAATATACGCGCGTTGGAAATAAATGTCGGAATTACCTATCTACGTCGTTCAAGGGCCTACCGCATCTGGTAAAACGGCATTGGCAATCACCTTAGCTCAGCAGCTACAAACCGAAATCATTTCTTTTGACTCTCGTCAGTTTTATAAGGAATTGGCAATTGGTGTGGCACGCCCTAGCGAAGCAGAACAAGCAGCAGTCAAACATCATTTTATCGCCAGTCATTCTATTGAAGAACCATTAAATGCAGCGCAATTTGCCGCTTGTGCAAGACCAGTGCTCGATCAACTTTTAGAAAGTCGCGGTTCGGCTGTGCTTGTTGGCGGTTCGGCTATGTTTGCCGATGCCTTGCTTTTAGGGCTTGACCCTTTGCCACACGACCCAACACTTCAGTTAAAATGGCAAAACATATTTAAAAATGAAGGGCTTCAAGCGTTGCAAATGGCCCTGCAAAAAAATGATCTTGCATTTTTTGAACAAGTCGATCGAGAAAATCCAGTCCGCTTGATCAGGGCCTTGGAAATAGTTGAACTAACCGGGCAATCAAATACTGTACTTCGAAAAGGACCGCGCCAAGACCCAGAAGGAGTGACCAGAATTTACTTAGATTGGCCACGCGCTGAACTATACGACAGGATTGACCAACGGGTAGACCTCATGATTGCAGAGGGTTTAGAAACAGAAGCGCAGCGTTTTTATCCGCAACAAAGCCATTTACAATCATTGCAAACCGTGGGTTATACTGAATTCTTTCACTTTTTTTCAGGTCATATAAGTAGGGCGGAGGCGGTGGCGCAAATCAAGCAGCACACGCGCAATTACGCCAAACGCCAGCTGACGTGGTTGGGTCGTTATGCAAACACATTGGCACTCGATCCAAAAATTGACACCCAACAATTGGCAAATGCGATCTTGAAAATTGGTTAAAGAAATGTTAAAAACCACGCGCGAAGCGTTAATTCAAGCATTTTCGTACTTAAACAATAGAACTTATGAAACCATTTTTGCTCATACTCTCCATCTTTTTGCTTCAGCAATACAACGCTCAAAAAATCCGCTTGAAAGTTGAAGATCAAAAAGATACCACAGTCTTCTTGATCAAATACTTTGGGTCAAAACTCTTTTACGCAGACACCGCTCAAATGAAAAACGGTGAAGTTGTTTTTGACGGTGCCAAGCAAAAACCTGGTATTGTTGGTTTGTTTTTGCCGGGTCAGCGCTATTTTGAATTTGTATACAACAACGAAGAAATTCAACTCGAGACCAAAGGCCCAGACTTCATGGCAAATATGGTTGTTAAGAAATCTGAAGAGAACAAACTTTTCATCCCATATGTCAAGTTCATCAGCTCTAAAAAAGGTGAAATCAATAAACTGGCCGAGGAGCGTGCCAAACTCAAGCCCGAAGATGCTCAATACACATCCTTAACAACCCAAATCGACGCTTTGAATAAAGAAGTGGAGGTTTACCAAGCGAATTTAGTCAGCGCGAATCCAGGTAAACTCGTTTCTAAAATTGTGCAAATGTCTACAGAAGTTGTGGTTCCTGAACCGCCTAAAGACGATAAAGGTAACTTGCTAGACTCCAATTTCCGCTACAAATATTATTTTGCGCACTATTGGGACAACGTTGACCTCAAAACAGATGCGTTGGTTAACAATCCTATTTTTGCCAACAAACTCGAATTCTATTTTGGCAAGCAAATGATGATCCAACATTGGGATACCATCATCAAATACGCCTTTCAATTTTGCGATGCACTCGATCCAAAATCCAGAATGTATGAGTATAGCGTAGGCTGGATTGCCTCTACCTATGGCAAAAGTGAGATCATGGGTATGGATAAGGTTTATTACTACATGCTCAAGCGTTATTTCTGTACCAAAGATGCAAGTGGCAAATCTCCTGCCTTTTGGGTAGCCGAAGACAAATTCGAAGATCTTTGCGAAAACCTCGACAACAAAATGAATACAGTCATGGGGATTAAGCCTCCAAACTTGATCATGCGCGATACCTCAGACACAAAATGGCTCGATTTCTACAGCCTTAATTCAGAATATACCATTCTGTATTTTTGGGACCCAGAATGCGGTCACTGTAAAAAAGTAACACCAAAAATACAAACACTTTATGCCGAAAAATGGAAAGCGCGCAACATAGAAGTGTTTGCCGTTGGTAAAGGGGTTGGTAAAGATTTTGAAGCCTGGAAAAAATACATCCGCGATAATAAACTCACGTTCATTAATGTGGCTGTAACAAATAGCATCTATGAGATCGCGAAGGTGACGCCAGAGAAATTAGTGCCGCTCTATCCAGGTGAGAAGGGCAAGCCTACAACTTTGCAGAGTTTGAACTACCAACAAACCTATGACATCTACTCTACACCTAAAGTTTTCGTTTTAGATAAAGACAAAAAAATCATTGCCAAGAACTTATCTGTTTCGCAACTTGAAGACATGCTCGACAAATTGCAAAATAAAACCGATGCCCCTAAATTGTTCCCGCCTGATCCAGAGGAGGACGAGCACATGCAAAAAGACTAAATGACGCAAGACCTTCTTCTCGAGACCCTTAAAAGTCAAAATAATTGGTTAATCACCACTCATAAAGGCCCAGACGGTGATGCTGTTGGGAGTGTTGTAGCTTGGGCTGCCTATGCCAAGCAACTATCCAAAGACTACCTTATCATTTTTCCGGATCAACCGGCGGCCTATTTGTGTCCGTTTTTGGAAGGGTATCATTGGGAAGTATTCTCCTTAGATAAAGCATATAGCGGCGATTTGCTTTTTGCCTTAGATTACAACGCAGCTTCTAGGGTCGGGGAGCAAATGGCTGTTTGGTTTGAGCAACAAACGCTGACTAAAATAATGCTCGATCACCATCCGAATCCGGCCGATTTTGTTCAGATTCCAATTTCCATCCCGACGGCTTGTTCAACAACAGAAGTCATTTATCATGTGTTGGAAGACCTTCAACAGCTCGATCAAATTGATTTGGCTATGGCTAAAGGGCTGTATCTAGGCCTCATGACCGACACTGGATCATTTCGCTTTCCGTCTGTTTCTGCTTACACGCATCGCATGACTGCTCACTTGTTGTCGCTTGGGCTAGAGCAACATCTGATTCACGAAGCAGTTTATGACGTGAATAGTGTAACGCGTTTGCAATTGCGCGGTTATGCAATAGCAGAAAAGCTAACGTTGTATCCTGCTCAAAGATTAGGCATCATGAGTTTAACCAAAGAAGAATTAAAACGCTTTGCTTATCAAAAAGGCGACACCGAAGGATTGGTCAATGTGATTCTTTCCATCGAAGGCTATGATGCAGGCGTCTTTCTTATGGAAACAGAGGAGGGTGTCAAGTTGTCTTTTAGATCGAAGGGTAAGCGCTTTGTAAATGCGTTTGCACAAGCAAATTTCAATGGTGGCGGACATCAGTACGCAGCTGGTGGGTTTTATGCCGGCAGCCTCAAAGATGCGCTCGCCAAACTAGAATTTTTAATCGATCAAATCTAATTGATGCCAAAACATTTTGTCTTCGTCATATTACTTGTTCTTAGTTTCATTTTTTCGGCTTGCCGAAGAGAAGAAGCCAATGAGCAGACGCGGCAAAAATGGTCATCTGCTCAGTCCGTCGATTTCAATCAAGAAGTGAGTATTCGCGAACAACTCAAGATCAAGACCTTTTTAGCGCATTATACCCATCTAAAAATGGAGCGAACAAGCTCGGGTTTGCACTACATGATTTATCAGCACGGAAATCAACAACAGCCCATGGCCAAAGACGGCCAACAAGCGCTGGTTCAATTACAAATTGGCTTGCTAGACGGCAGCACCTGTTACCAAACCAAGCCAGATGAAATCGAGCGAATCACCATCGCACATTCCGAAAAAGAATCGGGCATCCACGAAGCGCTATTGCTCATGCGAAAAGGCGACAAAGCAAAGCTCATTCTTCCTAGTTACCTTGGGCATGGCCTTTTAGGTGACCGCCTCAAAATTCCGCCTCAAAGTATTTTATATATAGACATTCAATTAATGGAGCTCCAATGAAAAAACTACTGTTCCTCTCTACACTTTTGATCATTTTTGCTTGTAACGACGACAAAAAGCCCGAGGTCAAGAGCCAGACGATTACCAAAGCAAATACCAAAGACCTGACCGATTTGGACACAAGTGCGGCAGGCTCCAAAAAGAACCTGATCAACTTCGAAAAAGGGAAGGTAAGCCATCAAAAAAAACTGAGCAGCGGCATTGTTCTCAAATGGATTGAACGTGGAAACGGCCCAAGCTTTAAGACGGGTGAAATGGCACTCATCGATTACAGACTCGGAACCCCTGATGGCCGTATCATTGATGGAAACAATCGAATAGACCTCCCTTTTATTCCTTTTGTGGTAGGTTACAGCATGCAAACCCAAGGTTGGGACTTGGCCTTTGAACACTTGCGTGTAGGTGATTTTGTTAAAATTGAAATTCCAGCCGCCTTGGCATATGGCAGCAAAGGAATCAAGGATGTGCTTGCCCCAAACACACCGAATTGGCTTTACGTTAAGGTGCTCTCTAAAATCAAGCCTAGTATAGATGCCGACGGAATCAGGGCTTGGAAACTAGCCGATGGAAGTCCTTTTACGCTAGAAGAAGGCAGTGCAAAAGAAGTCGCGTATGAATTTGTTGCTTCAACCCAGAACAAACCAAATGCAATAGTGGCTCGCAAATTTCCTCAGCGCTATGTATCTGGGCAAAAAACAACCGTTCCTGGGTTGCGAAAAATACTAAAAAATGCTTTGCAAGGAGAGCGCTATTACCTTGTATTACAGCCAGAACAAGCATACGGAACAAAAGGTTATGGTCAGGTGATTGCTCCAAATGAACCGGTTTTCTTTTTACTGGATATCGTTGGTGTTCGGTCCATTTAATAGGAAATGCCTAAATTTGTACTGAAATTTTTATGTTGCGTCCGTTTACTCTTCTGCTTTTGTTTTGCATGTTCTTTGGCTTTTCGTCCAAAGCACAACGCGCCCTCGATACCATAGAAACGGAGTTGGGCAAAGTAGTTTTGTACAGCAACAAAACATGGTCTTTCTTGCAAATTTCTACTTTCGACGGCATCATGAATCCGCGCATTCATCAGCAAATGATTGCCCAAGACCCGAGTTTCCGCCATCCCTGGAGCAATGAAATTTGTTTCACAAGTCGCAACGATATGTCAAAGCTCAAAGACACCCTTTGGCTTTGTGTCAACGATGAATACGATCAACATTTCAATATGCCTGCACCCGGAATTGTTACTTCTCGCTACGGCCCTCGTAATGGAAGAAACCACAACGGAATAGACATCGATTTGGAAACAGGAGACACCGTATACGCAACATGGTCAGGAAAAGTACGCTACGCCAAATACAACGATGGCGGCTATGGCAACTTAGTCATTATTCGCCATCCAAATGGCCTAGAAACACTATATGCGCATTTAAGTAAGTTTTTGGTCTATCCAGATCAAGATATCGTTGCCGGTGAACCAATTGGTCTTGGTGGCAACACCGGGCATTCCTACGGGTCCCATCTCCATTTTGAAATCCGCTTCTACGATGCGCCAATGAATCCGGAGGAAATCATCGATTTTGCACAAAAAGGACTAAAAAACGAGAACTTATTTGTGCATAAAGGTCTGTTCAGACCAGGTGCCAAACCTTCTGATTACTACGAAGATCACCCGACAGAAGTGGTGCAGGCTCCTGTGGTGGTGCGCACTCCTCAAGTGCGTTACTACAAAGTTCGCCCCGGCGACACCCTTACAGAAATTGCAGCCCGAAACAACACTACAGTTACCCAACTTTGTCAGCTCAACGGCATCAAACCTACATCTGTTCTCCAAGTGGGGCGCAGCTTAAGAGTTAAATAACATGAAAAACTTTATACTTTATACCTTCTTTGTTGTTTTGCTCAGCGCTTGTTCAGACTACGCCAAAATCGTGAAGGGTTCCGACTACAGCCAAAAATTTGTTACGGCCAACGCGCTTTACGACCAAAAAGACTTCGACAAAGCAATTGTACTTTACGAGCAAATTTATCAGCATGCGCCAAAGTCAGGGGAGGGGGAGCTTTCTTATTACCGCATGGCTCAGGCCTACTTTGAAATCGAAGATTATTACATGGCGCAATACTACTACAGCTCTTACATGCAGCGCTTCCCGTACAGTGATAAATCCGAAGAAGTACTTTTTAAAATCGCGATGTGTTCGGTTAAAAATTCGCCAGAACACACGCTAGACCAGACAGAGACAGAGTTAGCGATTAGCAACGTGCAGCAATTCGTGGACCGCTACCCGGGTTCTTATCTCGTGGATTCTTGCAACCTGATCATTGATCAGTTGCGCTTTAAACTAGAACTCAAAGAATTTGAAACCGTCCAACTCTACGATCGCACAGAAAATTTCAAGGCCGCCGTTGCTGCCGGCGAGCTCTTTATGGAACATTACAGCCGCTCGAAGTTCCTCGAAGAGGCTTTTTATCTGGTGGTAAAGAATTCGTATTTCATGACCGTGAATAGCATCGAGAGCAAAAAAAGTGAGCGCAGCGCCCAAACTATCGAAAGATTTCGTAACTTTGCACTTCGCTACGCAAGCTCTAAATACCTTAAAGAATTAGAAGCTTACGTCTCGATACTAGAAAAAAACTAGTTTCAAACTAGCTAAAAACAATAAATACAAGCAAAATGAGTTTCAAAAACATCGCTGCAGAACGTACAACCGTTACCCGTGACACCATCTTGGTAGAAGAAAAAACAGGCAACATCTACGAATCTTTGGTGGCTATCTCTAAAAGAGCTAACCAAATCTCTACAGAACTCAAAGAAGAGTTGACTCAAAAGTTGCAAGAATTCGCAACCCACACAGACAACCTCGAAGAGATTTTTGAAAATCGCGAGCAAATCGAAATATCTAAGCATTACGAAAAAATGCCTAAACCAACAGCTATTGCCATGCAAGAGTTGTTAGAAGAAAAAATCTATCTGCGCAAGCCAGAGTCTTTGCAATAAACATGCACGAAAAGCGGATCCTTCTTGGTATTACAGGAGGTATAGCTGCCTACAAAATCCCTATTCTCGTTCGCTTACTCAAAAAACAAGGCGCAGAGGTGCGTTGTGTATTGAGCCCTAACGCCCAAGATTTCGTTAGTCCTTTGGTGCTTGCAACGCTTTCTCAAGAAGCCGTTCATATTGAATTTTGGAACAAACAAACTGGCGTCTGGACCAACCACGTAGAGCTCGGTCTATGGGCCGATGTCATGCTTATTGCGCCAGCCACTGCAAATACCATTTCCAAAATGGCGAGCGGGGCCTGTGACAACCTATTACTCGCTACTTATCTTTCACTCAAATGCCCCTGCATTATTGCTCCTGCAATGGATCTCGATATGTATCAGCACCCGAGCTTTAAGCGCAATTTAGATCTCCTCGAAAAAGACCACGTTCAAGTAATTCCGGCAACTTTTGGTGCTTTGGCAAGTGGTTTAGAAGGGCAGGGCCGCATGGAAGAACCAGAACAGATTTGCACATATCTTCAGGCTTTCTTTGAAAATCAGCCAACAAAGAAAATTCAGAAGTCACAAAAATGGCTCATTACTGCCGGGCCTACCCGCGAAGCACTCGATCCTGTGCGTTACCTATCCAATCACTCCACAGGTAAAATGGGTTTTGGCATCGCCGCTGCAGCACTGCAAGCTGGCCACGAGGTACTTTTAATTACCGGGCCCACTCAAGAGCAACTCGCACACCCCAAATTAAAGGTGCTGCACATTGAAAGCGCACAAGACTTACTAACCGAAGTTCAAGCACATTGGGCCTGGGCCGATTGCGGTATTTTTAGTGCCGCTGTGGCCGATTATCGGGTCGCTGAAGTGGCCACCGAGAAAATCAAAAAGATCGATGAGCAAATGCAGCTGAGTTTGGTAAAGAACCCAGATATCTTGGCTTGGGCAGCTGCGCACAAAAGCAAACAAATTGTTGTTGGCTTTGCCTTAGAAACCAATAATTCTGAACAAAACGCGTTAAAGAAATTGCGCAGCAAAAACCTAGACTATATTGTGCTCAACGAACAGCAAAATGGCGTGAGTGGTTTTGGCAGCAACACCAATAAAATTACTATATTCGATAAGGCAGAGCAACGATATGATTTTCCGTTACAAGATAAATCCGACGCTGCTATTTCGATTTTACAATTACTAGAAACACCACATGAATAAGTTTTTCTTTTTATCCATCATCCTTTTATTTTTTGGTTCGCTTCAAGCGCAAGAATTGAATTGCCAGGTCAATATCGTCGTTGACAACAAAGTAGAGGTGAGCTCCACCGAACAAGAGATCATCAATCAAATGAAGCAGAGCATCACGGAAATCATGAATAATACCGCCTGGACCAAAGACAAATTCAAGGTGGAGGAGCGCATCAATTGCAACATACAAATTCAGATCCGTGAAATTCCAGCAACGGGGGCCTATCGCGGAGACATCCAAGTATCATCAGTGCGCCCGGCTTTCAACAGCAGCTATAACTCAACTATTTTCAATTTTCAAGACGAAAACTTTCAAGCTTCTTTTTCTAGAGGGGCTGTCTTGAACTACGTCCCTAACCAATACCGCGACAATCTCACCTCTATTCTTGCCTTTTATGCTTATTTTATTATTGGCATGGACTACGATTCATTTTCACTCAAAGGTGGTACGCCTTATTTTCAGGAGGCACAGCAAATTGTAACACTCGCCCAAACAGGTGGTGCTGCGGGCTGGAAGTCATCGGAAAGCAGCAAGCGAAACCGTTTTTACCTCGTAGATAACATGTTGCAGCCTGTATTTGAACCGTTTAGAACTTGTATTTATCAGTACCACCGCCTTGGTATTGACCAACTCTACGACAAAAAAGAAGAGGGTAAAAAAGCGATCAGTGCTGCGCTTAATTTACTCAGCCCGATCATGGCAACGCGCCCCAATACGGTCAATGTGGTGAGCTATTTATTTGGCAAAACTACAGAGCTCAAAAACATCTTTTCAGACGCTGAGCTCAAAGAAAAGCAAGACCTCGTCAATTTACTCAAGAAACTAGATCCGGCTAACGCCACGCGCTATTCAACCATTCTCGAATAATGCTTCGTTCGCTTCGCATTCAGCATTTTGCCCTCATCGAAGAAGCTCAATTAGATTTTGAGCAAGGCTTTACGGTGTTTACCGGAGAAACAGGCTCGGGTAAGTCGATCATTTTAGCCGCAGCACAACTCATTCTCGGTGAGCGCGCCGATCTTCAAGTGATCGCGCCTGGTGCCAAGAAGGCAGTTGTAGAGGCCGTATTTGAGATTTCAGCGCAATACCTTCCTTTTTTTGAGGCCCACGATTTAGATTTCGAGGCGCAAACACTGATCAGAAGAGAAATTGCCCACGAAGGAAAATCGCGCGCATTTATCAACGACACACCTGTTTCACTGCAAGTATTAAAGCAGCTCACGGCTCAACTATTGCAAATCCATTCGCAATACAACACGCTAGAACTGAAATCTAAGCGTTTTCAGTTGGCGCTCATAGATAGTTTGCTTGGTCTGCAAGAAAAGCAACAACAATTTGCATTAGAATTTAACGCCTTTCAGGTCTTACAAAAAGAGATAGAAGCCAAGCGCGAAGCACTCAAGCAAGATCAGTTACAACAAGACTACAACACGTTTTTACTCGAGGAATTGCAGCTGCTGCAGCTCCAAGATCCTAAGGTTCGGCAACTCGAGCAAGAATTGGAGCGTTTTGCCAATGCATCCCAGCTCGAGGAAGCTCAGGCCGCGCTTTCAAGTATACTCGACGATGGCGGGCCTTACGCAGCGCTATATGCCAGAAAAAGCATTCTAGATAAAGTAAAGACGATCGATGCGGAAATGCATGGTTTTTCGGAGCGTTTACAACAAATCCTCATCGAGCTCAAAGAACTTTCTCGAGATGCTGCATCAACTTCCTTTGCCGATCTTGATCCATCCGAACTTCCGGGGCTTGAGGCGCTC
Source organism: Bacteroidota bacterium (assembly GCA_041191505.1). Classification (GTDB taxonomy): domain Bacteria; phylum Bacteroidota; class Bacteroidia; order Flavobacteriales_D; family Crocinitomicaceae; genus UBA952. The sequence continues at coordinate 53,188 of JBEEOT010000011.1, read as the reverse complement.
CAAGATAAAATCAATAGCGCTTTACTCAAACATCGCGTTCAAGATGTGGCGCAATTAATTGAAATCCAAGAAAGTTTATTGCAAAAAAACGAAGGGCTTGAAGCGCAAGAACAATTACTTCAAGAATTGCAGCAAAAAGCAGTCGCTCAAGAGCAACTACTATGGGAGCGCGCCAAGTTCTTGCACACCCAGCGTAAAGCAGGTGTCAAGCAACTAGCGTTGCAACTCGAGGGCATCTTACACGAGCTCAAATTACCGCACACCAAATTAGCCTTTGAACTCACAGAGCTCCAACAGCTCAATACGAGCGGTTGTTCTCAATTAGAATTGCTCTTTTCGGCCAATTTAGGGCATCAGCCCGTTCCGGTTGAACGCGCCGCAAGTGGAGGAGAACTTTCTAGACTCATGTTGGCGCTGCAAAAAATGAGTTCCGAGAAGAAAGCCTTACCTACCATTATCTTTGACGAGATAGACACTGGGGTTTCTGGCGATGTTGCACTTAAAATGGGCAAGCTGCTCAACGAGATGTCGAAAAATGGGCAATGCATGGCGATATCCCATTTGCCTCAGGTGGCGGCGCGTGCAGCGCATCACTTAATGGTGCAGAAATCAGTAATCAAAGACCGCATGCAAACAAAAGTGAGTGTACTAGACCCCGCAGCTCGCCTTCAAGAAATCGCGCGCTTATTGAGTGGTGAAGAAATCACGGATGCTGCAATTGCCAACGCACAAGCCTTATTGAAAGGCATATGAGCCACAGACAAGAACTAACGCACGAGCAGCCTTTACTGCTTATTGGGAGTTGTTTCTCCGAAGAAATAGGTTCTTTATTACAAACGAATGGTTTTCAATGTTTAGTCAACCCTGGAGGTACTATTTTTCATCCTTTAGCGCTGGCAAAAATACTGGAGTGGGCACTAGACGAACCCAAGCCATTGCGAACGCATGTCCGTGAAGACATTCATTTGAGCTGGGATCTGTCCGGTACATTTTACGCGCTTTCAGAACCAGCATTCGAAGAAAAGACAAAAATCCTGCACCAAGACATTCGCTATTACCTTCAGCACGCCTCTCATTTACTCATTACTTTTGGCACAGCGTGGGCTTACGAACTCAAGAGCGACGGTCATATTGTTGCCAATTGCCATAAGCAACCGGCGTCCGAGTTCGATAAGAAACTCACTGACCTCGATGATCTTCAACACTCTTGGGAGCAACTTCTAGCTAAGCTCAAGGCATTCAACCCGCACCTAGAACTGATTTTTACCGTGAGCCCTGTTCGGCATCTCAAAGATGGCATCGTAGCAAACACGCGCAGTAAAGCGCGTTTACACTTATTGACTGAAAAACTCTGTGAGCGAGCAAATTGCACTTATTTTGAGGCTTATGAAATTGTGCAAGATCAGTTGCGCAATTATTCCTATTTCAAAGAAGATGGCGCACATCCGAATTCAAAAGCAATTGCTGCCGTTTGGCATATCTTTCAGGAGCGATTCATTGATAACGCCACAAAACAAAGCATCGAAGAATGGACGGCTCTTCAGCAATTAAAAGCGCATCGGGTTTTGTATCCAGAAAGTAGAGAAGCTCAAAAGTTAAAGAGTCAGATTCTTGAGAAAGAAGCAGCATTTTTCAATAAATATCCTCAGTTCAAGGATTCCACTCGCGCATAAATTGCGCTAAAAATGCCTCCATATAGGCGTGTCGCTCTTGTGCCATTGTTCGTGCAGTGGGTGTTTCCATGCGGTTTTGGAGCAATAGCAATTTTTCGTAAAAGTGATTGATTGTGTGTCCTTTGTCTTGGAGATACGCTTCTTTGGTTTGATGGAAGGTAGGCGCGATATCGGGGTTGTACAGGGCGCGTTGCCTGCTGCCACCATATGAAAAAGCCCTGGCAATACCAATGGCGCCAATGGCATCAAGCCGATCTGCATCGCGTACAATTTTGCCCTCTAGATGGGTTTCAAGATCAGCGACTCCTGCGCCTTTATATGAAACAACACGTACTATTTCTGCTACCTGTAAGGAAAGCTCCGCACTGCCTCCCAGTTCAAGCAATAGGGCTTGAACCTCATGAAAGCCTTTATCAAAGTCACCTCCATTGTATTTATGATCAGAGTAGTCGTGTAACAAGGCTGCCAGTTCTACAATGAGTGCATCTCCACCTTCTTTTTGCTGAATGTAAAGCGCATTTTTTCGAACGCGGTCAATGTGGAACCAATCGTGACTTCCCTCTTGATCGGTAAATTTAGTTTTTACCAATTGTTCTACTTGTGCAAGTAGTGCCTGCATTAGATTTTAATGATGCGTTTGGTCTGGCTTTGGCCATTTGAAAAGATCGTTAAAAAATAGGGTCCGGGCTTTAGGTCATTTATGTGCAATAAACTTTCGGCTGAAGTACGAAGTAATTGACCATTAGTAGCTCTTAATTCAATTCGTTGAAAATCTTGACTGACCTGAATATTGATCACATCTTCTGAAGGATTCGGATAAACATCGAATGTGATTGTTGGATGCTCAGCAAAACCTACAGGGTCGTCTTTGCGCACAGAAATATCGTCTAAATAGAGTTTGAAGCCATCGTAAGTGCGCAATACAAATGCGATATAAATAGTAGAGTCATTGTAACCTGCTGCGCTCAGATTGGCCTCTCTGAAAGTCCATTCAAAGTTTTCTTCTTGAACAGAACCAATGGTGTCTGTAAATGCAGCCGGGTCGTTGGTGGTGGTAGAAACCAATACAAGGTAGTCGTCTGGGAAAGAGGGGTCGTGTGATTTGGCTTCCCAACTGATGAAATTTCCAAAGCTACCAAGCGCAAGGGCAGGGGTGATGAGCCAACGATTGGCAGTATCGGCATTTTCAAAATAAGAACTAGCCGCAGCTACTGTGTCTAAGTTGTTTTCAGGGTCTGCAACGGTAATCCAGCCGTTGGCAAACTCAAGAACTTGTGGATGCGGTACTTGGGCATCAAGATTCAATAAGGTGTAGTTAGTTGGAATACCTGATTGAAAATCGGTGTTCAGTAAGCTAGTTTGCGCCTGCATTTGGGCAATGAAAAACAAGCAGAATAGAAAAGTAAGAAATTTCATAGGGTAAAGATAGTCATTCTCGTTAGTCAACCAAGGTGATCAAGATTTCGTTGAACTCCTGATAGAAGACGTCGAACTCCTTTAAATGTTTCTTGAAAAAAGCATAAATAACGGTCCAATCTTCTTGGTTGTAATAATTGGAACCTTCTAGATGCCAAGAGATCCTGCCAATTGTTTGACCTTCGTGGTTGACAAATTGAGGATCCCAGTGGGTTTGTATAGACATGTTGGATTCTAGTACCACTTTGAGCTCGGTAAGCTGTTCCCAAAAAATAGCTTGTATGCCCGCATCTTTGAATTGGATATCGTAACAAATAGAAATAGCCCTTCCGTCGCAAATCATGCGCAGGTAAGTGTTTTTCACTTGCGTTGGATAGTTGATCCAGTTGATGCGCCGGCCAGATGATGACATACAAGCGCGCATGTGCGTTTTAAAGCCCGCCCAAAAAGCTTCGTTCCAAGCTTTGCGTTCTTCTTTAGGTAACATGAACTAACTTACTGATTTCCTTTGGCGTGGTCAGCTAAGAATTGCTGTAAACCAATATCGGTAAGAGGGTGTTTAACCAACGCTTTGATCGCTGAAAGCGGGCCAGTCATGACGTCTGCACCAATAGTAGCACAATTAATGATGTGCATTGGATGACGCACAGAAGCCGCTAAGATTTCAGTATCAAACGCATAGTTGTCATAGATGACACGGATTTGCTCAATGAGCTGCAAACCATCAGTAGAAACGTCGTCTAGGCGTCCTAAAAAAGGTGAGATATAAGTTGCTCCGGCTTTTGCTGCCACTAAGGCTTGCCCTGGTGAAAAGATGAGCGTACAATTGGTGCGAATTCCTTTGTTAGAGAAGTATTTAATTGCTTTAAGACCTTCGGCAATCATCGGGATTTTAACCACAATATTTTTGTGCAAGGCAGCAAGTTCTTCACCCTCGCGGACCATTCCTTCAAAATCAGTAGCAATGACTTCTGCACTCACAGGACCATCTACAATATTGCAAATGTTCACGTAGTGCTGCAAAATATTCGCCTTGCCGGTGATACCTTCTTTAGCCATCAAAGAAGGGTTAGTGGTAACGCCGTCGAGGATACCCATGTCATGGGCTTCAGCAATTTCAGTAAGGTTAGCGGTGTCGATAAAAAATTTCATGGGTTCTTATTTTTTGCGGTTTTTAAGCATTTCTTGTTGTTGGCGCTGCATTTCTTCCAAGCGTTCTTGGAATTTTGATTTTTTCTTTACTTTCGGATTCGCAGCGTTTTGCGCCTTGCGCTCGGCCATCTTTACCTTGAGTTTATCTTCGTTGACAAAGAACTGCTTGATGACCACCATCATGACAATAGAAAGTAGTGTCGAGATAAAGTAGTAGTAGCTCAGACCCGCAGAGTAATTGTTAAAGAAGAAGATCATCATGAATGGGAAAATATACATGATGATGCGCATGTCAGGCATGCCGGGTTGCTGCGGCTGTTGCATATTACCGCTGTTCATGTATGTGTAGGCGAGGGTAGTACCAGCCATTAATAGGGTAAACAACGAAATGTGATCGCCGTAGACAGGAATATGGAAACCAAAATCTAAGATGGAGTCGAAAGAACTGAGGTCTTCTGCCCATAAAAAGCCCTTCTGACGCAACTCAAAAGCAGCGGGGAAGAAACGGAATACCGCAAGTAGAATGGGCATCTGAATGAGCATTGGAATACAACCGGCAAGAGGGCTTGCGCCTGACTCGCGGTAGAGCGTCATCATTTCCATTTGTTTTTTCATGGCGTCCTCTTGCTTCGGGTACTTGGCATTGAGTTCGTCGATTTCTGGTTTGAGGATGCGCATTTTTACAGAAGAAACAAACATCTTCCATTGAACGGGCATCAGGATGGTCTTGAGGATGAGCGTTAGAATAAGGATGGCCCAACCGATAGCGATACCGTTATCTACGAGTAAGTTGAAAATGGGTTGAACCGCATAAAGGTTGATCCAACGGAACAAGCCCCAACCGAAGTTAAGGATGTCGTCGTAGCCGCTTCCGTAGCTCTTGAGCACTTCGTAATCGTTAGGGCCAAAAAACCAATTAAAAGAAGCTTCGTTGTTTTGAAAATCGAGGGCCATAGTAGCGTGGTAACCTTTGAGGTGGGTCCAGGCTTGCGGATGTCCGTCCTTGAAATTCTTGATGAAAAACTTAGTACCTTTTTTAGGGAAAGGATTTTCTGGGTGTAGAATGGCTGAAAAGTAACTTTGCTTAAACGCCACCCAATTGATGTTCTCTTCTGCTACACCTGATTCACTTGCAGTTTCGGATAGGTAGTCGAGACCACTTTCTGCTTGATCAAAACAAATGGTGGAAACGCGGCGCTGCTCCGAGAACAAACGCTCCGTCTTTTTGAAATCTGCAGCCCAGTTTAGAACGGTGTTGTCTAAAATAAAGCCCTTGTTATCAATGACTTGAATATTGTAAGAGAGGTCGTGACCTTTTTTGAGCGCGTAGGTTTGACGAATGGTGCCTTCTGTGAATTGGGCTTCGTAAACCGCTTTTGTAGGTGAGTTATTTACAAGTTTAAAAAGGTAGTCTTTGGTGTAGATTTTGCCTTTTGCCGTACTGAGTACTAATTGATTGTGTGCATCACCGTCCTCGAACAAGCAAAGCGCGTTGTCTTTGTTTGCGGCAAAATCTTTGTAGTTTTTATATTGCTTGAGGTAAACTCCTGCAAGTATTCCACCTTTAGAGTTGAGTTCGATGCGCAACGCTTTGTTTTCGATGGTGGTGATTTCACCTTTCGCGACAATAGTAGATGAATGACTTGTATTTTGCGCTAAGTTGGTAACTGTTTTTTTGGCGCTATTGGTTTTCTTTTTCGCTTTTTGGGCAGCCACTGCTTCTTTTTTCTGAGCTGCTTTGATTTCAGCCTCAGAAGGCTGATTCATGACAGAAAAAACAGTGATAATCAGGCCAATTAGAACAAGGCCAATGGTGGAATTGCGATCCATAGGATTAGTGTTTTTTGTTTTTAAGTGCCGCTTTTACAAACGCGACAAAGAGTGGGTGAGGGGCATCCACGGTACTTTTGTATTCAGGGTGGAATTGTACGCCAACAAACCAAGGATGTGTCGGGATTTCAACGACTTCTACCAAGCCAGTATCCGGATTTTTACCTGCGGCAATCATGCCATTGGCTTCGTAATCTGCGAGGTATTGGTTGTTGAATTCATAACGGTGGCGGTGGCGCTCCGAAATATTATTGTTTTGATAAGCCTTCGCTGTATTTGAGTTGGGCTTGAGTTCACATTTGTAAGCTCCTAAACGCATGGTGCCACCCATATTGGAGATGCGTTTTTGCTCTTCCATCATGGAAATAACAGGCGCTGTCGTGTTTTCAGACATTTCTGTAGAATGTGCGTCGCTGAGGCCCAAAACGTTGCGGGCAAATTCGATCACGGCAATTTGCATGCCGAGGCAGATGCCCAAGAAAGGAATGTTGTTTTCGCGGGCAAAACGGACGGCTTCAATTTTACCATCGATTCCTCGAGAACCAAAACCTGGTGCCACAAGAATGCCATCTAAACCTGCAAGTTCGCTTGCGATGTTGTCTGAATCGAGTGTTTCGGAATGAATCCAGCTTAATTCTACTTTGGTTTCGTTGGAAACACCGGCATGAATAAACGCTTCAGAAATTGATTTGTAGGCATCTTTGAGCTCTACGTATTTCCCGATCAAACCAATTTTTACGGTGTGTTTTGGGTTTTTCAGGCGCTCTAGAAAAGCTTTCCAGTTGTCTAGTTTCGGGCTTTGTTTTTTAGACAAGCCAAGTTTATCGAGCACGACGGTGTCGAGTTCTTCGGCCTGCATGAGCAAAGGAACGTCGTAGATAGAAGCTGCATCGCGTGCTTCTATCACCGCATTAACGGATACGTTACAAAATTTCGCGATTTTCTTGCGCAAACCTAAATCGAGCTCGTGCTCAGTTCGGCAACAAAGCACGTCTGGCTGCACCCCGAGTTCGAGTAATTGCTTGACGGAGTGTTGTGTTGGCTTGGTTTTGAGCTCACCAGCAGCCGATAAATAGGGGACAAGTGTAAGGTGAACGACAATACAGTCGTTTTCGTGTTCCCACAACATTTGGCGAACTGCTTCTACGTAAGGAAGCGATTCGATGTCGCCAACGGTGCCGCCAATTTCGGTAATGACGATGTCGAACTGACCATTTTTGGCAACGGCCTGAATGCGCTCTTTGATTTCGTCGGTGATGTGTGGAATGACCTGAACAGTTTTGCCGAGGTAATCGCCGCGACGTTCTTTTTCAATAACAGACTGATATATGCGCCCCGTAGTGACGTTATTGGCCTGTGAAGTAGGCACGTTCAAGAAACGCTCGTAGTGACCGAGGTCGAGGTCGGTTTCGGCGCCGTCGTCGGTGACGTAGCACTCGCCGTGTTCATAGGGGTTAAGGGTTCCTGGATCGATATTGATATATGGATCTAGTTTTTGAATGGTGGTGGTGTAACCACGCGCTTGTAAAAGTTTTGCTAACGACGCAGATATGATGCCTTTCCCTAAAGAAGAAGTCACACCCCCGGTTACAAAAACATACTTGGTTGAATTGGACATAAATCGTTTGTAACTACGGGAAACAAAGGTAATACATTATTTCTTATCCTGCCAAGTAAAATAGCTTTGTTGTTGCTTAGGACGATCGATTTCTGGCTCTCGGAGTGGTTCGCACGGCAAGAGTGTTTCTTGACAATCTTTCGGGAGCGCTTGATACAGTTTGGTTCCGTCGCTTTTCCAGGCAATCATTTCATCGCTAACTTCCTTGACAACCTTAGCCGGATTACCAACCGCCAAACTGCGCGCTGGAATTTGCATTTTAGCCGGAACAAATGCAAGAGCGCCAATAATTGCTTCTTTTCCAATCACGACGTCGTCCATGATCACGGCGTTCATGCCGATCAGGCAATTCTCTTCTAAAATGCCCCCGTGAATAATGGCCCCATGACCAACATGTGCGCCGGCTTTTAAGTGAACGGTTGTTCCTGGAAACATATGAATGACACAATTTTCTTGAACGTTACAGCCGTCTTCGATAATGATTTGTCCCCAGTCGCCACGCAAAACGGCGCCTGGGCCAATATAGACGTTTTCGCCAATAAGCACATTTCCGGTGACGTTTGCTTGTGGATGTACAAAGCTAGATGCTTTAATGACTGGAATGAATCCATTAAAAGAGTAGATGGCCATTTTTTGAATTTGAGTGTTAAAGATAGAGAATACGTCGGGAATAGATGGTATAGATTGATGAACCTTGTTTCATTCTTATATATCCTATTTAACATAATATAAATTATATGACAATTACAACAAAAACAACATCCCAAACGTTGTGTATCTTTGCACTGTGTATAGCACCGACCAACAAACCCTCCACGACCTCGAGTTTGAAGCCATCAAATTATGGCTCGAGAAATTCTGTATTGGCCCAACAGCACTCAAGCAAGTTCAGACCTTACAACCGCGCACGCAATTCGTGCAACTGCGTCAAGAACTCAAGCGCCTCGACGAATTGCGCCAAGTGCGCGTTCACGGCGAAAAATTTCCGCTGCTCGAATTTGAAGAGCTGCTGCAAGAAATTAAATTGTTGGGCATTCAAAAAGCAGTCATTTCTCTAGAAGGATTTCGCCGCATTTATCAAGCCTCAGAACTTGTTAATGCACTCGTGTTGTTTTTTGAAAATGCGTTGTTCCAATACCCTTTACTTAAAGAGCTCACCACAGACGTCTATTACACCAAAGAAATTCTCGACGAAATTGATCAGGTTTTTGACCGCAATGGTCAGATCAAAGACGACGCTTCTGTAGCCCTCTCAGAAATTAGAGCCCGCATTCGGGTGCTACGGGCTCAAATCAATAAAAATTTCGACAAAGAACTGCGCCGACACAATAAAGACAAAGTTTTAGCAGAAACATTAGAAACGTTTGTCAATGAACGCCGTGTGCTTACCGTACTTTCCACCTTTAAACGAAAAGTACCAGGAAACATACACGGTTCGAGCAAAACGGGCAGCCTGACCTTTATTGAGCCGCTTGTCAATGTACCGCTCAACAACGAACTCGAATTCTTATTTGACGACGAACGCAAAGAAATCCATCGGATTTTACAGGCGCTCACCGGCCTCATGGTGCAATACAAGCCGCTGATAGAGGCTTATCAAATCTTGCTCACTCGAATCGATTTTCTCAATGCCAAATGCAAGCTAGCATTAGAAATGCAAGCGGTTTTGCCCGCTATTGGGCAGCATACTGGCTTGCATCTCAAAGAAGCATATCACCCATTGCTCAGACGCGCTAATCAGCAGGCGGGCAAACCTACCTTTGCACAAGAACTAAAGCTGCAGCAAAAATCCAGAATGCTCGTTATTTCGGGGCCTAATGCGGGTGGCAAGAGCATCACGCTCAAAACGATTGGGCTGTTGCAACTGATGCTGCAAGCGGGTTTGTTAGTGCCCGTAGCGCCGGATAGCCAGATGTGTTTTTTCAAGCAGATTTACTCTGATATTGGAGATAATCAATCTATTGAAAATGAGTTAAGTACATACTCTTACCGCTTGCAACGCATGAAGTTTTTTTTGGGCCGTGCAAACGCGCAAACTTTGTTGCTTTTAGATGAATTTGGCACAGGCTCTGATCCCGAACTTGGTGCCGCGCTTGCAGAGGTTTTCTTTGAACAAATGTATGCCCTCAATGCTTACGGGGTGCTTACCACCCACTACAGCAATATCAAGCTGAAGGCCGACGAACTTCCCGAAGCCAAAAACGGCTGTATGCTTTTCAATGAAAAAGACCTCTCCCCGCTCTATCAATTTGCACTCGGGCAGCCCGGCAGTTCTTTTACTTTTGAGGTAGCTCAACTCAATGGCATACCCAAAAGCCTTATTCACGAAGCCAAACAACGCCTCAATCAGCAAAAAGTAAGACTCGACCAATTGCTGAGTAGCCTCCAGAAAGAACGCAATCAATTGCTCGCTCAAAACAAGCGTTTGTCTGAGGCCGCCAAAGCTGCTGAGCAAGCTAGTGCCCAACACGAGCAAGAAATTCAGAAGCTGCAACACAAGCAAAGCCAAGTGAGCCAGGTACAAGAAACGAGTCAGCGCCAATTACAAGCGGGTAAAAAAATGCTGGCTTTCATCGAAAGATTCAATGCGACATCTCGAAAAAAAGATGTCAACACTGCTCTTTTTCAAGAACTTACTCAGTTTTTACGCCTAGAAAAATCCAAGCAAACGATCAAGAAAAAAACACCGACCCCCTCACCTGCTCAGAAACCCACTAAAAAAGAGGTGCAGCGCGCTGAAAAGTATGAGCAAGAGCGCATTAAGGTCGGTTCACAGGTCCAGCTGATCCAGACCAACCGCATCGGAATTGTAGAAGAAATGAAGGGTAAGCAACTTACCGTGATATTTGGTCAGGCAAGAATCAAGGTGGGTTTAGAAAAGCTCCGGTTCTTGGCAGACTGAAATTTAACATAAGTTACACATGAATCCCTTGAAAATGCGTAACTTTGCGCTCAATTTTTTAATTTATCACAACAAATGAGTAGTACAGCACTTGGAAACCACATCTTGGTGGAGTTTATGAATTGTGACCCGCATGTCATGAACGACGTCGCGGCCATTGAACGCGATATGGTAGGCGCCGCACGCAAAGCAGAAGCCACCGTTATCAATTCTACCTTCCACCACTTTTCACCTTATGGTGTTTCTGGTGTGGTCGTGATCCAAGAGAGCCATTTAGCTATTCACACCTGGCCAGAATATGGCTATGCTGCCGTCGACGTCTTCACATGCGGCGACATGAACGCCTGGATTGCCTTTGATCACCTCAAAGCATGTTTTGGCGCCAAGTCTTATTCTGCCATCGAAATGAAACGCGGTTCGGTTAATTTGCTCACCCGCAACGATTTCGACATCACCAGCGCTCGTGAAAAAGCAGCTGAGTGGCGCAATCCAGATTTCTATACCCGCAACGTTTGGTTCACAGACAAAGACGAAGACCAAGCGCTTTCTTTGCGCTTCACCGGCGACGTCTTCTTTGACGTACAATCGCCATTTCAGCGCGTTCGTATTTTAGAATCCACTAAATACGGTAAAATGTTGGCCCTCGACGATATGGTCATGACCACCATCAAAGACGAGTTCCACTACCACGAAATGATCTCTCACCCTAGCCTTTTCACTTTGCAAAATGCAAAGAATGTATTGGTCATCGGCGGTGGCGACGGCGGTACTGTTCGCGAAGTATTGCGCCATAGCAACATTGAAAAAGTAACAATGGTTGAAATCGATGGAGAAGTCATCAAGGCTTGTAAAGAGCACCTTCCAGAAATTGCTGCAGCCTTCGACGACCCACGCCTAGAACTCATCGTAGACGATGGTATTGCCTACGTTAAAAACGCACCCGATGCCATCTACGACCTTTTGATCGTCGACGGTTCAGATCCTGTTGGCCCAGCAGAAGGTTTATTCAGCGTAGATTTCTACCAAAACTGCTACCGTACGCTCAAAGCCGATGGTATATTAGTAGCGCAAGGCGAATCGCCTAAGTTCAACGAAAAAGCATTTGCTGAACTCAACCAAACCCTTCAAGGTATCTTCGGAAAAGAAAACGCACCAGTTGGATTGTTCTTCGTGCCAACCTACCCTACCGGCATGTGGTCTTTCCAATACGGCCTCAAAGGCGCTGCAGACCCACGCAAAGTCACCAACACAGACGCCATCAAGTCTTTTGTTGCCGAAAAAGGTCTCCGCTACTACAACGAAGACATCCATTTCTCAACCTTCGCGTTGCCAAATTTTGTAAAGCAATTAATTCAACAATAACATGACAATTTCCCACAACAAGGTCGTCACCTTGACCTACAAGCTCTCTGATCACACAACCGGAGAACACATCGAAGAAACAACTCCGGAAACTGCCTTGACCTTCTTGTATGGTGTCGGTGGGATGATTCCCGAATTTGAGGAAAAACTCGCAGGCAAAGCTGCTGGCGAGCACTTCGATTTTCATATTTTAGCAGCCAACGCTTACGGCGAGCAAGACCCACAGCACATCGTGATGCTTCCGGCCAATATTTTCCACGACGAAAACGGCAGCTTTGACAGCGAAATGTTCAAAGTGGGCAGCATGGTACCAATGTCTGACAGCGAAGGCAACCAATTGCGCGGTCGTATTTTAGAAGTAACAGACGAAACCGTACAAATGGACTTCAATCACCCGCTAGCAGGCACAGACCTTCATTTTGCAGGTACTATCTTAGAAGTTCGCGACGCTGACCCAGAAGAATTGGCGCACGGTCATGCACACGGCCCACACGGTCATCAGCACTAAACGCAACAATTTAGCTACTTTATTGTTAGAAGGCGTATATCGGTATTTTCCGGTATACGCTTTTTTATTTTACAACACATGGCTACAGTATTTGAAACCAGACTCATTGGCAACATCGGCAAAGACGCACACGTCAAAACTATGGAGCGCGGTATTGTCGCGATCAACTTCCCGGTTGCACACAATAAAAATTGGAAGGACAAAAAAACCGGACAAATGCGCACCAAAACCACATGGGTCAATTGCACCATCTGGAAGCGCGATGGCTCTAATATGCGCATCATCGATTTTCTTACCCGCGGCACGCTCGTAGAAGTGCTCGGCACACCTTTTGCCAAAACAGTTCAGCTCGAAGACGGACAAATGCGCACAGAAATCCGCCTCAATGTGTCTAAAACAAACATTCTCCGCCCTGCCAACCGCGAAGACCACGAAGGTCTTGGCTATGTCGATCAGGATGAAGAAGAAGATCAGTACGGCACAAGCCTCGATGATTTTTCATTGGATGGTGATGATTTTGAATAACTTTGCATCCTCGAATTGAGACATTCCTCCTTAGCTCAGTTGGTTAGAGCATCTGACTGTTAATCAGAGGGTCGCTGGTTCAAGTCCAGCAGGGGGAGCAACAGGAAACCCAGTTTAGCACTAGCTTTACTGGGTTTTTTCTTGGGTGTAACTTTTACTTGAACTGAGTGCATCCTTTCCCAAATAGGCTTTCTATGCTGTTTCTACTGGCAAATTTGCTGGCAAATTATTTTGCTGCAATATAAACCACAATGGCAATTTTAAAATTAGCATTAGACAAGCGTAGACAGAAAAAGAATGGGACCTACCCTATTGTATTTACTACAGTATTGAATTCTAAGCCCCTCCGGATAAGTACAGGTGTGTCAGTGCGGGCTGAAGATTTTAATGAGCAAACAGGAGTTTTAAAAGGAGAGCCCAAACTAACTGAGTCACTCTTTAAATTAGAGAGTTTATACCTCAAGCGTTTGCAACTTTTTTTACTTAATCACCCCTCTGTTTCATGTACAAAGTCTTTGAAACAATTCTTACTAAATAGAACTACAGAGGAAGTTACAATTCTTAGTTATTGGAATAATGTAGTAGATGACCTGTGTTCTAAAAAGAGATTTGGTGGTGCTAAAGTACATAAGCAAAGTATTTCTACCATAGGGAAGCATCTGAATCTAAACATCCAATTTAAGGAACTAAGCTACCGCAGTTTACTTGAGCTTGAAAAGAAGTTGTATGTATCAGGAGTAAGTACCAATGGCATGGGTGTTTACTTCAGAAGTCTTAGGACGGTTTGTAATCTTGCAATTAATGAAGATATAGTAAATGTGGAATGGTATCCGTTTAAGAAATACAAGATAAAAAAGGAGCTGACTACCCCCAGGGTACTAAATAAGCAAGAACTGCAGCGGTATTTTAACCTTGCTATAGATGAAGCATCCCCTGAATACAAGTACTGGTGTATTGGCATGTTGTTGTTCATGCTGCGCGGTATTAATATTACGGATCTATTAATGTTGACAAAGCAAAATATAAATAATGAGCGGCTTATTTACAAAAGGAGCAAGACAGGTAAGCTTTACAGCATAAAACTGACTGCAGAAATTTACCAGGTGTTGGGTAGCTTTTCAGCCACAACTACACTGTTAGGCATTTCTGAGTTATCTGAATTCAAATCAAGTAGAAGGGTTGAGAATATTACACAGAGGCGGAAGGTAATTAATCATCACTTAGCTAAAATAGGACACAGTCTAGGCTTCAGGGAAAAACTAACGACCTATGTTTTCAGGTACAGCTATGCTAATCTTGCAAAACAGATGGGTTATTCCAAAGACATCATAGCAGAAGCATTAGGGCATGAATATGGTAATGCGGTTACTGGAATTTACTTGGAGCAATTTGACCAAGAAGTGGTTGACAAAATGAATCAGGACTTAATTGAAGCTGTGTTGGCTTGAGTATGTGCTAATAACTCATTTATGAAATCTGTTGGAGTCATTTCAAATGCTTCTGAAAGATTGCACAACCAATGTAAGGTTGGTGAAATTAAGCCTCTTTCAACTCTGGAAATGTATTGGTAATCTAATCCTACTCTATCAGCTAATTGAGGTTGACTCAGCTTTAATTGCATTCTTTTCATCCTGACAAACTCCCCTAGCCTCTTGTTGAAAACCAACTTATCCATACATGGCAAGTTGGCAAGAGTTAAGAATTATGAACTAAACATATGTGTTTTGTTTTTATATATTTGCAAGAAAACACTATGAGATTTTTCTTTGCACTGATTTTAATAAGCACCTCTTACTTCGCAGGAGCAAAAAATTTTGCTGATACCCTCAAGAACAGCACTATTATTAAAATGACAACTTCTAAACTTGGAGATAATCTAATTCTAAGTAGTATTAATAAATCTCCTGTTAAATTTGACATTTCTCCAGATGCTATGATTGCACTAAAAAAAGCTGGGGTATCAGATGTTGTAATTGAAAGTATGGTTAAAAAACAATCAGAAATTGATGAACAACTTGCTCAAAACCTATCCAACAACAGTACTGGAGGAAAATTTACCTTTACTAAATCAGGAATTTATTTTGGAAAGGAAGGTGAAAAATTTACTAAACTGGACCCTACCCTTACAACTTCTTCATACAAAGGAATTTACTTTCCAAAATTTGTTTATTCTATTGATGGTAAAACAGCCAATTACTCAATAAAGAAGGACAATGAAATATATTTTAATTTCATCCCTTCTAAAAAAGATCTTAATTCTACAAATAATTCAGGTACTCCAAGTTCAGATTACATGGATGCAATTATGACTCAGATTTCTGGAACGAATGTAGCAATTAGTCCTAATGAATTTAAACTTGTCCAATTAAAAACTAAGAGAAACAGCAGAATTTATGAGGCAGGTTCTAATTTGGGGCAAGTTACATCAATTAAAGGCAAGTATATTATTAACTTTAAATATGAACAAGTTTCTGAATATACATACAGAATAATTCTTCCTGCTGATATTTTACCTGGAGAATATAGTTTTGTTTACTTATCAAAGAATACTAATATTTTAGTTAAACAAGTAGATAAGGCATTTGATTTTAGAGTAGAATAAGTATAAAAATATGAAATCCCTGTTCCTTATATTAGTAGTAACATTAAAATTAAATGTTCTATCACAAACTTACATTTCTGCAACTTACATTACGTCTGTAAACTATTCAATTAAAATTAGTTATTCTGGCTCTAATTACTCTTACTCCAAGCCTTATTACAATACTCAGCATTATGCTCAAGCAACTTTACAGGCAAGATATGATTATAATCATCAATGGTGTTCTAATGAGTATTGGGCTGTTAAAGATTTAACTTTAGTAAATGCCTCTAATAGAGCAACCTTGAGTAATTATAAGAACCAAAGACTACCTTGGGTATATAATGCAATTAAAACATGGAATTTAGGTGTAGATCAAAATGCATATACCATTATTAATTACTGTTGTGAGATTTTTAGTTACAAAGCAATTAAGGATGAGATTTCTATTTTAAGAGCAATAAATGGAGAAATCCATAGATTAAAAAGAACTTTACCAGGAGAATATCATTTATCCAAAAGATACCAAGAGTTATCTACCGTTCTTACAAAGTTAAATGGATGTTCTCCAAGTGAAATAAATACATTGGCTTGGAATTACGGCTTGTTATAAAATAGAACATGCCACTTTCTTAGAGTTAATCTATTTTTATCCCCCTACCCAATCTAAACATCTTTCTACCCCCTATTGGTTTAATTAATGCTTAATGAATCTCTGGTAGCTTCACTTACTGTTTTGTGTCCATTTAAATTCTAAACATCTTTTGTGAGCTTCATCTAGATATATACATATTATATAGCTAAACTACTCTCTTAGCTGCTGAAGCAGCGGCCTTTTAACAACTTCTTTCTACTAAGGATATATTTTTTATTAATCCTTAATTTATTTATTATGAAGAAGTTTGTTAAAGCAAACAGGAAGCAATGCTCAATGAAGCTGTCCTTACAAGGCCCAAGTGGTTCAGGTAAGACTATTGGAGCATTAAAGTTGGCAAAAGGTTTGGCGGGTAGCCTAGATCAAGTTGCTGTAATTGACACAGAGAATGGAAGCAGCCATCTCTATGCACACATGGGTGACTTTTCAGTATTCTCCATGGAAGCACCTTATACACCGGAAATGTTTATTCAAGCTGTAGATACTGCAGTAAAAGAAGGCTTTAAGTGTATAATTATTGACTCCCTTTCTCATGAGTGGTTCGGGACAGGTGGGATTTTGGATATCCACAGCAGTATGGTGGGTAATTCCTTTGCAAACTGGAGTAAATTAACTCCTAGACACAATGCCTTGATTAACACAATTGTTAAAGCTCCAGTGCATATCATTGCCACATTTAGAAGCAAAACAGATTATGTTATTCAGCAAGTGAATGGCAAAAGTGTTCCTGAGAAAGTTGGACTTAAAGCTATTGCTAGAGAAGATTCTGAGTATGAATTTACTGTGGCATTTGAACTCAACCGCAACTATGTGGCTAATGTAACTAAAGATAGAACTGGCATGTTTGTGAATCAGCCTGAACTGAGAATTACTGAAGCTATAGGAGCTCAAATTGCTTCATGGTGTTCATTGGGAGATGTTCAAGAAAAGTCTGAGCAGGCCAAAATTCAAGATTGCAATTCTATTGATGAACTGGAATCATTACTGGCAGACAAGCCTGATGTAAGAGATGCACTCAGAGAACAAGTGAGCACAAAGATGGAAGACCTTTTGATGGTACAGCAGTATAAATATCAACAAAATGGGCACTATCATGGAAAGTAATCACCTCACTCCTACTATTGGATTTAGCCCTGTTAATGTGGGTTTGAATAAATCCAGTGCAAGCTCATTTATTGAAGCTAACACAGAGAAAATTAGATTTGAGGAATTAAGGGATGAGCACATCATCCCTGTTTTCTCTGCTACTAATGAGCCACTTATTTCTCACCATGAGTTCATTGAGACTGTTGGGACTGAAGTTCAGAATTGGTTTGCTAATGAAGATGTCCTCTTGCCTAGTATTCGGGTTTCTCATCCTATTAAAGGTAGAATTCCTGAGGCAAGATATAAAAGAGCTTCTGAATTGGAACCATGGGAATCTACTCTATACTTTGAAAGGATGATGTTCTGCATAGAAATACCAAGCATCTTTGAGAGTGTCAATGGGAATCACCTGAGCCTTGTAATTGGAGGAGTAAAAGCCTTCTCCAAAGATAATCTGTATGGCAAAAGACCCAGTGGAGAACAGCACTTTCAGTTGTTTATTGGTTTCCAGAATAAGGTTTGTACTAATCTGTGTATTTCTACAGATGGCATCAAACTGAGTCAATCAGTGACCAATTTACATGACCTTAAGATAACCGTGCTCCGGCTACTACATCAATATGATATGAAAAGACATATTCAGTTTATGGATGGATTGGGTAAATACAGTATCAATGAAAATGAAGTAGCACAAATTATTGGTAAGGCAAGACTACTGCGTCATTTACCTGAAGAGCTTTCAAAAGACAAGTTTCAGCTTCAGTTTGGAGACAATCAGATTGGTATTGTAGCCAGAGAGCTGTATACTGATACATCCTTCAAGATGACAGGTAAAGACATTGACCTATGGAAAATGTACAATCTGTTCACTGGTGCTAATAAAAGTACTTACATAGATCAATTTGTAGATAGAGCAGTTAATGCACAGCACTTCATGCAAGAAATTCTAGCCCATAAAAGGGGTGAGAAACAATCTTGGTTTTTAGAATGATAGTATACTAATTTAAAAAAAAAGGGGTGTAAACAGCCCCTTTTATCAAAATTTAAGATGCTGATTAACAAAGTGTTGTGTCTAAAAAGAAGAAAAATCTTCTATTATAAATAAATTGCTTCTTCTATATAGATTGCTTTTTTCTTTTTCACCAAATTAGGAAATGGATTGTAAGCCTTGAGGATGTTATTTTTCTGCCCCTTCTTTTTTACACCTTTGGAAGATTGTTCAAATGAATAACAAGCCCCAAGTATTGATTTTATTTTTTGAGGTGTTAATTCTTGACCACGTCTTGCGGGTCTATTAAGAGTAAGAAATGTTTGAATGATAATATCACTCAATTGTCCTGTGGAATATGACACACCCTCCTTTAATCCATTCTCTTCTAAAGCTAAAACAAATAGATTGTGTTTCTTGTATGAATGAATTTTTAAAAAATTGGAAAGAGTATTTAATTCTTGAACAGATTTGATATTGCTAATGCATTCAAGAAGACTAGATTGGGTATACTGCAAAATCCCTAGTTTATAAACTTGGTGAATTTTATTTGCTAAACCAGAGAATTTAATTTCTCTGTCACTGAATTTATATTCTTTAAGCTGTTTAATTGCAGTTTCTAGAGATTCAGGGAATTTTTTCTTTTCACTTTCTATTTTAAGATAGGGAAAATCAACATTTGCCTTAGTTGCAAGGATATTGTATTCTAGTAATATTTCATGAATATATTCCAAATCTTTACTAAAAAATAGCGTAAAATCTTCTCCAGCTGTAGTATCTGCAAAGTCCCATTCTTCTAGTATTGCAGATGATGCTAAAGCATTATAATAATGAAGCCAGTAATCTATTTTAAAATAAGAAATGTCTGGTACAAGTTTTAATGGAGCTAGACCCAATTCAGATTCCAGAGCATTTAAGTTTCTTTTTCTTGGAAAATAATATTGCTGCTTTGTCCTTTCTTCAAAGCTTGATTCAAAAAGTCTTTGCAAGGCTTGACCTTGATTTTTCATTTTACTCAAATACTTAGCTTGATGCTCATACTCACATTTAGCTCCATTTAATTGTGATTGAGCAAACTCTAGCCATCCCTCTAAATCATGATCTGCAAATACCTCTACATCTAATTCTGACTTTTTAATATCATGCATGAAAAGAGTTGTCTTGGATATTCCATTTTTCACCCTGTTTCTGCCATGTATTTGTAAAATTTCATGTGGGGTTAATAACAATCCTTCCTTAACTGGAGAACTTACCAGTAACAATTCATACGGTACTTCTTCTATTATATCATAACCATTGAAATAAGCAGAAGTGATAAAGTTAATTCTACAAGGCAGTTTGTCATCTGATATATACTTACCAGAAAATTTTTTAGCTAATTGAAGATTTTCAGCAAGACCTTGGGAAATATTTATTGAGATTTCATCCTTCTCAACTATCTCATTATTTACAAGTGCATTGGCAATTTTTTCAATTGCATTCACTGAATTAATAGCAACAAGAAATTTAATCTCTGATTGAGGAATAGCATTACACAAGTAACTAAAAAGCCTATTAATAGTTACGTGATATTTTGCTCTGGCTTCTATTGAACTATAAGGGTAAAGTACATCAAGATTAATTAATTCAATATCCTCATATTTAAAACTAGACCTTGGAACATTTTTTAATTCTGGATCTGAATGAGCTAGATAGGTTGCCGTAATAAAAGCAAAATTCCCATGTTTTTTAGCAATGTCCACACCTTCCTCTATGGCACTACGGTAAGTACTACTCCCTTGCATAAAATCTATTTCATCAAATAAAATGAAATACTCATAAATTTCATTGCCTAATTCCTTTACTAGCTTGCTTAGATTATCTATAACAAGAATTATTTTCTTAAAAGGAAATTCTTGATTATCCAAACTTCTCTGTAGTTGTTTGTGAAGTTCTTTGTTAGTTGTAGATGCATCAAAGAAAATAAGCTCTTCGTGTTTTTTAGCTTTGGACTGAGCTGTTACCTTCAAGGGTTGAACAATTATTGAATGCCTCAGACATTTGATTTCTAGGGTAGTTGCACCAATCCCTGTTACACCTTTGTTTATTATGCCATTTGGTAAAAAATCAATAACATCACTAAGTTTAGAGCCATTTTTAAGGATATAGTCAATACCTCCACTTTCATTAGAGGGATTAGCTAATATTTTCTCTTTGTCTATCATTACCCCACCTGTGCATTTTCATTCACTGAATTTACCAAGGCTATAATTTTAGTTGTTTCAGCATCATCAAATACCCCTGTAATACCATTGTAATTACTGAATGGTGGTGTATCAAAAAGCATTGCTGGTTCTATTGTGCCATTCTTAGTTAAGAAGCTGATGATGTTCTGTATGAAAGTAATTTGGTTTGCTGAAAGATGTCCTGCACTTAAGAAATCAGAGAATACTATTTGTGCCGCATCTGTATCCAAGCCAATAATACTTCTGATAAATTTACCTAGTGGCTGGTTGCCGTATTCCCTAATATAAGTTTCCTTAGTACCTCTATCCTTTCCATCAAACAACATATTCTCCAAGGCTTCAAGTTCAAGTGAAGAGATTGGGATATTAGTCCTTAGTTTAGATATAGTGAGGTGATTTCTGTTTTCTCTAATGTAGCTCTCTACTCTCTTTCTGTAAGGCAGACCATAGTTGATTTGAAAATCTGGTTCACCCCATTTAGCTTTCACTTCTGAGTCTTTGAGGTTTGTATAAACATTAGGCCTATTAGAGGCATCTAAGTATTGAACTAACTCTCTTATTTCTTCTCTTATTTCTTCAAGTTTAGCTAGAGATACTCCTTTGTAGAATTGAGGGTTTCTCATGCTCTCTATTAAAGCTTTAGAACGCACTACAGCAGGTATTGTGTACTTCTTGGATAAACCCTCAGCAATATCTATCAAACTGCTCTCAAACTGCTTCCTATTTGATGAAAGTAAGAGTGTTGCAATTTGCATTTTTAGCATCATTAAGTCAAATCTTCTGGCTAGTTCATTGACTTTTTCAGGAACCATTAATTCTGATATATGCTCCTCTATTGTATTAACATCAAATGAATCAAGTTTATCCCATCTAGACCTTACAGAAAATTCATCTACAGTTTTTAAGACCATCTTTACTTGACGTCTGTTTCTATCCAGACTACAGATGTCAGCATGTAATTTATCAAGTAGTTTGTTGGCAAGTGAAATTGATTCTTCTGTAGCTTCCTCTTTCATTAAGATACTGAGTTCAACTCTAGACTCATAGATTTGTTGTGTTACAGGCTTTGCAACTAAACCATCAATACCTTTTGTATTTTCTTCAAAGAACTCAAAGTTACCACCGGCATCTATGATTAGGAAGTACTCCTTTGGTTGTTGTACACCAAACACATCCTCACATAGCCTAGTACCTCTTCCAATCATTTGCCAGAACTTAGCGTAAGACCTAACAGATTTAAAGAAAACTAAATTTAGTACCCTGATAGCATCAATCCCTGTATCCATCATGTCTACAGAAACTGCAATTTGAGGCATATTCTCTTTGAACTTATCACAGAAACTATCAATTAAGCTCTGTGCATGACTTACTTCATTGTGAATCATGGCTATAAATCCTGGAGGATATTGAGGGTATTCTGAAGTGAAGCAATCCACAATATATTTTGCATGCTCTTGATTGGCTGCAAATATGATAGTTCTACCTATTTTATCACCACCTTCAATTTTCAATCCATGCTCCATGAGTGTTCTCAAAACCTTGAGAACGGTATCTTTATTAAAAAGCCATTTATTGAGTGCATTCTTATTGATAACCTCAGGAATATATCCTGTAATCTTATCTTCAAAGGTTTCCTCAAATCTCTTTTTTTGTTCCTCAGTAAGCTTAGAGTATTTGATACCTTGTTCTAGAAAGTCTGTAGAAATGTTAATATTCTTATATGGCACCAAATGTTTTTGCTCAACTGCTTCCCCTAGTTCATATAAGAATGTTGGATCATCATTACTGCATCCAAAAAGTTCAAAAGTATTATGATCTATTGCATGTTTTGGTGTAGCAGTAAGACCTACTACCATAGCGTCAAAGTACTCAAATATGGCTTTATATCTGTTGTAAATGGAGCGGTGTGCTTCATCCACAATAATTAAATCAAAATGCCCTACCCCATAAAATCTCTCATCATCAAGTTTGAGATTATCTATTTTATTCATCATGGTTGGGTAAGTACTAAATACCAATCTTGTATCTAGCTTTTCCTTGTCTTGAGTTAAATCTACTGAACTTAAGTCAGGTAAATATTCAGAAAAGTTATTTTTAGCCTGTCTTACCAATGCATTTCTATCAGCCAAAAACAGGACTCTTTTTACCCAATTGTTTTTCAATAGTACATCTACCAAAGCAGCTGCAGTTCTTGTCTTACCACTACCAGTAGCCATAACTAACAATGCCTTTCTTTTGTTACCCACAATATTCCCTGAAGAGCTAGTGGTAACAAATGATTCTGCAATACTTTGAATAGCTAATTTCTGATAAGGCCTTCCAGCAATTTCTAAATTGACTTGTGCCAACCTTAAATCCTTTACAGAAGAAGATTTGTGGTGTAACCATCTCAGTTCTTCTTTTGTGTAGAAGCCATGAATTCTTCTAGGTGCAGCATATAGTTTATCTTCCCATATTTTGGTTTCATAACCGTTGGAGTAGAAAATTATTGGCCGTACTTGATACATGCTTTCTAGGCAATCAGCATAAAGTTTAGCTTGTGTTCTTCCTATTTCTAAATCCTTAGAAGCTCTCTTTGCTTCAATAAGTGCAAGTGGAACACCTGTTTCATCATCCCAAAGGACATAATCTACAAAACCATTCCCATTTGGATTGTCTGCATTTTTAGGCATTCCTACTACTGGAAATTCTAATTCTCTACCCTCTCTTAATTGATTCCAACCAGCTTCTTTTAAGTCAATATCAATGAGGTGTTTTCTTGTTTCAGCCTCAGTAAATTCAGTAGCTACTTTTATTTGTCTAGATTCCTTTTGTTTAGACAGAATTTCTTGTGCTTCTTGTATTTCTTTTTGATAATGAGCATATGTTGCCTCATCTTCTTGAACCTTTCTTAATGCTTCATCTTTTTCTGCTTGTAGCTTCTGAATCTGTTTTAACAACTCCTCTTGAACTTTCTGGTGTTCTTCTTGGATAAGTTGCTGTTTTCTTTGTGATTCTCCTACTTTAGGCAAGATGGATTCATCAAACTGCCTTGGCACCTCAATTATGCCACTACTATATGTGAGACCAAACCATTTAACAAACTGAAAAAGGTATTTTAAAGAAATGAGTGCTTCCCTACTAGAAATGCGTGAACCATAATGAACAGCCTGGTTACCTGTTTTACGCACATAAGTTAAACCCTCTTTTAACTGATATGGTATAATAGACTGCATCTGCTCATCCTGAAGTAGGTTAACTAACTCCTGATTGAACGGCTTATCCAGTAATTCTATATCATAGATTTTGTGGACACATTCTTCAAGCACAATCCTACAGTAACTTGCTGTGGATAAAGGCTCAATAAAAACCCTTTCCTCAGCCTTAACTAACTTAGAGTAAAGCCCACTGAATTCTGATTGAAGAAAGTTAAAGTTGCTCATTTTATGTCAAAATCAACGGATCTGAAAATTTAGAACTAAACAGAGATTTTTTATGTTCTTGTTTTAAACAGAATGTTGTTACAGAAATTTGATCTGTTGAAATGCTAATATAAATATTTCCTTTATTCCATTTTTGGATAGCAATATAATGTTCAATAGTATATTCTTCATCTCCTTGTGTTACCCCTAATATAATAGGTTCTTTTAAAGTAGTATATAGGGCTTCTTTAACACTCCTAAATGATATTCCTTGTGGTTCATAACCAATTTGATTGATGATGGAAATTGGTAATTTACATGTGATTTGAACCTTACTCAAGGTTGTACTACTTTTATTAATTATTTTAAAACTTATCAAATCATATTGAGTATGAGTATTTCCCTGTTGAGCTATGAAAGAAGGTTTATTAGAATTCCAACAATGAATTTCACCTTTAAATTTAGATTTAGGTAAAAAAACAATTATTAGCGTCAGTACTGTAGCAGTCGTACCAAGGGATGCCATTATTAAATTAATTCTCTTGTTTGTAATATCATCTGTGTAATACAATCCTATAAATAGAGAAGCAACAATAAATACTGCAATAATTGACAAGGTATAAATTAAGTTTTTCCTATTCACAACAACTCTCCTTTAAATGCCCGTTTCAACAGGCTGTTAAACAATTCTTCTGCTTTTTCTAAACTGGCTTGTGCTATTACTTTTTGTTTTTCTATGATTGCTACACGTTCCGCAAATTGGGTTTGTAAATTTAGTGGTGGTGTAATTGTCTCTAATTTATAAAAATCCTCATTACTAAGATTAGCCTGTCTTACACCTCTACTCACTCCAATTAGTTCATTTTTAACCTTATTCTGCTTTAGGAAAAATTTCAAAAACACAAGGTGATGTTTTTCTGAATTACATATTTTTGCTACACGTTGATTGAGCAAATACTTTTCAAATTCATAAGTTAAAGAAAAAGCATTACCATAATCACCCTTTCCTACTGTACCTGTTAATGTAATCAACAAATCATCTGGATAAACAAGATATTTTGAATGTGATTTTTCAAATGAGCTTGGTAAAAAAGTTAATTGTGCATTATCAAAATACCCTTTGTTTACTGTCCCTATTCTAATCAATGGTATACCTTGAGAAGTATAATCTGAACTTTTAAAAGCTGCACCACCAATTAGTTTAAAAACAACTCTTCCAGATAACTTCTCCCACCCCTTCTCATTCTTCACCGGATCCCCAAACATATCCAAGAACAAACTTTGGGTAAGTTCATCATACTTGGCAATGAGTGCTTTGGTTTTTTGTCTGTAGGCATCGGCTGCATCTAAAATGGCAGCTATCTTTTTTTGTTGTTCTAGTGGTGGTATGAATATTTCCTGTTGAGAATATTGAGAAATCCAAAATCTTTTATGTTCATCAGCAGTAAAATTTAATGTTAACATCAAATAATAAAGAAATTTAATGTTGTATTCCTCAGATGATGGCAATAACATTTTCATTGCTGATGATTTTACCTTAAATGGAAAATCTACATACTTAAATGCAGTTGTAAAATCATCAAAAATAATGGTAGGAACATCAGTAAAAACACCATGCTTTTCATCAGTATAACCCAATATAAAGGATTTCCCAGGTGTTAATACAGGAATTTCATTACTCTCTTTATAATCAGCACTCGTAACAATATATTGTGTTGGTTGAACATAGTCCAAGGCATCACCTAATTTTATCTTTTTCCATGAATTCATCCCAACAACTCTTTTAATGCAGTTAATGCATCCATTCTCTCTTTGTCTAACTTTTGGATATCCTCTAGGATTTTGGTAGGATGTTCATATTGTACCTCTTCATATACCACTTCCTTGTACCTGTTGATGGATAAATCCCAATCATTGGCTTCAATATCTTGAACGGGAACTAGGAAGCTGGCATCTGTTCTTTTTCTGGAAGACTCTTTTTCTAGATTGCTGTATCTGGCTATGATATCAGGGATGTCATTATCAGTGATGGGATTTCTCTTATCATCTAAACTGTAGCCATCTGCTTTCATGTCATAGAACCAGACATTGTCTGTGCCACCGCTATTAGTTTTGGTAAAAATTAAAATGGCTGTGCTTACTCCTGCATATGGTTTAAATACTCCACTAGGCATGGAGATAACAGCATTTAACTTATTATCTGCGGTGATGGCTTTTCTTATGTGCCGGTGTGCATTACTGCTCCCAAAAAGAACCCCATCCGGTACAATTACAGCTGCTCTCCCCCCTACCTTTAACATGCGCAACATGAGTGCAAGGAAAAGCAACTCAGTTTTTTTTGTTTGAACAGTAGACAAGAGACTTGTTTCTACTGCATCATAATCTAAACTTCCTTTGAATGGTGGATTTGCAAGTATCAAAGTATACTTCTCTCTGATGTCACCGTTGGCTTCACTTAATGCATCCTTACCTAGCAGAACTGGGTTTTCTATACCATGCAACTGTAAGTTCATAGAACCAATGCGGAGCATGGAAGAGTCATTTTCAATTCCATTAAACATCTCATTGTTAAAGTGCTTCAAGAACCCTTCCTCAAAAAACCAATCAGGATGGTTTTTATGGATATATTCACCGGTAGAAACTAGGAACCCACATGTGCCAGAACTTGGATCGCAAACTACATCTTCTTTAGTTGGTTGCATGAGCTCTACCATCATATTGATGATGTGACGTGGTGTTCTAAATTGACCATTTATACCAGAAGTGGAAAGCTTTGACAACAAGTACTCATAGATATCTCCCTTAGTATCTCTATCCTCCATTGGGATTTTATCTATCATCTGCACTACCATATCAAGTAGCCTAGGTGTTTTTATCTCAAAACTGGCACCTTTCATGTAGGTTGCGAAAGCACCAGCATCTGCACCTACTGATTTCATGTGCTCAAAAACACTAAAACCATCTACCATAGGTTTGGTAAACAGTTCAAACATGCTTTCTGGATCTTTATGTTTGAAGGAACTCCATCTTAGTTCATTCTGTGTGTCACTGAAAAACAGGCGCTTCACAGGTTGTTTTATAAAACTAGCCTTCTTTTCTTCCTTAGCCTGCATCTCATCAAGCCTTCTAATGAAAAGTAAATATGTGAATTGCTCAATTACTGAAAGTGGGTTGGATACTCCTCCTGTCCAAAAGGACTCCCATATTTTATCTACTTGACCTTTAATCTCTCCTGTTATCATTTCTAATGTGTGTAGAAACAAATATAAGGAAAGAACTGCTGTATTTATGTTAGCATAAGTACCATAACTTAACTTTCTAAGTCTAATTTTTCAGTTTTGGTTTGCTCCTTTTGGAGGGCCGGGGTGTAGTTATCCCAACCAGAGGTAAAACTCACCTCTGGTTGCACACAACTTTTTGGAAAAAGAATAAGTATAAACTTGCTCCCCCCATCGGTTGACTAAGTTGGACGTTAAAGCCACTTAGCATGGAATCTAGTAGTCAAATGTTTAACCATCCGGTGTACCTGAGGCTCTTTCCTTTGTGTCACCTCTGAGCTTTGTACACACCCCACAGTAGCTCAAATCAGTTTCCTGATAGATATTGCTGCCGTCATTTTTACCGACCAATACCTATGACAAATTTAATAAAATATAGTATTGATTTTTAATGAAATAAGCCATCTTACTTAAATATGAAAAATAAATTGCACTATATAGCTAAACTAGACTTTTAGAATTTAAAAATATACAGCTCAACAACTTTTTACTTATGAAAAATTCTAAAATCATAAGAAATGAAAGTAATTGAATCTACAGTACATGAATTAAAGATTGTGTACAAGCCAGGACCTAAATTATCCAGCACAAAAATTACTAACTCACAGGAAGCGCATGATATTCTAAGGAGTGTTTTCAACCAAGACACCATCTCATGCCAAGAAGAAGTAATTGTATTGCACCTAGACTATGCAAACCAAGTCAAGGGTTTTCAGCGGCTGAGTATTGGAGGAATTAATTCCACCACTATTGACATCAGGGTAGTACTATCTGTAGCACTTAAAAGTTTTGCATCTGGAATAATTATCAGCCACAACCATCCTACCGGCAATACTGAGCCTTCTGCACAGGATATTGCCATAACAGACAGGTTAAATGCTGCATGTAAAATTATGGATATCCAATTGCTAGACCATGTAATACTTACACCGCATGCTGGATATTACAGCTTCAGAGATGAAGGTAAGTTGTGAAAAAGCACCACTCAGGAATGGGTGGTGTTTAATTTGGATCATTTTCATAATACTCAGCTTCATTAACTACTTCCCATTTACAGTATTCTAATTCTTCAGTGACCCGTTCATTATGAAGCTCTTTAATTTTTTTTGGCACGAAATTCAAGTAGTAGTTTCTACCTAGGAAACTTAAACCAATATTTAAAAGCAGCGGGAAAATAATTGTTTGAACTGTAACAGCATCCCTTAGTCTACCTATTCCAAAAAATAATGGTGATTTTTTACGTAAAAATACATTTATACCCAAGGAAATAAGAACTGTAACCATAAATATTCCAAAATAAACCCAATTATGTTTTTCAGTTACTCGTAAATGATCATTTACAGATACTATAGCATGCACAAGTTTACTTTTATACTGTTCACAGTATCTTCCTCCTCCACTAGTCCATTTTATACAATAATCCTCTGGGAATGGTATTTCTGTAGTGAACGTAGTTACTAAAATAAAGGATAACCATACAAGAAAGATTGAGATTATAAACCAGAATAAATACCTTAAAAACTCTTTTTTACGATTCCATGTAACTTCCATATTTTATTGTAAAAATAGAGACTAAATATACAAAAAGAAAAATTCCAAAATGAAAGTTTTATTTTTGTGAATATTAACCAAGCATTTTTAATTTTTACTGGCAAATTTTAAAGTATAAAACTGGTAGGCTTTGTTTTTACTGTGGGTTTTGAACTTAGAGCATCTGACTGTTAATCAGAGGGTCGCTGGTTCAAGTCCAGCAGGGGGAGCTTCAATAGCCTTACGGAAACGTGAGGCTTTTTTTTTCTGATTATTTTTTAGCGGCTGATTATTTCAATAATAATCACCAGAGACAATCATAAATATCGGTGGTTATTGCCCTTGAATAGAAAAAATAAGACAATAAAAAATCAGCTGTTTTTATTCATTTACTTGATTAGTTATGGTATTGCAGTTAAAGATGATTAAAACAGGTCACCTGACCTTAACAGTTATCCAGAAAAGTGGTGTTCGTTTCAAAACATTAGGGAAAAATGTAGTAAATACTACCTCAGATCAATGTTTTTTCGTTTGCTTAGAATTTCGGAAATTTCGTCGTCGGTGTAACGCTTTTCTTGGTAATTGAGTGTCTTGAGCAGTTTTCCTTTAATGGGCTTCTGTTTTAATTCTTCGAGGTCGTCATAACTAAAAATGAAATCCTGTGGCATTTCGTAGAGCTCGGCTGTTTGTTCAGTTGTTTTTAGATAATGAAGTAAGGCTGCCTCCGCAGCATTGAATCCTTTTGATACGACAACACGGTTGTCCGGTGAAGTATTGGCGTAAGAATGATGAATAAGGCTATGGTTAAAAATGAGCGCTTGCCCGGCCTTGAGTTCAATAGGTGTTAAGAACGGCTTTACAGCATCTCTATTGGCATGAAAAAAATCTGGGATGGTCTGGGAGCGAATGGTTTTGATATGAGGAAAATGTGATGCTTCAACAACCGATAAACAACCATTTTGAATGTGAACGTCGCAAAGTGGAATCCAGACATTGCCAGATACATACTGCTCTTCGTCTACAAATGTCCAGTCTTGATGCGCTTTAAATTCAGAATGCGCACCAGAAGGTTTGATCAGAAAAGCGCCTGGCCAAAAGGCTGCATTACTCATGAGTGTTGTCAGTTTTGGCGATAAAATCTGGTCTATTTGATGTGCGATGTCAAATTTCACACTAGCCGGCAGAGCTACGTTAGACGTGGCAAAATGGTTAAAAATGGTTTCGCTAAAATAATGGTCATACAAGCCTAGCAGTGCTGTAATTTCTGCTGCACTCAGAAGGTCTACGATAACATAACCCGATGTTTCGAATTTTTGTTGAAGTGTGGAAACGTTAAAAATAGGTTTCATTGTCTAGGACCAATAATATAAATTGTTGTCGTGGCCTTGGGCTATAAAAAACCCAAGCGTTACTCTGTTTTTGTCTCCTTCGATTTTGTTGATGGCATGCCATATTTGGGCCGCCCTGAAAATAATGGTGTCTCCTTCCGTTAATACTATGGATTTTCTTTGCGGATCTCGAACGCCCCGTGCAGTAAAGAAGTCGCCATCAATGGTGTGTCTTTGCTCGTAGGTACTGTCATTGAGTTTGTGCTGAAAAGTATCCCAATCTAAATCATACAAAAACAACTCCCCTCCTTTTTCGGGTTGCTGAAGAACAGAAAAAATGGAAAGTGCATTTTCTAAGTCCACTTTGGATTTTAACCATTCTGAAAACGTGGGTGTTAACTGATGTAAAAATGCATTTTCACAATGAATATCGATGCCATTTTTACTCGTTTCAAGGATCCTTAAGTTCGCTTTGGCAAATTCTAAACCAAATTCGGTTTGGAGATGACGCAGCTTCACCTTGAAGCGCTTTTCCAATTTACGGAGATACCAATCTGAAACATTACCAATTCCTTGCGCAATAAAATCGTTGTTGGTGATCATTGCGCTCGTAAAATACTTCTTGAGCATTTCTTGCGCTTTACCCTGCTCTCCTTGAATGACCGAATACGGGTACGGGTAAAAGAAACCATCTGGAATGACGGCCTTGCCCCTTTCAAGGCTGCTCAGGCCGTCGTTGACTTCATTCATGAGAAACTCAAGTTCGGTGCTTTCAATCCATTTAGATAATTGAACAACGTCTAACTTTTTATCGAATAGCTGATCCAATAATGCTGAATATTCAATTTGAGCCGGATATTCATTGTTAAAAGCTAGTTTCATTGTCATATACTTTTTAAGCCCAAATATACATGTCAGCAGGGTTGTGCTTACTAGAAGACACAAAGCCGCCTAGGGTCATTCTGCTATTTTGCCCCATGACTTTTTCTACTCTATGCCAGATGTTGCCTCCGTTAAAAAGTAACAAGCTCCCCACCTTTGGCTTGATGAGCGAACTATAAACATGAGAGCCGTTGATATGGATCAGGTTACCAGATTCGTCTTTTAACAATTCGTATTCAACCCTTTCTTTCACGTCATCCCATAAAAAATCGAAGCAATTGAGTTCACCTCCTTTTTCTGTATTTTGAAGTGTCAGAAAAAAACTAAACTGATTATTCCTGACGCCGTGTTGCTGGAGCCATTCAAAAAACGAGGGGAATTCCTTGAAAAATAGGTTTTCACAATGTGCAATTAATTCGCCATTACCCGGTTTTAATTCCCGGATGTTAAAGGGCACTAAATTCTTCTCAAATTCCTGATTCCAAAGCAGTTGAAAGGTATGGTTGGGAAATAATTTTGAGAAGCAATCTTTCAATCTTTGCTCGACATCAATACCAAATAAAGGCACAATGCGCTGTCTAAAATTACTTGCGATGTCTAGGTATGCTTCGGTACTCATTTGATTCGCGTCTTTTAACTGTGTAAATTGCGCAAAACTGAGCGGTAAGGTGAGGAACCCTTCGTTGACAGTAGTTTTTTCGTTATCGGAGATTTGCTTCCAAACCTCGACAAAATTTTGGCATTCCTCGACTGAAAAAAAATCCTCAATAATTAAGCCCGTTAGCTCTTCATTTAAGAGACTTTTGCCATGCTGTATAGCAGCTTCTTGCCCTGGCTTTACATGGATAAAACGATCGTTTTTTTTCATTTATTTTAACTAAAGAAGAGTAAAAACAAGGTTGGAAATAAAACCGCTAATAAAGGGCCGTGGTAGTGCCAAACAGAGCAGTTTCTCCTCAAAAAAATCAGGTAATAAGTGATTAAAAATGTCGAAAAATATACGATGTTGCCAAACAAGTAATATTGAAAAAACCAACCTCCAATCATTAAAGCACCTGCATATAATTTGGTGTTAACGACGCCGAATTTATTGGCAATTGTGACGACGCCAATAAACCGATCACCTTCCATATCTTTGATATCCCAAAGCGCCTCGATGGCGAGCACGGTAAAGAGATAGTTCAAGAAGGAAATGCCGAATTGGGGTTCTAAAGGTGCTCCCCAAATTGCGTGCATGTAAAAACAAAACGGAATGGCATAAAATAAAGCCATGTATAGATTTTTGAAGAAAAAGATGCGCTTCACATTGATGCCGAAAAAATGGTTGTACAAAAACGCCATTCCGGCTGAAATGAAGATCAGCAGAATTGCCTTGTTCAAAAATATCATGATGAGCACACCTAAGATGGCCATTGAATAGCTGATATTTTTGAGCTTTTGAACTTCCCGAATGTCGGTGAGTGCTTCTCTAGGATTGCTAATTAAATCTGCATCTCGGTCACAGGCCCGGTTGTAAAAATGAAAAGCCGCATGGCACAATGAAAAGCAAAAAATGGAAATCAGATTAAGGTTTGCCGTATTCTTTTGGCTGATTAAAAACAAGGAGACGGCATACAGTAAGGTAATGTGAATGCGGTATTTCAACACTAAATTTAATAGTGCGGCGCCCACTTGATTTTTTACTGATTCTGCTTGTCTCATGTCAATTGATATTCCAGTTAATTCTTGTTCTAATCGGGTAATCGGTTGCGATATACCAATCGCACTTTTGTTCCCAGTCATCGATTGCTACAGTCACGGTAAATAGATTGAGCATGGTGACATAAATGATATTATTGGTACTCCCGATATAAATATGAATATTGTAAGTGCCGATATTGAGAAGGTTGCCAGGTATTTCAACTTCGTAATTGTAAAGTCCTTTTGATTTATTGGATCGGTCAAAACCCAATTGATATACAGGGCTATCAATTAATACTTTTCCGGATAGGCTATTGATATAAACGGCTGGATTGATATCGGTGTCGTCTTTGGAATTGCGTATCGAGAATTTAATTTTTATCGATTCTGAAGTTTTGATAGTTGTGCTGTTGATGCTGATGTCTTCAACGCTTACTAAATCATTGTAGTATTTTATTTCGGGCTCGATATTTAATTCGTTGTAATTTTTGAGCGCGTCGTCTACTTCACCATAAAATTCGACCCTGCCATTTTTGAGCACCATGCACTTGTTGCAGTACTGCTTGATTTCATTAAGTTGGTGACTCGCTAAAATCATACCTGCCGTGTTTTTAAAGCTATTCTGCATCATTTCGTCGATTTTCTGCTGAAATTTGATGTCGCCAGTAGAAAATACTTCGTCAAGTAAGAGTATCTCGGGGCTCGTGACGCTGTAAATGGCAAAAGAGAGGCGCAGCATCATGCCAGAACTATAGGTTTTTACAGGTTGTAGCGCAAAGGGCCTTATTTCAGCGAAGTCTAGAATAGTGTCTATTAAGGCAGGGATTTCACTTTTCTTGAATCCTAAAATCTGCAACTGTAATTTACAATTCTCAATGGCATTCAGACTTGGATGCAACATCGAGTCGAAACTTGATAAAGAACTAACCTTTTGATGGATAACTGCCTTGCCACTCGTGGGCTTGATGAAACCGCCTAGAATTTTGAGTAGTGTTGATTTTCCGGAGCCATTTAAGCCAATCAGGCCCAATCTGTCTCCTTGATTCAAGGTAAATGATACGTTGTCTAGTGCTTTGAGTAGCTTTAAATCAGTATGCTTCCCTCCATTTTTCAAGGAGTAAGATTTGGAAAGGTTGATACATTCAATAATTGCACTCATTTGCTGCTCGTGTTTCTTGCTTCTCGGTTCTAAGCACTAATTCTGGTGTTTAAACCGGGTTAGTTTGTGTTTTAATTGGCGTAGAATGCTTGACGGGCTATACCGATCAAAAAAAGTAGGGCTGTTCTCTTGATTCAAAAAGGCATTCAGCTTTTGGCTCAAGTTTTCGTTGTATTTGTTTCCAGCTTGTATGGTCTTATTGATGATTTCTTCTGCTTGAATAGGCTCAGCAGCATAATCCAATTCTGCTACTATCGCGTAATCTGAAATGAATTCTGCGCGATCATACATTTTGGATAGCCGACCGTTGTAGTATTTTAAAAAGAAATCTTCGTCAACGGCATATTTCAAGATTTTATTTTGATGGCCATCTGGTTTGAGGTAGTAATGAACCAATTGGGCCTCTTTTTGTGTGATGCCAATACTTGCTACAAGCCGTTGTTCGCTGATATTGTTTGGCGGCGAGGCATGAAAGGTGCGGTTGTCAAAAAACAGGGTCTCGCCAGCTTTCATTTCGATGGGCATCAGGTAAGGGAACAAGCTGAATTTATGTTCATTGAGGGCAATCGGCGTTTGAGGTGCTGGCGAGGGCCTAAAGTTTTGCAAGAAGGCATTGCTTCCTTTAATGAGGCCCATGCAACCACTTTCTATTGTGATGTCTACTAATGCAGTCCAGCATGTAATGGAGGTGTACCCCTCTTCTTCTTTGTCGACGAAAGTCCAATCTTGGTGAAGGGGTACAAAGCCCAAAGAATAATTTTCCTTTACAATGTAATTGGCAACAAACGGCTTGTAATTTTCTAGATGAGCATCTAGTTTTGGTAAAATGACGGAATAAATTTTGGCTCGAATTTGCGCGCACTGTTCTTCACTGAGCCTATCCATGCTGACATGAAAACCAAAGTGATCTTGCTTTTTTAATTGTAGAGACGCGTAGTAGTGAACTAAATCTGCAACTTCAAGATTGTCGAGCATCGGAATAAGGATAAATCCGTCCTTTTCGAATTTAATCTGCTGCTCGTTACTTTTGAATAGTTGCGTTGTCTTCATCAAGATGATCTGATTTATCAATTCATTTTGAATTGATTATAGCGGATATCCAGGGTTTTTAATGGGCATCATTAAGCCATCGTAAAATTAGCTGAAAATTGGGAGTTTTTCAAGCCTAAAGCCTATTCGCTCGACTATTTATTTAACGGCTGCTTGTAACTTCGCGATATCAAACTTGCTCATCTGCATGAAAGCATAAGTAGCTTTGGGAGCCGTTTCGGGATTTGTCATGAGTTTACCAAGGATACTCGGTACAATTTGCCAAGAGACACCGTATTTATCTTCAAGCCAGCCGCACTGCCCTGCTTGCCCCTCTTTACAGAAGTAATCCCAATAGGTGTCTATCTCGTCTTGCGTGTCTACGGTCAGTACAAAAGATATTTTTTCATTGAATTGTACATTCGGAACCGCATTATTGAGGCACATAAAGCGCTGGCCATTCACTTCAAAAACACTGGCCATTGGATTTTCTGAAATGAGTTTGAAATCATTAAAGATTTGCTGATAGTATTGCGCCATGCCTTTGGCATCTTGGTTCCAGAGGCAGATAGAGAATTTTGTGGCCATTTGGGATTAAGTTGAATTTTAAGGTAAATTTAGTCGAAATATTGCGTTTGAAAATTAATTCTGGAATGCAAGCAATAATAATTCAACTTCAACATTAATTGAGAAAACACAATGACATGACCACCTTTAAAACTTCAAACAAGGCATTTTATCCACTCGTTCTTCTCATTATTCCTGCATTTGCATCAAAAGTCTCAAAAGATTTTAATTGGACTACCTTTGATTTCTTGGCAATGGGCCTTTTACTCTTTGCCTTTGGATTAATTGGAGATTTAGTGTGGCAAAAAGCCAGTACATGTTCTAAAAAGTTGATCTATCTAAGCTTAACTCTTCTTGGTTTCTTGTCTATTTGGGCTTTTTTAGCTGTTGGGATGGAATAGGTCTAATTCCTTGATTTTATTTATCAATTTCAATCAAACAAATTTCTTTAATTTAACATGACTAACCTTCTTCAACAAATTGATTCAAATACGAAATTAGTTCAAGATTTATTCGGGCAATTCACTCCCGAACAACTCAATGAAACAAGTGGTGCTCATTGGAGTATCGCGCAGAATTTGGAGCATCTTATTTTAATCAATTCAAGTTATTTCCCTATCATTGAGCAGCTGCAGCAAAAGGATTACAAACGTCCTTTTCACGGTCGATTTCAATTTATCGTTAAATTTTTAGGAGGTTTTGTCAAGCAATCTGTTGAACCTAGTCGTCAAAAAAAGATGAAGACATTCCCTGTTTGGGAGCCTAAAGAAACTATTCAAATCAATGATATTATAGAACAATTCAAGGCGCATCATGAAGACTTAAAGCGCTATGTAGAATTGGCCACACCGTTCATTCAAAATAAAACGGTAATCCATTCGCCTGCGAGTAAAGTTATTGTATATGAATTAGATACTGTTTTTGAGATCATCATTCAACATGAATTGCGCCATATTGAGCAAGCCAAAGAACAGTTGCAAAGAATTAAAATAAGTGTTTCATGATCAACTGGCACACCTCCACTCCACCCACGGCCCCATTTTTCGCCTCTATTTTCAACTATTACTTAAGCGATGACTTAGAGGGTTATGAAGCCTACGACACCGAAACATTGGAATTGGTCAAGCAAATTCCGGGCTTTTTGGGTTATGAAAGCATGAAACACGAAGGGCGCGGTATGTTCATCAGTTATTGGCAAAGCAAAGAAGCTATTGCTCATTGGGCTCAAAACCCAATTCATCAGAAAGCGAAGCAGCTTGGGCAAGGTAAATGGTATCGCTACTACCACAGCATGATTGCCGAAGTAGATCGCTTTCATTCGCATGCGTTTTAGTTACTTTTAAACTAAAACTGAGTAAGTTTAATTAAAACACTACATTAGCATAAATTGCTAATAATGAAATACTTAAATATTTTTACTTTTTTATTGAGCGTAGACTTCAAGGAAAAGTTGAGCAAGGCGGTTTTGTATGTCGCTATTATTAGTTTTTTGATTCATCTGGGCTTGTATTGCCTGCATCACTACGTTTGGCATAGCGAACCAGATAAATTATTTTCGAGTCCGATAAATGCGCTTTATACCCCATTTTCTTTTTTGCTTGTTTTTGAAGCCTTCTTGTTGTTGTATTATCTTCCTCAATCTACCAGTATCTACATTGGAAAGCAATATGAAATCATCACGCTAATTTTGATTAGAGGTGTTTTTAAGGAAATTACACATCTTCCGCTCCACGAAAAATGGACCCAGCAAAAAGCTTTTTTTGACCTCCTCGGCAACTTAACTACGGTGGTCCTTGTCTTTTTATTGATTTATTTATTTTACAAGCTATGTAATCGATTCAGGCCAATACCTGACGATACAGAAGCACATGAGTTGCAATCTGTTCAGCGCTTCATTCGCGCCAAAAAAGCAATAACCATACTGCTCCTTATCAGTTCTTTGTTATTGGGAATCTATTCCTTTATTGATTATTTAGTACACACAACTGGACATTATTATTTGAGTTCTGCCCTGAATTTAAACGGTATCTTTTTCGATCATTTCTTCTCCTTGCTGATTGTCAGTGATGTGCTCATTTTATTGCTGTCGCTTTTCTATACCGATGACTACGCACTGATCATGCGCAATTCAAGTTTTGTGATTTCAACTATACTTCTAAAGTTGTCATTTAGTGCCGAAGGTTTGTTTGCACAACTCTTGATATTAAGTGGTGTTGCTTTTGGTGTAGGGATGTATTACATCTCTCAGAAGTTTCAAAAGTTGCGAAAGAATGCTTAACCTGCAACTTGTGTTACAATACCTTATCCATCTCGAATGTAACTTTGTTTCAAAATAGAAATTATGCCAACCGTACAACTGACCCGTGACAAATTTTTAGCCGAAGTGTTTGATTACACCACTGAAAAGGAATGGAAATTCAAAGGAGCTAAGCCAGCCATCATTGACTTTTATGCCGATTGGTGTGGGCCTTGCAAAATGGTCGCGCCAATTCTTGAAGAATTGAGCAATGAATACGAAAACCTAGTAATTTACAAGGTAGATACCGAAGTAGAGCAAGAATTATCTATGGTTTTTAATATCAGGAGTATTCCGAGTATGCTTTTCATTCCGCTCAATAAACAACCCATGATGCAAGCAGGAGCCTTGCCAAAAGGATCATTAAAGGAGATTATTGAGAAAGAGTTGCTTTAATTACCAAGCCCAATCTCCATTCCGAATGAGCCGGCACAAAGAGCTAAATGCACCACCAACCATACGCGTTGCCAAATTGGGCGCTCTTTCCAAGTAATAGTTTGATCAAAAGGATCGAAAGCCAAAGCGATGCCTAAATGTATAGCGGCTTCGCTGTAGTTCATGGTGGCTTGTTTGTAGATGCCAAAGAGCGTGAAGCCCGCGTAGAGCAAGCGGTAGATATTTGGGTTTGATTTCATACTTCAAAACAGTTCTATTTCAAAACTATAAAAAATCAATTCAAGAGGGCTTGAACAAAGTAAATTATTTTGTTGTTAAGCAAGAATGAAAAACATCCTATTAACAGTTTTTACACTCGCATTATCGTTCAATTTTATTGCCCAAAAATCTGTCAATTTCACCTTTCACAACGGCAGCCTAAAATCTATTCCGCTGGTGATTCCAACGGTTATGAATCCAAATTTAAGTCCGATGTCAAATAGTGGGATCACCTTAGACATGGGGCAAGTTGTCTATTTTTTTCCCAACGGGAATAAAGGTAAAAAGGAAGTGCTATTCGTGGTGAGCGACACATTCAAGGATGGTGATGTGCTTGAAATTGATCAGTTGATCGCCGAAAAAAAGAAAGCGCAAAAACAATAGAAATTAAAGCTACATTTGTTTCAAACAACAAACAATGTTAGCACCTATTCTCATTGCGCTCGGCGCTATTTTTCTCTCAGGTTTAAGAATTGCACAAGAATACCAACGCGCTATTATTTTTCGTCTAGGCCGTTTTCAAGGAATCAAAGGCCCAGGTCTGTATTGGCTGATTCCCTTGATTGAAACACAGCAAAAAGTGGATATCCGCACCCAAACTGTCGATCTTGAACAACAAGAAACAATCACCAAAGACAGCGTAACTATTAAAGTAAATGCGGTGCTTTGGTACATGATTGTGAATCCCGAAAATTCAATTGTGAAGGTGGCCAATTATAATTTGGCAGTTTACCAGTTTGCCGTTTCTGCGCTGCGCAATATCATTGGGCAACATTCTTTGGACGAAGTGCTTCGCGAACGCGAGAAAATCAATGGCACACTTCAAAAAATTGTCGATCAAACAACTGAGCCATGGGGCGTGAAAATCCAAATGGTTGAAATGAAGGACGTCGAAATTCCGGAGGGCATGCAACGCGCTATGGCCAGGGAAGCCGAAGCCATTCGTGAAAAACGCGCGCGCATTGTGAAGGCTGAAGCAGAGTTGGAGTCTTCTATCAAACTCACTCAAGGTGCCAAAGAAATGGAAAATAGCCCTATTGCTTTAGAATTGCGACGCATGCAAATGCTCTCAGAAATTGGCATCGACAACAACACCACTACAATTGTACTCTTGCCCTCAGATATTACAAATGCAGCCAAGAGTTTCACTGAAATGGTGACAAAAACCAAAGCGGAATGAGATGCAGCTTATTTATAGTTCTCTTGTCCTTAAATGTTTGCGCGCAACCTGAACTGCATAAAGTCATTTCTTACAACATTCGCTACGACGGCCATTCAGATTTAGCGCCGGATTGGTCAGAAAGAAAAACACCTATTGCGGCCCAACTTCAAAATGAACGCCCCACGATCATCGGTTTTCAAGAAGTATTGGCAAACCAATTAAAAGACCTACAACAAGAGCTCCCCGCTTTTAAACATGTTGGTGTTGGCCGCGACGACGGTAAGGAAGCCGGCGAATTCACCCCTATTTTTTATGACACAACGCGCTATAAACTGTTGCAAAGCGGTACCTTTTGGCTTTCACCAACCCCTGAAGTACCATCGAAAGGATGGGATGCAGCACTGAATAGAATTTGCACATTTGCATTGTTTGAAAGTCTATATGATGGTAAAAAACTTTGGGTACTCAATACCCACTTTGACCATATCGGTGCAGAGGCAAGGTTAAATTCTGAAATATTGATTACTGAGAAATTTGCTGAACTCACGCAAATAAGCACAGCACCATTCTTGCTTTTAGGAGATCTTAATTCGGAGCCAGATAGCCCTGTGTATAAATTATTCACATCTTCGCTAAACGATTTATCTTGCTCAAAAAGACACCGAGAACTTTGTTCTACCCCAACTTTTAATGCCTTTACGTTATCAGAAACGGACGACAAAATCATCGATTATTTTTTTGGGAGCGCTGAAATCATTCCAATAAAATATAAGATATTGCAAACGCCTTATGACCGATCCTATCCGTCGGACCACTTCCCGCTTGTACTTACGTTTATATCATTATAAATATTATCTATTTATATATAAACACTATCGATGCTATCGATTGATTAATGGTGGTATTTTTGGATTCTACATTAATCAAAGCACTATGAAAAAGGTTTATTTACTTGTGAGTTTTGGCTTGGCCTTGAACCTCGCCGCTCAAAAACTAAAGAAAAACACACCACCACCTCCACCGCCTCCTGCTCCAGCGGGCCAATGTCCGGTGATGCACGGTGCAGCCACACCACCAACTGGTGAAATGCACAGCAACCCTGTAACGAATCCAAATGGCAACACCAACCGAGATTGGTGGCCAAATCAGTTAGACTTGACAGTTCTGCGTCAGCACTCTTCGCTTTCTGATCCTATGGGTGCGGGTTTCGATTATGAAAAAGCTTTTTCTACTTTAGATTATTACGCTTTAAAGGCAGATATCAAAAAGGTGCTTACCGAGTCACAAGATTGGTGGCCTGCAGATTTCGGCAATTATGGACCCCTTTTTATTCGAATGGCTTGGCATAGTGCCGGCACCTACCGCACTGGTGATGGCCGCGGTGGTTCATCAGCTGGACAGCAACGTTTTGCGCCACTCAACAGCTGGCCAGACAACGGAAACCTAGATAAAGCACGTCGCTTGACCTACGGATTCTCTGCTGGCCGCGCCGATGTGTGGGAGCCTGAGCAAGATATGTATTGGGGCAAAGAAACCAAGTTCTTAGATGACCAACGCTACAGCAACGGGCGCTTGCTCGAAAACCCTCTGGCCGCTGTTCAAATGGGCTTGATTTATGTGAACCCAGAAGGCCCTAACGGCAATCCTGATCCGTTGGCTTCTGCAAAAGACATCCGCGAAACTTTTGGCCGCATGGGAATGAACGACGAAGAAACGGTTGCCCTAATAGCAGGCGGGCACACTTTTGGTAAAACACACGGTGCTGGCCCAGCTTCTCATGTCGGCAAAGAACCAGAAGCAGCTCCTATTGAAGAGCAAGGCTTCGGCTGGACCTCCAGCTATAAGTCAGGAAAAGGAAAAGATGCCATTACCTCTGGCTTAGAAGTAACCTGGACCACCCAACCCGCACGCTGGACCCACTCCTACTTCCAAATTCTATTTGGCTACGAATGGGAGCTCACCACGAGCCCTGCTGGCGCCAAACAATGGGTAGCCAAAACCGATGACAAAATCATCCCTGATGCGTTTGACCCGAACGTGAAGCACAAACCAACCATGCTCACTACCGACCTCGCGCTGCGCTTTGACCCTATCTACGGACCAATCTCCAAAAAATTCATGGAAGACCCGAAGGCATTTGAAGAAGCTT
This sequence comes from Bacteroidota bacterium, assembly GCA_041191505.1. Taxonomy (GTDB): domain Bacteria; phylum Bacteroidota; class Bacteroidia; order Flavobacteriales_D; family Crocinitomicaceae; genus UBA952. Next base: position 11,552 of record JBEEOT010000011.1, on the reverse strand, counting down.
TTGCCAAAGCATGGTTCAAACTCACACACCGCGACATGGGCCCAATTACACGCTATGTTGGCCCAGAAGCACCAAAAGAAGCCTTGCTCTGGCAAGACCCTATTCCGGCACTCAATCATGCCATCATTGATGCGGCAGATATTGCAAACTTAAAAGCACAAATCTTGAAATCAGGCCTCACCACAAGTGAGCTTGTCGAAACCGCATGGGCCTCTGCCTCTACTTACCGAGATTCTGACCGCAGAGGTGGCGCTAATGGCGCGCGCATTGCACTCGAACCACAGCGTTCTTGGGCGGTAAACAACCCTGCTCAACTCACTAAAGTGTTGGCTGTCTATACGCAAATCCAAAAAGACTTTAATGCAAAAGGCGGCGCCAAAAAAGTATCATTAGCTGATCTTATAGTGTTGGGAGGAGCTACAGGCCTAGAGCAAGCAGCTAAAAATGCGGGCGTTGCAGTCAGCGTGCCGTTTATTCCAGGACGCATGGACGCCACACAAGCGCAAACAGACGTCAATTCATTTGCAGTTTTAGAGCCAATGGCCGATGCATTCAGAAACTATAAAAAGACGCAATATACTTTCACCACAGAAGAACTCATGGTAGACAAAGCGCAATTGCTTGGCCTTACCGCTCCTGAAATGACCGTTTTGATTGGTGGCATGCGCGTTTTAGGCACCAACTTCGACGACTCCAATAAAGGTGTGTTTACTAAGAATGTCGGAACCCTTAGCAATGACTTTTTTGTCAATCTACTCGACATGAACATCGTTTGGAAACCAATTGATGCCAATCAAGAATTATTTGAAGGACGCGATCGCAAAACAGGAGCTGTCGTGTACACGGCAACGCGTGCTGACTTGATTTTTGGATCTAATTCGGAACTGCGCGCAATAGCAGAAGTTTACGGTAGCTCTGATGCAAAAGAAAAGTTTGTCAAGGATTTTATCGCTGCTTGGGATAAAATCATGATGGCTGACCGCTTTGAATTAAAGTAAGCCCTACTTCAGCCATTTTAAGGCTACTGCAATTAGAACTAAATGAATGCCTGCCGCTATACTGCTCCATATATCTGGGAGCGCAAAACTAAAGGCACTTCGAAAAGCAGGAACGCTTACAATTAGCATTAAAGCGCCCACACTTAAAATCAGGATGGATCTGGTGATCCATCCTGATTCTTTAAATACCACCCAATAATTTTTTGTTCTTGAAAGGGTATGCAAAATCAGTATCAGATTACTTGCAATGAGTAATACATAACAAAGAAGGCGTTGTTGCGCTTCGTTTTGTTGCTGGTATTTACTGATGAGATATACTGAAAAAACAGCCAAAAAAACAGTCAGCCCATATCCCAAACTCTTGAATAATTGCTGCTTGGTAAGCAAGCGTTGTGTTATCTTCTTCGGTCCTATGCGCATCGTGTTTTTATCTATAGGTGCATGCTCAAAAGCAAGTGCACATGCCGGATCAATGATCAGTTCGAGAAAGGCAATATGAAAAGGCAAGAGGAAAATTGGCATCTGCGCAAAAAGTGCGGGTAAAATACAAAGTCCGACAATAGGTACGTGAATCGCTATGATGTACAGCAAGGCACTTTGAATTTTAAGGATGAGCTGCCTTCCCATTTCAATGGCACTGTATATTTCAGTAAATTGATCTTTGAGCAAGACCAAAGAAGCCGCCTCGCGCGCCACGTCAGCTCCCTTTTCGCCCATTGCGATTCCGATGTCTGCTGCCTGCAGCGCAGGTGCATCATTGATGCCATCACCAATCATGGCAACAACCTCCCCTTTCCGTTGGAACATGCCTACTAATTCCAATTTTTGAGCGGGCAATATACGTGCAAAAACATCAACCTCATGGAAATTGGTACCTGATAGTGTTTGACTACTTGCGTCTAATTCTTGACAATTGATGATTTTCAAAGATTTTATAAATCCTGCTTGTTGGGCTATTGAACGCGCCGTTACGGGATAATCTCCTGTAATCATAACCACTCTTACGCCTGCCTTTCTCAGTTTTCGTACCGAACTCGCTACACCTCTTCTAATTGGATCTTCAAAGCCAATAAAGCCCACCAATTCAAAATCAAAATCCTGCAGGTTTACGGGTGGTGTTTCTTCTGTGTATTTGGCCCGCGCAAAGCCTAAAATGCGCAAACCTTGCTCTGCCAAATCATTGAGCGTTTGCAAATGAACTTGAAGTTCTATTGGCTCGACCTTACAAAGTTTGAGGATTGCTTCTGGCGCACCTTTACAATGAACCTGATAACTGAGTTCTTCGCTTTGATATAAATACGCCATGGCAAAACAAGTCGTATTCATTGGGTAATTCTGCCGCACTTTAGCATTGATTTCTACAGGGCTTAATGGGCTAAGTTGCCGGATGGCATCTTCCATCGCATCGTGACTAAAGCGCGGGGTGGCTAGGCGTGCAGTCTGCTGCAGTTGTTCTTCAGTTGTTGGTGAAATAGGAAACAACCTTCTGACTTTCATTTTATTTAAGGTCAAGGTACCCGTTTTGTCGGTGCACAACACCGTAGTGGAACCTAAGCTTTCCAACACAGCTATACGAGCAGTGAGCACATTCTTTTTGGCGAGTCTCCAGGCGGCTAAACTCATGAATAAAGTCAGCACCATAGGGAACTCTTCAGGAAGTATAGCCATTGCCGTAGACAAACCGTTGAGAATGGCTTGAAGTATGGATCCGCGCGTGAGTGCAAAAACCACGACAATGAGTAAGGCTACAGCAAGTGCTAGCATAAATGCCCATGAAATAAACGATTGTATTGATTTTTGTAAAGTACTCGCCCGATTTTGTTGATGGTTCTTTAACATCGTGCTAATCTGCCCAAGCACAGCAGCCGTACCAACAGAACTTATTTGAACGATTCCTTCACCTTTCACCACCATAGACCCTCCTGCCAATTTAGCCCCAATGCCAGATTTTTCTATGGCTGCAGATTCGCCTGTTAGCAAAGATTCATCGACTTTCAGGTAAGTTCCGCTTACCAAAAAACCATCTGCAGGTATGCGCGTGCCTTCCCTTAACAAGACACAATCGCCAACAACCACCTCGCTGCGTTTGATTTGCGCTTGTCTACCATTTCTGATCACAATGCTATTTGGTTGTGCAAATTGCTCCAGGGCTGCAAGCACATTTGCCGTGCGGTAATTGCGATAAAACGAACTCAACAAGACCAATGTAGTCCAGCCGAGAAATACAAAGCCCGACCAAAGGTCACCGATAAACAAATAAATGAGCGAACAAGCAAACAGCAAAAGCAACATTGGTTCACTAGCACTTTTCAAGATCCGCTTCCAAAAAGCGCTTTTTGATTTTTCTAAAGTGTTTGCGCCATATTGCAATCTTTGACGCTCGACTTCAGCAGTTGTCAATCCAAATTCAAAGGATGGTTTTTTCATTTTCCAATGTTAGCCGAGTTTGTTCGCTTATTGCTTACACGTTCATGTGCATTTGTTTGAAATTTGAAAGGTGTGAATTATGCAAACTTTAGCGAAAATGCCGTAAGTAACTCCCTTTAAAATAACCACATCTTTGTGATAGATGATTACACAAACTATTCATTCATACCAACATAAGAGATGGGAAAACTAAATTCAAAAATTGCACTCGTCACAGGTGCAGCATCAGGAATAGGCCGCGACGTATGCTATCGCTTCCTCGATGAAGATTGCACTGTGATTGCCGCCGACATCGATGCATCGGCATTAGACGCGCTCAAACAAGAAGCGCCACACAAAGGACTCCGATTGCATGTGATTCAATGCGACATCACCAAAGAAAGAGAATTGGAGACGCTTGTTAGCCATGCGATTAAAGAACATGGGCATATTGATATTCTGGTCAATAATGCTGGTGTCATGGATAATTTTGAGGCCGTAGCGAACGTGAGTAATTCACAATGGGATCGGATCATGAACGTCAACCTCCGCGGACCTTTCATGCTCATGCGTTTATTGATCCCCCATTTTTTACACCACAAATACGGAAATATCATCAATATCTCGTCTATTGGTGGCCTGCAGGGAGCGCGTGCAGGAGCAGCTTATACGGCAAGTAAATTCGCACTCAACGGACTCACAAAGAATACCGGTTACTTATATGCCGAACAAGGAATTCGCTGCAATGCGGTTGCGCCAGGCGCTATTGAAACCCATATCAGCGATTCCATCGATTATTCAAAGGTGTCAAAAGACATGAATGAACTGCTTATTGCAGGTCTGGCACTCAATCCTCGGATTGGCAAACCCAAAGAGATTGCAGAAATCGTTTTATTTCTGGCCAGCGAAGAATCTTCGATGATCAATGGTGAGGTACTTGTTGCCGATGCCGCATGGAGTGCTTATTAATTAAATGTAAACTTTAATTTAAATTATGTAAAATATTATTTTTCAATCAATTATATATTTGTTTTATAAATAATTAGTTCAGTATTCATTTAAAAATTATCAAACATGGAAACTCCAAAATCAAACACCTCAACCTATGTAACGGTGGCAATTGCAAGCGCAGCTGTAGGCGCACTTATGGGCGTTCTTTTTGCGCCAGACAAAGGCAGCGTAACACGTCACAAACTCTCCGGCAGCGCTAAAAAAATGGCTTCGGACCTCTCTCACAACCTCGGCTTCAATGTCGAAAAAGAGGCCTATGCTGAAAAAGTTTAGCATGGTTAAAAGGCAAAATGCAGCTACCGTGAGTTAGCACACAATCGGGACGCGTAAATCCAAGGAAAGGTAGCTGCATTGAACCTTTACCAAATGAAACCAGCGCTTGCGCTGGTTTTTTTAACCTTTAAAAATCACCTTATGAACGTCGAACATCCTATTAATGATTTTGCTGATCAATTCAAGCAATACCTAAAAACGACCACCGAGATTGCCAAACTTGAAGTGTTGAAACGAACCGTTCAAATGAGCGCTCACCTCATTTGGCAATTTATGCTTTGGGGCTTTGTTTTGCTCTTTTCCTTGTTGTCGAGTATGGCCCTGGCATTTTATGTTGCCGCTATCATAAACGACAAAGCAATGGGATTTGCGCTCGTAGCCTCTGGCATCGGTTTACTCACACTCATTGTACAACTCTATTTAGCCAAGCGAATGCGTTCATTTTTTGAAACACAACTTCTCAGACGCATGTATCAAGATAGTTTATAAGCCCTTCTAAACGCAAATCACATGAAAAATACAGCAGCTATCCAGGATAAACTCAACTTGCTTTACACCTTGCAAAAGGAGCAGGAATTTCAGTTAACCCAAGGAATCTCAAAGCTATCGGGGGTATTTACACCTGTCAATTTAATTACTGAACTCATCGGCGCCGTGACTCAAAAATCAAATGAAACCAGCCATTCAGAAACTAATAATTACAGCCCGCTATGGGATAAACTCACCAATCAAGTAGGCATTACGTCTCCATTAGCAAAAAGCACGATACATCTAGTTTTGGATCAATTGGTTACAAAATGGCTGCAAAACGAACAAAACAAAAATCCGGTAACCGAAGAAAAGGAAAGGAAATCTGCGCTAATGGATCATTCGCTCAATCATTTTTAAAGGCTAGCTCGGCCAAACATGTTATTATTCGAGCGAGCAGGCATTCTGCTTCAGCACACCAACCTTTCTTTTGAGCAAAAAGGCGTCATGAATCCGGCGGTGATTGTCCACAACAATCAAATTCATATGTTTTACAGGGCGGTCTCAGCCGAGGGGATTTCAACTATTGGCTACTGTCAGCTTTCTGCTCCTCTTGTTATTTCAACGAGGAACCACAAACCTATTCTGATAGGCAACACCGCTGCGGAGCAAAAGGGAATGGAAGATCCGCGGATTGTATGCATTGACGACTTGTTTTTCTTGAGCTACACGGCATACGATGGAATTACGGCACTTGGCTCACTGTTATTAAGTCAAGATCTTCAAAACTTTTTTGGCAAACGGATTATTGTTGCACAAGAAAAACAAATCAGGCAACAGGTCAACAATCCAATACAATTGCGCTGGGATAAGAACCTGGTATTTTTTCCGCGCAGAATCAATGATAAAATATACTTTATGCATCGCATCAAACCTCATATACTCCTGACGTCTGTTCCAGAAATCGAGCAAATCAATGAAGATTTCTGGAAACATATTGGCAAGCCTAAGGTAAACATCCCCCTTGTCTTAAATGCACGTTCTTGTGGTGCCATTTACGAAGGAGCGGGCTGCCCTCCTATCGAAACTTTATTCGGTTGGCTTATTATCTACCATGCGGCCTACCTACTAGACGGACAGACCATTTACAAAGTACATGTTGCACTGCTAGATTTAAATGAACCTAGCCTTGTATTGGCAGAATTACCTTATGCGGTTCTTGAACCACTCACAAGTTATGAACGCAAAGGAAATGTCAATAACGTGGTGTTTCCAACTGCTTCGATAGAAAAAGACGACCGTATTTATGTTTACTACGGGGCGGCAGACACTTGTATTGCTTGTGCCTATTTCTCCAAATCAGAAATACTTGAAGAGCTATTAAAAAATCCAACTAATGAAAATTATGATTCCTGACACATCTCGCCCATTTAAAGTCTTGCTCATGAGCAGTTGCCTACCGAGGGAATGCGGCATTGCTACCTACAGCCACGATCTTAGACAAGGACTGCTCGAAAAATTTGGTGCAAATTGCCAAATTGATTGTTGTGCACTCGAAGACAGCACAGCTCAATTTTCATACCCCAACGAGGTAAAGTACCAGTTAAAGGTTGATCAGGCTGCTGCTTACAAAAACTTAGCCACGGAACTCAATTTAAACAAAGCCTACGATGCCATTCTGATTGCTCATGAATTTGGACTTTTTGGCGGAAATTTCGGTCAAGACCTCTTGCTCTTTTTAAGCGAAAATCAACTGCCCGTCATTCTCAATTTCCATACAATCTTACCCACCCCATGCCCAGAGCGCTTTGCGGTCGTCAATCAACTCATTTCCTATGCTAGTGTGGTTGTTTGCATGACCAATGCGAGTGCTAAACTCTTACTTGAGGCTTACGTTTGCCCTGAAGACAAATGCGAGGTAATTGCACACGGGACAGCGCTTGTGGCACAAAAAAACACCAATCAACTCAAGATAAAATTAGGCTTAAACGGAACGCCAATACTCACTACTTTTGGCTTGCTCAGTCGCGGAAAAAGCATAGAAACTGCACTATACGCAATGACCTTCTTGAAAGATAAATTCCCTCATTTTCGCTATGTCATCTTGGGTAAAACCCATCCTGAAGTAGCCAAGACCGAAGGAGAAACCTATCGCGTATTTCTAACAGAATTGGCACAAAGTCTCCATTTAAGTGCAAACGTTTTATTTATAGATGCCTTTGCAGACAAAGAATTACTTGAGGATTACCTGCAGGCAACCGATATTTATTTATTTACTTCTTGCGATCCAAATCAGGCAGTGAGCGGCACATTTGCCTATGCCATGGCTTGCGGATGCCCAATCGTTTCTACGCCAATACCACAGGCAAAAGATGCGCTCGGAGACGCAGGAATCTTGGTGAATTTCAATGATCCTGAGCAAATGGCAAAAGCAATAGAGCAAGTATTTGCAGATGAAGCAGTTCATGCAGCAATGAAACAAGCTGCTTTTCAGCAAAGCAAACCCTCAGCTTGGCCAAATGTTGCTTTGCAATACATGCGACTCTTCGAAAAAATCAATTTGAATGACAAGAAAAACAATTATTTTGAACTCCCCGACTACAATCTTGGGCACCTCAAAAAATGCACCACCTCCGTGGGCTTGCTTCAATTTTGTAAAGCGGAAGAACCCCTGCTTTCGTCTGGCTATACTTTAGACGACAACGCAAGGGCGCTCATCGGTTTGGTAGAGTATTACGCCCTCAAACCGGATTACAGTATTTTGCGAAACATTCGGATACATTTTGAATTTATAGAGCGCATGCAATTAGAGAGCGGGCGGTTCATCAATTATTTGGACCACAGTGAAAAATCAACTCCACAGAACACGCTTGAAAACCTAGATGACGCCAATGGTAGGGCAATTTGGGCGCTCGGAACCTTTGCCGCTCATCAGCAAATGTTCGACCCAAGCTATTTTTCCAAAATTCAACAAATGCTTGAAAAGAGCATGAATATACTCGAAGCAATGGACTCCCCTCGTGCAATTGCTTTTACAATCAAAGGATTGGTCAAATACAATCAACAAGAAAATGACATGCAGGTAGTTGGTTTAATAAAACGCCTTGCCAACAAATTAGAAGCAAATTATCACGCCCATCGACAAAACGAACATCATTGGTTTGAGCCGAAGTTAACCTACGCAAATGCAGTGTTGCCCGAGGCCTTATTAATGGCTTCGCAAATTTCAAGCGATAGGCAACAGCAAAAAATTGCAGATCGTTGCTTTGAGTACCTCTTGGACATCTTATTTGAAGAGGGGCAGTTAAGGGTGATCTCTAACCAAACTTGGTATATACCGGGACAAGAAAAGAACTATTCCGGACAACAACCCATAGATGTTGCATATACGATTTTGGCATTAGCAACTTTTTATGAATTAACCAAAATAAAGACGTACCTTCTACAAATGAAAACGGCATTTGATTGGTATCTCGGTAATAACAGCCTCAATCAGATTGTCTACAATCCAATTTCTGGCGGTTGCCTAGACGGAATTGAAGCCCATGAAGTCAATATCAATCAGGGTGCTGAGTCTACTGTAACATACCTAATGGCCCGCAACCGCATGGAAGCCTTTTATAAAGGGCAAACACCTGATCATTATGATCTACAACAACGCAATCAACAACCCAATACATATGATTCACTTAGAAATTTACAAGCACAGAAAAGTGCAAGCGCTTAGCGCCGACTTCAGTACCTTTTTTCCAGATTTAAGGCTCTCGCTTTATTACAAGCCCGCAGCCCCACATGACCATGCCAAGCATGCACACCTCCGCCACACTAAATTGGCTAATGGCACCAAAGATTTACTCGAAGATTGCAGCGCAACAGGAAAAGAAGGTTTATTTGTTTTTGATCCGGAACTGAGTGTGAAAGATTTTCGAGCACAATTGCTCATCGATTTTGGCTTGCATGCCGAGATTCATCAGCGCGTCGGCAAACACGAATGGTCGACATTTTCGGCGCCTGACGACCATATTTTGAATGAAGTTCCCTTTCACCTGCATTGAGTTTTCATCATTAGGAAATAGATGTAAATCAAATCAATAAATATGCAAGATTAAGCTACTTAAGACATTGTAAATTAGCAACATAACATCATTATTATGAAAAAGCACATAAAAAATATGGTGAGCAATCGTTGCATAAACCAGGTATCAGGCATACTCACCGATATGGGAATCCCATTTCAAGTTATTGAATTAGGCGAGGTTACTTTTGAACAGAATTTAAGCATGATTCAAGAGCTCGATTTTCAGTATAAACTCAAACAGGCAGGGCTCGATTTAATTAGTGACTCTAAAATGCTGCTTTCCGAAAGAATCAAATTGGTGATCATTCAAATGATCCATTATTCTGAAGAGCACATCAAAACGAATTTTTCAGTATACCTAAGTGAGAAAACAAACTTGAATTATACCTATTTATCCAATGTTTTCAGGACCGAAAACAACATGACAATACAGCAGTTCATTATCATTCATAAAATAGAGCGCATCAAAGAACTCTTACTCTACGGCGAAATGAATTTGTCGGAAATTTCCTACAAAATGCATTATAGCAGTATTGCACACCTCTCCAATCAGTTCAAGAAAATTACAGGTCTCTCACCTACTGAGTATCGCCAGTTAGACGTTATTCATCGGATACCACTAGAAGAAATAGGAAATATGGGCACTAAACAATTAGCTCAGCGCAAAAACGCTTGATTTCTTCGCGCACCACAGCAAAAGCAGCCTTGATTCCCTCTTCAGAACCAACTGCTTTTGCTGGGTCTGTGAAATTGTGATGGATGCGCTTGGCTGCGCTCGGAAAAATCGGGCAGCGCTCACTGGCATGATCACAAACCGTTAGAATGAGGTCAAATGGAATATGTAGGTATTCATCGACATGGTTAGAGGTGTGTGCTGAAATATCGATGCCATCTTCAAACATGGTTTGAATCGCTCTCGGGTTCACTCCATGCGTTTCAACTCCAGCGCTATAAATATTTGCCACTTCTCCATGAAAATGACGCAAAAATCCTTCGGCAATTTGGCTTCTACAACTGTTTCCGGTGCAAAGCACCAAAATATTTTTCTTCGCCATTAGAAATATTTTTTTAGATATAAACTAGCCTTTACCAACAAAATAAGCGCCGGAACTTCTACAAGCGGGCCAATCACACCAGCAAATGCCTGCCCGGAGTTCAGGCCAAAAACGCCAATTGCAACTGCGATCGCCAATTCAAAATTATTACCTGCTGCCGTAAAAGCGACGGTTGCCGTTTCTGCATAAGTTGCACCGCTCCTCTTTGCGGTAAAAAACATCAAAAAGAACATGATCAAAAAGAAGACAACCAAAGGGCTTGCAACAAGGAGCACATCGAATGGTAATTCGGCAATTAGTTGACCTTTTAAACTGAACATCACAACTATGGTGAAAAGTAAAGCATAGAGTGTGAAAGGCGAAATTCTTGGGATCAATTGTGTATTTAGATAAGTTTCACCTTTTTTACTGGAAATCCAGTAGCGCAAAAAAACCGCAATACCAAAAGGCAAACCGAGGTAGATCCCCACCGTTTTGGCCACTTCTAAAAAGCTCAAATCAATTTGAAGAGCAGCAAAACCAAATAAAGGCAACATGATTTCTAGATAAAACCATGCATAAGCACTAAAAAAGAAAACCTGCAATAAGCTGTTGACACCAACTAAACCTGCTGCTAATTCTCGGTTTCCGCCAGCGAGTTCGTTCCAGACAATGACCATGGCAATACAAGGCGCCAAACCAATGATGATCAGGCCAGTTAAGTATTCCGGATGATCCTTTAAAAAAGTTATGGCCAGTAGGAACATTAAAAAGGGCCCAATGATCCAAGTAAGCAAAAGAGATAAGCTGAGGAGTTTTCCATTTTGAAAAACAACTGGGATCTTCTTGAAATCAACCTTTACCAAAGGCGGAATCATCATGATGATCAGGCCGATTGCGAGTGGTAAATTCGTAGTACCTATTGAAAAGCGATTAATGAATTGATCGATTTGCGGGAAAATATTACCTAGCGCCACACCTACTCCCATGGCTAAGAAAATCCAAAGGGTAAGGTAGCGATCGACAAAGTTGAGTCTGCGATTGTTCATCATACTTTGCTTAACAACATCCTGAATTTGGCGCACAACATGAATTCTTTTTTAAGTCATCCGGAAGTTGTGCATTTGGAATCCCGCAATGATCTTGAGCCAAGCAGGTGGTTTGTTTAGCTATAAATTGAAATCCGAAATCTTGAGTAGAAAGTCCGTAGCTCTCAATGGTTTGACCTTGAAATTCAACTTCTAATTCTTCATCTTTGAGACCGAATAATTGTTCTGATTTTTC
>JBEEOT010000010.1:0-96152 GCA_041191505.1 Bacteroidota bacterium | reverse complement strand
ACTATTGTAGATAACGAGTTGGTCTTGCTGCGCTTTCATTTTGAACGATTATTCTTGCAAATTTAGCCAAATTTACGGCATCATTTTTGTTAAGTTTGCAGCATGAACGGATTATACAGTTTGCTAACCACCCTCCTGATTTCACTAAGCCTTAGCGGTGATCTGCCCTATGCTACCATTCAGAGGGGGATGGAAACCAACGACGCACATGCAATTGTAAGTCTCGGTAAAGATAAAATAGTGCTGCAAGTTCCTGGTTCTGATGGTGCATACCCCCTTTCTCAAGCAGAAATGATCTTGAGTAGCTTTTTTCAAAAAAATCCGAAAGGCACCTTTGTTTTTCGCTACAAAAACACAAAACCGTTAGAGGGTAACGGCACAGCAATTGGCTCTTATTTAGCTAAAGGTGTCAGCTATCGCGCAACTTTTCAGTTCCGTAGTGGCAAATACGAAACCAAGCTGGAAAGCCTGAGCATCGTCAAAGAATAAAAAGGGTGTGCTTACGCTTGTTGCGAACGGTTTTCTTTAAGCGTATTGAAGAAGATAATTCCGTAACCAATAGCAAGCATCAGATGGAACGGCACCATTCCGAGGTCACCATAAATAGCTCTGTTCACCGCCGTAAATCCGAAAGTCACCATAAATGTACCTTCTAAAATATTGATAATCGATAGGCTCTTTTTGTCGTATTTGTTGCCTTTGAATTCATCTTTCTTGGAAACATTGAATTTCGGGGTGCGAACAAACGAACTTTTGATACCCAGATAGCCTTCAATGACCGCAACTGCATTGCTTAGACCTAAGGCCATAGAAACCGTTAAGAACTGAACAAAGCGACCTAAAAAGCGGAATAAGTCCCCAAAGAAATTGCCGCGTTTGTCTCGGAAGGAGTTCCAGTAATAGAAGCCCAAGAAAATGGTGCTCGAGAAGAAATACATCCCGTACTTGATGTAGATATTGAGATCAGAGAAAGAATCTTTGATGTGCAATACCGCCAAACTGAGTAGAGAAAGAATCAAAATAAAGAAGAATACGGACGAGTTGAAAAGGTGCGCCAAACCGTGAATGCGGTCGCTGAGTTTGAGGCCGCGCGTAGTTGCCAAGCGCTTCCACATCTTGATGAATACCTCTGCGCCGCCTTTCATCCAGCGGTGTTGTTGGCTTTTGAGTGCAGACATCGTAATTGGCAATTCTGCCGGCGACTCTACCTCTTCTAGATAAACAAAGCGCCAGCCCTTCATTTGGGCGCGGTAGCTGAGGTCGAGGTCTTCGGTGATGGTGTCGTGTTCCCAACCGCCTGCGTCGTCAATAGTGGCGCGGCGCCAAACGCCTGCTGTCCCGTTGAAATTGATGTAGTGCCCACTTGCATTGCGACCGCCTTGCTCAATGGCGAAGTGTCCGTTCAATCCAAATGCTTGCAATTCGGTAAGCAAGGAATAATCTTTGTTAAGGTGTCCCCAACGCGTTTGTACCACACCTATATTTTCAGAAAAATATGGAATGGTGCGCAATAAGAAATCTTTGCTCGGCACAAAATCGGCGTCGAAAATGGCGATGAATTCGCCTTCTACTTTGTCCATGGCAGCGTCGAGCGCACCCGCTTTGTAACCTGTGCGGTCTACGCGGTGAACGTGTTGAATATTGATACCGCGCGCAGCAACTTCTGCACATTTGTTAGCTATGATGTCTTTGGTTTCGTCTGTGGAGTCATCGAGCACTTGGATTTGAAATTTATCGCGCGGATAATCCATTTGAGCGGTTGTTTCGATGATGCGTTCTGCCACATACATTTCGTTGAACATTGGCAATTGGACGGTTACTTTGGGTGCATTGGCTAGATCAAAAGGTGGGGTAACGCGACTTTGTTGTTTTTTCTTGTTTCTGACATAGGCAATTGCCAAACTTAATTGGATCACGCTGTAGAAGAAAATCAAGACCAAACACAAACCGTATATCACAAGAATGATACGGGCCACCATATGTGACCAATAATGTTCTTGGCCTTTGTAGTCGCCCCAGTTGAACATCCAGGATACTTTGAGTTGGGCTGTAAAAGGCTGCGTTTGGCTGAAAGTATAATGCACAAGGTGTTCTTTGGCATTGGTTTCGAAAACTTTCAAGACCGCTGCGCGGTAATCTTTGTCAATGAGCTTAATGGTAGACTTTCCGATAGGAACATTGCGGAAGGTGAATTTTCCGTTTTCGTCAGTTTCTGCAGTATATACTTTTCCTGTAACGGCAGATTTGAGTTGTACCTCAACGTCCTCAACTTCAGACTTGGTCTTGAAATCTACAAGAAAACCTTCGATTTTTTTAGAAACGGGGATCGCGAGGTCTTTGTGCGCACGGCCAGAGAAGGCAATAAATAGACCAAAAAAGAGGAGTAATAAAGAATTCTTCATTCGAGAAAACGCAATAGGTTTGAAAATAAAAAGCAAATATAGATTTATTCTTTCATTAAGGTCATTTCATCGACCAAGTGTTTGGCTCCAGAGTAAATATCCATGACCCAAAGTACGTAGCGGATGTCCACCACAATGTTGCGGCAACGGTTTGGGTCGAATAAATAATCGCTCATGGTGCTTTCCCAGCTGCGGTCAAAATTGAGACCCATGAGGTAGCCATTTTTATCGAGCACCGGCGAGCCAGAGTTGCCGCCAGTGGTGTGGTTAGAGCCCGTAAAACAAACCCATAATTCGTCGCCTTGCGCATAAGGGCCATAGTTTTTGGCGGCGTGTAAGTCGAGCATGCGCGGCAAGAGTTCGAAGTCAGGGTTACCTGTATTGTATTTGGCAACAATACCATCTAAAGTGGTGTGTTCGGTGTAGCGCATGCCATCGGTAGGTGCCGAACCTTCGAGCTGCCCGTAGGTAATACGCAGCGTAGAATTGGCATCGGGCCAGTGTTTCTCTAAAGAAAACATCACGTATTTGCCTTCGACATAAACCTGCATCCACTTATTGACCTCTGCTTGAAAAGACTTGTAAGCCGGCACTATTTCATTTCTAAAAGGCGTGAAATAGGCGCTGAAATGCACAAAACCTGGGTCTTTTTGCAGTTTTTTGAGCGATTTCGCACTAAAACTGCTCAAAAACGCTTTGTATCGTGCCGCATCAGTAAAGATCGATTTACTATAAATCAGATCGGTTAATTGCTCAACCGTTGTTCCTTTCAACTCTTGTTGAGAATAATTAAGATATAACTTGGTCAGCTCCAAGAAAATTTGACGATCAACAGCTGCATTGTAATTTTTGAAGTAGCCATCTGCACTGGTTTGTAGTTTGGCTAAGACACCCTGCAGTTCGTTGTTGGCTGCATATTTAGCATAATTAGTCAGTAAATCCTCTAAGCCTCGAACCAACTTGAAATATTCCGGGCCCACAGAAAAATATTCCACACCTATTGCATAATTGTATTCCGTTTTGGTGCCTTCGGCCATGAGGCCATTAAGCGTTTGCAGCGCAACCGCATATTTAGCCCATTCAGGTTTGCTAATGGCCATTGCCTTGTATTTGGCTTCATACTCAAGTTTGAGTTGGACCGCACCTAAATTCTCTAAGCCCTCTACCTGACCGATCCATTTTTTCCAGGCATTGGCAATACTTGCTTGCTTTGCTGAATATTGAATGCGCGTGAGGTCAGAAGCTTTCATGCCAGCGTCGATAGCCGCCAAAGAATGGTTGCGCATTTCAATGCGCGCAGGGCGTTCTTTTTCAATAATGAATTTGAGGTATTCTGAAACAACGTGTTGTTCAGTGGTACCCGGAAAACCGTAGACCATAGTGAAGTCGCCTTCTTGACGGTTTTGAAAAGAAATCGGGAGGTAATGCAGCGGCTTATAAGGTTGGTTGTCGTTAGAAAACGCAGCTGGCTTGTTGTCTTTACCGGCGTAAATGCGAAAAACCGAGAAGTCGCCGGTGTGGCGTGGCCAAACCCAGTTGTCGGTGTCGCCACCAAATTTGCCAATAGAGTTTGGCGGAGTGCCCACAAAACGCACATCTGTAAACGTTTCCTTGACCATGAGGTAATAATCATTGCCATAATTAAAAGGCTTGATCTCTGCCTCAAAATGGGTGCCTGCAATGGCGGCAGCCACTAATTTCTTGATGTTGGCCGCAATTACCGCTTGATCAGCTTTAGAGCTCGCACCTGCCAAAACAGCAGCTGTAACGTCCTCGATGCGTACAATTCTGGTAGCGGTAAGGCCCGGGTTGGGCAACTCTTCTGCCAAATTTTTAGCCCAAAAACCATTTTTCAAGTAGTCGTGTTCCAAAGAGCTATGCGACTGTATTTGGCTATAGCCACAGTGGTGATTGGTCAGAAGCAAACCCTTGTCTGAAACCAACTCTGCCGTACAACCGCCGCCAAACTGAAAAATAGCATCTTTGATACTTGTATTGTTGACGCTATAGATATCGGCCGCACTGAGCTTCATGCCCTTGGCTTTCATGTCGTTTTCAAACGCCGCAATCAAAGACGGAATGAGCATGCCTTCCTCTGCCAACACTGGCTTAAGGCCCAAAATAGCTACACAAAATAAGACGAGTAAACGCAGTTTCATAGGGTTGATAATTTGAACACGAAGGTAGGGAAATTATGGAAGTTGCAATATGTACCCGAACGGGTATATTTTATACTGTCATGTATGTATTTATACCCTTTAAGGTATATTTATGTCGTTTTTCTATATATTTGTACCCTAAAAGGTATAAATATGGAGTCTAGAATCGCCGATTTTATCAAGGAAAGGAGAAAACAACTCGAACTCACACAACCCGAATTAGCAGAAAGAGCAGGTGTTGGGCTACGCTTTATTCGCGAATTAGAACAAGGGAAACAAACCGTTCGCCTAGACAAAGTGAGTCAGGTATTGCATTTCTTCGGGTGTCAGTTAGGTGTTGTAGAAATGGAGAACGCATGAGAAAAGCAAACATATTTTTCAAAGATGAATTCGCGGGCATACTCTATGAAACCGAAGAAGGCTTCGCGTTTCAATACGATGAAAACTACTTAAAAAAAGAACACGCCAAACCCGTAAGCCTAACCCTTCCACTCCAGCAAAAGGCTTTTCAAAGCACTTCGCTTTTTGCCTTTTTTGACGGTCTCATTCCAGAAGGTTGGTTATTAAACATTGCCATCACCAACTGGCACATCAAACCCCTTGATCGTTTTGGGCTCTTACTCAGCCTGTGTAAAGAAAATATTGGCTGCGTTTCCGTGACTCCTTATCCTCAAAAACCATGAATAAATGCCTCATTTGTTATCAGACACTTGATAACACCTCTATAGATTTTCACTCAAGTTGTGCAAAAAAACTATTTGGCTCAACAGAAGCGCCTATTCTCGATTTTGAACTCAATCAATTGGAAGATTTAGCCAAACAATTTGTCATTCAAAACAAATCAGTTACTGGCGTGCAAGCAAAAATTTCACTCCATATTGAAAAAACCCAACAAGCCCAAGCCCGCCTCACGCTTGTAGGACTACATGGCGACTACATTTTGAAACCGCCATCTGATTATTTTGAAGCGCTCCCTGAGAACGAAGACCTCACCATGCATTTAGCTGCTATGGTAAAAATCAAGACAGCACAACACGCTTTAATTCGACTCAAATCTGGTGAACTTGCCTACATTACCAAGCGCTTTGATAGGGACAAAAAAAATAAACTCGCCGTAGAAGACTTCTGCCAATTAAGTGAAAACCTAACCGAACACAAATACCGTGGTTCTGTCGAAAAAATCGGCAAACTCACACAAACATTTACAACCAATAAAGGATATGAAGCACAGCGCTTATTTGAATTGGTTCTGTTTTGCTTCCTGACGGGCAATGCAGATATGCATCTAAAAAACTACTCAATTATTGAAAATACCTTGGGTGGTTTTGATTTATCACCTGCCTATGACCTCGTCAATACGACTATCGTCATGCCTGAAGACAAAGAAGAGTCTGCGCTTACCATCAACGCCCGAAAAAGCAAACTCAAACGCAAAGACTTCGACCTACTCGCCACCTCATTCAAATTGAATGAAAAAGCGCTTCAGTCCATCTACCAACGCTTCGAAAATAGCTTAGACCCTTGGCTCCAATTTGTCAATCAAAGTTTCTTACCCAAGCACCTCAAAACAGACTATTCTGACTTATTGAAATCCAGACATAGGAGGATTTTTAATCAAATGACCTAACTACCTTACCTGAAACCAAAACGAGCCGCCGTGTCTTTCAACACCTTTGAGCTGCTCTTGGCTGAAAATGGGGTCGAGTTGTTGGCTGAGTTCAGGGTCTTCAGAAATGAAGTAATTGGCCATCAAAAGCTTGTATTTCGACGGATTCGCCAATAAGAAAATCGCCAAACCGTATTGCTCAGAATAAAAACGATCGCACATGAATTGCGGGTAGTCGTAGGGCAAGTAAATGTCGTGGATGTGCACAATTACGCCGCTAGGAAGCAGTGGCAATACTTCTAAGAAGAAAACCGTTGAATCAGAATTAGGCAACATCCGATGCGAGTTGTCTATGAACAATACATCATTTGGTTTCATGCTGAAAACCAAACTAAAATCGGTGTCTTCAAAAGGTTTTCTGATGACTCGATTTGCCAACTGATCTATCTCTGCCCTTGGTTGCGGATCGATTGAAATAATTTGGGTTGCCAAGCCGTTGTTTTGAATGGCGCTATAAGCCACTTTTGTCGAATTACCCGACCCGACCTCAATATATTGCGCCGGTTTGAAGTGCGAAATAATGGCATACATGGCCACAATGTCCAAGCCCGGAAGAAACCCATTGATATAATAAGGCGTAATTTGATCCGACGGCAATTGGTGCTTGGGAATTGTCGCAAAATAGTCCCGATGGCTCAAGGCCACATCGATAATTTCTTCAAAATGTGAACGCTGAGAATTGATGTAATCGTAAAGCCCTTTGTGCGGCGGCTTCCCGTGCCCATATCGCGGCTTGAATTGCACTTTGTATTCCATATACAGCACCTGCCATTTAGGCACTAAAAAGCGGTAGATTTTTTTAAGCATATTGGAATAAAGATACCAAATTATTGCTTTTTCAGTGTCACCCAACGGAGATACTCAACACCACTACTCGTTTGATACATCAAATACGTTACCACTCTTTTGTAAAGTATTGTTTTCAGATATGAGATTATTCTACGCATTTCTTTTTGCTGGTATTACACAACTTTTTCACCCAAATTGGCTGAAAGCACAATCCTGGCAATCCATCCACAAAAGTCAGACGGGCAATACCGTAGCATGGAAGCAGTTTGTCATTAATCCGTATACCAATGATATTTGGTTGGTCAATGACAATAAAGCGGCAGTCATTAAAAATGATGGTGCTATTCAGCAATTCACTTCGGCAGAATTAGGCCCTCTTTGGAATGGATCTAACCTTCAATTCGCATTTACTCCTACAGATATATATTTTGCGGTAAATTTATACGGCTTGTTTAAGTTTACTGGCTTCACTTCAATTAGTGTTAATTCAACAATACCTGATTTTTCCGAATGGGTTCGTTAAATACTCGCAGGGAAATAATGAGATAGTTAACCGCTTTTACACAAAAATCAATGCTAAAAACAACTTTTTCTATGGCCACGACGGAAGTTCGGTAATCTATCAATTTGACCAACAAACAAATTCCCAATTAAATTTAACCGCTGATCCCAATTATTTGCAAGGTGTTTTTCACGATACAAAATTTTCAAGATTTTCTGATACTCTTTACATAGGAGGTGTAAAAGGAATCAGCTTTGCCTACAACTACGACATTCTCGATACGATTACGCCCAACAATACGTCAAACATGCCGAGTTCGAATGTGCTAGAAATTGAGTTTGACCATCTTGATCAACTTTGGGCCGTTTTTGGCGATGCAGCCGATGTGCCTTTTGCCATTGCCAAGTTAGAAGCAAACAATTGGATCAATAGAATTGATGCCTCTAATTCGCCAATCAACTTCTCTGAATTCCTCGGCTTGGAGATAGATACAATAGGTAACCTTTGGGTGGCAGACAATCTTTACATCCATACCTTACTGACAGCGAACAGCCCTGGTTGGCTAGGACTAACTTCTAATAATCCTTTGGTAGAAATAGACATCATTCCCAATCCATCAAACGGTATTTTTCAAGTGTCAAGTATCAGCACCGAACCCATGCAAATTACCATTCTCGACCAACAAGGCAAGCAAGTAGCCCAATTTGAACTAAATAAACTTTCTTCTGACAATTCGTTTGATCTGAGTAATCAAGCGCCAGGTGTTTACTTTGCGCAAATAACCCAAGGTGAGTTACATTGGGTGAAGAAGTTGGTGTTGAGGTGAGTTTTCCTACTTCCCGATACAAAACTTACTAAAAATAGTACCCAAAATATCCGTATCCACATCAATCTGACCAGTAATTTGTCCGAGTTGGCGCATAGCTTCGCGGATGTCCATGGCGATGAAGTCGGCGGTGGTTTGGCCATCGAGGCCTGCTTGGGCGCGGTCGAGGGCGGCGGCGGTGAGTTCTAAGGCAGCGTGGTGGCGGGCGTTGGAGACAATCGTTTCATCTTGGATGCTGAAGTCGCCGAGCACGAGTTTGACCAATTTGTCTTTGAGAGCAGAAATGCCATTGCCTGTGAGGGCACTGATTTGTAAATCGCTCCTGTTTGATTCCTTGTTTTCTTTTATGGGGTCAAGATCGGCCTTGTTTTGGATCAATAGAATATGTTTGTCTGGGTGCAAGCCTTTCAAGGAAGCTACCCAAGAGGATGTTTCAGTGAAGTTGGAAACATCGCTTGCATCTGAAAGGCAAAGGACAATTTTAGCTTGTTCGATTTTTTGCTGGGAGCGCTCGATACCAAGTGCTTCAATGGTTTCGGTGGTTTGGCGGATGCCGGCGGTATCGATGAGGCGAAACTGGATGCCTTCGATGTTGAGGACTTCTTCGATGACGTCGCGGGTAGTGCCGGCAATGTTAGAAACAATGGCGCGTTCTTCGCCAAGGAGCTGATTGAGTAAAGTACTTTTGCCGGTGTTGGGCGCGCCAACGATGGCTACCGGAACGCCTTGTTTGATGGCATTGCCGAGTTCAAATGAAGCGGCCAAACGGCGTACCATTTGCAAAACGGAGGCTACTAATTGTTTGAGGGAGCTGCGGTCTGCAAACTCGACGTCTTCTTCGGCAAAATCGAGCTCGAGTTCGATAAGGGCCGCAAAGTTGATGAGTTGCTCGCGGAGTTGTTGGAGTTCTGAAGAAAAACGGCCGCGCAATTGTTGCAAGGCCACTTGATGGGCCTGGTCGAGGCGGCCATTTAAAAAAGCCCGCTTCGTGAATTCGCCAGGCTCGGCCAAGCGGCAACCAACCTCCACCAAGCGCTGCAAAAGCAACTGCTGAATGTAGGGCGAGCCATGGCAAGCGAGCTCTACGCTTTCTTCGCCCGTAAAACTCTTGCCGTGGTCAAAGAGCGTAGCCAACACTTCGTCTAGGCGCTCGCCACTTGAAGAAAGCATCCAGCCCAAATGAACGGTATGACTCGCTAAGGGTGTTAAGTCTTTTGAAAATGCCTTGGATACCATAGCCTTGGTACCTACACCAGAAACCCGAATAACGGCGATGGCGCCCATGCCATTGGCAGTTGCTAAAGCGCATATCGGATCTGTGGAAAGGTCATTCATGTGACAAAGTTACGAATAAAAAATCCCTACCTTTGCCTTCAAAATCAACACTTATGTCACTCCAAGCAGAAATCAAAGACATCTTAGGCCAATTTGGCATCCAAGAAAACAATAGCGGCGCCTCTACAGGTACGCAATGGATCAAAACCACAGGCGCAAGCATCGCTTCTGTATCGCCAGTAGATGCACAAGTTATTGCGAACGTCACTATGGCTACGCCAGCTGAATACCATCAAGTCATCGACAAAGCGCAAGCAGCTTTTGTAGAATGGCGCAAAGTTCCCGCTCCAAAACGCGGTGAAATCGTGCGTCAGTTGGCTGAGCGCATTCGCTTTTACAAAGAGCCACTAGGCAAACTCGTTTCTTACGAAATGGGTAAGTCTTTACAAGAAGGTTTAGGTGAAGTACAAGAAATGATCGACATCTGCGATTTCGCAGTTGGGCTTTCGCGTCAGCTTTACGGCCTCACCATGCACTCGGAGCGCCCGGGTCACCGCATGTATGAGCAGTATCATCCGCTCGGAATTGTCGGCATTATCTCTGCGTTCAACTTCCCGGTTGCTGTTTGGAACTGGAACACCGCCCTTGCTTGGGTTTGTGGCGACGTTTGCGTTTGGAAGCCATCTGAAAAAACACCACTTACTGCCATTGCGTGTCAGCGCATCACAGAAGAAGTATTTGCTGCCAATGGCGTTCCAGAAGGCGTTTCTGGCCTCGTTATCGGCGACGGCGAAATCGGCAAGCTTATGGCCAACGACATGCGCGTTCCTTTAGTTTCTGCAACAGGTTCGACCCGCATGGGTAAATCAGTTGGGGCAGCAGTTGGGCAGCGTTTGGGTCGTTCTTTATTAGAATTAGGCGGCAACAACGCCATCATCATTACACCAAGTGCAGATCTTAAAATGGTGGTGCCAGGTGCCGTATTTGGTGCCGTTGGTACGGCAGGTCAGCGTTGTACGTCTACGCGCCGCCTCATTATCCACGCTTCTATCTACGACAAAGTAACCGAAGCACTTACTTCTGCCTACAAGCAATTGAGCATCGGTAACCCACTCGATCAAAACAACCACGTTGGGCCACTGATCGATCAAGACGCAGTCAACAATTACCTCCTCGCCATTGAAGCCGCTCAAAAAGAAGGCGGAAAAGTTTTGGTTGAAGGAGGCGTATTGACGGGCCCTGGTTATGAGTCTGGCTGTTACGTAAAACCTTGTATCATCGAAGCAGAAAATCATTTTGCGATTGTACAGCACGAAACATTTGCCCCAATTCTTTACGTCATGAAATACACCGGCGACGTCCATGAAGCAATTGCGATGCAAAATGGCGTGCCACAAGGGCTCTCTTCTGCCATCATGACCAACGAACTCAAAGAATCTGAAGCTTTCTTAAGTGCAGCAGGTTCTGACTGCGGTATCGCCAACGTAAACATCGGTACTTCAGGTGCTGAAATCGGTGGTGCATTTGGTGGTGAAAAAGAAACCGGTGGTGGCCGCGAGTCTGGCTCAGATGCTTGGAAAGTTTACATGCGTCGCCAAACCAATACCATCAATTATTCTGATTCCTTGCCACTTGCACAAGGCATCAAGTTCGATTTATAAGAAACAACTTACACAATCAAAAGGGGGCTAATGGTCCCCTTTTTTTGTTTTGTTCTTGACCAACAGAAAACGGGCTGAGATAAAAAAGGTGTTTGAATTGAAAGAGGTATTGTCTAGCGCATAAAACGGAGCGAGTACATACATGCCCGTTTGTACATGCAGCTGCCAAACTTTGATGCCCACACTTGGGCAAACACCAAAACGCAACTGCTTCAAATCAGTGCGCACTGCTGCGCTGAGCCCGTAAGTGAGGTCAAAATTGCCAGTACGACGCCATAAACCAATATCATAACCTAAAATTGGATTGAGTCTTGAGAAATCAAAAGTGGCATTGAAGCCATGATGAAAAGCTGTTGTATTCGAGTTCAATAAGCCTTTCTTGTTTTTATACTGTAATTCCCAACCGTACTCCAATGCATAAAAACGACCGCTTTGCAAACCAAAATAAGAACCAGTCTTTAGTGTTCTTTGTTGAGGATAAAATAACGAATCTGGATTTGCGAAAAGCGTACCCGAAAGAAACACAAATAAAAATCCAAATAAAACGAAAAGACTCTTGCTATTTTTCATCGGTAATATGCTCTTTTGCTTGCTCTAAATACGCATCAAACACCACGCCTTCACTGATTTTTGGGAGGGTATTTTGCAACATGTTGGTATAAAATGTAACCGCCATAGAATCGTTACGCGTTTGCTTTGATATGAGTTTTTGTTGACGGTCATTGGCTAAAACGAACAATAGAATTGTCCCGACTAAATACATCCATTGTAAAATACCCAAAAGGGCACCCGCCAGGTTGTTGAGTATAGACAGCTTGACCACCTTAAGTGCCGTTTCGAGCAATTTGCCTCCAAAATAAATAGCGGCGCCAATACCCAAAAACAAGACCACAAAACTGAGCGGCATAAGCGTTGTTTTCTCCCAGTGTAAGGTCTTAATGCCCCATTCAACAACGACATCAGTGAGCTGAAAAGCGGCGTATAGCCCCACTACAATGGCCAATAGCATGAACAAAGACATGATCAGGCCGCGTTTGTAGCCTTTGTAGGCGCCATAAGCTAAAGGAGCAAAAAGAAAGAGGTCAAAAAGATTCATGCACGAAAATTAAGAGAAAGTTTGTAATCTTGCGCTATGCTGAGCCCTTTCAACGACGAATATTTCATGAAACAAGCCTATCAGGAGGCCTTGAAAGCCTTTGAGGCCGATGAAGTTCCTGTTGGTGCAGTCATTGTTTGCAAAAATCAAGTGATTGCCCGCGGGCACAACTTAACGGAACAACTCACCGACGTCACGGCACATGCCGAAATTCAAGC
Organism: Bacteroidota bacterium; assembly: GCA_041191505.1. Lineage (GTDB taxonomy): Bacteria > Bacteroidota > Bacteroidia > Flavobacteriales_D > Crocinitomicaceae > UBA952. Next base: position 83,558 of record JBEEOT010000010.1, on the reverse strand, counting down.
CATTACCGCTGCAGCTCAATATTTAGGTGCCAAATACCTCAAAGAATGCACTTTGTATGTCACGCTTGAGCCCTGCTGTATGTGCGCCGGTGCGCTATATTGGTCACAAATTGATAAAGTCGTGTTTGCTGCTCGAGATGCCAAACGCGGCGCAAGCGCCACAGGCACCAGCTTGTATCATCCGGCCACGCTCGTAGAAAATGGCATCATGGAAGCAGCGTGCAGTCAGTTACTTAAAGATTTTTTTGCTAAAAAACGCTAGGCAGGGATGACCACTTAGTCGTAGAGGGTGTCGTGGAGAATTTCCATGGTTTTGTCCAAGTTGAAATTGGCCAAGTGAATCGAAGCATATTGAATCAAGACACGCAAGCCTTCTTTTTGCACCGCACCCGAGAAATGAAGGTCATTGGCCGGCCAAAACTGGGCCTTCAAAAATGCGACAAGCTCCTGATCTTGAATACAACTTGCACCTCCTTGAGACACATGACAAAAACGCCCTTTCTGCAGGTCAAAAATAGCCCTCTGCTCCTCTTCTACAAGTGGCGCATAACCCAAAAGCATGAGGTATTGAGCCAAGAATTGCGTCGGGAATTTTTGTTCCTTATCGGAAGTTTCTAACGCTACCAACTGATCTCGAATAAAATAAAAAAGCTGCTGATCAGTGCCTTGGTAGCGCAAGGTCTGCTGCAAGATATCAGTCATGAAAAAGACCAATAACACCTTTTGGGGGCGCTCAAACAAAGCTTGTGGCGTCCAGGCAAAATCGAGCTGATTAATGATGCCGAGGTCAGATTCTGGGCGCTTGAAATAACTGAGCTCATACAAGCCCAACTGATTGAGCGCCTTGCGTTTTTTCAACGCCCCCTTGAAAATAAAAGATTGAAAACCGCGCTCGAGCGTGTAAAAGTGCAAGACCATACTACTCTCCGAATAGGCTTGCTTATCGATGAGAATGCCGAGCTCTTTTGCTTTCAATGATGACTTGGGTCTTAGGCGAAAACCTTGATTTTGGCGTCCACTTCGGTGAGTTCTGACCAAGTGCCCATGTAGGTAACCGCGCGCACTTTGCGGTTGTCTATCCAGACGTATTCTTGGCCATCTTTGATGCGCGGTTTATCCATGACCAAGCCGTGGTACTTGAAGCCATTTTCTTTGAGCCAAATTTCGGTAACCTCGCGGTCTTTGGCTTCTCGGGCCGTAAAGAAAGTAATGACATTGCCTTCTTCATACCACTTATTGATGACTTCCCTCGAATTAGGAAAAACTTTTGCCCCTGGATACAAATGACTCTCTTCATTTTTGATGTCGTCGCAGATGGTGCCGTCGATATCGATGAGGAAAATTTTGGTAGGGTTTTCTTCTTCTAAATGAAGCTTTGCTACTACCGCATGCTGAATTTTGGTTTGGTCGCTGACCTTACAATTGGGTTCAAGCTCAAATACGACCTCTGAGCCTTCACTTACAGCATAGCGACCACTTACGATTTTTTTAATCGATAAATCGCTCACCTTGTAGGCGCCATTTTCTGCTACAATAAACCATCCTTCTTCGCTGTTTGGCAGCTGTGGATCTACTAACTGATAACTCAAAATTCCTTTCATAACCTGTAATAAAATACAAAGTTAGCAGGAATTTAAAAGCCATTATTTACTTGATGCCCTAAAGTCGATTTTGTAATAGAAAATCGGGAAGAAACCAAGCTGTGTTTTCTCTGCAAATGGTTCAAAGTTCGGATTATTGATTTCTTGAGGTGTCAAAGCTGGCTTATAAGCTAAAGTTAAGAGATTCTTTGTTCCCAAAATATTGACTAAATCCAAGCCAAACTCGTGTGTAACACGGTCTGCATTTTTGCGCCAAGAAATCTTGAGGTCAGCACGGAAATAATCTCTAAACTGACGCTCATTGAACATAGAATCCATGAAAATGATTTCTTTAGATGCGTTAGTGGCTGCAATATCGACAAAGCCATAGCGTTTGCCCCCAGCTGCAGTTACTTTTCCTCCAATGCCAATAATACTGCGCTCGCTCACTTTGAATTCTTTACCACCTAAGAAATTAACTACATAATTTCCATTGTAAGATGTGTTGCGCCAAACTAAATCGCTTCCGCGATACTGAGAGTTGTAAACTGTTCCAGAGAACAAGAAGAAAAACGATTTGTCAAAATATTTCTGAACGGTTAACTCCAAACCATAGTTGTAGCCATCTCCAGTATTTTGCAAAGAATCTATGAATAATCGAGAAAAACCGCTGCCCACATTGATCATAGAAAAAGATGACGGTGCGATTGTTACAGGAATATTATATAAATACTGGTAGTAGGCTTCTGTTTTGATATTGAATCCTTTATTAAACGATTTCTCATAACCAATACCTGAATGTGCACTGCGCGAAAAATCCATGTTCATATTGCTATTCGGATTATTCGTACCCGGCAACATTTTATATGCATAAGTATAGTACGGCTGAATCATGCTATGTAAACCCCCACCTGCAAAAATGGCCTGACCATTATCCATGCGGTATTTCCAACCCAAACGCGGCTCGAACGGGCTTACGCTGTTGGTAAGGGTGAAATACTGGGCGTGCACCCCTGCCGTGAAATCCATGTGGTCTGAAATGCGCCATTTCCATTGCACAAAAGGCTGAATAATGGCTGCTGAACCTTGATAGTTCCAACGTATTTCATAATTGTCTGGAATGTCAAGATTATAAAGACAAGAATCATTGAAATTCATTGAAATGAGGTCAAAACTTAGACCTGCTTTGAGCAAATGTTGCTTATTGAATTTATGGTTAAGTGCCGTATAACCACTGATCTTTTGAACCTGAAATTTGTAGGCCATCATTGGATAAATGGTATCAAAAACAATTTCATTTAATAAAGTATCCAACTTACGGTCTCTGAGGTAATTGTGATTGGTTCTTTGATTTTCTTGGCTATATGCAAGTGTCGAAGAAATAAAGGTTTTCTCACTTAAACTCTTCTTGTAATTCAAGCCAGAAGTGATCATGCTGGTGCCAAAATATTGGTCGCGGTCGCCTTCGCCGTAAAGGTCTTCTGTATATTCTTTAAAACCAGAAATTTCTATTGCAATATCTGAGCTTCCGCCCATGCCAAATAAGGCCAATTGACCTCCGTTCTTCAGTACCCAATTGAATTTAAACGCGCCGTCATAATACTTTGGAATGGCATCAGTGCCTAAATTGATATTGAGTTTTTGAAAGATTGTGAGCGTAGAGTAACGACCCATTACCAAGTAACTTGACTTACTGTTTTTACCCAGAGGACCTTCTGCTAAGAATTCGGTGCCGAGCAAACCAAACTGCCCCGTAAATTCGTGTTGGTTGTTGTTGCCGCTTCTGAGTTTTAAGTCAAAAACACCAGATAAGCTATTCCCGTATTCTGCTGGGAACGCGCTCATAAAGAAGTCAGAGTTTCCTAAAATTTTATTATTCAAGAGCGAAACAGGACCACCAGAAGTACCTGAAATGGCAAAGTGATTCGGGTTTGGAATGTCGATGCCTTCTACACGGTAAATAACACCAAGTGGCGAGTTGCCACGCACCACGATATCGTTGCGAGAATCGTCGGCACCGTTTACACCCGCAAAATTAGAAGCCATGCGCGCAGGGTCCATGCGCGAACCCGGATAACGGTTGGTTTCTTCAACGCTAAATTGTTGGGCAGAAAGCACGGCCATTTCATTGAGGACTTCACCTTGTTTGCGGCCAACTACTCTTACATCTCGTTGTTCCGATACTTTCTCTTGAAGTGGAATTTGAACAATTAATTCCCGACCAGAGGTAACCTCGATGGTGAGCGTTCTTGCGTCGTAAAAAGGAGAGGAGGCCTGAAGTTGATGCTTTCCTACAGGTACTTTTAAAATGGCAAAAGTACCATCGGCACCAGCTGCAGCCATGTATTTTTGGCCATCAACCTCAACGATCAGCTTAGCACCCGTGAGCGGGAAGTTAGATTCGCTGTCAAAGACGGTTCCGCGGACTGTTTGGGTGGGTAATTGCGCAAAAACGAATAATTGAATACAAGAAAAAAGTAGTAGTAAGTGTAGTTTCATGGTTAGCAATTTGAAAACGAATATAAAAAAAATTGTCAAGAGCGGCACGCAATGCATTTTTGCACGGTTTTTGTCTATTGGCGCAATATCATTAACTTTAGAAAAAAAATTACATGAAAACTATTGCTCTATTTACTATGCTTGTTGTTGCTCAACTTGGTTTTGCACAAAAAGCAGCGCTTACTTGGTACACCGATGTCAACGAGGCTAGCGCTATTGCGAAAAAAGAAAACAAACCAATGATGTTGTTCTTTACGGGCTCAGATTGGTGCGGATGGTGTCATCGCCTGCAAAATGAAGTTTTCAAAACACCTGAATTTGAAGCTTGGGCCAAAGAAAATGTAGTTCTTGTAGAACTTGACTTCCCGCGTTCTAAACCACAAACAGAAGCCATTAAAACTCAAAACCGTGCGCTCCAACAACAATTTGCCGTTCGTGGCTACCCTACTTGTTGGTTTGTAAAGCCTGAAAAACTGAGCGATGGCAAAATGAATTTAGCGCCAATTGGATCTAAAGGCTACGAAGCTGGAGGCCCAAACAACTGGATTACCGGAGCCGGAACACTCATTAAGTCAAAATAAGAGCGACAAACTTATTCGAATTTCAGATCTGAAAATTCATCGTAATTAAAACCCCTGGATGCCAAGAAGCGAAACAGCTTTTGCTTGCGTATCCAGGGGTCTTTTTCTTTTTGGAGTTCTTGCCACTTTCGCTGGGCAAGATCTTGAAGAATTCCCAAATAATTTTCCTCTTCATACATTGTAGCAATTGCCTCAGCAATTAACTCGCGATCTAGGCGCTTGAGTTGAAGGCCTTGCTTGATTTTATTGACCCCCCAATGCTTGATGCGCAACTTGCCCACCGCATAGGCTTTGGCAAAACGGGTATCATCTAGAAATTTGTTGTCCAGGAGTGAATTGAGCACCTGCAATATTTCGCCTTCTTCAGCGCCCATGCGCTTGAGTTTGTCGACGACCTCTGCACTACAGCGCTCCTGATAAGCACAAAATGCCTCAGATTTCTGAAGCATTTGTGTAAGGTCATAGGCACGAGGGGCCGACATTTAAAGCGGAATTTCGTTGTTCTCTTTATCGACGAATGTATACTGCAACAAATGATGAGCAGTAACACCACGGACTGGAATCCAGGTTTTGAATTTAAAGAACCACTGCAACTGACGGCTCCAGAGCCCTTTTTTGAAGAAGGCCTCTAAATACGGATGCACTAGAAGTGTGACGCCGCGCATGCCGCGATCATTGAGTAGGTAAGCCAAATTATTTTCGATTTCTTCTGCGAATAAAATGCTGGCCTGAACCTCACCGCTACCATTACAAGTAGGACAGGTTTCGTGCGTTTGAATGTCTGTTTCTGGGCGTACGCGCTGACGAGTAATTTCGATGATGCCAAATTTTGAAGGTGGAATCATGTTGTGCTTGGCACGGTCTGATTTCATGAATTCCTTCATTTTGTCAAAGAGGATCTTGTTGTTCTCGCGGTCGTGCATGTCGATGAAGTCGACACAGATGATGCCGCCCATGTCTCGGAGCTGCAAGACGCGCGCAACTTCTTCAGCCGCCTCGATGTTGGTGGCGAGCGCATTAGACTCTTGGCCATCTGCACCTTTACGGTTTCCGCTATTGACGTCAATGACGTGCATGGCTTCAGTGTGCTCAATAATGAGGTAACCACCACTAGCCAAAGGCACTTTTTTACCGAATAACGTTTTGATTTGCTTGTTGATACCAAAGCGCTCGAAAATACCGATGCGGTTGTCGTAATGACGAACGATTTTCTCGCGGCCAGGTGCAATTTCTGAAATGTAGTCCTTCATTTGAAGGGCCATGGTTTCGTCGTTGACGTGTATATTGGTAAAATTTCCATTGAGCAAATCGCGCAAGATGGAATTGGTAGTGTTGAGTTCTCCGAGTACGCGTTTCGGCGGTTGAGCGCCTTTGAGGTTGGCGTGGAGGGTGCGCCATTTTTCGAGGAGGTTGCTTAAATCGGCTTCGAGGTCTGCGGTCGATTTGTTTTCGGCAACGGTGCGAATAATGACACCAAAATTCTTGGGTTTAATGCGGTCCATGAGTTCTTTCAGACGGTCCTTTTCGGCGCTGTCTTTAATTTTTTGACTCACAGATATTTTCTCTGAAAAGGGTACGAGTACTAGATAACGGCCTGCGAGCGTCACTTCGGAGCTCAAGCGTGGACCTTTTTGGGAAATGGGTTCTTTCGCCACCTGAACAAGGATGGCTTGTGAAGAAGAAAGTGTATTGGATACCTTGCCTTCTTTGGAAATTTCCTTTTCTAGTTTGAAGTATTGGAGGTCTGCAACATTTTGCTTTCCGTTGATGCTGTCTTTTACATACTTTGAAAAAGATACGTATTGAGGGCCGAGGTCATGATAATGCAAAAAGGCATCTTTTTCATAACCGACATCAACAAAAGCCGCGTTGAGGCCATTGGCAACACGACGTACCCGTCCGAGATAGATGTCGCCTACAGAGAAGTCTGTGTTGCCGCGATCTTCGTGCAACTCGATTAACTTCCCGTCGCGTAGCAATGCTATCCAGACGCCGTTTGAGCGGGCGTCTACAACGAGTTCTAAATTCACTTGAAATTGTTTATAGGTGAAACAATGAAAGCTCAAAGAAAAATCAATGAGCTCTCTATGCGTTTACATGAAAGAAAGAAGGATTATTTCTTCTTCTTGTGGCGATTTTTTCTAAGTCTTTTTTTACGCTTGTGCGTCGCCATTTTGTGTCTTTTTCTTTTTTTACCGCTTGGCATAATGAGAAGGTGTTATATGTTTAGTACTTTGTTACAAAAAAAATGCACCCCCGTTAAGGGAGTGCAAAGGTAATACAAATTTCAGTAAAAAAGAAAACTTATTTCACTTTCACCTTGTTCTTCACCTCATCTACAAAGGTTTTAGATGGCTTGAAAGATGGGATGTTGTGCGCTGGAATGATGATGGTGGTGTTCTTAGAGATGTTGCGTCCTGTTTTCTGTGCGCGCTCTTTGACCACAAAACTCCCAAACCCACGTAGGTACACGTTTTTTCCGTCTGCCATAGAAGCTTTAATGTTGTTCATAAAAGATTCTACTGCACGAAGTGCTTCTGCTCTTTCCAATCCGGTTTCTTCTGCAATATTTGCAACGATATCCGCTTTTGTCATATCTCTGAGTTAATTGATTAGGTGATTAATTGCGGGGGCAAAAATACTCCACAGAAAGTATATATGCGTAATTTTCGGACAAAATTTCTAAAATAAATTATGCAGGCACTTCGGCAAGCACTTCAAGACTGGTATAAAATTCATCACCGAGACCTACCCTGGAGGCATACCCAAGACCCTTATTTGATTTGGTTGAGCGAAATAATTTTACAGCAAACGCGCGTCGATCAAGGCCTGCCATATTACCATAAATTCTCGGGCGCTTTCCCTACGGTTCAAGACTTGGCGGGCGCATCTCAACAAGAAGTGCTCAACTTATGGCAAGGCCTAGGGTACTACAGCCGAGGGCGCAATTTGCATGCAACTGCGCAGCAAATTGTCGATGACTATAACGGTGTATTCCCAGACTCTTATGAAGGATTATTGAAATTAAAAGGCGTTGGGCCTTATACTGCGGCGGCTATTGCTTCATTTGCTTACAACCAGCCACATGCGGTGCTAGACGGCAATGTTTTTAGGGTCTTGAGTCGCTATTTTGGCATTGATTTAGCCATCAATTCTACAGAAGGGAAGCGGGTCTTTGAAGCCCTTGCCGACGAATTGCTCGACGGCCACCATCCGGCGCTGCACAACCAAGCCATGATGGAATTTGGCGCCCTGCAGTGCAAGCCTGTTTCGCCGAATTGTGCAGTTTGTCCTGTCCAAGCGTCTTGTATGGCATTACTTTCGAATAAGGTTGCTCAACTTCCCATTAAAATAAAAAAAGTCAAGGTGCGAAAGCGGTATTTTGTCTATCAAATCCTGGCGAATGCGCAAAACGAGCTCGCGTTTCAACGCCGCGACCCTAAGGATATTTGGGAAGGCTTGTATGAATTTCCTCTCATAGAGTTTGACAACCCAGAAACTATGCTCGCCTATTTGGAAGACAAGCAGGTTATCGGGCCAAGGTTTCAACACATATTGACCCATCAAAAAATAGAAGCTTATTTTATCAAAGCAGCAACAACTGAAATTGAAAAATCAAGCTTTTTGATGCTCGATTTAAAAGCATTGGAAGACCATCCGATACCGCGTTTGATCGACAAATTTCTCATTGCGCACAGCCGCGAATTATTTTAGAGACTGCAGCTTCATTCTTTTTAACTTTGTACAAAATGATCAACATGTTAGTTCTTACTAAAAAATCCAAAAATATACCTAGTGCAGTTGTCCGGTTTGTACCACAAGCCGAAAAAGCCAAAGATTTTGACTACTTCAAAACCAAAGACGGATTTGAGTTCGAAATCAAAGAAGGGCAGGCTCTAGAAGAAATCCGCATTCATGGCCATGCCATTGAAAAGCACTTGCACGACACACAAGCTAGTCTTTTGCTTGAAAACGGAACGGCCACTGAAGCCTACGCCTTACTCGAAGGGCTTTTGCTTTCTAGCTATCGATTCACACAACATTTTAGCAAGCCTACAAGTGCTTTGTTTACCGAAGTTGTGATCAAAGCAGATGTCAGCGAAGCACAACTTACTGAGCTTCGAAACATGGCGAAAGCTGTTTTCAAAGCACGTGATCTAGTGAATACGCCGGTTTCTCACCTCAACGCTGAACAACTCGCTCAAGCAGTTGTCGAGATGGGGAAGGAAGCCAATTTTGAAGTAAAGGTGCTCGAAGAAACACAAATCGAGACCCTCAAAATGGGCGGTTTACTAGCCGTCAATAAAGGCTCCATTGATCCGCCAACTTTTACTATTGCCGAATACAAACCAAAAAATGCCAAAAATAAAAAACCAATTGTATTGGTCGGAAAGGGCGTGGTTTACGATACCGGCGGCCTGAGTTTGAAGCCCACACCTGGCAGCATGGACACCATGAAAGGCGACATGGCGGGTGCGGCAACTATGGCGGCTGTTATTTATTTAGCAGCTTTACAAAAACTTCCGGTGCATATTGTTGCGCTATTGCCCGCAACCGACAACCGCCCTGGTGGCAACGCTTATGCACCGGGCGATGTGATCACGATGTTCGACGGCACTACAGTTGAGGTTTTGAACACCGACGCCGAGGGCCGCATGATTCTCGCAGATGCACTCGCATATTCCAAAAAATTTGATCCCGCGCTCGTTATTGACGCTGCAACACTCACCGGCGCGGCCCTTCGTGCAATCGGCACAGAAGCCAGTATCGTCATGGGCAACGCTGCAGACAGCATTTTTGAAGACCTCGAGAAAAGCGCCAATGCAGTTCACGAACGCGTCGTGCGCTTCCCCTTCTGGGACGACTACAAAAAACACATGAAATCCAAAATTGCCGACCTTAAGAACATTGGCGGGCCAAATGCCGGCATGATCTCAGCAGGCAAATTCTTGGAGCATTTTGTCGAGGCACCATACATCCACATGGACATCGCCGGGCCAGCTTGGCTAGATGCACCAGAAAATTATAAAGGCGAAGGCGGAACCGGCGCTGGTATCCGTTTACTTTACGACTTTCTTAAAAAGAACAACATTTAATGGAAAAAGAAACCAAAGACAAAGAAGTCAAAGAACAAGGCAACAAAGCGCTCATCAAAGTGGGTATCACGCTCGGTGACCTCAACGGTGTTGGTCCTGAAATCATCGTCAAAGCCCTTCACGACAACCGCATCCTGACCGACATCACGCCTGTAGTATATGGTTCAAATAAAGTAATTGCTCACTACAAAAAGCAACTGAATTTGCAAGAATTCAATTACCTCTCTTGCAAAACAGCAGCCGATATCAATCCTAAGAAAGTCAATATTATTAATGTTTGGCAAGAAGAGGTACAAGTAGAGCCAGGTGTTTCCAATGCCGACGGCGGCAAATACGCCCTGCTTTCTCTTGAGGCAGCTACCAAAGATTTAGCTGAAGGTAAAATCGATGTGCTCGTAACAGCTCCTTTTTCCAAAGAAAACGTTGCGCTTGCTGGTTTCAACTTTCCGGGTCATACGGAATACCTCGCCGAAATGTCAGGTGCCAAAGAAGCACTCATGGTACTGGTGTCAGGTAATTTGCGCGTAGCACTCGTCACCACACACATTCCAATCAAAGAAATATCGAACAAACTACAAAAAGACCTCATCGTTTCTAAAATTGAAGCCTTTGAGCAAAGTTTGAAAAAGGATTTTGGGCTCATCCGACCGAGAATTGCCGTTTTTGGCCTCAATCCGCATGCCGGCGAAAACGGCAAAATTGGCGAAGAAGAACAACAAACCATTATCCCAGCCATACAAGCGGCTAAAAATAAAGGCATCCTCGCCTTTGGTCCGTATCCTGCCGATGGATTCTTCGGTTCTCCGCTTAGACAACAGTTTGACGGTGTGTTGGCCATGTACCACGATCAAGGCCTGGCAGCTTTCAAAGCACTTTGCTTTGACGACGGCGTGAACTTTACTGCTGGCTTGCCAATCGTGCGCACTAGCCCCGACCACGGCACTGCCTTTGACATCGCTGGCAAAATGCTCGCCGACGAACAAAGCTTGCGCAGCGCCATCTTTTTAGCTGTCGATATCTATCGAAAAAGGAAGCTCTTCAAAGAAATGAATGCGAACCCTTTGGCGATTTCTAAAGATGAAAAAGGAAAGAAGGACCAAGAACGTGCCGACTGATTTTAAAAATCCAAAATAAATCCTTAATTTTGCCCTTTCGTTTTCGTCAGTGAAGTATTCATCATGAAAAGTCCATTCGCCATACCCTTTGTAGGACTGAAGCTTGGGCTCCATGAGTTTGAATTCGACATTGACAAATCGTTCTTTGAATCATTGCCTTACTCGCTCATCGAAAACGGTCGGCTCACTGCCTTCCTAGAGTTAGAAAAGAAAGAAACCATGCTTATTGCCAACCTTGGCGTAGTTGGTTTCATCTTTACTGATTGTGATCGCTGCACCGAGCCTTTAACACAAGAAATTGACGGAGAATTCACGCTTTACTACACATTTGGCGAAGAAGAATCCGAAGATGAAAACTTAATTGTTATCGCGCCAGAAAGCTATCAAATCGACATCACTCAACCTTTGTATGAGCTCATCAGCCTTTCATTGCCCGCCAAAATGGTGCATGAAGAAGGCGAATGCAATGAAGAAATGGTAGAATTGATCAACAAATACCAACAAATTTCTTCAGATTCAAAACCCGATGAAGACGACATAGACCCAAGGTGGTCTGCACTTAAGAATTTAAATTAACAGATATAAATTAACAAAAATGGCGCATCCTAAACGCAGAATATCGACCACACGTCGTGACAAACGTAGAACGCACAAGAAAGCAACTGCAAGTAACGTAGCTACATGCCCTACAACAGGACAACCACACTTGTTTCACCATGCACACTGGCATGATTCAGTAAGCTCTAATTTTCTCCCATGAAGATTGGGCTTGATGTCTCCGGTGGCGATTTCGCTCCGCAAGCGACAATTGATGGTGCATTATTAGCCAAACAAGAGTTGGGTAATGATGTCACTATTGTATTGTTTGGTGACGAACTCGTTATTCAAAAAGAATTGGCCAGTAGGTCTCAAAGTGCTGAATTATTTGAAATTATTCACGCACCGGAGGTTATTACCTACCATGACCACCCCACAAGAGCACTTCCTAAAAAACCCAATAGCTCCATTGCGGTTGGGTTTGAAATGTTGGCAAAAGGTCTCATTGACGTTTTTGCTAGCAATGGCAACACAGGGGCCATGCTTGTTGGTTCTATGTACAAACTTAACACCATACCTGGTGTCATTCGCCCTTGCATCACCTCTACTTTGCCTACCATATCCGGAGGCAAATCTTTGCTACTCGACGTCGGCTCCAACGCAGATTGCAAATCTGATGTGCTCTATCAGTTTGCGGTTCTTGGTTCTGTTTACGCAGCCAATGTTCTCGGCATCGAAAACCCCAAAGTAGCCCTGCTCAATATCGGTGAAGAAGATTCAAAAGGCAATCTCCTTTCTATTGCTACCTACAAGTTGTTAGCAGAAACCGATGAGCTTAATTTTACGGGCAACATCGAAGGCAGAGATATCTTTACAGGAGTAGCTGATGTTATTGTCTGCGATGGTTTTACAGGAAATATAGTACTCAAAGAAGCAGAAGGCATTTTTACACTCATGAAAAAACGCGGTATTCAAGATGAATACTTTGATCGCTTCAATTACGAAAACTACGGCGGCACACCTATATTAGGTGTTAAAGGAAATGCCATCATTGGCCACGGAATTTCTAATAATATTGCCGTTAAAAACATGATCTTGCACGCTCACGACGTTGTGAGTTCAGATCTCACAGAAAAAATTAACCAAGCTTTTAACTAACATGGGTAAAATTACCGCTGCAATTACCGCAGTTCAGGGCTATGTGCCTGAACATATTTTATCGAACGAAGATTTAGCTAAGTTGGTCGATACCTCAGACGAATGGATCACCACTAGAACCGGCATCAAAGAGCGACGCATCATGAAAGATGGAGCTAGCTCAGACATGGCGGCTGCAGCTGTCAAGACACTACTCGAAAAAAAAGGCATTGACCCTTTAGATATTGAATTGGTTATTGTGGGTACGGTTACCCCCGATCATCCTTTCCCAAGCACTGCCAATATTGTCTGTGATAAAGTAGGTATGAAAAATGCTTGGAGCTTTGATGTCAACGCAGCATGCTCCGGATTTTTATACGCACTCTCCACAGGTTCACAATTTATAGAAACAGGCAAGCACAAAAAAGTACTTGTTATTGGCGTTGACAAAATGACGTCTATTATCGATTACCAAGACCGCACTACTTGCGTCATCTTTGGCGACGGTGCAGGCGCTGTTTTACTCGAACCAAATGAAGAAGGAAATGGTGTCATGGACTTCATCCTTAAAAGCGACGGTGCAGGTCGTCAATACCTCCAACAACCAGCTGGTGGTTCATACCAACCTGCTTCTATTGAAACAGTAGAAAACCGTTTGCATTACGTCAAGCAAGAAGGTCAGGCAGTCTTTAAATTTGCCGTGACCAATATGGCCGATGTATCAGCAGAAATCATGGAGCGCAACAACCTTTCTAGCGACGACGTCAGTTGGTTGGTTCCGCACCAAGCAAACCTCCGCATCATCGATGCTACTGCCAACCGCATGGGTCTGACCAAAGAAAAAGTCATGATCAATATTCAGCGTTATGGCAACACTACCGCAGGAACTTTGCCGCTTTGTTTATGGGATTACGAAAGTCAGCTTAAAAAAGGCGACGTACTGATCCTATCCGCATTTGGTGGCGGCTTTACTTGGGGGGCTATTTACCTCAAGTGGGCCTACAATTCATAATTAAATTAACTTTGAAAAAAATTAGACCATGAATTTAGAAGAAATCAAAGACCTTATCAAATTGGTGTCCAAATCAGGACTAGGCAAAGTTGAAATCGAAAGAGAAGGTTTTCGCATTTCCATCAAAGGAAGCCAATCTGAGCCTGTTATGTACCAAGCAGCACCAATGGTAGCCGCACCTGTTGCAGCAGCGCCTGCACCTGCAGCAGCACCAGCAGCGCCTGCTCATACAGACAACAACAGTTCTGACGAAAGCAAATACATCACCATCAAGTCGCCAATGATCGGCACGTTCTACCGTACGCCAGGACCAGACAAAGATCCGTTTGTAAATGTCGGAGACGGCATCCAAAAAGGTGACAAAGTTTGTATCATTGAAGCCATGAAAACTTTCAACGAAATTGAATCCGAAATCTCCGGAAAAATCGTGAAGGTTCTTGTAGATAACGCTAGTCCTGTAGACTACGATCAGCCATTATTCTTGGTTGACCCAGCTTAAAAACAAAAACATGTTTAAGAAAATATTGATTGCCAATCGCGGCGAAATTGCGCTGCGCGTGATTCGCACCTGTAAAGAAATGGGCATCAAGACGGTGGCCGTCTATTCTACTGCCGACAAAGACAGCTTGCCTGTTCGCTTTGCCGACGAGGCTGTTTGTATTGGCCCACCGGTCAGTGCTCAATCTTATCTGAGCATTCCCAACATCATTGCTGCAGCAGAAATCACCAACGCTGACGCCATTCACCCGGGTTACGGATTTCTTTCTGAAAACGAAAAATTCTCTAAAGTTTGTCAGGAGCACGGTATCAAATTCATTGGTGCCTTGCCAGAGCAAATTGCAGGAATGGGAGACAAAGCCACTGCAAAAGCAACCATGATTGCTGCAGGTGTGCCATGTATTCCTGGATCAAAAGGATTGTTAAAAGACCTAGACGATGCCTTTGCAACCGCTGAGGTTGTCAAATATCCTGTGATTCTAAAAGCGACCGCAGGTGGTGGCGGAAAGGGCATGCGCATCGTCTGGACCAAAGACGACATGGAAGCGGCCTGGGATTCCGCACGCCAAGAAGCTGGTGCTGCTTTTGGAAACGATGGTATTTACATGGAAAAGTTCATCGAAGAGCCGCGTCACATCGAAATTCAAATTGCCGGTGACCAATATGGCAATGCCTGTCACCTTTCTGAACGCGATTGCTCTATTCAGCGCCGCCATCAGAAATTAGTCGAAGAAACACCATCTCCATTCATGACCGACGAACTCCGTGAGAGAATGGGTGAAGCTGCAATCAAAGCAGCCAAAGCCGTCAAATACGAAGGGGTCGGGACCGTAGAATTTTTGGTCGACAAGAACCGTGATTTCTACTTCATGGAAATGAATACGCGTATTCAGGTGGAGCATACCATTACCGAAGAAGTCATCAATTTTGACCTTATTAAGGAGCAAATCAAAATTGCGGCGGGCGAAAAAATTTCAGGAAAGAATTACTACCCTAAAATGCATGCCATTCAGTGTCGCATCAACGCCGAAGATCCATATGCAGATTTTCGTCCAAGTCCAGGAAAAATCACAGACTACCATTGCCCAGGAGGCCATGGCGTAAGAATTGACGCTCACGTTTACGCCGGATACTCTATCCCGCCACATTACGACTCTATGATATCTAAATTAATAGTCGTTGCTCAAACGCGTGAAGAAGCCATTCTAAAAATGAAGCGTGCACTCAGCGAATACGTAATCGGTGGTGTCAAAACGACCATTCCTTTCCATCAAAAATTAATGGACAACCCTGATTTCAACAGTGGTAATTTTACCACCAAATTCATGGAATCATTCGAATTTTAATCAAAGGCTTCTTAGGAAGCCTTTTTTTATTTGCTCAAAAGGCAACGCTTTAGTTGGTATTTCGTTCTGATATTGCTAAATTTAGCAAGCTAAAACTAAACTAACGAAACACTACTACTAACAATGCGCATCATCGCCTTTATTGGCCTTGTGCTTGCTTTTGTATTACAATCACATGCACAATATTGCACCACTGCAACCAGCACCACTGCAATTACGCCATCTAGTACAGTTCAAAATACCGCCACATTCCCGGCTGGAACAGCGCCTGTCTTCACTTTTACAGGCAATGCAGGTTGTACCTACACCTTTACAACTTGTGGATTAAGCTCAGTAGATACCTACTTGCGCATTTACAATTCCGCGGTTTCGTTAATTCAAGGTTGGGATGACCAATGCGGTTTGCAAACCAATGCCGTTTGGACTTGCCCTGCAAACGGCTCTTATTCCATACAACTTTCACAATATGTTTGTGGGCCATTATTAGGCCCTGCAACAATGGCCTACTCCATGAGTTGCCCAACGCCTCCTTGTACCAATCCTGTCGTGAACGCAGGCAACGACGTCGTTATCTGCGCTGGTGCTTCAGGTCAATTATCGGGAACTGTAACCGCCGGAACAGGCAGCACTGGCGGAAGTGGAGGAACAATTGTCGTGACAATCAGCGGGCCGACATGGCTTGACATGGTTTCTTGGACCTTAACTAACGCCTCAGGAGCTCAAATAGGTTCAGGGGGGCCGTATGCATCAGGGTCAACCAATACCATTACAATCGCAACCCCTGGAGCAGGCCCATATAGTTTCTATCTAGAAACGCTTGGTACCATCTGTGACAACACCGCAAACTACACCATTACTTGCAACGGAAACATCGTTTCTTCAGGTTCTGTTGGCCCCTGCCTCTCGACCACCGTTTCTGTTGCATCCTGCACTGGAGTTCCAACTACCACCCCCATTACTTATGTCTGGACTCCATCTACCGCTTTGAGTGCAACAAACATTTTGGACCCGAATGCAAGTCCAAGTACCACGACCACCTACACGCTTACCGCGACTCAAGGTACATGCACAGGGCAAGACCAAGTAACTGTTTATGTCAATCCATTACCAACTGTTAACGCCGGGCCAGATGTATCACTTTGCGGAGGGCAAGCATCCACAACATTAACGGGTACGGCAAGTGCCACAGGCGGATTTACGGGTGATATCACCGTCAATATTTTCAGTGGAAGTAACTTAGATGAAACCACCTGGACCATGACCAACTCACTTGGAGCAGTTATTGCATCTGGGGGGCCTTATGCAGCCGGTTCAAACAATACGGTCACCATCAGTAGTCCAACAAATGCGCCTTTTACATTCAATTTAGAAACACAAGGCCCATCGAATTCGAATGTGGCAGGCTACAACATATTATGTGGCGGTATCAACGGAACCTCTGTGAGCGGCGGAATTGCAATTTTAACTGGCGGCATGACTGCAGCTATTCCTATTGCAGGTTGTGCTGGCACTGTAACACCAACAGTAACCTGGAGCCCGGGGGCAACGTTGTCTAGCACCACCACACTCACCACCACCGCTAGCCCTACCACCACCACAACATATACACTAACGGCAACAGCAAATGGTTGTACCAATCAAGATCAGGTCACGGTTTCAATTGCGACCCCGCCAAGCGTAACGGTCAATAACGCCACTATATGCTCTGGACAAAGCGCCACACTCACCGCAAGTCCGTCAGCACCCGGAGGAACCTACCTGTGGTCTCCAGGCGGGCAAACAACAAGCGATATAACTGAAAGCCCAACTACGAACAGTACCTATAGCGTTGTCTATACACTCAATGGCTGTTCATCTGCTAGTACGAGCGGAACAGTTACTGTTGTGCCTGGCCCAGCCGTCAGCGTTCCTCCTGTTACCTTTTGCCCTGGCACGAGTGTAACGCTCAATGCTACAGCGAGCCCTAGTGGTGGAACTTTTGCATGGTCTCCTGGTGGGCAATCTTCAAGTAGTATTTCAGTAAACCCAACAAGCACAACCAACTACACTGTCAATTATACCATACCTGGTTGCCCATCAACCAGTACAACGGCCACGGCCACGCTCGCCAATACCCTAGATTGGGCAAATATTCAAGCACCTGCCGCAACAACAATTTGCGCGGGTCAAACTGCAACGATATATGGTCAGGTCAATGAAGCAGGACTCACCAATCTTGCAGGGCAAGCAACAGGAATTACCGTTGCTTATGGTATTTCAACTAGCAACACGAACCCAGCCACTTGGCCGGCTAGCGCTTGGTCAACTGCCAACTATAACCCGTCGTCTGTCGGAAGCCCAAATAATGACGAATACATGGCAACGGTTTCAGGATTAGCAGCCGGAACCTATTACTATGCGTTCAGTTACACTTACAACGGCTGCACCGTATATGGCGGATACAGCCCAACCGGCGGAGGCTTTTGGGATGGTTCTACAAACGTTAACGGTTCTATTACTGTTACGGCAAATGTGAACCCGAGCTTCAATGCAGTCAATGCCATTTGCGCAGGTGCAAGTTTAAGTGCATTGCCTTTAAGCTCAACAAACGGAATTACCGGGACCTGGAGCCCAGCCCTGAACAATACGCAAACAACAACCTATACGTTCACGCCCGCAACTGGTGTTTGCGCTACAACAGCGAGCCTTACAATCACAGTCAATTCTTTACCAACTGCCGGAATTACCAACAATAGCAATACCACCCAACTCACTTGTTCCCAGACAAGTATTTCTTTGAGTGGAACAGGAGGAGGTTCGTATTCATGGAGTAATGGGGCAGCCGTCATTGGGGGGCTTGCAACTCAAACGATCACAAGCCCTGGAACATATGACTTAACTGTTACCAATTCATTGGGTTGCGCGGCAACAAGCACACTAACCATTACCCAAAATATTGCACAACCAACGACATCAATCAATAGTACATCTTCTATTTTAAATTGCGCCACCACCTCGACAACACTAACCGCAAGCGGAGGAGGAAGTTATTCTTGGAGCAACGGGACAAGCATAGTGGGCACAAGCGCAGTACTTACCGTTTCAACACCTGGCACATACATCGTCACGGTGACAAGCCCAAATGGTTGTAGTACTTCAGCTTCACAAATCATCACGCAAAATACAACGACCCCATCTCTACAGATAGCCAATACACCAAACACTACGGTTCTAAATTGCACCAACAGTAGCATTGATTTAACGGGCTCAGGTGGCAGCACTTACTCTTGGAGTAATGGTTCCAGTATTGTGAGTTCAAGTGCGGTTCTGTCAGTAACTATTCCAGGAATCTATACCCTTACTGCAACCGGATCAAACGGCTGTACAACAACTAGCTCTATAACGATAACTGAAGATATTACTTTGCCTTCGATTAATATCAATTCTTCTAATGGTTTTACACTTACTTGTCTCATCCCTACTATCACACTCACAGCAACGGGGGGAGTATCTTATCAATGGGAGTCTAATGGAAATATTTTAGGAAGTGTGGCTGCACTTGTTGTAAATTCTCAAGATGTTTATAATGTCACTGCATTTGGTGCAAACGGTTGTCCAAACACAGCAAGTTTTACTGTTCTTGCTAATAATTCAGCTCCAAGCGCAAGCATCTCTTCAAGTGTGCCGAGCAACCAATTGACCTGCAACGCAACAAGTATACAACTTACTGCAAGTGGCAGTGGGTCATACACTTGGACTCAAGGAGGTGCAAATTTAGGCACAAGCACCTCCATTCCCATCACTACGCCAGGCACTTACAATCTTTTGGTGACAGCAGCAAACGGTTGTACGGCAACTGCTTCTTTAACAATTACACAAAATAACCAAGCACCATCCGTGAATATTGCAGCAACTGCATCTGGGGTGCTCACCTGTACAAATACAAGCATTACGCTAACAGGAACATCCTCTTCCGGAACTGGTACTGCAACTTGGTTAAACGGATCAACAGTGCTAAGTACTGGGCCTATTTCAGGGGCAGGAAACGTCGCAAATTTTGTTGTAACCACACCTGGTACATATACTTTAAATGTACTCGAGGCCAACGGTTGCTTGGGGTCTTCTACCTATACTGTGACTCAAAATACGACAGTCCCAGTTGCGGCCATTACTAACAATACAAACACCACAGTGCTTACTTGTTCCCAGACAAGCATCGCATTAACAGCAACAGGCGGCTCCACTTATTCGTGGAGCAACGGGACCAATATCGTTGGAAGCAATGCTAGTTTTAGTCCAAGTTTACCTGGCACATATACAGTTACAGCCACTGCCGCGAATGGTTGTATAGACACCGAACAGATTATTCTTACACAAAATACAACTGCACCAACAGTTACCATTACTAATAACACCTCTGCATCACAACTCACCTGTGCGCTCACAAGCATTTCACTTACCGCAACAGGCGGCGGCAACTATTCTTGGTCAAACGGAACGGCAGTTGTAGGAACAACAGCTAATCTAACAGTCACAACACCTGGCACTTACACCGTTACGGTTACTACAATTGCCAACGGATGTTCGAGCACAAATGCAACCGTTATTACACAAAATATTACCCCTCCTTCAGCTGCCATCACAAGTGTGCCTAACCCAGCTGTTTTGACATGTGTAACCACCAGTATCAATTTAACAGCAACAGGAGGTGGTACCTATTCATGGGTATCTGGAACAACAAACCTCGGTACGCAAGCAAATATCACCGTTAGCACTGCAGGTACATATACCGTTACCGTGACAGGTACAAATGGGTGCACAGCAACTGCAAATACCGTTGTTACGCAAAACATTGCCGCTCCAACGGTGAATATCACAAACGCTCCAAATACCACTGTGCTCAACTGTACCAACACCTCCATTAACCTAACAGCTTCTGGAGGTGCATCATATAGTTGGTACAATGGAAGCGCAGTTGTTGGCACATCTGCTGGTTTAGCCGTAACCACGCCTGGTACCTATACCGTGACGGTTACTGGAGCAAACGGCTGTACAGCAACTGGAAGTAGTACCATCACCCAAAACATCACTACGCCTGTCGCTGGAATCTTTAATGCTTCTAATACGACCATTCTTACTTGTTCTCAAACAAGTATTTCAATTAATGCAAATGGAGGAGCCACTTATTCTTGGTCAAACGGAACAGTAAACGTTGGAAATGCAGCCGCATTAACAATTACCGCCCCAGGTACCTACACCGTTACGGCCACCTCAGCAAACGGATGCACCGATACCGAAGTCATCACCTTTACCCAAGATATTACGGCGCCAATTGCTGCCATCGCAAACAACGGAACAACAACAGTTCTCGATTGCAATACTTCAAGTATTTCGCTTACAGCGAGTGGTGGTATTTCTTATTCTTGGTCTAACGGAACAAGTATTGTCGGCACTGCAGCATTACTTCAAGTTTCAACAGCAGGAACTTACACTGTTACTGCAACAGCAGCAAACGGATGTACGGATTCAGAATCGATTGCGATCACAAGCCAGTCCAACACAAATCCAACTTTCACACAAATTGCTCCTATTTGCACGGGTACAACGATCAACTTACCTACAATTTCAAACAATGGTGTTGCAGGAAGCTGGAGCCCAGCACCCAACTTAAACGCAACAACAGCTTATACTTTTACACCAAATACCGGTATTTGTGCCAATACCGCAACCATGACCATTGTCGTCAATCAATACCCAGTGATCACAGCGCTAAATAACACTATTTGCAATGGCTCTACCGGAACCATCACGACGCAAGTCAATTTAGCAGGAGGAACATACACCTGGATTAACAGTTCGAATACCTTGAGTACTTTAAGTTCGGCTCCTAACACAACAAGTTCATATACGGTTATCTATAACCTCGCCGGATGCACCGATACGGCTACTGCTCAAATAGTTGTGAATCCTGTACCGGTTGTGCAAATTCAGAATGCAACTATTTGTGCTGGTCAGTCAGGGGCATTAATTGCAAGCGCAAATCTTGCGAATGGGGCTTTTCTTTGGGCCAACGGAAGCACTAATGATACGCTCATTTTAAGTCCAAATAACACCACAACGGAAAGTGTAACTTATACACTGAATGGTTGTACTTCAGTTCCCGTGACAGCAACATTAACAGTGAATCCGGTTCCAACCATCACCATGAACAACCAAACCATTTGTGCCGGAGATCCTGTTACAATGGTTGCCAATGCCACTCCGGCAGGAACCTACTATTGGGGGCCAAATGCTATTCAAGGAATTGCAAGCAACACCTTTACACCAACTCAAGATTCCATTATTGAAGTCTTTAATGTGCTCAATGGTTGTTCATCAGATACTATTCAAGCAACTGTAACCGTATTGCCGTTGCCAGTTAGCACTTTTAATGCGAATGTTCTTCAAGGTTGTGTGCCCTTAAGTGTCAATTTCAGTGCAGATGTGCTCAACAATACTTCTTATAATTGGCAAACTAGTAACCAACTCAATGCAAGCGGTGCACAAACCACTTTTGATTTCTCGATAAATGGAACCTTCAGTGTTTCCTTAACAGCAACATTAAACGGTTGTTCTACCACCACTACCATTCCAAACATGATCGCCGTAGATAATTTCCCAATTGCTGCATTTGAGCCCTCTTCACAAGTATTTACCGAACCAAATCAATCGCTTTCTTTTTGGAATAGCTCAGTAGGCGCCGCAACTTATACCTGGGATTTTGGTGATGGCGGATCGTCAAATGAAGAAGGACCAACTCATTTGTTTAGCCTTGACAACGAAGGCACTAACGTAGTTTTATATGCATATTCTCCATTGGGTTGTGTAGATACAGCTAGTTTCTTTATTGGTTTCGATCCAGGATTGGTTTATTATATTCCTAACTCCTTCACCCCAGACGGAGATCAATTCAATCAGACCTTTATGCCTATCTTTACATCCGGTATTGATCCTTACAACTACCAATTACTCATCTATAACCGCTGGGGAGAGGTGATTTTTGAATCGCTCAATCCTGAAAAAGGTTGGGACGGAACTTTTGGACAACAAGGCAACCCCTGTCAAAATGGAACGTATACCTACCTGATTACTGTAAAAATTCCGGCAGTAGACGAAAGAAAGACCATTACAGGTCATGTAAACTTGATTCGCTAAATGAAAAAAATTATACTCCTCTTTTTACTATCATTTACATTCATAAGTAATTCCTTAGCACAAGGAACCCCAATAAGCGTGGGTACTCAAACAACCACGTTTACGAGCATGATTCGTGGTTATCACTTCACGGCTCCTACGAGCTTCACGATTTGTGGATTGTATATTCCACCAGATGCAGCCCCTACTGGTACCCAAACCATTCGGGTAGTCAAATTTACGGCTGGACCGCCACCAGCATTTGCCGGTACTACCAATAACTTCATCCAACTATTTACCATTTCTAATGCGCCAGCTACACAAGTCATTGCCTGTAATATTCCAGTTGCAGCAGGTGAAATAATTGGCGTCTATGGTGCAAGAGGAGCCAATTGCGTTAATAGCTACGGGCCTGCAAATTTTGTAACGAGCATCAACGGATTCAACACTACCCTTCAACGCAGTGGCATGCAATCTTGCCCCGCTGGTTCAGGTGCGCCAATGGCCAATATTTGGTCAGAAGTCAATTATAATATTGGTAGAATTACGATGTATATCAACTGTTGCCAAACACCTACACTAACTGCCTCAAATACCAGCCCAATCTGTGCCGGACAACCATTTTCTTTAGGTGCAGTACCCAATCCGACCGGGACCAATTACACATGGGCCTGGACCGGACCAAATAGCTTTACCTCTACCCAACAGAATCCGACAATTGCCAGCCCAACTTTACTAGCGGCAGGAACTTACACCGTCACTCTAACGGTTCCAAACTGCGGAACGGTGAACGCAACAACTACTGTTACGGTCAACCCTGGGCCAACCGTTACTGCGGCACCCATCACGATTTGTACCGGAGCCAGTGGAACCCTCACTGCAAGTTCACCAACTCCAGGAGGAACCTACACTTGGTTTTTAAATGGAACTCAAATTGGTACGGGCTCCACGATAAGTGTTTCTCCGACAACCACAACTACCTATACGGTTGAATATGCAGCGGCTGGCTGCACCGGAACAAGCAATGTAACCGTTACGGTTGAGCCTACACCCCAACCAACGGTCTCCACAGATTCGGTTTGTATAGGAAGCGCAGGAACCCTTTTCGTCAGCAATGTAAGTGCAGGGGGTACTTATTTATGGAATACAGGTGCTACTACTGCTAATCTCAATGCCAGCCCACTAAATACAACTACATACAGCGTTATATATACCAGCGCAAATGGCTGCGTTTCACCAAGTGTCAGTGGGACCATCGTCGTGAAACCTTATCCAGTAATCAATACTGCTAATGATACGATTTGTTTTGGATCAGCCACGACCCTAAACACCAACATTGACCTTCCGGGAGGAAGCTATTCCTGGACTCCCGTTGCGGCAAGCAGCTCCAGTATTACGGTTAGCCCTGCCGCCACTACCAATTATAGCGTCATTTACAATTTGCTCGGCTGCCAAGATACTGCCTTTGCTACTGTTTTAGTTAACCCCATTCCTGTAGCACAAACATCTAATGCCGTTATGTGTTTTGGAGATGTCATCAATTTGATTGCAACAGCTAACTTACCAGGGGGCTCCTATTTGTGGTCGACCAACGAAACAAACGACACCATTTCTATAAGCCCAAGCAGTACTTCGAGTTATACGGTCACTTATACCCTTAACAATTGTACAAGCCCTTCCGCTACAGCCCTAGTTACGGTGCATCCAATACCCGTTGTTACACTCACGAGTGCAACCATTTGTGAGAGTGATCCTGTAACGCTAACAGCGACCCCAGATTTACTCGGCGGCAGTTATGCTTGGGGGCCTAATGGAATTGCAGGTGGGCCTAACCAAACTTTTACACCACTTCAAGACACCACGCTTAGCGTTATTTACACCCTGAACAATTGTCCTAGTTTACCTGCCATTGGTACCGTTACTGTGCATCCACTTCCAATAGTTACCTTCACTGCCACTCCAATAGAAGGCTGTGCCCCTCTTGCGGTCACTTTTACAGCAGACGATGCCACCAACACAACCTATAGTTGGTCGACAAGCAATGGGCTTTCTGCCGCTGGAGTAGCCCCAACAATTGTTTTTCCGAACGGTGGTACTTTCGATGTTAGTTTGGCTTCAACTACCTCATTTGGTTGTTACGACACGCATACCGAACTCGCCTACGTTTATGTTGAAGACCTCCCTGTTGCAGATTTCGAATCACCTATCAGTGTGTTTACACAAGAAGCCCAATACGTCATGTTTAGCAATTTATCTTTAGGGGCTACCAATTATGTTTGGGACTTTGGCGATGGCCAGTTTGCTTCTGATTTTGAGCCATCGCACGTGTTCCAAAATACCATGAACGGCTACACCATCACCCTAACTGCGCTTACTGATTTACAATGTTCAGATGCCACTTCAGTAAGCATTGGTTACCAATACAACGAGTTGCTCTACATTCCGAATAGCTTTACCCCAGACGGCGATCAAAATAACCAAGTATTTTGCCCGGTGTTTTTCTCAGGATACGACCCCCAAAACTATGAATTCACCATTTACAATCGCTGGGGAGAAGTCATTTTTGAGAGCCACAATGCGCTCATCGGTTGGGACGGCACCTACGGGCAAGATGCACTTGACGCGCCAACAGGAATGTACACTTATCGCATTTTATACAAGAACCCTGATCTCGACGAACGCAAGGTACTCACAGGTCATGTGAATTTACTGCGCTAGTTTTCAGAAAATCCTAACTTTGAGCCTGACCTTCACAGGCACATGAAAGAACGCAGTTTTTATTCCAATCTATTCTTTTCACTGGGGCTCAACCTTTTGGTGAAGCCCATCTCGATTTTTGCGATCGACGCCGCCGTGCAAAATATTGTGGGGCAACAATACGGGATTTACTTTGCCTTTTTCAATCTTAGCCTCATCATTTCAATCGTTTTTGACTTTGGGGTCAATAACTTCAGTACGCGTCTAAGCGCACAAAACTTACCAGAAGCCAAAAAATTATTTTCGACAATACTCGGTCTTCGTTTTTTATTAATGCTCAGTTATCTAGCCGGAATTGGCTTGCTCAAAGTTTTTATTACACTTTCCTGGACCGAATATAGACTAATTCTCTTGCTGGGTCTAAACCAATTTTTAATTGCCAACATCTCCTTTTTTAGGAGTTATTTTGCTGGTATTCAGCGTTTTCGTATCGATGCCTTTTTGAGTGTTCTCGATCGACTTTTGCTGATCATTTCTATGGGCTACCTTATTTACGTTTATCCCGATGGTTTCAAGCTAGTCGATATTGAATCTTATAGTATTTTTCAATTCATGTGTTACGCACTGAGCTTTATCGCTGCGGGTAGTTTAGCGATCTACTATATTAGACCTAAGTTGGAATGGCCGCGCTTGAGCAGCATTCTTCCTGTATTAAAAAAAGCATTTCCTTTTGCTCTACTCATCGTACTGATGACGCTTTATACCCGTATAGATGCTCTTTTACTCCTGCACTTCTCTCGATATAATGGCCAACAAGAAGCAGCTTATTATGCGCAAGCCTATCGATTAATTGATGCACTATATATGTTTGCAATGGTATTTGCAGGGCTGCTTTTTCCAATGTTTTCAAAACTAATCAAGGAGCGGCCTTCGGCAATAGAACCATTGGTCAAGCAGGCAAGTAGGCTTTTGCTCGGTTCGAGTATTGCATTTATTGTTTTTAGCCTGATGCGCGGTGGGCTATTGATGGATCAAATTTATACCAATACATTTGTGGATAGCGGGAGCATATTGTTTCTATTGAGCATCGCTTTTTTTGGAATGGCATCAAACCTTATATATGGGTCTTTGCTCACAGCCAATGGGTCTTTAGGGGTTTTGAATCGCATCTCCTTTATAGGGGTTATTGCGAATATCTGCTTGAATTTAATTTTGATTCCAAAAGTACACAGTATTGGTGCTGCGCTTGTTGCTGCTGCGGTTGCAGCATTTACTCAACTTTTGGTTGCCCTTGCACAAGCTATTCACTGTAAACGCCTGTTTAGTTTGCCAATTTTGGAGCGCCATATTTATCGATATCCATTGCTCGTATTGGCCTTAGTATTTTGGTTTGTTATCGTTGATTGGACTCCCATAGGTTATTTATATGGTGACTTTATCCTGTTCATTGATGTTTTGGTAACTATATTCTTTCTTTTTGCTTTTAAATTCATAGATGTGAAGGAGCTGATTTCGCTTGTTCAAACACGCAGTAAAACGCAATAAATATGGATTTTTGGAGTTATTGTCATAGCTTTGAAAAAAAATTGGCCGCAAGCTAGCATTATGGAAAACAATAACCTCACAGACCAACGCAACGCACTTCTCATATTTCTCTGGAATCACCGCAAATCTTTGATGCTATTTACTGGCGCTGCCGCGATTGTTTCTATCGTTGTTGCCTTTTTGATTACGCCTTTATACTTATCCACCGCGATTGTTTTTCCGGCCGCATCTAGCAACGTTTCGTTCTCAGAACAGCGCAATGTGAAAGCAGCAGCCATGGATTTCGGTGAAGAGGAACAAGCCGAACAACTCGTACAAATTTTATCTTCATCGCGCATCAGAGACCGCATTGTTCAGAAATACGACCTCATGTCGGACTACGAGATTTCCAAAACAGACCCAAACAAATACTACAAACTCAATAAGGCCTACAACGAACACTTTACTTTCGGCCGCACGCGCTACGGTTCAATTCAAATAGACGTCCTAGACCAAGATCCAAAACAAGCGGCTGCAATGGCCAACGATATCGTAGACCTCATCGATACGATCAAAAACGAAATGATTCGAGAACGCACCATTCCTGCATTTCAGATCAATTTGCGCAAAAAACAGCAAATGGAAAAAGAGCGCGATTCTATCCTTCAGCGCCTAGAAGACCTCGCTGAACTCGGCGTTTTACCCAATGATGCCAGAGCAACCCTCTACCAAGCGCTTGTCGACGCTAAAAATCCGCAAGAAAAAGAAGAAATCCGCAAAAAGATTGACGCCAACAGCAAATACGGCTCTATATACGACGGATTAGAGTACCAACGCAATGAAAAAATTGTCAAAATCGAGGACTTCAGAGTTTCATACGAGCAAGCAGAATCGGATGCCAATGCCAAATTCAACCACAAATTTGTGGTAGAAAGAGCCGTTGTTGCAGACCGTAAAGAAAAGCCCAAACGCATGATCATCGTGCTCGTGTCCACAATTGGCGGTTTCCTATTCGGATTGTTCTTCTTACTGATCCGTCAACGCATCAAAGAGCTCCAACAGAACGCTGCATAAGCTTCAAATGAACGATCCTATTGTTTATTCACTCATTCCAGTTGGCCTCCTCGCCATCTACTTTGCGATTTTTCAGACTGAAAAACTCTTTTTGAGTTTGGCCTTCCTGACCCCGCTGTCTATTAACATCGAGGAATACACGAGCAGTTTCGGCTTGTTTCTACCAACAGAGCCTTTGCTCTTTGGTCTCATGCTGTTGCTCAGTGCATTTCAGATTAAAAAAGGCTTTCTACCGCTACATCTTTGGCGCAGTCCGCTGATCTGGACTATCTTGATTTATTTAATTTGGCTGCTATTATCTGCCATAACAAGCAGCCACCCGCTTGTATCTTTCAAGTATATCCTTGCTAGGCTTTGGTTTATTGTACCCATTCTCTTTTTTGGACCTTATTTCTTTCAAAAACGAAGCAACCGCAGTGCCTTTATTTGGCTTCTCATTATTGCGAATGTCATCGTCATCTTATATACGCTCATTCACCACTCGTTCTATGGATTTGGCGAAAAAGAAGGGCACTGGGTTATGTCTCCTTTTTACAAAGACCACACCATTTATGGGGCCATTGTAGCGCTTATTCTGCCTTTAGCTGTAGGGCTTTATTTGTATAAAAAACACAATCCACTAGTACAAGTCACATTGATCAGTTTGATCATCATTATTCTAGTGGGGCTCGTATTATCTTATACCCGTGCCGCTTGGCTCAGTGTATTAGCCAGCATTGGCATTGCCATTGTGCTTTATTACAAAATCTCTTGGAAACCAATTGCCATATTAACGGGAATCGCCGTACTTATTGTCATTATTCGCTGGGACCAAATTGAAATGGAACTCGAACGCAATAAGTACGAACATACGACCGAAGCTTTCGATGAACGCTTGCAAAGCGCGGCGAATATCTCTACAGATGCCTCAAATTTAGAGCGAATCAACCGCTGGAGTTGTGCTATTGAAATGTTCAAGCAGCGCCCGGTGATGGGTTACGGACCTGGTACTTACGCGTTTGAATACGCACCGTTTCAGCGTCCGGAAAACCTCACGATTATCTCGACTAACTTTGGAGATATGGGCAATGCACACAGCGAGTATTTAGGTGCGCTAGCAGAAACCGGCCTCATTGGGATGCTCACGCTCATAGCAGTAGTTTTTGCTATCTTCTACACTGGGATTACCCTTTACCACCGTTTGCCAAAAACTTATAAAGAAGACCGAATTTTTGTATTAAGTACCATAATGGCACTCAGCACTTACTTTATACATGCCTTCCTCAATAATTATTTAGATACCGACAAAGCAGCCGTACCCATTTGGGGCATTTGCGCAATGTGGTTAGTCTATGAAAAAGAACTCGGGCCTAGCGACCAATCCAAAGCGAAGGGTTGAGCGTAACGGGGTTCACACCTACCACCTGATGAACCTCGAAATGACAAACCGAAACACCACCATCATTGAGTAAAGTACCGATGGCTTGCTTAGTAGAAACTTTAGTACCTACACCAACAAAAGTCTCGGCAAGATTTCCATAAACCGTACGGTAAGCACCATGCTTAATGATCACTACTTTACCTGCTCCAGGTACTGAAAATACCGTTGTTACCTCACCTTCAAAGACAGCGCGAACTCTAGAGCCTTTATTACAAGTTATATCGATACCGTTGTTGTTCCACTCGACTCCGCTAAGCGTTGGGTGGTAATTGCGTCCAAATCGTTCTGTGACACTACCGTTATCTACCGGCCATGGCAAACGCCCACGATTGGTTTCAAAGCTCCTGCCAATTGCCGCTCCCTCCGTAGAAATTGGTGTAGCTACTACTTTTGGCGCTGCTGCTGTTGGGGTCGTCTTTGGGCTACTTGTAGTAGTAGTGGTAGTGGAAGCTGGTGTTTTGCCGGAAGGTTTTGTTGTTGTCTTGGGAGTTGCTTTGGCTAATTCTGCCTGACGAGCGGCCTCTCGTGCCTGTTCTCTAGCGATATCAGCTCTAATTGCCGCATCGATCTGCTTTTTGAGCTGGATTTTCTTGCGCTCATCTTCTTTGAGCTGGGCCACTAAAGCCTGTTCTTCTTTCTTGAACTTTTGATAAGATTTCTCTTTTTTGGTTTTGTCTTTTTCGATCAGTTGGCGTTCTTGTTTTTTCTCTTCAAGAGCCTGCTGTTTGATGAGTTTTTCAGAATCAATTTGATCAATTTCTTTAAAGATCAATTGTTGGTGTTGCTTGATAAGTGCAGCTTGCTTTTGCTGAACCGCTGCTACTTTCTTCAGATATCGATTGCGGCGCAGGGCCTCGTTGTAGTCTGATGAAGCCAAGAGATACATGACCTTATTATAATTACCTCTATGCTTGTAGGCATACAGAAACATCTTGCGATATTGCTGCTTGAGTTGGGCAAGTTTAGTGCGCAAACGCTTGATTTCCATTTTCTTTTGAACAATCTTCATTTCAGCACTGCGCACTTGATTGTCAAAGAGATTCACAAGTGCTTCGCGACTGCGGATCTGGTTTTCGATCAGTCGGATCTCGTTGAGCGAAGCCTGGCTGTTGTTCTTCACTTTATTCAAGAGCTTCTTGGTATTAGAGATGCGCTTCTCTAATTTTTGTTGCTCGCGTTTGAGTTGGTTTTGATCTTGCTGGGCATAGCTCTGATGAACCACACACAACAGTAAAAAAAGTCTAATCACATTTTTCATAGCTATCTGGTATGACGATGATCAATTCTTGTGGCTCATTGACCTCAATGCGCTCATATAACAAACTAAGTACTAAAGATTTTTTAGGCGTCCTAATATTGATTTCTACCTTTAATGGCAAATCAAAACCATTGACCTGCTGTCTTTCTAAATAAACAACGCTCACTTCGGTAGCATCTTCCAAACTCCAAATGCGCGTCTGTTTAAGCGCTTTTGCGTCGTCTGTCAGGTGATATTGAATCATGAGGTCATCTCGTTGTTTGCGGTCGGGTTTTTTGCGATCGCGCTTTTTGTGAGTTGAAACGCTGTAATGATGCGGGTCGTTATCTACAAAGTACTTTTGCGAAAGTTGATAATCTAAGGGTTTACCGTAGATGATTTCTTCTAAGTTCTCATAGCTAAAGTCAACTCCAAAAAGTTCTTTTAAATAATCCAGAGACGCTACGGTGTAGCAGCGGTCGCGTTTATTGACAACGCTGAGGGTGTCTTGGGTTACAAGCGCCGTAACAACCGGAATTCTCGCGTAGGTGATGATCGCTGAAACCGCGCTATCACTTACTATTTTGATCGACGTTTTCAAGGAGACCTCACTTTCATCGGCGGCTTTGCTCAAGTCTTTATAGGAGACTGTCAGCTTGCTGTAAAAAGTTTGTGGTTCGATACGTGAAAGGCTATCAATGCGGTCTATGAGTTCTTTGTCCTTGATTTTGGGCAATTTATCGGTACTCAGTTGGTCTTCAAGCACCACAGCTGGAGCCTTACAGGATAGTAAGCCGACACCCACAATGATTAGAAAAAATAAATTATGGAGCTTGAACATAGGTTTTTTTATTGATTTTCTCAGTGAGGACAACACTTCCCTCGCCATATGAAAGCGCTTTTTGCCAGCAGTTCTGAGCCTCTTGAACTTGCGTTAGATGAAAATAGATGTCGCCGAGTAACTCTTGGTAGGAAGCCGTCTGTATGAATTGATCCTTACTGATCTTGCGCATCTCGTCTAGTGCTTTTTGATACGACCCCATTTGAAAAGCTGCAAAAGCGCATTCAAAAACGATACTTGGATTAGACGCATCTTTTACAATGAGCTCTTGTAGGCGCTCGGTAGCTTTTGAAAGTTCGATCTTGTATTTCAGCAAGAGGTGTAAGTAACTCAATTCTAGCGCGTTTGAACTAATGCTCAGGGCCTCTTTAAAAGCTGAGAAGGCTTGATCTTGCTTTTGCAAGCCCAAATAGGCATTGCCTTTTTGCAAGTAAATTTCTGCTAAAAGCGCATTGTCATTGACCAGTACCCCTTCTGCCGACGAAAAGTTTTCTAGTGCCGCAGTAAATGCACCGGCACGATTGAGCGTATATCCTTTGAAAAAGAAAGGAATAGGATAACTCGGGAAGAGTTCGGCACAAGTGCTGGCATCTTGTTGTAAATCAGTCCAGCGCTCTTGTTCAAATTCTAAAATGAGTACTTGATTCCAGACCGGAAATAAGTTAGGGTCGCAGCGCAAAGTTTGACGGTAGCTTTCAATGGCTTTATCCGGCTGACCCGCTACATAAAAATAATCGCCAGCTATAGAATGCGCTTTTGCTTCTTTTGGAAACGTTTCAGTCATGTAGAGAACAAGCGGTTCGAGTTTCGGGTCTATGGAAGTTTGTTTCTTTTCATTGACCAACATGATGAGGATGTTCATTTTTTGATCAAGACTCGGACCTTGAGCCAAAATACCTTGATGCAAGTATTTTTTACCCTCTTCCACTTTTCCGGAGCGGTAGAGCATTTCACCATACATGAGCAAAGCGACACCATTTTCAGGGTCGGCTTCTACGAGGTCTTTGAGTAGGCCAAAACCTGCAGTATAGTTTTGCATTCTAAAATAATGATCAACTAAATTGGCAAGAATACTTGGTTCCGACGGGAAACGCACCCTAGCGGCTTCCAGTAGTGCGGCACCTTCTTTGGCTTTGCCCATTTGTTGTAACAAACGGTATTTTTCGAGAACCGTATTGGGGTTTTCTCCCATTTGTTGTTCCATTTTTTCGATCAGTGCGTAAGACTTACTTGGCTTTTTTAGTTCGTCGTAACTCTTGAGAGCCCCACTATAATAATCGATGTTCTTAGGGTCTGCTTTGAGCAAATATTCAAAAACAGTGGCCGCGTCTTGGTATTTGCCGAGCTGCTGATACATAAAAGCCAACTCTCTCTTGTAATGAAGGTTTTTTGGGTCTAACGCGGCCGCTTGTTCAGTATGAAACGCGGCCTCTTGATAGCGGCCCTCTTTGAGATAAATTTGAAAAAGAGCGTAGTGCACCGCGGCATCTTTGGGTTGCTTCTGCAAACAAGCTTTGAAATCTGATATCGCTACTTCGTATTGCTCATTGAGCATATTGCGCACACCACTATGAAATTGCCTGATATAGGCAGGGTCTTGTGAAACAGCTGCCGTTTCTTGCACCTTGCAAGAAGCCAATGCCAAAGTGGCGATGATGTAGAATAATTTATTCATGGACGCTGCTGTAATCGCCAAGGCTGAGGTCTTTAGCTCGGCCGCTGTAGGTGGTGTGAGAGCCAATCATGGCGCCTGCTAAACTCACTTGACTCAAGTGACTTTTTTGACCAACAATTGAATTTTGAATACGGACGCCCGAAACAACGCTACCTTCACCGATAGAAACATGGGGGCCCACAACAGATTTTTCTATACGGACATTTGGCCCAATGTAGCATGGTTGAATTACTACGCTATCTACTATTTCTGTAGACAAATTTTGCAAGCGGCCAGCTTCTAAATCGTGCTCTAAAACGCGTTGGTTGGTCTCGACAGTTACTTCTTTATTGCCGCAATCGAGCCATTCGTCTACGGTGCCAGGCTTGAATACCACACCAGCCTCGGTGAGTCGGCGCAAGGCATCTGGGAGTTGGTATTCACCGCTTTTGATCACGTTGTGATCGATGAGGTATTGCAACTCTTGTTTGAGGCGAGCGCCATCTTTGAAATAGTAAATGCCAATCATGGCAAGATCAGAAACGAACGTTTGTGGCTTCTCGACAAAATCTATAATTTGACCTTGATCATTGAGTTGAACCACACCAAATGCACTTGGGTCTTCGATTTGCTTGACCCAAAGAATGCCTTCGTCTTCTTTAGAAATTTTGAAATCTGCTTTGAAAAGGGTGTCTGCAAAAGCAACCACCACTGGCCCGTCGAGTGCAGTAGCTGCGCAAAGAACGGCGTGTGCAGTTCCCAACGCTTGCAATTGGTAGTGAATGCTACCTTTGGCACCTAGACTTGCCGCAACAGCTAAAAGTTCTTGTTCAACGGCCTCGCCGAACTCACCTACCACAAACGCAATCTCTTCTATCGGTTCTTCACAAACGCGAGCGATGTCGGCTACCAAGCGATGTACAATTGGCGTTCCGCCTACAGGAACAAGTGGTTTTGGAATGGTAAGCGTATGGGGTCTGAGTCGGCTACCGCGACCCGCCATCGGGACAATTACTTTCATGGTCTAATTATTTCACTCCTGTACTGCCAAAACCGCCTTCTCCACGATCAGAAGAAGTGAGGGTTTGAACTTGAATCAGGTTAACTTTTTCTACTTTGCAAAATACGAGTTGTGCGATGCGTTCACCATCGGTAATGGTAACGAAATCAGACGAGAGATTCACAAGAATCACGCCAACTTCTCCGCGGTAATCGGCGTCAATGGTTCCTGGGGTGTTGAGTACTGTAAGCCCTTTTTTGAGGGCTAGGCCGCTGCGTGGGCGCACTTGACATTCCAAACTTGGATCCATTTCAAGAAAGATACCCGTCGGGATTAAGGCGCGTTCCATGGGGGCTAAAGTGAGCGGGGCTTCGAGCACCGCGCGGATGTCCATGCCAGAGGCACCAGCAGTTTGGTACGACGGTGCTTCGTGGTGGCTCTTGCTGACAATTTTTACTTCGTGCAAACTCATCTTCCAAAATTAGCGCAATTCTACACTCGAGCTCTCGAAGATTCAAGGAATAATCAACAGCTTAGTATGGACAACATCGGTCATTTTAAGCGTATTTGCTTACTTTTGTGCTTCAATCGAGTACATATGTTAGAAATTCAGCGCATTCGTCAAGAAAAAGAAGCCATCATTGCGGGTTTGGCCAAAAGAAATATAGATGCAAGTCAAACACTTGATGCCATCCTAGAGACCGACCAAAATTGGCGAGCGGCCAAAACTCAACTCGATCAAGTTGCCGCCGAAATGAACCAACTTGCCCGTTCAATTGGCGAGCTTTTCAAAAGCGGACAACAAGCCGAAGCGAATGCCTTGAAAGAAAAAACGAGCCTTCTCAAAACGCAAGAAGCCGAACTCAAAGAGCTTGTAAGCGCTCACGAAGAAGCGCTTCAAAAACTGCTCTACACCTTGCCAAATGTGCCCAACGAGGCAGTTGTTCAAGGCCGAGATGCCGCCGACAACCAAAATGTTTTTGAAGCAGGCAGTATTCCTCAATTCAATTTTGAAGCACAACCACACTGGGATCTCGCCAAAAAATTCAAGCTCATCGATTTTGAACTTGGCGTAAAAGTTACCGGAGCTGGTTTTCCATTCTATCGCGGCAAAGGCGCTAGACTACAACGCGCCCTCATTCAATTTTTTTTAGACGAAGCCATTGCAGCTGGCTACGAGGAGTTCATTTCGCCACACATGGTGAACGAAGCGAGCGGCTACGGTACAGGCCAGCTTCCCGACAAAGAAGGGCAAATGTACTACGTCCAAGAAGACGACTTCTACCTTATTCCAACGGCAGAAGTGCCACTCACCAATATTTACCGCGATGTCATTTTGCCCGACGCCAATTTCTCCATCAAAATGTGTGGCTACACACCCTGTTTTAGAAGAGAAGCGGGTTCTTATGGCAAAGACGTGCGTGGCCTTAACCGCCTCCATCAATTTGACAAAGTAGAAATCGTAAGAGTTGAGCACCCAGACAACACGGCTAAGGCGCTCGATGAAATGATCGATCACGTTAAAAACCTCCTCGACAAACTAGAACTGCCTTATCGCATTTTACGCCTTTGCGGTGGCGACATGGGCTTCGCATCGGCCATGACCTACGACTTCGAAGTATACTCTGCAGCACAAGAAAAGTGGCTAGAAGTAAGTTCTGTTTCCAGATTTGATACCTTCCAATCTAACCGACTCAAATTGCGCTTCAAAGACGACAAGAAAACAACGCTTTGCCATACGCTCAACGGCTCTGCATTGGCCTTGCCGCGCATCCTTGCTTCTTTGCTAGAAAATCACCAAACAGCAAACGGTATTCAAATTCCGAAGGCCCTCCAAGCCTACACCGGTTTTTCAGTCATCGAGTAAGGCAATGTCTGGGCCAATTCGACGTTAATCAAAGGTCTGTGCCCATGAAACGCTTTTTTGGCTCATATCTGCTATTGATTTGTGTTTTCAACCTCTGTAGGTTGAGCCTCTCTGCGCAACAAAATAGCAGAATCGTCGCACTCGCCCCTGACACACTTGTTCAGTTTCTAGACAGCAATGCCATCTATACGCCTTCGTTTCAGTTTTCGACGAATGCTTCATTTACAGACACCTTTACCGTTCGGGCCGAACAATTTTATTTCAATGGCCGCAAGAATCTTTTTCAGTGGAAAGCAGCGCCTTCCGATACGCTCTTCTTGCGATTTTTGGTCTTTCCCTTTCCCTTGAACCAAACTGTGCAACGCTATCCTTTTGTTCCGGTGAGTTCAGCAAACCTATTAGAGAAAGAACGCGAAAAATTCCAGATCAATACCGCCACAAAACCTGATCTTTTCGGCGGCAACGCCATTCACAAAAGCGGGAGCTTGGCGCGCGGAATTGGCTTTGGTAACAACCAAAGTTTAGGGCTGAACTCTGCGCTGAACCTGCAACTCAACGGTCAAATTGCGCCCAACTTAATGCTCACAGCATCACTTTCAGATGCGAATATCCCTTTTCAAGCATCCGGAACCACCAACCAACTCAGAGAGTTTGACCAAGTGTTCATACAAGTTCATAACGAACAGCTCAAAGTAACGGCCGGTGATTTTTGGCTAGACAAACCCGACGGCCAATTCATGACCTACCGCAAACGCGCACAGGGTATTACGGGGCAATACAATTGGGAAACTAGCAATGGCGCTAAACTCTACACGCAAAGTAGTGTGGGTTTATCAAAAGGAAAATTTCAGCGACAAATTATCCAAGGATTAGAAGCCGTTCAGGGGCCGTACCGACTTATTGGCGCAAGTAACGAACCCTTTATAATAATTCTTGCAGGAACAGAGCGCATTTACATCGACGGACAGCTCATGCAACGCGGTCAAGAATTTGACTACATCATTGACTACGCAAGTGCTGAACTCACTTTTACATCTCGACACCTCATCACTAAGGACAGTCGTATTGTCGCTGAATTTCAATATGCCGACCAAAACTTTGCACGCAGCTTGCTTCAACACACGACGCGTTATCAAACACAAAAAATGAAATCTTGGGTAGCTTTGTATCAAGAGCAAGACCTACAGAACCAACCACTGCAACAGCTCCTCAGTAACGAACAACTCCAACAACTCAGTCAGATTGGAGACAACCTAAATGAAGCAAACGTTCAAGGTTATGACTCCACAGGCTTTTTGGAAAATGCAAACATGTACCGACTCATCGATACGCTTGGGTATTCCAATATCTTAGTTTTCAGTGTAGATCCACAACTTGCGCTTTACCGCAGCACCTTCACAGAAGTGGGAGCGGGGCAAGGTGATTACGTGCTGGCCGGCGTAAGTGCTTCGGGAAATTACTACAAATGGGTTGAGCCCGTTAACGGCGTTTCTCAAGGAAACTTTGAACCCATCAGAAAGGTGCAAACACCGAAAAGAAAACAAATGGCGAGCGCCGGACTTGCACTAGACTTACACCCAAATTGGTCGGTATTTACCGAAAATGCGCTCAGCGAAAACGACCTCAATTTATATTCCGCACTCGACGATCAAAACAATATTGGTCTGGCTTCAAAAGGAGGCATTCGCTTCAAAAAAATTGTGTCACAAGACAGTAGCAAACGCTTGATAGAAAGCAGCTTAGAGTATTTATACCTCAACAAACGTTTTGAGCCTATAGAGCAATTTAGAGCCGTCGAATTCGATAGAGATTGGAACATTCGCAATCAGCAATTGCTCGGTGCGCAACAACAATTTGAATTCAAGCAGCACATAGAAAACAGCCTTTATGGCCAGATGAACTTCACTGCTCAGTACTTTTCCATCGATAGCCTTTTTTCAGGCCAACGCCTTTATTCGGATGGTAATTGGCAACAAAATAAGTGGGCAGCCAAATGGGATGCATCGGCGCTGAGAAGTCGAAAAAGTACCGCTGAGAATTTATTCATACGACATCGTTTGAATATCAGTAAGCAAATTGGCTTGTTTAAAATCGGCTGGATCGACGACCACGAATGGAATCAATACAACGGTAGTTTACTCAATAGCTCTTATCAATTTTACGACGCACAAACCTTTGTTGCGCTTCAGACAAAACAAAAACTCGACCTCAAACTCTACTATCGCGAACGCTACGATTGGCGACCAGATTCTTTACTTCAACTGGCGGCAAAAGCCAAAACCATGGGGCTAGAACTCAAGTGGGACCCTAGTGCGAAGCAAAACCTTCAGGTATTGTTAGGTTCCCGACAGTTGGAAATCATCGACTCAGCGCTCATTGATCAAAAAGCAGAAAATAGCCTCGTTGCGCGCTTTGATTACAATGCCCGCTACTTCAAAAATGCCTTAACGCTTAGCACATTCTACGAGCTCGGTTCAGGGCTAGAGCAAAAAAGACGTTTTCAGTACATTCGGGTCAGTGATGGGCAAGGAATTTATACTTGGATAGACTACAACGCAGACGGCATCAAAGATCTCAATGAGTTCGAAATATCCGTCTATGCAGATCAAGCGGATTACATCAGAGTTTTTGTGCCGAGCGCGAGTTATGCACCCGTCTTCTCCAACGAATGGAACCAAAGTATTTTGTGGCGCCCAGAATTACTCTGGAGGCAGCGCCAAGGTGTATTAGGTGTACTTTCTAGGTTCTCGAATCAGACGCGCATTCGGGTTCAGCGCAAACTTCAAGAAGCCAGTACATTACAATGGGTCAATCCATTAGCTTCAGATATTTCGGCTTTGGGCCTACAATCTGCGAATGCCCAGTTTTCAAATTCCTTATTTTTCAATAGAAATGCCAAAGTATTTAGCGCGGAATACAGCTGGCTTAGACAAGAAAACAAAATATTATTGGCCAGTGGCTACGACGCCAAAAGCAGCACTAAACATCAAGTAAATTTTCGACTTAATGTCAATAGTCAACTCGCCTTTGAAACGACGGTTGCCAAAGGCCAAAATGCTGCACTTGCCGATTACACAAGTGGCCGCAACTTTCAGATTGAAGTGCAAGAAATCAAACCACAACTGATTTATCAAGACGGTTCGCAATTGCGCCTAAGTTTGATCGGAAGCCTTGGCAATAAGGCAAACAGCGCGCTTTACGGTGGGCAAACAGCGCAGTCCAAATCGCTCGAAACAACTTGGAAGGTGAATCGCAGTGAAAAAGGCAGCTTGAATGGCTCGCTTAAATACGTTTATTTTGACTTCAGCGGCAATGCCCTCTCTGCAGTAGGGTACGAAATGTTAGAAGGACTCAGGCCCGGAACCAATTGGACTTGGAATTTGAGCTTCCAAAAAATCGTTGGTAAGAACTTACAACTAAGCCTCACTTATGGCGGTCGCCAAATGGAGGGACAAAAAACTGTACACACAGGCGGCATGGAGTTGCGCGCCTATTTTTAAACCATTTTTATTTGTTGAACTGTTCCTGAACAAAAGCCCTTGCTCTTGCGTCAGTGGCAACATAATCTTCGTAGTTCGGGTTTAGAATATTGGCCACGTTTTGCATACAGTACTCGTTGAGTTGGCCAATTTCTAAAAAGGAAATTTTGCGGTCTAGATAAGCGGCTACAGCCTCTTCGTTGGCTGCATTGAGCGCACAAGCGGCTGTTCCTTGGGCCGCCATGGCTTGATAAGCCAAATCTAAATTTTTGAAAACCTTTCGGTCTGGCTGTTCAAAAGTAAGTTGCGGATAATCCATGAAATTGAATCTCGGGAAATCCGTTTTGAAACGCGCAGGATAAGTGAGGGCAAATTGAATAGGTAGTTTCATGTCGGGCAGGCCCATTTGTGCTTTCATGCTACCGTCTTCAAACTGTACCAAGCTGTGCACAATAGACTGCGGATGTACAATTACGTCAATTTGCTTGGGCTGCAAACCAAAAAGCCACTTGGCTTCAATGACCTCTAAACCTTTGTTCATGAGGCTTGCTGAATCTATGGTGATTTTGGCGCCCATGCTCCAGTTCGGATGCTTAAGGGCTTGCTCTAGCGTCACTTTTTGAAGTTGTTCTAATGAAAAACCGCGGAATGGACCACCAGATGCAGTCAGGTATATTTTTTCAATTGGGTTATGGAATTCGCCGACTAAACACTGAAAAATGGCCGAATGCTCAGAATCGACTGGATAAATATTGACGCCTTTTTCGCGAGCCATTCGCGTTATAAGTTCGCCAGCCACAACTAATGTTTCTTTATTAGCAAGCGCAATTGTTTTGCCCGCTTCTATGGCATGAATGGTTGGCTTGAGGCCTGCATAACCCACTAATGCTGTGAGTACCGTATGCACCTCAGTAGACTCAACTACCTGGCAAAGCGCTTCCTGACCCGCATAAACATGGATCTCGGCAGACCAAAGTGCGTCCTTCACTTTTTGATACTGCGTTTGATCAGTAATCACCACCGAATTTGGCTGAAATTTCAAGGCTTGCTCTATCAGCAAGTCGGCATTTTTACCGGCTGTTAAAACCTGTAAATCAAAGTAGTCTGGGTAAGATGCCAACACCTCAAGTGCCTGCGTACCGATAGAACCCGTTGAGCCGAGTATGGCAATGCCTTTCTTTTCTTGCATAAGCAAAGGTAACAAAAGAGGTGATAGAAAAGTTTAGACGAAATAATAGAATATATACTAACTGTTTCTTCCGAGACTTTAAGTAATTTAGCTTTACTATTATTTATTCGCAATATCCCTTTATGAAAGCAATACTTATTCTCTCTTTTCTTTTGGCAACTACTTTTGTTTTTGGGCAACAACTCAAAACCACTGAAAAACGCGTCGAAATCGACCTCAAGGATGGTCGCTCTAACGAACAAGTATTTACAATGGGTAAATACGGAGTGGTCGTGAAGAGTTTCAGCAAAGAAGGTGGCGTGAAAACTAATATGAATTTGCATCACGATGTATACGACACTGATTTACAATTATATGAAACAGACCCTATCGAATACGATCCTTACCTCCCCATAATGTCTACTTATGATACTGAAGATCATATTTATCACCTCGCTTTTAGACGTAAAAAAAGACCGATAGCTATTTATGAATTCGATGTCAAGAATAAATCAAGTAAGCGCCTTGATATTGAATACAGTGGAAGTGAAAAATTCCGTGGGATAGAATATTTTCAAGTTTTAGGTCAAAAAGCCGCAGCCATCGGATTCAGTAAAACCGGAGTGCATTTTTTATCTTTTGATTTAGAAAACCAAACGGTAACATCAACACCCATTTATATAGAAGATTTCAAACCAGGACGCATTATTGCCACCAACATGCAATATCTAGAAGATGCGAAAAAATACTACGTATCACTTAGAGTCTATAAAACAAGTAAAATAACCTTTGCCTATTTGCTAGATGTCGATACAGACGGTCAATTAAATACCCCCATAAAAATAGATGAGAGCGGGGGCAGATATATTAAATCTATTACCGTTGGTGCAATAGGTGAGTCAGATGTTGCCATCGCCGGAACATATGGAAACTCTTCCTATGGGCCTAATAACGGTATTTATTTTGGGGTTTCCAGTGATGGGGAAATTTCAGAC
This sequence comes from Bacteroidota bacterium, assembly GCA_041191505.1. Lineage (GTDB taxonomy): Bacteria > Bacteroidota > Bacteroidia > Flavobacteriales_D > Crocinitomicaceae > UBA952. Next base: position 42,049 of record JBEEOT010000010.1, on the reverse strand, counting down.
ATCACATCTTATAATTTTTTAGATATTCCAAACTATTTAGATTACCTGCCTGAAAGAACTCAAGAGCGCATCGAAAATAAAAAAGCACGCAAAGCCAGTAGAGGCAAAGAATTGGAAGCAAATCAGCTCCTTGTGATGCACAATCTTATTCCTGTGGACAACGATTTTCTTTTGATAACAGAAGCCTATTACCCAACCTACAGAACTGAAACTCGAACAACCACAGTCAATGGCAAAACCACCACTACAACAGTACAAGTCTTTGACGGTTATCAGTATACACACGCCATGATCGCCAAATTCAATAGAGAAGGAGAATTGGTTTGGAGCCAAGTATTTAAAATGTATTTATGGTACAAACCAATGGTTGCCAGAACATTCATTAGGGTTGCTGGTCAAGATCAAAACAGCGTCCAATTGGTCTATGCCGATGGCCGGAATATTTATTCAAAATCCATTTCTTTTGATGGCGAAATCCTCTATGATAAAACCTCAAACCCAATCAATACCGAAAACGAAAACGACAAGATAAAACAATCATATAGCAACATTTCCTACTGGTACGACAAATACTTCTTGTCTTACGGGGTTCAGTCTATTAAGAATAGAGTCGACGACGACGTGAAGCGCAAGCGCACCGTACTTTTCTTGAATAAAGTTTCTTTCGAGTAGATCGATTTCTACGAGCTTTATTTAGCCAAGCCCAACTTGACGGCTATCTTATGAAGATAATTATTGATTTCAGGATCGAGACGAAACCATAGCACTGGAACAACAAAAACGAGTGCTACAACGCTAAGCTCTAATCCAAAAAAGAGCCACTCATTGAGTGCAACAAGCGCATGTAAGCCCGTGCCCACCGCAAAGGCCAGTGCTGCAAAGCCCATAATTTTGAATTGATTGAGATGAAAAGGTTGCAAACGATAAACCTTCCAAACAAATAACAAACGGCCAATATTGTAAACAATTAGAGCGAAAGAGGTCGAGATAGCGGCGCCTGCTATTCCCCATGTTGGTATCAGTAGCGTATTGAGCGCATAAACAATACCAATCAGCAGAACCGTGAAAATGACGTCGTATTTGTATTTTTTTGACGTCACAAAAATGGCCCCGTTGATCCCAAAAAACATGTCTAATAAGCGTCCGAGCATCAGGAAGAAAAATACCATAATGCCAGCTTGAAATTCTGGTTTTAAAAACCCAAATAAGAAATCGACGTTTAACCAAATCACAAGAAAAGGCGTTAATCCCAAGACCAAACCTAGCGTGCTTACTTTGGTATAAAGTGCTTGAATCTTTGACATTTCGCGGCGCTTCCAATGATCAGCAACAAGCGGGGAGCTTACTCTTAATACCGATTTATAAGGTACCTGAAGAGCAGTTGCCAGAAAAACCACTGTGGTATAGACGCCAGTGGCTTCAAGCCCTAAGTAATAAGCGATCATCATGACATCGAGCGCCTGAACAAAAACAATTCCAAGCGTATTGACATAATTGATCAGGGAGAAATTACGGATGATTTTCTTGAACCGATTGGATATGAGTATAGATTTCCAGGAGAGATTGAGCTCGCCGATTCTCCATAAATAAATGGTGAGTATGACAACCGGAATAAGAAAGCTAAAGCTCTGTAGAACGGCAAACCAATGAAAGTTGATGCAACGGAAATAGAGCAAAAAAAGTAGAATAGTGTGCGCAACACGCAAGCCGATTTCTAAAGCAAAAACAGCAACTGTGTTCTTGTATAAAGCACGCAAATAGGTTTCGGCAACTAAGTACAAGACTGTTGAGATACCAATTGGCAAAACCATATAATAATAGTCATTGAACGCAGCTGACCTTTCGCTGTATAGCGCAATTACTTCTGGTTTAAAAAGAAGGTAGAGTAAAGTGCAGCTCACAATGCCGATACCGACAACTCTTAAGATATACGGTAGAAATCCGTTGTGCTTGTTACTTTCATTTTTGAAATACGGAAAGAACTTCCAGGTTGAATAGACCGTCCCAAAATTTGCAAATTGGGCAAAGAGCGTACCTACCGTAACCAATAAATTGACAAGGCCAATTTGAGCCGTCGTTAAAATGATAAGAAACAACAAGCCTTTATTGACATAGCCCAACAGGATTCCTATATAAGAAATCAGCATTGTTCGCAAAGCATCTTTTTGGACTATCCCCATGTATAACACAAAGATAGTTAATGCACTACAAACAATGGATAATGCGTAAGTTTGTATTAAAAATTTGGCTTTGAAACGCGTTCTGATCATCACCTATCACTGGCCACCTTCAGGAGGAATCACTGTATTGCGTTGCTTAAAGATTGCCAAATATCTGCGTGATTTTGGTTGGGAACCTGTAATTTTCACTGCAGAAAATGCTGCTTATCAGCACCTAGATTATCAAAACCAAAAAGATATCCCTTCAGGCCTTGAAATCATTAAAGTGCCTATAATTGAGCCCATTAATGCTTTTAAATTCCTTTCGGGAAGAGCAAAAAATACCCCCGTTCAAAATATTACATCAAACTCGACCAAAAAGAAAACGCTCATCGATAAATTTGGAATGTGGCTGAGAGGTAACTTTTTTATTCCTGACGCTCGTTTTCTTTGGATAAGGCCTTCCGTTAAATACCTTCAAAAATACCTCCGAGAAAATCCGGTAGACGCTGTTTTTACAGACGGGCCGCCTCATACCAACACAGTAATTGGCTTGCGAATCGCAAAAGAATTCAATTTACCTTGGTTAGCTGATTTCCAAGACCCCTGGACTCAAGTCGATTATTACCAAGATTTGTATATCGGAAAACGCGCCGATCAAAAACACAAAGCCCTCGAGCAAGCCGTTTTTAATACGGCAAATCAAATCACCATCGCAAGCCCTAGCTGGAAAACCGACCTCGAAGCAATAGGTGCAAAAAATGTAGACGTGCTGTACTATGGCTATGATGAAAGCGATTTCAGTGGCTTCAAATCCATTGACACCCCGTTCTTTGATATTGTACATGCAGGTTTATTAGGCGCTGATAGAAATCCGACTGCCCTTTTTGAAGTACTCGGCAAACTGCTCCAGGCCCATCCTGAAATCCAAGAAAAAGTCCGGATTCAACTTGCCGGAGAAGTCGATTTATCTGTGAAAAACGCTATTGAGCGTTGTGGTCTTAATGCAATGACTACTTATCACGGCATGATTTCAAGGCAAGAAGTTTTGGACCTTTATGCCAAGGCAAGTTTATTGATTTTACCGATCAACAAAGCAGCCAATGCGAAAGGCAGAATACCAGGCAAATTATTTGAGCTATTGCGCACCAACAAACCCATATTGGTATTTGGCCCAACTAATGGCGACGTTAAGCAAATTGTAGCGCAAAAAAAACGAGGCATCTCGCTCGAATACAACGATACAAATGGCCTCAAAAGCTACCTAGAAAACGCGCTTTTAAATGCTGATTTTCAGAATTTTGACCCGACCCATTCGGTAAATGAATTTTCAAATCGAAATTTGACAGAGAAAGTAGCCAACTGGCTAAATAACATGAATCTCCAACAGTGATGAACGTTTTATTTTATTCTACATACCATTTCAACACCGAGACCTTTGGGCCTTATTTAGAGTTAATGCAACGTCATCTCAACGATGGTGATACCGTCTATTTTCTTGGTTGCGACGGTGAGCTCAGCAGTTGCCAAACCAACCCGCAGCACGCTAAATTGATCTGTAATACTTGTATTTCTACCAGAATAAATGCGCTCAAGTGTCTCAACGGCAAGGTGCAGTATTTATCTATAGATCACGTGCTTGCTCAGGAGCAAATCAATCCACACCTTGAGCTTATCGATACCTCTTCAATTGAGGCCTTCAAGAATTGTCAATACGAGACTTTTGATATTGGAATGGCCGTCATGTCTTCTGTAGTGTCCGTTTACCGCGATCCTGCGCCCGACTTAAAACAACATAGCGCACTAATTGAAAAACAATGGACAGCCTCAATGCAGGTTTACCACGCGGTTAAAAAGTGTATTACCGAGAAAACCATCGATCGGGTTTACGTTTTCAATGCCAGATTTGCAACCTTACGCGCTTGTCTGAGAGCAAGCCAGCAACTCAATTGCAATTGTTTTGTTTTAGAGGAAAGCAATGACAGAACGCGTTTTGCTGTCTACGAAAATGCAATGCCTCATTCTATTGCTTACGTAGAAAAGCAAATTGAAAATTATTGGGCTGATGGTGGGGCTGATAAAGAAAGCATTGCCATGGCCTACTATGTACAAAGAAGTCAGGGCAAAGACAGCAGATTTGGCCACTTCACCGCTCATCAAGATCAAAGTCTGCTGCCCAAACAATGGAATCCTGCACAGGAAAATATCGTCATTTTTATATCCAGTGAAGATGAATTTGTTTCTATTGGAAAAGAATGGGAAAATCACTTATATAAAAATCAAGTTGACGGCATTAAGCAAATTAGCACCGCATTATTAGCACAGCCACAATTCATGTTTTATGTAAGGGTCCACCCCAATCTTTCTGGTATACTCAATGAGTCAATTGAAGCGCTTTACGCCATTGATCACAAAAACGTCGTCATTATTCCGGCAGAAAGTCCGATCAGCACCTATAATTTAATGTTCCATGCCAGCAAGGTAATTTCTTTTGGCTCTTCGGTCGGAATTGAAGCTGCCGCCTTTGGCAAAATATCTATTCTTGCAGGGAAGGCTTTCTACATGAATCTAGGCTGTACATATAATCCTGCTAACCATGAGGAGTTAGTCGCGTTGTTAGCTCGAGAAGATTTAACACCAAAACCCAAAGACGGTGCGCTCAAATACGCATTTTACCTCCTCAACTTTGGGCAGCGTTATCAGTACTTCAAAAGAAAAGATACTTTTCAGGCAGCAGTCAATGAGCAACTTTATGGTCCAAAAATGAGCCTTTTACTCATACGTAGAATTGGCAGAATCATCAGAAAAGCGAAAGAAAAGCGACGCAAAAAAAACAATTTACAGCAGATCGCCAAACTTGCAGCGCGTCGAAATCAATGACCTTGCTTGCCGTTTTCTATTAAATAAGTTGCGTAATCCCAATCTTTTTGGTCGTCTATATCAATGGAGTCTTCTTTCGACATGACGTATTTGGCAATTGTCTCGAATTGAGCGATTGGTTTGGACAGTAAAGAGGCAACCGAAATCAGGTAGATGGCACCATTTAATTCATACACTTTAGGTACAGTTTGTCTGGTCACAAAATTGGCGGCCTTGCTTTTTACGAGCATGCCATTTGCTTGCTCCTCCATTAAATTGAAATAAGGATTTGCTTTTGATTCGCAAACGGAAACAAGCATGTCTATTTGTGCCAATGCGAAGAATTGCGCAAGCGACTCACGCAGATGTGTTGCGTTGCGAAACGGAGATGTAGGTTGCAACAAACAAATGACATCATACGGCGCACCGATAGACTGATAATATTGCTGCGCATGGATCAATACTTCTTGAGTTGAGGCCGTATCTGAGGCCAAATGACTAGGTCTCAAGAACGGAACTTCTAGGCCGTAACTTTCGGCAATATCAATGACGCTCGGATCGTCTGTAGAAACACAAATTTGGGCTTTCGAAAATACACCAAGGGCGGCTTCTATCGTGTAGGCAACGAGCGGTTTGCCACAGAGCATTTTACTATTCTTGCCCGGAAGGCCCTTAGAACCTGCTCTGGCCGGAATCACTACCAAAAATCGACCTAACTCCATTTGGCTTCGTTTAACTTGAGCTGTTTGACATCTTCTTGAGCCTTTTTGAAATCCTCGTGTTTGCCGATATCAAGCCAATAGCCATTGTGATAAAAGGATCGTACATTGTAGTTTTTATCCATCAGGAGCTGCATCATGTCTATTGCCGAAAAAACCTCATTTTCAGGAATCAGTTTCAACAATTCGCGCTTCATTAGGTAAATACCCCCATTCGAATAATACGTGTAAGTAGGTTTCTCTTTGAGTGCTTGAACGCGGTTTTCATCGAGCTCCAAAACAGCGTACGGAATTTCTACGTCGTAAGGCACACAAACGACACTGAAGTCAGCGCCAGACTCTTCAAAATCTTGATAAAAAGCTTCGTAATCTATATTGGTCAGCAAGTCAGAATTACAAACAAGAACTGTCGAATTCTTGAATTCTTGAATAAGGTGCACCGAACCGAAAGTACCAAGTGGTCGATCTTCCCTTACTAATGAAAGATTAATTTGGGCTTCATATTTTTGACATAACGGCTCAAATTGTTCGGCTAAGTAATTGACAGACAACCATATATTTTTCACGCCAAAATACATTAGGCTATCTATTGTATATTCAATGATTGGTTTCTCACCGATATGCAAAAGTGGCTTTGGAGTCGTTAAGGTAAGTGGGCGCAGGCGTTGGCCCTGTCCGCCAGCCATAATCACTACATCTATAGGAAGTTGCGAGCAAGTAATCCTAAAATTAATGAGGCCTACAATTTCATTGGAGTCGCTTTTAAGTACCGGTACTATTTTTAAATTTTGACTGCGAAATTCTTTGATTTGAGTCAATGAAGTTTCATGTTGCCTGATATAGCGTGGCTGCTGCTGACAAAACTGAAAAGCACTCGACTTGAGGTCAACACCTTTTAATATACCTCTGCGTACGTCGCCATCCGTTAGTGAGCCAACAAGTTCATTCAAATCATTGTGTAAAAACAGAATGGTGTCTTGGGGCAATCTATCAAGTTGCTGGATTGCATCGAGTAGTGTTATACTTTCATGTACTAAATGTTTACGCCATTCCATGGTTTACAATAGATTTTGTTCGAGTTTGTTAATGATCAATGCGGCCGTATCTGCTTTGAAATAGATGTTTTCTCCGTTGTAAGTGCTTCCTTTTAAAGCAGAAAACTGCTCCAAAATTTGCTGCGCAACAAACGGCACTGAAATCACATTAGGACCGCATTCTCTGCCTGCCTGCCTGCTTCCCAAATTGAGCACATACTTGCCAAAAGAAGCGGCCTCTAAAATGCCACTAGAGGTATTGCCAATCAATAAATCGACGTGATTCATGCAAGTGAAATACGATTGGCTACCAAAATTCTCTATTGCAAAAACACGGCCTGGATACTGTTCGGCAAGTGCTAAAAAATACTTGCGCCACAGCAGGCTTGAGGTATCTGCATTGGGTAAAGTAACAATGACTTGATGCGTTTTGAGAATGGTTTCTATTGCTACACTTAATTCGTTGAGATGTTGCTCATTGTCCTGATAAGCAATCGTTTCTGGATGAACCGTCATGAGAACGGAAGGCTTTTGCAAGTCTATTTTCCATTTTTCAAGGAAAGCCGAAAGGCTCAAGAGCGGGAGTGTCTTTAGGTTCTCTAAACTCAGCGCTCCTACAACTGTTGCCGTATCGGAGCTGCCTACAATTTGCTGTACTCGTAGCGCACTTGCTGGCGTACTGACAAAATGAAGTTGGGAAGCTAGCGAAATTTGATGTCTGTAGATATTATCAATGGCACCTAGTGTAGTTTCTCCGGCATGCAGATGCGCAAATCGAATGCCAAATGGAATACCGGCCTGCACGGCCGCTGCCATTTCGAAGCGGTCTCCGAGGGCAAGAACCCAGTCATAATGATTGTTCTGCTGCCAAAAATTGGCAAAGAGATCAACCGTTCTGGCAAAACTTTTGGAAATCTGTTCGGGAGAATCGCCAGGTAAAAGATTCTCAATTTCTATGTAGGGCTCGAAACCATCAGCCTTAATTTGTTGAACCGTAAAGCCGTGAGCGCTTGAACAATGCGTGCCAAAAACGATGAGGTCAAGTTCGATGTGCTGCCTCTCTTGAATGGCCTTCAGCAATGGTAAATAAATGCCATAGTCTGCCCTTGAACTTGTTAATACCGCTACTTTCATATGATATCAGTCCAGTCAAACAGATCTCCTTTTCGGACCGGCCTGTTGAGTTTTTTACCAATTAATTGTCGGTATTCCATGGGGGAAACGCCGGTTCCGGGTCTGAGCATGATTAAGTGAGCTTCGGAAATGATATCGTTTGGCATCATGTCACTAGCATAACAAATGCTTTTTCTGGCCACCGCTATATTTTTAATTTCCGAAGGGCTCGGTGCTTTCTCTCCTGTACCGCTAATAGCCAATTCGATGTTTCTGATGGCCTGAACCATTTGCTTCAGCGCTGCGGGTTCAAGAGATGCTTTGTGATCAGGGCCCGTCATTGTTTGATCCAATGTGAAATGTTTCTCAATTACCCTAGCGCCAATTGCTACCGCTGCAATCGGCACCTCTACGCCGAGCGTATGATCTGAATAACCGACTTGCACATTCAGTTCTTTTTGGATGGCTAACATGGCGTGCAAATTGACATCCTCCATCGGGGTCGGGTATTCGGTATTACAATGCAAGACCGTGATTTGAGTTCGCGAAACACCGCCTTCTAATAAGACGTCAATCGCTTCTTTGATTTCGCTTACCGTTGCCATTCCGGTCGAAAGAATGACTTCTTTACCTAGCTTGGCAATATGCTCAATAAGCGGCCTGTTGGTGATTTCTCCCGACGGGATCTTAAAAAAAGGCAAGCCTAATTCTGCAAGAAAATTCAGGCTATCTATATCAAAAGCTGTTGATGCAAAGGTAATCCCTTGCGCTTCAGCATGTTTCTTTAAAGTGTAATGCCAGTCCAAAGGCAGCTCTAATTTGGAGAGCATGGCCAGCTGGGTGTTGTCTTCGGATGGGTCGTTGTCTTGCTGATAACTCGCCTTTTTTGCGCTGGTAGAAGCCAATTGTTGGGCTTTGAACGTCTGAAATTTTACAACATCTGCACCTGCCGCTGCTGCTGCATCTACTAACTTTAGCGCTAAATCGAGACTGCCATTGTGGTTAACCCCAGCCTCGGCTATAATGAGCACTTTATTCATTTTTTCTAATTTGTTTGGCTGGATTACCCGCAAATACTGTGTTGGGTGGTATATCGCAAAGCACTACGCTGCCAGCACCAATGATGGAATTCTTTCCTATAGAAACGCCCTGCTTTACCGTGGCATTTGCGCCGATAAAACACAACTCATCTACGGAAACGTTTCCAGCTAAAACGGCGCCGGGTCCGATGTGGGCAAAGTCCCCGATCTGACATTCGTGCTCAATGATGGCTCCGGTATTGATAATTACACCTCGGCCTATTTTTACTTTTGTATTGACGATACTGCCTGCTCCAATAAAAGTGGAGAGACCTATCTGGGCATCTTGAGCAACTATTGCTGAGGTGTGCTCAATAACTAATTCTTTGTACTGTTGGGCTGCTACCCAAGTGAGCATTTTCTGCCTGATTTGGTTGTCACCTACAGCAGGAAAAACAAAGGAAGCGCTTGAAAGAACGGAAACATTTGCTGTATTTGTTTCATCGCCATAAAAGGGCAAATTCACTTCTTCATTTTTTGACTGTGCAAAATATCCTGTGGGTACATGACCACTCACACGCATGGCCTCAAGCACGCTTAATGCGTGACCAGACATTCCGAGCAAAAACACATTCTTCGTGTTTGTCATAGTTGGACACTACTTGGGATATTTACAATTCTATCTTCTAAAAATCGAGAATTAGCTAAGCCATCGTGGTAGCAATCTTGGTACATAGGCAAATCTATCAATAACTTCCAAATAGGACGACACATCACGTTGGATTCTATAGCGTAATCCAAGAAGTCATTTCTGGTTGCTCTGTCGGCAAATTCTAGACATAACAACCAATAATTTGGACTCGTATTGGGCAAAGACCAACGCAACTTGATGCCGAGTTGATCAAATTGCACCTTATATTTTTGAGCTAATCTTTGTTTTTGCTCGAGGAAATACGGTAGTTTTTCTAATTGAGCGCAAGCGAGTGCTGCATTGATATTTGGCATTCGAAAATTGTAGCCCAATTCGTCGTGCTCGTAGTCATAGGCATGAGGTACTTTTGCCGTGGTGGTCAGGTGCTTGGCCTTTTTAGCTAAACTACTATCGTTGGTGACTATTGCGCCTCCGCCACCAGATGTCACTATTTTGTTTCCGTTGAAAGAAAAGATACCAACGGTTCCGAAACTACCAGTTTGTTGACCATTTATGGTGCTGCCTAGCGACTCTGCGGCATCTTCGACGAGTGGAATTTTCCATTTTTGGCATATTTCGGCAAGTTCAAGAACATGTGCAGGAAAGCCGAACGTATGCATGACTACAACCGCTCCGATGCGCTTTCCTGTGAGTAGATTGAATGCGCCATTCGAACGAAGCTCCGCATGTTTTTCTAAAAATGCCAAAAGAGCCTTTGGCGACAAACCCATGGTGTCTAGATCGACATCTATAAACACAGGCTTTGCTTGGCGATAAGCAATTGCATTAGCAGTTGCAACAAAAGTAAGGGCCTGTGTAATGACTTCTTCATTTGGCTGAACACCAACAACTTGCAAAGCAACCTGCAGCGCTGCGGTTCCGTTGACTACAGCAACTCCATGTTTTGTTCCTGTTAAGTGTGCGATAGTTGATTCAAATCTGTCCACAAATGGGCCTACACTAGACACAAAAGTGGAGTCGATGCACTCATTGAGGTATTGCTTTTCATTTCCGATAAAGCGCGGCTCGTGCAGCGGAATAAAGTCTTGCGAACTAAATTGTTCTCTAATGACGGTTATGACTTGATCAAATAAGGCTTGCTTACTCATTGGATAAAGTTACATTTTTGAATCTAAATACTTTCCTTTATCCTCGTAATTGAATTCAGGCAAAATCTTGATGAACTCTCGTACTAAATCTTCCTTAGACCACTGTTGTTGTTCGAGCAAAGTTCGAATCTGATGGATGAAGTCTTGGGTGGCTGTAGTTTGCAGCGAATGTTGATTTTTAACAATGCCTATTCCAGTAAATCTCGTGAAATTCAACGCTTCGTTCGGCATATAGAACTCTTCGTATTCCTTTTCTCCGGTAGTATCACTTGGGGCAAAATAACAAGGCCAAGTTTGAGGGCTTGGATTTGCCATGTATGCCCTTGCCTCATCTTCCGAATTACAAAAATGCGGCGTATAACCCAATTCTTGTAGATAGTTCTGAGCGATATCAACAAAGCTCAGCATATCGTGTTCTGCAGAAAGAACCGGGAAAAAGATATCGCCATTTTCACCGAATAAACAAGACATTAAGCACAATTCTCCACTCTCTTGGGGGCTGACAAAAAACCTTTTCGTATCGTTCGGGCCGGCAAGTGGTTGTTGCTTTTGAAGACGTTGACTAAAGCCGTATAACAATGAACCATCTGAGAACGCGACATTAGCAAAACGCGCTGTAGAAATGACAAGCTCGTTGCTGCGCTGAATGAGTACTTTTTCCATGATGCGCTTGGACGCGCCCATTAAATTTACCGGGTTAGCAGCTTTGTCGGTAGAGACACAAAAATACTTTTTAACGCCGTGCTTGATCGATTGCAAAATGGTCTTTTCTGTATTGAGGATATTCACCTCAACCATGCGCATTAAAGTGTATGGATCTTTTTCGCTGCGAACGTGTTTGAGCGCAGATAAATTCAGTACGTAATCAAATTGGCCATCGTTGTCAATGAAAGCATCGTAGATAGAAGATCCGATATCCAAAGCAAACGTTCTGAAATCGCCAGTAATGTTGTCAAAAGTACTTCTGACATCGCGAACGAGCTCAGCGAGGTTGTTCTCATTGATGTCCACAACGTGAAGTTTGGTCGGATTGCGCTTGAGAATTTCTTTGACAACTGCTTGCCCGATTGTTCCGCCACCGCCAAGCACAAGAAAACGCGAGCTTGAAACAAGCGTTCTAATGTGGGCCTCATTGGCCTTGACATCTGAGTCAAATAGAGAGTGATTTCGACCTATAATTGATAAAATATTCATGCGATTGTAATTAGTAAAAGCACATCAATTTTTTATGTTCTGGTCGCTTTCTGCTGGCATTGCGTTTTTAAATGCCAAACCGAAAATCAAAAGACAGGCACCCAAAAGACTGAAAGAACCAAAAGTGCCAAAAATGCCCGCTGTTTCAATAGAGGTTGGTTCAAAACGCCACTCCACTTTGTGGTTGCCGGCCGGAACCATGACTCCGCGAAGAATGTAATTGGCGCGGAAGGTTGGTGTCAATTTACCATCTATATAGCAATTCCATCCTTTCGGATAGTAGATTTCAGAGAAAATAGCAGGCAACGGTTTGGCAGATTTCGTGCTGTATTTGAGTACTTTTGTTTGATAGCTTGTGAGCTTGATTAGCGCAGTGCTGTCTTTCATTCCTTTTTTTGCAGCAATCCCACTTTTAGCAAATTCAGCAACATTCACTACGGCCGTTGTTTTCGAGTTCAGACCGTAAATGGCTTTCATTTCTTCGTTTGCACTTTTTACACTAACAATTGTATCTACAAACCACGCGTTACCGTTGGCGTTGGTATTGCGTATTGCGCGCTGTGTCGGGTTGAGAATGATATACTTTGTGTTCAACATGTTTAAAACAGGAACCTTATCTGAAACGGCCAAAGTATTGAGCTGAATGGTATCAAAAACTGCCTGAGCTTGTTCTTGAGAAATCGGCAATGTTTGTGCGTATTCACGCAACTTGACGTTCTTCTCAGCGCTCACTTCTGCATTAATTTGATTCATTTCGTCCATGATATGAAAGTCTATCATTTCCTGGTAGCGCTTGAGTTTAGCACCGTGATAACCGCCAATACTTTTGTGAAAATAACTTGTGGCTGTTTCGTTAAATGGATTTCTGAATGAAAAAACGCGGTAATCTGTATTCAAATTCAAGGCAGAAAATGCAGCGAGGATCTGCTTGGAATCTTCGCTTTCTATCGTTTGATAATTCGGAGCATCGGCCATTGCATTCATGACTTTTTGAACCTTGTTATTGAACTGCGGAACCTCCTCTTTTTCTTGTTGAAGAATTGACAAATCTGCCGTCTGGGGAATGTAGGGTAAAGCAGCTGACGCTTCTTCTTCATAACTCGTATAGATACCGTTTTGATCGTCGTTATTCAGATACCTTTTAGCTACCGACCAGTTATCGCCTAAAACGACAACGCCAGAGATAATAATTACTAAAAGATGTGAGAGTTTGGTGTAGATAGTTACAAATAAAAGACCAAGGGCAACGATGGCAAACAAGATTGCGCGAGATAGGTCTGTTTTGTAAATTTCAATTCTAGTTTGAATGAGGCTGCCTTTTAGTCCGTTGATAAAATCGACTTGTTGCGCATCTTTTGTTTCTTTAATGGCTTGAGTGAATTGTTGAGTTTCATCTGAGCGCATGAAATTGCCAGAGAGTGATGGCGAAGCATATAAGATGATGAAGAATAAAAGGATACCTCCACCTGCAATGAGCCAGTGCTTTTTTGTACCTCTAATTTGTTCTTGCTTGAGAAAGCGATCTAAAAACAACATGCCAAGTGCCGGAACCATGACTTGAATAAGCACCAAAATCATTTTGGAGTCGCGGAATTTGTTGTATAACGGGAATTTATTGATAAAGAAATCGTTGACTCCACCAGGATTTTCAGAAGCCAATAGGATAGCTAAAATAGAGATCACTAGAAATGGCCAGGTGATGGTGTCTTTTAAAAAGAGCAAACCGAAAACAAAGAAGACAATCATCACGACACCAAAATAAAATGCGCCGCCACTCATGCGCTGACCTCCCCAATAGCGATTCATTTTTGCAATTTGATCGGCATATTGAGGGTCTACATTCATCATGATTTCCTCGTCGTTTCCAATTAAATCATCTTTGGCTCCTTTGATGTTCGGCGCAAAAAAAGACAGCCATTCCATTTTTCCAAAGTTGTACTCGAGAATGTATTCCGATGCGAGGCCTTCTTTTTCTAAACTAGAAGTTTGTTGGTTTTTAGGTTTAATTGTAAGTTCAGATGAGCCGCGTGTGGTGAATTTACTGTACTCATAGGTTGTCCAAAGATTACCAATTGAAGGTAGTATTGCCAATAAAGCAGCGATAGCGAGACCTGCAAATACTTTTAAAAGATCTTGAAAATGCTTGGCAAGCATTAATCTAATAGCCTCTGCGACTGCAACTGCCGCCAATAAAAACGACAAATAATAGGTCATTTGAAGGTGATTCGACGACAAGTTCAAGGCAAAAAACAACCCAAAAACAGCACTGCCTAACAACCATTTGCCTCTAAATGCTAATATCATCCCGCCCAATGCCGGCGCCATATATGAAATTGCCTTGACCTTAGTAATATGCCCAGCGCCTAAATACAAAATGGTAATTGTGGAGAACCCGAAAGCAACGGCACCAATAATGCCGAGCCATGGCCTGATGCGCATGCACAAAGCCAATATGTAAAAACCCAGCATGGAAACGAACAAAATACCCACGGGTCCGGGAAGTCCTAGACGCAACATGCGATCGACATAAGACATCCAGTTGCTGTCGTGTACGACCGATATTTGATAGGCGGGCATACCGCTAAACATGGAATTTGTCCAGAGTGCTTCTTCGCCATTCAGCATGCGGTAATCGGCAATCTCTTTCTCCATGCCGCGAAATTGTGTGACGTCGCTTTGCTTCAAGCGATAGCCATTAAATACTGGCGAAAAATAGAGGTATGAAAGGACAATGAAGACACAAATTGCGATGATGTGTGGCAGTATTTTTTTAAAATCCAGTTTCATAATTTGCTTGATTTAGGTTGGTTTTTTGTCTACTCTACCGTCACTGACTTCGCGAGGTTGCGGGGTTGGTCAACATTACAGCCACGCATAACAGCGATGTGGTAAGAAAGCAGCTGAAGAGGAATAGTAGCTAAAAGCGGCACCAAGAATTCATCGACTTCTGGAATCTCGATCACGTGGTCGGCCATATTGCGGACCTGCTCGTCACCTTCAGTGACAATGGCAATAACTTTTCCTTTGCGCGCTTTTACCTCTTGGATATTCGAGACAACTTTCTCGTAAGAGGTTCCGTGAGTAGCAATAACGATGATCGGCATGTTTTCGTCAATTAAGGCGATTGGGCCATGCTTCATTTCTGCTGCCGGATAACCTTCGGCATGTATGTAAGAAATCTCTTTGAGCTTCAGGGCACCTTCAAGTGCTACAGGAAAAGAGCTGCCGCGACCTAAATAAAGAGCATTGGCTGCGTCTTTGTATATAGCCGAGATTTTCTCAATGGCGGCATCTGTTTCTAGAACGCGTTTTACCTTTTCAGGAATGGCTTCTAGTTCTGCCAATAGTTGGCGGAATTTCGACTCAGAAATAGTGCCTTTTTTGTGCGCAAGTGATAACGCCATAAGCGTCAGAACCGTTACTTGTGCGGTAAATGCCTTGGTTGATGCAACGCCAATCTCAGGGCCTGCATGTGTATAAGAACCTGCATCGGTGATGCGGGCAATGGAAGAACCCACCACATTGCAAATGCCCAAGATGGTGGCGCCTTTTGATTTAGCTAACTCGAGCGCTGCTAGGGTATCGGCAGTTTCTCCGGACTGGGAAATTGCAATAACTACATCGTTCTCATTTAGAATGGGATTGCGGTAACGGAACTCACTTGCATATTCTACTTCTACATTGATGCGTGCAAGGTCTTCGATGAGGTATTCGCCTACTAAACCTGCATGCCATGACGTGCCACAAGCCACAATAATGAGGCGATTGGCTGTTATCATTTTTTGTTCGTACTCGCGGATACCACCGAGGGCAACCCAAGCCTCTTCTGAATTGAGGCGACCGCGGAAGCAGTCGTGGATTGAACGCGGTTGTTCGTGGATCTCTTTGAGCATAAAATGCTCGTATCCACCTTTTTCTAAGGCCTCTAACTCGAGTTCGAGCTCCTGGAAAAAAGGTGTTTTTTGTTGGTCGGCAATATCGTAAAGTTTGAGACCATTTTCGAGGTCAATAACCGCTACTTCTTCGTCGTTGAGGTATACAACCTTTTTGGTGTATTCCACAATTGGAGTAGCATCAGAGGCACAATAATAAGAACCGTCTGCTCCAATACCGACCACCAAAGGGCTACTTTTTCTTGCTGCAACCAAACGGTTCGGATAATCAGAAGATATGGCAACTATTGCATAGGCGCCTACAACGTGATTAAGGGCTAAGCGCAAAGCTTCACCAAACCATACATTTTCCTTTTTTTGAATGTAGTCTACTAAATGAACAACAACTTCAGTATCAGTTTCACTCTTGAATTGATATCCGTTTTTAAGTAGTTCTTTCTTTAGTACATCGTAGTTTTCGATAATGCCATTATGGATCAGGGCGATTTTGCCATCCATGGACGTATGCGGATGGGAGTTGACGTCGGAAGGTTCGCCGTGAGTGGCCCAACGGGTATGTCCAATTCCTGCGTGCCCAGCACAATCTTGGCTTTCTGCAAAATCTTCGAGGTTTTGAACTTTTCCTACACGCTTGTAAACGTTCAAAGCATTTCCATGCAATAAAGCAACTCCTGCGCTGTCATAGCCGCGATACTCTAGTCTTTTTAGGCCTTTGATCACCACTGGATAGGCCTCGTTTTTACCTATATAGGCAACGATTCCACACATAATTAATAAGTTGTATAGGTAACGACGAGTTTGGGTTTTTTCTTGTTGGTAGTCTCGACTCCGTTAAAAACAATGCGTTCAGCAGAATTTCTGAAGAAAAGTGGAGACACCACAATACCGGTGTTTTCTAATTTACCGTTGACCAAGGATTGAAGATATGCTCGGATATCGAGATCGTATTGTTTGGTAGCATCTGAGTATAGGCCAGCTATACCTAGCGATGTGTAATATGCGTCGGTTGAAGCTAACTTACTTGCAGCTGTGATGCGTGAACCTGGTTTGTAGCGGTAGCCAGTCTGGAACTGCACTGGCAAACTGAGGTCAGCACGGTGAATAATAATGTTGTCAGGCAACTGATCTAGGCCGGGTATTTTGACTACTGCGCGCACTTTGTTTGCTTGTGCATAAAACGCTTTCTGACCAAGCGTTGAATCTGCTAAAAGCGCGGCAACGGGAGTGTTGTCTTGTTGGTGGTCAATGTGCGTGAAATCGGCGCAATTGGTATTAATTGTAAAATCGTATGTTTTCTTGACACCATCTAGTTTGAAGTAAATGGTCATTTTTGAGGCCGGGTTGTTATTGATATCCAAATAGAGGATCGCACCTTTGCCTGAAGTTTGATTGGGATTGTTGACCCCAATTTTAAGCCCCTTGAAATAATTCTGAAAAGCAGTATTAGAGGCAAACGTGGCTGAATTTGTGGTGGCTTCATTGATGAAATCCCAAGCGCGGTTGGTGTCCAGATGAATGCGCAGCTGCGGATCTACTTCAGCTCCAGCCACAATTGCATCGTTGATTGGGTCTGGGGTGATGGTTCCTTGACCAGCCGCTACCCAATTGATGTTGTTTGTTGGTATGGTTGAAAATTGATAGTACTTTGCTGTAGATGCGTTCTCAAGGGAATCTGTAAGTTGGTAAACTTCAAAGGTTTGAGGGCTTAAATCGCCGTAATAACCCACATATTCAAGCGCTAAGACGAAAGAATCAATGACAATTTGGTTGGGGTTGCCAAAAACAGGATTGAGGCCTGGCAAGCGCAGTTCTGTATATACAGAGGCTTCAACTTTTCCAAATTTAGGATCAACGTAAGAACCCAAAAGCACGTTCGATGCATTTTTTGTTTCGGTCGAATCTTCTAAGATAGAATAGGTGTAGAGTTCGAAAGTATCTGTGGTGATTCCATTTAGAATGGCATCTGGATCGATGATATCCTTTCCAATTCCGGTTTCTGTTTTGTTGCATGCTGCTGTAAAAAGCAGCAAGAGCAGAAGTGCACTTAGGATTTTCATGAGCTTAAGCTAGAACGTTAGCGTCAATGACTTTATCGAAAAAGGCAGCAAGTTCTTTGCCTTGATGCTCTTCGGCAAAATAAGGCAGTTTAAGAATTTTTGCTTCGTCGTAGAGTGCTTGTAGCGGGGCGTCTAGGGTTTCGCTAGCGATGTTCACGCCGTCGCAGTGGGATAGAATGACGCGTGTGAGGTTTGCACAGCTGGTATCTTTTAGCGCGCTCGTGAGGTCTTCTGGGAAGCCGTCAAAAGAGAGTTTTTCGGCAAAACGAGGATCCCAGGGTTGGTCAAAGGATTCGTTGTAAAGGCTGTAAACAACTTTGGTTTCTTTGAAGTGCGGATCTTTGTTAAAGATAAACTTGATGTAAAGTGCCATGATGCCGGTCAGCCAGCCATGACAATGAATAACATCTGGCTGCCAGCCTAATTTTTTGACGGTCTCGAGTACACCGCGGCAAAAGAACATGGCGCGCTCGTCGTTGTCAGGATGGTATTTGCCATCTTCTTCTTGAAGGCAAGTTTTGCGCTTAAAGTAGTCGTCGTTGTCTATGAAATAAACCTGCATTCTAGCCGCCGAAATAGACGCCACTTTGATGATCAGTGGGTGGTCGTGGTCGTCAATAGAGATATTGAGGCCAGATAAGCGAATGACTTCGTGGAGTTGATGGCGTCTTTCGTTGATAGCGCCGAAACGCGGCGTAAAGACACGGATTTCTTTACCAGCATCTTGAACTGCTTGTGAAATACGGCGTGCGCTTCCAGAAATTTCAGATTTAGGTAAAAAAGGAAAGATTTCTTGAGAAATAAATAGGATTTTCTTCTTTTCCATTTATGTGAGTATGCTAGCAAAATTACGAAATAAACATGAACTATCCTAAAAAGCAATAGCTTTGTCCGTTTGAAACTGAAGAATAGACGAAGCCATGCAGACCTTTGTTACCAGAGAAGAAATAAACATTTGGCGAAACCAAATAAAAGCGACGCAACAACAAGTTGGTTTTGTCCCGACAATGGGGGCCCTCCACGAAGGCCATCTCTCTCTGGTCAGAAAGGCCAGTTTAGAGAATGACATAGTTGTAGTTTCCATCTTTGTGAATCCGAAACAATTTAATCAAAATTCTGATTTACAGGCATATCCAAGAATGCTCGATGCCGATCTTGCATTGCTGAACGACATCGAAAACCTTGTCATTTTTGCGCCAGATGAAGCCGAAATGTATCCAAACAATCTGCCATTTAGCCCAATGCCCCTCGGTAAAATTGGATCGCTTCTCGAAGGCGCGCATCGGCCAGGGCACTTTGAAGGTGTGGTGCATGTCGTGCATCATTTATTCGCATTAATCCAACCCCAAAAAGCCTATTTTGGTCAAAAAGATTTTCAGCAATTGGCCATCATTCGCCAACTCAACACCTATTACGGTTTTGGAATAGAAATAATTGGTTGTGAAACGATTAGAGAACCGGACGGTTTAGCGATGAGCAGTAGAAACCTGCGACTCAATCCCGAAGAACGCAAAAATGCCGTTTGCATTTCAAAAGCACTGCAATTTATGAAGACCAACGCTGGCAAAATTCCAATTGAAAAGGTCAAACAAGAAGCGAGTTTACTTATTGAACAAGCGGGCCTTCAGATCGAATATCTAGAAATCGTGGATCCCATCAGCCTTGAAAACTGCACAGAATGGCAAGGTTTACAAGTTTGCTGCGTGGCCGCTTTTTGTGGAGAAGTGAGACTCATCGATAACATGTTGTGTGAATCGGTTCTTTGACGTAATTTTGCCGCGCTATCAGTTATGTATATCAACGTCCTCAAATCTAAAATTCATCGGGTACGCGTTACGCAAGCCGACCTCAATTACATCGGCAGTATCACCATAGATGAAGACCTCATGGATGCCGCAAACCTCATCGAAGGCGAGCGCGTTCAAATTGTCAATATCAACAACGGCGAGCGTTTCGAGACTTACGTCATCAAAGGCGAAAGGCAATCTGGCATGATTTGCCTGAATGGTCCAGCAGCAAGAAAAGTAGCCATCAATGACATCATCATTATCATTGGCTACGCCATGCTCGACTTCGAAGAAGCCAAAAGCTTCAAGCCGTCTTTGGTTTTTCCCAACGAACAAACTAACTTGCTCTCTTAAATTTTTATGAGCAAGCGCCTGACCAACATTGAACACAAAATTCTCAGCTGGGAAGACGCCCTCAAGCAAAGAGGCATTTGGGAATTACAGGGTCAAAAAGTGGCTTTTACCAACGGTTGTTTCGATATCCTTCATCTCGGACATGTCAGTTATTTAGCGCAGTCAGCAGATACCGCTCAAAGACTCATTGTTGGCATCAATACAGACGCTTCTGTAAGAATGCTCGACAAAGCTCCCAACCGACCTATTCACCAACAACAAGCGCGCGCTATGGTGCTTGCCGCTTTAAGTTGCGTAGATGCAGTTGTTTTGTTTGATGAACAAACCCCGCTTGAACTCATCAAGTTACTCAAGCCAGATGTGCTGCTCAAAGGCGCAGACTACGATGCTACACAAACAGACCCTATGGCTAAAAATTACATTGTCGGTTCTGATTTCGTTCGCTCCTATGGCGCAAGTGTGCAAACCATTCCTTTTGTAGACGGTTATTCAACCACGGGAATATTAGCCAAAGGCTAATTGCTAACCCTTGATCTTGACAGCAACTTCAGGTTGTTGCTGCTCCTCTTTCCATTGCTCCAACTTCTTATGTAATTTGCCATTTTTTGTTTGTTTTTCTGGCGGTGCTGCGCTTGATTTTACCGGTGCAGTATTTGAATTGAACTTTAATTGTATGGTCTCATGTGGTGTTGATTTTTCTTGATAGGTGCCTACACTTGCATCATTTTGATAAAATCCAAATGCTGCCTTGAGCATATCCTTTGACTCTTGCTGACTTTGCTCAAACTGCTGTTTTGCCGCTTCTTTTTTGCCTTTTTTATCCCAGCCAATTTGAGGGTCGTTTAATGAACCACTAACGCGCACAAATAAGCGCAAGCCCGTACCGTCGTCAATGATTTCTCCGAATTCGGTTTGTGTTTCTTGTAACAGTAAGTCTCGAAGACGAAGACTTAAGGCATAGTCAATATTGTGGTCAAAGGTGTGGGCTCCTACTAGATCTAAATCAAGTGCAGATGATGCTATGTGCATTTTTTCGAATTTCAATTGACGATTGGTAATGGTAAAGGTGTTGTTGAGCCGTTCAAAACGCACATCTTTGAGCTTTTGTTGAAGAGCTGCCTGGTTTTTTGCACCTAAAATTGGCTTGCCCTTTCCTACAGTTAAGCTATTGGCCAAATCTTGTAATATCGGGGCATGCAACAAGCGTCCGTCGTCGATCTGGCAATGAATTTGAGCACGCAAACTCGCTTCATCTAAACCCTTGAAATAATCGTAATTTGTTTGAACCACAAAGTCAAAATAGCCTTTTCCTGATAAATGTTGATCGGTTAGGATATCTTGATCAAAATTCTGCCACTCCTTGAATAGATAACCAAGATCTACTTTCTTAGCAATCCCATTGGTTTCAATTTCAAAAGTAGCAGGCGCTCGTTCGCTTACTTTGAGTTGACCATTCCAATAGCCTTGCGCATGGTTAAACTTTAACTGCTCAAGCAGAAGCTCGTGAGCGCTTAATTTCAATGATCCTTTGAGCTGATGAATTTCTTTATTTTCGTATTTCAATTGTTGAATGTCAAAAGGAAGAGAAAAAATGAGCTGCTCAGGTAGCATCCAATCCCGTTTTTGACTTTTTGATTCCGTGTCAAAATCTGCGACATCAAGCCTTTGAGCGCGCAAGGCCCCACTGAGTTCGATGGGCAAATCTTGACCCATTTGTTGGAGGTAATTGGGAAGTTGTAGTTGAAGGTTTAAATCACTTTTGCCAACCTTGGCCTTCAAGTCGCGGATATCGAGATGGTGTTCATCAAAAGTCACACTGGTGCTGAGCTCACGAAAAATATTTTTATAATCTGCGAAGCGTACTTGGGCAGACTTGATCCCGACATGCCCTTTAATCGCTTGAGTTTGCCACTTATTTTGTTGATCCTGAACAACTTTAGCACGAACATTAAGCTGGGCAGCGCCGCCAAGTTCATTCACATTTTCCAAAGGATAAATTGCTTGAATCAAGCTGAGCGGCACAGTTCCTTTTGCTGTCAAGGCGAGTCTCGGGCGCAAAAAATTGCTCAATTGAAATTGACCAAAAAAATGTGCGCCGCCAGTGTTAAATTTAAGTTGTTCAATGACAAGATTATCGGTATCTATATTTAAGTACGTGCCATAACACTGCAAGTTTTCAATTTTTGCACCAAATTTTGGCTCGGTGAGTTCTCCTTTTTCAATGTTAAAATAGGCTTGTACCAATGGGTTTTCTCGGTCAAGAGCGTCCTCGTAGTGCAAATGAAAGTCAACTTTTCCTTTTGCCTTGACCCGATGGAGTGCACGCATAGATTTGGGCTGAACAGTACGCACGAGCTGCACTAAAGACAAATCCTCAGAACGAATGTCTAGGCTACTGCTAACAGGGCCAAATTCTGCATCAATTAAAAAAGGCAGCGCGGCCAACTTGATCTGCGCCTGTGGCAATTCGATCAAATTTTGTGTTTGGTCTACCAAAAGTGCAAGGTCAAAAACAAGTGGTTCATTTTGAAGCAAAACAACTCTGCCTTTTTTGATTTTATTGAGCCAAACATCGCCAGAAGCTTTTAAGGTAGTTTTCTGGGCAGCGAATTTTCCTGATAAGGAGACAGTTTTAATGTTAGTACTGAAAAATTGAGCCACTTGTCGATCGTGATATATGACTTGAAATTGTTCGAGCTGAATGGTTTCCAATTCTAAATTAAATGCACTGGAGCTCGAGGTAGTGTCTTTGAAAATGTCATAATTGGGACGGCCTTTTGAATTGGTTTTAAGCTGAAGTTGACCATTGAAACTATTGATTTGCTCAATATGATAATTGCCTTTCCAGAGGTCAAAAGGATTGAAGCGCAAGCTGATCTGTTCTGCTCTTAAAAGTGTGTCTTTAGCGTCCAAAGGGTCAGGGACTAGAACGTTTTCAAAAGCAACACTTAAATGAGGAAAAGTGCGCCAAAAATGAAGGTTAATTTCTTGGACCTTCACCGGAACTTTCAAGTAGGCATTGGCTTCTGACACTACTTTTTTGATAATGCGGTCTTCAAAAATATAGAGTGCCAAAGAAATGGTGGTCATCAGTACCACTAAAATCAAAAACGCACGCTTTGCAAACCGCCACCAAAACTTCATAAATCTCTAACGAAAAAACCTGCTATACGTTGCAAACAAAGTCTAGAATTTTTTTTAGCCCTATCTTTGTAGCCTCAATTGTATACTCATGAGTCATCCTGAACTTTCCGAACAAGAAATTTTACGCCGCGAATCGCTACAAAAATTGCGCGACCTCGGCATTGATCCTTATCCAGCAGCGCTTTACCCTGTAGATGCTTATGCTGCAGACATCAAGCAAGATTTTGAGGACGGCAAACAGGTTTGTTTGGCGGGGCGCATGCTCTCCCAACGCATTATGGGTAAGGCCTCATTCGCAGAAATTCAAGATGCTTCTGGCCGTATTCAAGTGTATTTTAACCGCGATGAACTCTGCCCAGGTGAAGACAAAACACTTTATAACGAAGTCTTCAAAAAGCTCCTCGATCTTGGCGATTTCATTGGCGTTAAAGGTCATTTATTCAAGACACAAGTTGGCGAAATTTCTGTACACGTGACCGAATTTCAGTTGCTTAGCAAATCACTGCGTCCACTGCCGCTGCCCAAAACAGATGCAGCTGGAGTAGTACACGACGCCTTCACTGACCCCGAATTGCGCTACCGCCAGCGCTACGTCGACCTCGTAGTGAACCGCCAAGTCAAAGATGTTTTCATCAAAAGAACCAAACTATTCAATGCCATGCGCGACTTTTTTAACCGCGCAGGTTACATGGAAGTAGAAACTCCTGTCTTACAAGCCATACCAGGTGGGGCGTCGGCAAGACCTTTCATTACGCATCACAACGCGCTCGACATTCCGCTCTACATGCGCATCGCAAACGAACTTTATCTCAAAAGACTCATTGTTGGGGGCTTCGATGGCGTTTATGAATTTTCCAAAAATTTCCGCAACGAGGGCATGGACCGCACCCACAACCCTGAGTTCACCGCCATGGAAATCTATGTAGCCTACAAAGACTACAACTGGATGATGGACTTCACTGAACAACTACTCGAACATTGTGCACTTGCGGTGAACGGCTCTACAATTGCCCAATTCGGCGAACATACCATCGACTTTAAAGCGCCCTACAAGCGCATCACCATGCGCCAAGCCATCATTGACTTCACGGGCTTTGACATCGCCGGCAAAACCGAAGACGAACTCCGCAGTGCTGCGAGGGGCATGGGTATCGAAGTTGACGAAACTATGGGCAAAGGCAAACTCATCGACGAAATTTTCGGAGAAAAATGCGAAGGCAATTACATTCAACCAACATTTATCACGGACTACCCAAAGGAGATGTCGCCGCTTTGTAAAGTGCACCGCGATGACCCAAGCCTGACAGAACGTTTTGAACTGATGGTCTGTGGTAAGGAGGTGGCCAATGCTTACTCCGAGCTCAACGACCCGATTGACCAACGCGAACGCTTCGAAGAACAACTCAAGTTGCAAGAACGCGGCGACGACGAAGCCATGTTCATAGACCAAGACTTCTTGCGTGCACTTGAATACGGTATGCCGCCAACCAGCGGCTTAGGTATCGGCATGGACCGCCTCATTATGTACCTCACCAACAATGCCTCTATTCAAGAAGTGCTTTTCTTCCCGCAAATGCGACCAGAAGTACAAGCCCCTAAAGTGACGCTAAACGAAACGGAAACGGCGATCTTTGAAAAAATGCAGCAAGAAAAGCAACTTTTACTAGGCGAACTTCGTGCGCAATTTGACATCAGCAATAAACTCTGGGACACCTCCATCAAAACACTGACCAAAAATCAGTTGTTGGCCGTCAGCAAAGAAGGCGACTTACTCTTGATCAAGCTCGTTTAATTACTCCGCATAAAAATTGCGGAGTAAAAACATCTTGAGTATTAAATATACTTTTTAGTGAATTCCCACAAAACTATCCCAGCACATACACTCACGTTGAGGCTGTGCTTGGTGCCAAACTGAGGAATTTCAATGATATGGTCTGCGGTGTCTAGGGCAGCTTGGTCTACACCATCTACTTCGTTTCCAAAAACCAATGCAAATCCGGGGGCGTTGAGTGCGACGATATTTTGCAAGAGGGTGGTCTGGACAGCTTGCTCTACCACACAAATGGCATAACCTTTTGCTTTGATTTCGAGCAGTGCCTCTTGCAATGACCCGCGGTATTGCCAACGCACGGTCTCGGTAGCACCTAATGCTGTTTTATGGATGTCGCGATGCGGTGGCTGTGCGGTTATGCCACACAAATAAATTTGTTCCACGTTAAACGCATCGGCTGTTCTAAAAAAAGAACCAATATTGTTGAGCGAACGAATGCTGTCCAATACCAAAATCAGAGGAAACTTTTGCTGCGCTTGGTAAGCCTCTTCGCTGACGCGATTGAGTTCCCATAACTTGAGTTTTTTGGTGGCGTTTGCTGACATCTATGGCTCAAAAATACTGCAAAATTGTGGAAAAGTAGCCCAAACTCAAGGGCTAAAAAGGCCTATCTTTACTTCTCTAAAAAATACAAGTGTCTAAGCAAAGTGTAGAAAAAAGTTCTGAAACGCCCTTGATGAAGCAATACAATCAAATCAAGGCGCGGCATCCCGAAGCCATGTTATTGTTTCGAGTTGGCGATTTCTACGAAACATTTGGCGAAGATGCCGTCAAAGCCAGCCGAATTCTCGGCATCATCCTCACCAAAAGAAAAAATGGCGCGGCAGCCGAAATGGAATTAGCTGGTTTTCCGCACCACTCATTAGAAACATATCTGCCTAAGCTCGTTCGGGCAGGGCAACGCGTGGCTATTTGCGATCAACTCGAAGATCCCAAAATGACCAAAACGATTGTCAAGCGAGGCGTAACCGAGTTAGTTACACCCGGCCTGGCCTTCAATGACCAAGTCCTCGACCAACGCAGTAACAACTTTTTGTGCGCGCTACACCTCGAAAAATCAGAAATAGGTGTTGCCTTTCTCGATATTTCTACCGGCGAATTCCTCGTGGCACAAGGCAGCGCCAACTACATTGACAAACTAATTAGCGGTTTTAGGCCCACCGAGATCATCTATCAAAAAAGTAAAACGAGCGCCGTTCACGAACTCTTCGGCAACGACGCCTTCCACTTTAAATTAGAAGAGTGGGTTTTCGGTTCAGACTTCGCAAACGAACAGCTCAACAAACATTTTGGAACCAAATCACTCAAAGGGTTTGGGCTTGAAAACCAAGAACTTGCCATCATTGCGGCAGGTGCGGTTTTTCATTACTTATCCGAAAATCAACAGCAACAACTAGGTCACATTACCGGCATTTCGCGCATTGCACCAGATCGCTACATGTGGCTTGATCGCTTCACAGTGCGCAATCTAGAGCTCGTGCACTCTCCCCACGACAACGCCATCACGCTCTCTCATGTTCTGGATAAAACCAAAACACCAATGGGCGGCAGGCTGCTCAAGCGCTGGTTGGTTTTGCCACTCAAAGAACGCGGGCCAATCGAAGAGCGCCACCAAGTTGTTGCGGCACTTAAGGACGAACAACAACTCCACGACGAACTCGACGCACGCCTACGCGAAATCGGCGATCTTGAACGCCTGATTTCTAAAGTTGCCGTTGGGAAAATCAACCCAAGAGAAGTTCAGCACCTCAAGCGCACTTTACAACAAATTCAACCGATCGCTCAGCTCCTGAGCCCATTAGCCAACAAAAGTCTGCAAGCGCTTCTCAATAACCTAGATGCTTGCCAACAACTCATCGACCTCATCGATACCAACCTCAGCTCCGAACCCGCAGTTCAAATTGGAAAAGGTGCAGTTATTAAAGAAGGCCGTGACCCTCAACTCGACGAACTTCGAGAGATCTCCACCAACGGAAAAGACTTTCTAGAGCAAATCCAAGAGCGCGAAAGTCAGGCAACTGGTATTTCAAGCTTAAAAATAGCCTTCAATAACGTCTTTGGATATTACATCGAGGTGCGCAACACCCACAAAGACAAAGTTCCAGAAACCTGGATACGCAAACAAACACTCGTGTCGGCAGAGCGCTATATCACCGAAGAGCTCAAAGAATACGAACAAAAGATTTTAGGTGCCGAAGAAAAGATCTTTCAGATTGAGCAACAAATCTACCAACAGCTTGTATTCAGCATGGCCGACTACATTGCGCCCATTCAAAAAAATGCGCAACTCCTCGCACAATTAGACTGCTTGTTTTCATTTGCAAAGGTGGCCCTAGCCCAAAACTACTGCTTGCCCGTGCTCACAGATGGCTTTGAACTCGACATCAAAGAAGGAAGGCATCCGGTTATAGAACGGCGCTTACCAATCGGCGAAAGCTATATTGCCAACGATATCTTTTTAGATAACAACAGCCAACAAATCATCATGATTACCGGGCCAAACATGAGTGGTAAAAGTGCCATTCTGCGCCAAACAGCACTTATCGTTCTGATGGCACAAATTGGTTGTTTTGTGCCAGCGACGGCGGCAAAAATCGGCATCATCGACAAAATTTTCACGCGGGTTGGCGCCTCCGACAACATCTCGTCTGGAGAATCTACCTTTATGGTTGAGATGAACGAAACAGCAAGTATCCTCAACAATATTTCAGAGCGCAGCCTTATTTTACTCGACGAAATTGGCCGTGGCACCAGTACCTATGACGGCATTTCAATTGCGTGGGCAATTGCCGAATTCCTTCACGAGCATCCGAAAGCAAAAGCAAAGACGCTCTTTGCCACACATTATCACGAACTCAATGAAATGGCCAAGCGTTTTGAGCGCATTCACAACTATAATGTGAGTGTTAAAGAGCTCGGCTCTAAAGTTTTATTCCTTAGAAAATTAGTGGCAGGCGGATCTGCGCACTCTTTCGGGATCCATGTTGCCAAGCTTGCAGGAATGCCTACAACGGTTGTCAAGCGTGCAGAAACCGTACTCAAAGATCTAGAGGCAAGTCATGCCGATGTCGGGTCTGCTACTAAAGCGAAGTCAAGTAAACCTGCCGTACAAGCCATTGGTCAAGATGTACAACTCAGTTTTTTTGCGCTCAACGACCCAGTTCTGCAACAAATCCACGACGAACTCGTCTCGACAGACATCAATTCACTGACCCCAGTAGAGGCCCTACTCAAACTCAACGAAATTAAAAAACTCACTGGTGCGTAACGCTTTACTCCTCCTGATCCTGTTGCTTTTTGCAAGTTGCGCAATAGAAGAAGTCCAACCTAAAAAGGAAAGGCAACTAACTATAGCACAAAACTTTATGAGTCAAGCGCAAAAGCAGATTTTGTTAAAAATTGCCAAGCGCAGGTCCATTGACCTAAATATCCTTGATTTAAGTGCAAGCAAAATGCGCAATGCCATCCAGAAAAACCAATGGGAACCTGGCTTTGACTTATTAATTTTAGATGGGCTACAAGCGCAAAATACGCTCAAAGGATTGTCTTTTCAATTTGCTGAGCCCGGTTATGCAGCACAGCCCATTGGGGTGTCTTATGTGCCAGATTCGGTTGTCAAGGTAAGGCACTTCAAAGACCTCTCTACTCAATATCTTTGGGCCGCTGCAGATGCCAAGTCAGAAGCCATACTCAAACTGAATCTCGCCTACGCCTATCGCAAACGAGATACCGATAAAAAGCTCAACAAAGCCTACAAAGACCTCCTTCGCGGGTTCAAAGATCACAAACTCGCCTATGATACCTATCAACTTCAAAACACGTTATTGCTTAGCACTTATAGCACACACCTTCACAAACTAAAAAAAGCGGTCAAAAAAAGACAATTCACTTTTGCGCTCGGTAAGTCAAAACGCTATTTTGCAGATTACATGAGCCTATTCATTGTAGAACAGACGCCACAATATCACACTGCACTTCGTTTTGTCCGCTTTCTTCATTACATGCGCGACCACAACACTAAATTTCAAAAAGCATTCGGCATCATGCCAAAGCCAAAAGTGACTCAGCAACCAACACCTCGTGTGCTACTCGAATTCCTAGAGAAATGACACCTAAATGACACTGCATCTTGCAGACTTCGCTAATTTTGTAAAAAACTATTGATATGTATCCAGCAGAACTCGTTCAACCCATGAAAGAAGACCTCACAAATGTAGGTTTCGAAGAATTATTAGATGCTGCGGCAGTAGATGCTGCTATCTCTAACAACACCGGCACACTCCTCGTCGTCGTTAATTCCGTTTGTGGCTGTGCGGCAGGCAATATGCGCCCGGGTGTTAAGCTCTCTGTTCAACACGACAAAAAACCAGCGAAACTCACTACCGTATTTGCTGGAGTTGACCAAGATGCTGTGGCGCAAGCAAGAAAGTACTTTTTGCCTTATCCTCCATCTTCGCCATCAATTGCCTTATTCAAAGATGGTAAATTGGTGCATTTCTTAGAAAGACACCACATCGAAGGAGGTAGCGCCCAAATGATTGCCGCCAATCTTCAGGCAGCCTACGACGAATTTTGTTAGTCTACCCTAAAAAGGTCTGCTGCAATACCATCGGCATGTAATTTGCCTTGTTCGGTAAGCACAATTCGATCTTTCAATTTTAACAACCAATCCAAGCGCGCATATGCATCAATTTGCGCGCTTTCTTTTTGAGTCCAGGCGCTGCTCAATAAGGTTTCATCCAGGCCCCACTTCGTTCGCAAGCCAAGCAAAATTTGCTCATTTCGTCGTTCGTTTTCACTGAGTGCTTCTGTCTCAAACCACTTATCTCCTTTACCCACTTCCTTGGTATAAAGTGTATTATTGCGGACGTTCCATCGTCTAGACTTGCCATCAAAAGAATGTGCAGAAGGACCTACGCCAATATAAGGCTGGAATTTCCAATAAGAAC
Organism: Bacteroidota bacterium; assembly: GCA_041191505.1. Lineage (GTDB taxonomy): Bacteria > Bacteroidota > Bacteroidia > Flavobacteriales_D > Crocinitomicaceae > UBA952. Next base: position 12,137 of record JBEEOT010000010.1, on the reverse strand, counting down.
TGTTGTGCCTTGAATGAAAACCCGGCAAAGCAAAATTAGAGATCTCATATTGCTCAAAGCCATTTTCCCTAGCAAGCTCGATCAGTAGTAAAAATTGGTCGCTCTGTAGCGTTTCTTCTGCTGCTTGCAACTTTTTCTTACTGACCAAATGATGAAGAGCCGTTTGCGGTTCAATCGTTAAACAATAAGCCGACAAATGCTGAATTTGCAGTTGAAAAACAGCCGCTAAACTTCCCTGCCATGCGCTTAAAGATTGCTCCGGTAAACCATAAATAAGATCTACACTTATATTTTTAAAGCCGACTTGCTGCGCCAATCGAATGCCGTCTAAGCCATCATTTACTTGATGTGCTCTATTCATCCATTGTAAATCAGAATCAGTAAATGTTTGCAACCCAATACTGAGGCGATTGATCCCTAAATCTTTCCAGAAATGCAAATTGGCAGCTGAAATATCCTCTGGATTCACTTCAAAAGTTATTTCGCAATCTGCTGTCAGTTGATAATTTTGATGAATCTGCTTAAAAAGCAATTCGAGCTCTGTAAAAGATAAAATACTAGGGGTGCCACCTCCAAAATAAACACTCTGAAGTGCACCCTGAGCTTCGGTGGCACGCAAATTTAATTCTTGCGCAATAGCCGCTACTAAATCTGAACGGTAGTGCTCAAAGGTGGTCGAAAAATGAAAATCACAATAGGTGCAGCGCTTGCGACAAAAAGGGATGTGCAAGTATAAACCGCTCATATAATACAGTAATTATTGCTTGACGAATTTCTTCTTCACCGCCACACCTGAAGCGTTAGTGAGTTCCAATATATAGGTTCCGGCACTAATTGCTTGGATATTTAGCACTGCAGCACTCGTTTCACTTTGTTCAAAGAGCAACAATTTGCCACACAGATCATATACTTGAATATTCATTTTTTCTTTGTCAAACCAATCGATGGTTAAGACTGCTTGTGCTGGATTAGGTGCAATCGTAAAATTAAATACACCTTCCTCTACATTCACGTCATCGACATGGCGAACAACCGCAGCAGTACTATCACCGAAATCTGCAGCAGGCAAAGTATAGATCGTGACCGCATTATTATCAGCTAACGTAAGACTGCCGTCTGTTCCGCCCCATTGAGCAGCTCCCATGCCGTCGCCGTAGAAATCATAAATGACAAATGTATAGCACTCAAATGCCGAAAGAGGGATGTCGTAGTTGTAAACCGTATTGTTTTGCAACGGATTTGTTGCGTCGTTAGGCGCTGGAAAAGCCCCGGTTCCAAAATTGCCAGAGACGTTTTCATTGCCTTCTGACCAAACTACAACTCCGGCAGCATTGCGCAGCTCTACATAAGTTTCATTCGCGTAGTCATCGGTTGTGAGGGTAACCTTTAAGAGGTCTATCGTTTGCGGTACAGCGCTTACTGCAGCATTTGCTATTGACTGGTTATTTGAGGCGTTTTCATCTAAAGACTGATTGGGATTGCTCACCGTTGCAGTAAAAGTATGGTTGCCTGGTGCTAGTTGAACAGCAGGCAAAGTAATTGTTTGCGCCTGCCATTGGTTCAAGGTGCCTGACCAATTGTATTGCTGCATCGCACTATTATCGATTTGATAATTGATTTGTGCGCTCGTCAAAACTGTTGTTCCTACGTTCATGAGCGAAAAACTAGGTGAGTAATTGTCACCACACAAAGCTTGCGCAGTAAGCTGTGCGCCGGACACAGCTGCGTCTAAGGCCACTACTGTAGTGTTGTTCGGATCATAACCATCTATGAAAGTAGCCCCCGAGCTAGTTGGATCGAGCCAAAATTTGAGTTGGTTCGTGCTATTGCTACCAGCTGGAAGCCAAGAATTTGCCACTCTACCATAATAGTCTGGTGCACTCAGATTTTGGCAAGATGCACCTCCACCCCAAAGCTGGCCAATAATGCGGTGATTTTGATCAAACAACGGCGAACCAGAAGACCCACCTTCGGTCGTTGTGTTGCGGTCCCATTCGATTGTCCAGGTAGAATTGGCTTCGGTTGAGCCCATGCCCTGAGATATGGATGGAGCAGCATCGTCGAAAGAAATTTTCTTGATGTCACCTGATGGATGATGTATAGAAACCGTTGATGTCGGGATGGCCCCTGAATTATCCCAACCAGAAAAATATGGATTGTAATCTAAAGGCACTGTGCCATTGACCAAGCCGCCCGTAATTTCTACCAAACAAAAATCTGATGGCGTACGGCGTGCACGCAAAACGGCACCGCTCAGCGATTGGAATGTTGGAGCTGAAGCAGGATTTACGCAGTCTGTAGCTTGCCAGTTGAAACGGAAAACCCATGTTGCCGGGTTGCTGTAACAGTGGTTGGCCGTTAGAACATAGGGTTTGCCATCGTTTTGCGTATTGTTGATGAGTGCGCCAGAACAAAAGCCGCTGCCGCCAGAAACGAGCATTACAGAACTATTGCGTTGTTGGGTCCAGGGTAAGCCGTCTGGGCAATTGACATTCATATTACATGAGCCCGAACTACCAAAAGCTTTTTCCATGAATTCATTAGCGGTGCGGTAACCATGAGTAACTGTAGCCACTTGAACGTGTCCTAGGTTGTTTTTCGGTGCCACATAATATTCGATAATTGCCTCTTCGCCAGGGATCAGTTCTGTGCCGAGCTGACCATCGTAAATATGTTCTTGTGTAAATGCGCCGAGGATAAAATCTTTATTTGGGTTATAAGCAAAAAGAAGATTACCTATCGGGATGCTGGTGTTTTCAAAGGTTAAATTTACCGTAAGAGCGCCCTCGCATTTTACACGGACGATCCATAAGCGGGCGCCATTAGGTAGGTCGAACCAAGAACCCGCGTTGGTTGTATTCAAGTTCGTATAATTGTTGTAACCAAAACGCCAAGGGGCAATTCCTTGCTCATCAATTGCAGCATCTTCTGCTTGAAGAGCCGAAATATCGGGCTGCGCATAAACCCATTGCTGGATCTCTTTGTCATTTAAAACCAGTTTAGTAGAAGTAGGAAGCCCACCTTTGCCTTGTATTTGGGCAAAAACAGGAGCGCTCAAAATGACAATTAGTAGGGCGTAAAGTGTTTTCATGGAGAACGAGTTACTAGTTAGATACTTCGAAAATAGTGCTTTTTGCGGCAAGTTGCGCGAGCCTATGACGAAAAAAGTACCCGACAAGTTGTATCTTTGCTCTATGTCTAAACCATTTGTTGTCGGGATTTGTGGGGGTAGTGGCGCCGGAAAAACAACCTTGCTTAAGCGTTTATCCGAAACTTTCCAGGGTGTAAGCACTGCCGTTTTCTCCATGGACAACTATTACCTGCCCATAGAACAACAGACCAAAGATGCAAACGGAGTTGTCAATTTTGACCTTCCAACTGCGCTCGATCATCAGAAATTAACTACCGATCTTCAAACGCTTATCTCAGGGCAACCAATTGAAGTAAGAGAGTATTTTTTCAATGTTCAAGGCAGTAAAAGCGTACTGCTTACCATTCAACCAAGTGACATCATCATCGTGGAGGGCTTGTTTACCTTGCATTACCAAAGTGTCTTTTCACAGCTCGACTTCAGTATATTTGTCGACGTCGACCACGCAACCCAATTAGACAGACGCATTTACCGCGATCAAGAAACACGTGGCTACAAACGCTCAGAAATTATCTACCAATGGGAAAATCACGTGCTTCCATGTTACGAACAATTTATTGAGCCATACCGCCAAACAGCTCATTTTGTTTATTGCAACGACCACCGCGCAGATCAAGATTACTTGCGTTTAAGCGAACAACTGCGTACCTTGGTACCTGATCGCTTAATGTAATGAGCCAAATCCTTCAAATTATTCGGACCTGGAAATACAGTCTACTCGGACTCCTTTTTCTCATCATAGGCAGCGCCTTGTATTTTTCCAATGAAGAGCGTCAATTTTCTATCGAGGCCATACAAGAGCAATTTTCAGAACTTGAGAAATCGAGCATACTGTATAACAAGCTCATTTTAAAGAAAATATCCTCCAAAAGAAGTTTGCCTCATTCCAAAGAACTGACTTATCATTTATATGATGATGACGTGCTTTTTGGTTGGAGTAGCAATCAATTACCGATAGGGCGCTATCAAACTGACCTTTTCCCGGCCAATGGCTTAGTGAAGCTAAATAACGGTTATTATTTCTGCCATACCGTTCAAAAAAAGGATATTACCTGCTGTGTGAGTTTCTGTTTACTCAAAGAATATGAGTTTAGCAACACGTATCTCGGTGCCAACAATCCAAGTTTTTGGGCACAACAATTTTCAATCAGTCTTAACGGCCCTGCAAAAAATGCAATCCGTGACCGGCACAACAAAGTCGTATTTTACGCAACACTATTGCCACTTCAGACACCCCCTGCAAATAGCAATTGGGGCCCGCTATTTATCCTTGTTGCCGCATTCTTAATTTCTTATCAACTACAGTCCTACCTAGAAAAAAGTTGGTGGGGGAGTTTATTGCTTTTACTCGGTCTTTTGGTAGTGCGAATTGTCATGTATGAAATCACATGGCCTGCAGATTGGCAAACAAGTGATTGGTTTTCTGCAGGTTTTTTCGCTTATAACGAATGGTACCCGGATTTCTTTGCCTATGTCATTAACTGCTTATTTATCGTATTTGGCTTTCGAATCGTCATTTCATTAATTCGTCTGATTGGGCATAGAATTGCGAATGCAGCTTCCTTGTTCTTGCCCTTATTTCTCTGGATTGTCATCGTACATCTTTTGCGACTCATCATCAACCACTCCAATATACCGCTTAGTTTTGACCATATTTTCGACTTGCGTTTAACCTCTTATTTCTTTTTTGCGCTGCTCGGATTTTGCCTTTATTCTTTTCAGAAAATTGTTTTCTTATGTATCGATATCAACAGAAATGAGCCATGGTTTAGCAAACCCACTCGAAAAATCGGGGTGCTTTCCTTGCCTTTTGTTTTATTGTTGATTCAGAGCCAAAACTGGATCAATATCTTGCCTATTATGGTCTTAGTCATTCATTTGCTTTTTGAACAAAACACAAAAAGTTCATGGCGACGACTGAGCAGCCAGCTATTGATTTTGGCGGCAAATGCCGCAATTATTACTTTTTATTTGCATGCCTTACAAGTTCAAAAGGATTTAGACAATCGTAAGCTATTTGCCCAACAATTAGCCATAGAACGCAATATCAATTTAGAATTGGCATACGCACAAGTTGCCCCCAATATTTCGGAAGAAAATTGGCTCAACACCTCTTTTGATTCGCTCAAGAAGCAATTTACTAAAGTTGGCTTTGAGCATACCCTTACCCAAAAATTCTTTACAGGTGTTTGGGACGGTTTCGACATCGAGGCTGAGATTTACGATCAAACAAATGCATCTTGTTTTGGCTCAGATAGCCTCAGACTTAGCCGGCTCAAAAACCTTGTAAGGACACACGGACAAGCATCAGATATTCAGGAAGGTTTGTTTTTTATGCCGCACGAAGAAGAGGGCTTGAGTTATGTAATCCTCTTGCGTTTAAATTCTCAAAAAACGCTTGCGCTTACGTTAGTTTCTAAAAGAATTCCCGAAGAGATTGGCTTTCCAAGGTTATTGATTTCCGATCAGGCCGGTATTTCAAATAGCCTCGAAGCCTACACAATTGGTAAATATGCTGAAGGTCGGCTCATTCATCAAACTGGAGCCTTTAACTACCCGAATCTACTCCGAAATTTCTCGAAGCACGGCGGTCAAAATGCGCAATTCGAATACAATGGGTATTCGCACGTTCTTGTTCAACAACATGAAGGATCCGCAATTATTATTTCATCTATTAGTAGTAATTGGTTTGCGAACCTTACGAGTTTTGCATTCCTATTTGTCTTTTGGGGAATTTTATTGCTTAGCAACAATATCTTCAAAACAATTTTCCAGAATAAAGTAGTTCAATGGTCGCTTTCATTTAAGGTGCAGCTTGCCTTTCTCATGATATTAACCCTCTCCTTGTTCCTTTACGGTCTCGGGAGTTCGCTTTTTATTGGTCAACAATTTGACGATTTTTCACAACAAGCGTTGCGCGAGAAATTAGCAGCTGTTCAAACGGAATTGACTGCACAAACCTTCGGCTTAGACACCTTAGATGCAGGTACGGTGGGTAAACCACTAGAAAGTAAATTAGCTAGGCTATCTTCTGTTTTTAAAACGGACATATTTGTATTTGATAGCGACGGCTTCCTTATCGCATCTTCAAGACCAAAGTTATTTGCCTACGGACTTATTGGCGAACACATGAACTCAAAAGCAATGGATGCCCTTATCGGAAAAAACCAGAGCTACTTTTCACATCAAGATCAAATTGGCAAACTCACCTACCGCAGTGCGTATTTACCTATTATGAATCACGCTCGCAAACAAATTGGCTTTATTAATCTTCAGCTCTTCGGACAACAAGAGGCTTATGAACAACAAATTGAGCGTTTCTTCAAGGCTGCTATTAATGTGTTTGTCTTGCTTTTAGCCATTTCAGTTTTCGTAGCATTGATCGTCAGTAATTGGCTCATCGGACCTCTACAAGTGGTTGCGCAATCAGTACGTAATCTCGAATTAGGCAAGAACAATCAGAAAATCAGTTATCAAAACGACGATGAAATTGGAGCGCTTGTAAAAGCTTACAATGATAAATTAGCAGAGCTTGAGCAAGCAGCGCAGCAAATTGCACGCAGTGAACGCGAAAGCGCATGGCGCGACCTTGCTCAACAAATTGCACACGAGATTAAAAATCCACTGACGCCAATGAAGCTCAACATTCAACATTTGTTGAGAAAAATAGAAGACAAAGACGCAAACGCTCAACAGCTTGCTCAGCAATCTTTGCCCAGTATTATTGAACAAATCGACGCTTTAGCGAGAATGGCCAACGAATTTGCACGCTTTGCCAAACTTCCTGAGCCCCATTTAGAAAAACTTGAACTCAATTCATTTATTGCCCAAACCATTACCCATTTCGATAAAGAGCGCTCACTGATTCTTTTTGATATGCTGCAAAAAGAAGTTTGGATAATGGCAGACAAAGATATGCTCAATCAAGTTTTTCACAACTTATTGCTCAATGCTCAACAAGCAATGGATCCGACAAAAACACCTCGAATTGAGGTACTAATTAGGGTCAATCGTCAAGTAGTTGAAATTGAAATTAAAGATAATGGCATGGGTATTTCTAGCGATCAACAGGCCCGAATTTTTACACCTTACTTCACCACTAAGTCGTCGGGTTCTGGTATTGGCCTAAGTGTTGTCCGACAAATTATTGAAAAGCACAACGGAAGCATTCGTTTTGAAAGTGAAGCGCAAAGAGGCACCTCCTTCTTTATTGAATTAAAGCTGCTATCTGAAAGGCGCTAGATCATAGATAAACACTTTGTTTTTTTGATAGAGCTGCTGCTTTAAATAAGGTTGAATAAGTGGATTTGCGGTATCGGCCTGTAAAAGTAAAAGTTTGCTTGCTCCCATTTTTATCCAACGCCTGATCATCAGTGAATCACTAATATTGCGTCGGTAACCGTAACCACTGAAACCGATACGGTCTATTGTACTGAGGTGAACATTTGGATAGGGGTCAGAAAAACAAAAAACGGTATCGGTAGGCTGAATGATGCGCTGAATTACTTTGCTTTGTTCTTGGATTTGCTGCAAACCCTCTTGGTGATTGAAATAAAACCAACCCCAAATATCTTTGATTTTTTTTGAAGCAAAAGAAGTTTTCTTAACGATGATGTTTTGATTGCCAGCAGCCACTTGGGTGAAAGAAACTGTGTTTAAAAAAATAGTAGTTAATATCGTTGCCAATAAACAGTTGACCACAAAATGATTTGGTAAATAGGAACAGGATTTCTTGAGTACCAAAGCCATGATCGTCAACGGAAAAAATAATGCTTCTATGAAATAATAATCATGAACCTCAAAAACCCAAAACCAAAGCACAAAATAAGCGCCTAGCCCAATCAATGACACCGAAATCCAATATCTGAAAAAGAGCGGAATTCTACCTTTGACAAGAAGTACAATGAGGGCCAAAAGTAAGACCAACAACAAATTAGGGTGCATGATTTCCTTGAGATGTTCTTGACTAATTAATTGAATAATTCGCCAGCGCGTTGCGACGTCAACTTCCCAAATTGGGCGTATTGTTGTGGAAAAAATATAAGAGTGGTGTTGGGCATTATAAGCAATTGCATAACGATACCAACTGTAGGTCAAAATGAGGATTAGCAACAACGAAAAATAGCCAAACCATAAGCGACGGTCTTTCCAATAAGCCCGATTGGGTTGGTGCAAACTATAAAAGAAAAATGCACCCACAAAAGAAAGCACAGCAACTAACGCCGTAATTTTGATAAGTATGGCGATCGCCAAAAAGAAGGTAAAAACTAACCCATGTTTAAACTTCTGGGTTTGAACGTAGCGATAAAAATAACTTGCGCCCAGCAAAAGACTAGCAAATGAAAAGACATTTGGCAAAAGGGTATCTGCATAATAGATGAGTACAGGAGAACTGAATATAATTCCGCTAAAAATAAGTGTCAGCTTTTCAGAATTGAAATAAGACAACAAGACCTGTCTAAACGCAATAATGGCAAGCAAAAGGTAACTAATGCTGAATAATTTAGCGATCCAGAGGTGGTAACCTACCAAACGCCAAATTTGCCCGATTACATAATAAATGATGGGGAATTCCGCAGCTGCTTCTTGCTGCCCAAAGTTGGAAATCGCATGCGTACGAGGTGCAAACAAATGGCCACCTTTCATGAATTGCATGGCCTGCGACAGCGAATCTGCCTTTCTGCACTCGTGAATGGGCTGAATAGGATCGAGAAAATGCTGCCAAAACCCATAGAGAAAACTCAAAAGCAACAACAAGCCCAAAAGGCGCCACTTGAGGTCAATTTGTGTAAAAATGCGTTTCATAGCTCGAGGTAAAGATACAGAAGCTTTGGTTAGTTTTCGACTTTTTGACTTATCTTTCGACTGCTTAAAACAGTATGCTTTTTAACTCGATCGATTTCCTGTTTTTTCTTCCGGTAGTGGTGGTTCTCTACTACTTGCTACCGCAACGCTTTCGCTGGCTACTCATCTTTGTGAGTAGTTGCTACTTCTACATGGCGTTTATCCCGAAATATATTTTGGTGCTTTTTGCCATCATCCTGATAGACTATTCCGCGGCCATTTGGATGGAAAAACTTGAAGGAAAACCAAGAAAAAGGCTGCTTTTACTCAGCTTGACCGCAAATATTGGCATTCTTGCCTTCTTCAAGTATTTTGGTTTTGCCAATCAAGCACTCATTGACTTTTTTGCTTTCTTCGGAAAAGAATTCAAATACTACGATCTCGGTATCATTCTCCCAATAGGGCTTTCCTTTCACACTTTTCAGTCAATGAGCTACACGATTGAAGTATACAGAAGGCAACAAAAAGCAGAAAAGCACCTCGGTTATTTTGCCAACTACGTCTTGTTCTTTCCGCAAATGGTGGCGGGGCCCATCGAGCGCTATGCCACATTAGGTGAAGAATTGCGCAAAGAACAACGCCTCCAATTTGAAAACATCAGCGCGGGCTTTCGCTTACTTTTACTTGGTTTTGTCATTAAAATGGTGGTAGCCGATCAGCTAGCGCCTTTTGTCAATGCCATTTATGCTGCGCCCACCAACCACAGCCCGTTGCAAATTGCACTTGCGCTCATCTTTTTTTCTTTTCAAATTTATGCCGACTTTTTTGGTTATTCGCTCATTGCACAAGGCAGTGCGCGCTTGCTCGGCATACACATCATGGATAATTTCAAAACGCCCTACTTTGCAGCTAGCATCGGGGATTTTTGGCGCCGTTGGCATATTTCCTTGAGTACTTGGTTCCGCGATTACCTCTACATTCCCCTCGGCGGAAACCGTGTGGGTAAATGGCGCTGGGTATTCAATACGCTCGTCGTTTTTGGAGTCAGCGGCTTGTGGCATGGCGCCAGCTGGACCTTTCTTGTTTGGGGGCTGCTGCATGGCCTTTTCCTCATCTTAGAAAAACCACTGAAGCCATTCGCCAATATCATCAGCTCTTTTATTTTAGTCACCATAGCCTGGGTATTTTTTAGGGCGCCAGACTTCACCAGCGCGCTTCAAATTTTAAAAGGTCTTTTTATAGCGCAATCTGACGGGCCAAAATGGATGGATTTCTGGACCCCGCTCTGCGCACTAGGGCTCTTTCTCTTGCTAGACTTCTCTTACCGCAAACAAAGATTTGATATGCTACTCAATCGCTTGCCATTAGTTGGGCGTTGGAGCTTGTATTTTGTTTTGCTCTTCTTGCTTTTCGCGTTTTCCGGAACCCAGAAATTTACCTTTATTTATTTTCAGTTCTGATGGTCAAAAAACTTTTCATCCGGTTTTTGGTGCTCGTGTTAGGGCTTGTCGTCATGAATCAAGTCTATCGCTTTTTCTTTTATGAAAAAGACCTCCGACAACACAGCCCTGAAATGCTAGAAGTTTGGAAGCAACAACGCAAGTCAGATGTCCTCTACTTTGCGGAGTCTTCAAATATGAATGTCCGAGATACGGACGTCGTAAAAAAATCAATTTCTGAACTCACCGACGACCTTTTGCCAAAATTTAAGTTAGGTGCAGTAAATAAACCTGCTACCCACGCCGGGATTTACAAAGAATGGATCAAAAACATGCGCGCGCCCTTCCCAAAAGCAATCATCGTTACCATGAACTTGCGTTCTTTTGGTGCAGATTGGCGCCATTCAGAATTAGAAAGTGTGCTGCAAGCTGGAGTGGTCATGCTGAAGCCCTATCCGGTTTTGGTCAATCGGTTTTTGCTTGCGCTGAATGCTTTTGACAACAAAACGCCTGAAGTGCGCGAACAAGAAATGCTGCGCGAATGGGAAGAGGTCAAATTTGATTTTCCATTTAAAGTGCCTCATGCCACTGTAAGGCTATGGGACAACGCAATGGCCAACGGAAGTTTCTTACTTCCCGACGGCGCCTGGGACATGGAAAAAATTACATTAGCGTGTCATTACGTCAAGTCATATGCGTTTCAAATTAAGCCAGACAACCCGCGCCTGAAAGATTTTGATGAAATCGTTGCGTTTTGTCAGCAACACAAAATCAAGTTGATTTTCAATTTATTAGCTGAAAACACCGCATATGCCCAACAATACGTAGGCAAAGAACTCGTGCAAATTATGCGTTACAACCGCAATTTGTTGGTGCGCCGTTATGGCAAAAAGCGCGGTGTAACAGTTGTAGACAATCTAGAACTTTTAGATGGGCTTGATTTCAGCGACCAAAACTGGACCACCGAACACTATGGCTACAACGGTAGACTGCAAATTGCCAAACAGCTCGCCAAAGCACTTCATTAATTGAGTTGAATCCTCAAAGGAAAGGTAAACTCCGAAACCACAGCTGTGCCATTCTCATCTTTGGCAGCATTCCAATTTGGCATGGTCAGGAGTGCAGTAATAAGGCGGGCTTTCAATATTTCGAGCTCCTTCTCAGAAAATTTTAAGAAGTTAACTTCCCTTACTTTGCCCTTTACATCGATGAGCAAGCGAATATAAATTTTACCCTCTATGCCCAACTCCCGGAGGTAAGACCATTCCATGCTATTGGCAATTTTGTAGTCAATATACTTCAGCAAATCATCAATTGAAACGCCAAAAGTAGCTTGCATAGTAGGGAAATTGACGATGCTGTCCCGAATGGTTTTTGGCAGGGGATCTGGTGGGCCCACACATGTGATCACCGGCTCTGAAATATAGCCCGGTGGATCTATTGGCCACGGATCAGGATAAGGGTCAGGTAGATAACCTGGGCCGGGAATAACTTGCGGAATCAATTTGGGTTTCATTTCCGTTTTAGGAATAACATGAGTAGAATGAACTACCTTCTTTGTCGATTTCACCTTTGCTTCCATTTTCTTGGGTATAGTGCGCTCATTTCCTTTTTTTTCCTCTCGACAAGAAGAAAAAAGGATAAAACACATCCAGATAATGAAAAATAATTGCCGCATCAGAATACCTTTATCACAAAGAACGCACAAACAATTGAATCCTTACCTTTGTTAGACTAAAAAACACAAATGCAACGCTATTGTC
>JBEEOT010000009.1:0-146769 GCA_041191505.1 Bacteroidota bacterium | reverse complement strand
TACGTGCCTTCAACGATGCTGAGCTAGACCAAGACAAACTGATAGCATCATGTGCCGCCATCAACAACTTATCAGCTATTAAAAGAATGGCCTTTCTTGCAGAATTATTGCAAAAAAAGAATCTTTCGCGCTTCTTAAAATTTGCCGAGACCAAAGTGAATCCTCGTTATATCTTAATGGATCCTTTCGGCCCAAGCGAAGGTGTTTTCAATAACAAATGGAAACTACGTTTGAATATTTCGGAGGCTGATATACTTCAAATTTGTAACAAACAGTATTAATGATTAGAAAAAGGGAAATAGAACAAAAGGCAGAAATGCAGCAAGTTCCTAAATCAACAATCGACAAGGATTGGGTACTGGGTCTTTTTATTGATGCCATTTACTCCATTCCTGAATGCCGTGCTGCGCTAGTATTCAAAGGCGGAACCTGCTTAAGAAAATGCTATTTTCAAGAATATCGTTTTTCTGAAGACCTCGATTTCACATCCATCAACCCAGCTTTCGTACTGAATAGTAAATTATTGAAACAAATAACAGACCTGATAACGAGCCGAACAGAAGTTCCTTTGTTCATTCAAGAAATTACGGAGCTACGCTTCAATGATCAATTAACCGGATACAAGGCAATCGTTAAATTTTGGGGTGCAGACCATACATCCAATCAAGCGCCACCAACTCCAGATCGTTGGAGCACCAGTATTAAAATTGAAATCATACTCTACGAATTAATGGTTTTTCCAACGGAAGAAAGAGCAGTGTTTCACCCCTATTCTGATGCACTTTCTGCTTCACCCTTAACCATCCCTTGCTATTCACTGCGTGAAGTACTTGCCGAAAAACTACGAGCGCTTATACAACGTTCATATACAGCACCACGTGATTTTTATGACATCTGGTACTTAGCAAATAACCAGACAGCAATTGACTGGAAAGAAATAAAGGAAGCTTTTCGTATCAAAATGAAATTTAAAAATTTAGAATTTGAGGGAATTCACCAAATGATCAATGAAGGGAATGACAAACAAGTAAAAGCTGGATGGCAAAATAGTTTAGCCCACCAAATTCCAGGAGGAATAGAACAGTCTTATGAAAAAGTGAAGCAAGAGTTACTAGAACTCCTGAATGAAATTTTCAATGATTAGTATTTATAGGAAACTCCCCAATACCCTCAAAATCTTCCCTTAATTGGTTCGATATTTCAGACCTTTCGCCCACCTCAATAGCCTCAGCGATGAGGCTTTTTTTTTTACACTATCTTTACCCCATAAAATTGACACCATGCAAAAGCTTCTCCTTCCAGCACTTCTTTTAGTACTTCTGAGCAATACCTACGCGCAGCAAGCCAAACCCATCTTCAGAGAAGGGCAAGCGCAACTTGTGCCCGCTTTTAGCGATGCGTCGGAATGGATCAAGGAAGAATTGTGGGTGCAAACCAATTTTGACAGCGATCAGAATGGGAAACTAGACCGCATGCATGTGTTCTTGACCCGCCCGGCACAAACCAATACGCAAGGGCTCAAATTGCCCGTAATTTATACGTCGAGCCCTTATTTTGCGGGTACGGGGGGTGATTCAAAAAGCTTCTATTGGGACGTGAACCACGAAATTGGCGCCACGCCACCGCCCCACAAACATGCTGTAGCAAAGCGCAAAGACAGCAGGCCACTTGAGGCTTTTTTTCAGGACCAAACTTGGGTTAAACGCGGGTACATTACAGTTTACTCTTCTTCGCCAGGCACTGGGTTTTCTGACGGAGTGCCAACAATTGGTGGTGAAAACGAAAAATTGGCACCAGCTGCGGTCATTGACTGGCTTTGCGGCAGAGGCGTTGGCTATACCACACGCACCGGAATGGACACCGTAAGCGCTTTTTGGTGCTCAGGCAAGGTTGGCATGATGGGTACTTCTTATAACGGGACTTTGTGTTTGGCAGCAGCCTGCACGGGCGTAAAAGGTTTGGAAGCGATCATTCCGAATGCGCCAGTGAGTTCTTGGTATTTGTATTACCGCTCTAATGGTTTGGTGCGCTCACCGGGTGGTTATTTGGGCGAAGACACCGATATTTTATACGATTTTGTGCACAGTGGCGACCCTGAAAACCGAGCGCACAACAACGCGCTCATGCGCGACAAAGTGTTGGTGCCCGGGCAAGACCGCCTAAGCGGCGACTACAACGCATTTTGGGCAACTAGAGATTACCTCACCCAAATGGACAGCATGAAAGCCGCTTTGTTTATGTGTCATGGCTTTGAAGACTGGAATGTAATGGCAGAGCACAGTTATCGTTTTTACGAGCAGGCCAAAAAGATGGGGCTACCCGCCAAAATTTATTACAATCAATTGAGCCACGGCTACCCTCCTCCACTCTGGATGATGAATATGTGGTTTACCAAGTATTTGCACGGCGTAAATAACGGCGTCGAGAAACTTGCAGATGCCTGGATTGTACCGAAAGGCGAACGCGAGGCAAAAGCACAAAGTGCCTTTCCTAATCCGAAAGCAAAAGCCCAACGCTTTTACCCTAGTGCGGCCAAATCAAATACAGGTATATTGGCACGGGAGGTCAAAGCAACAGAAAAACGCACTTTTACCGACGATGCAAGCCTGAAAGCCATCGAACTCCTTTCACCAAAAAAAGAGGCCAACCGCCTGCTTTTTTGGAACAACATAGAAAAACCCATGCATCTCTCCGGAACCGGAAGCATTCATATCGAGGTAGCTAGTAGCAAGTCGGCAGCAAACTTGTCGGTATACCTCATTGCGGTTCCGCAAGACGTGCCAACGAAGAAGCTCAAAATTGAAGATATCATCGTGAACCGCGCTTGGGCAGATCCTCAAAACTACGCCGCGCTCGACAAAAGCGAAAAGCTCGAACTGGGTAAATTCTACGACCTCACTTTCAATTTCCAACCCGATGATCAAGTCATTCCGGCGGGTTATAAGTTGGGGCTACTCGTCTTTTCGAGTGATCCTGAATTTACACTCAAGCCCAAAAAAGGTACACAACTGACAGTAAATTTAGCTAAGACTTGGATAGAGTTAATGGTGGTGGAATAAAACCACATCAAGGGCTTACCAAATTGATGCTGATATTGATATACAGCGGATTGGTTAAGCGGTTAAGCATGACGTAAGGTGGTGTATCTTCGATTATACCAAAGGCGCGGTAGTTTTCTTCACCACCAATAAGCCGATCGACATCAAAACGATAATTGATGCGGTAACCAGCTTGTACAGACATCCAGATAAAATCTTTGAGTGCAAATTCATAAACCATTCTGAGGCGAATTTCGCCTCTTCTAATTTCGAGTTCGTCGTCGCGCATGTCATAACCATCCGTACTAGTGGTATTCCACAAACGATAGCTTTGGCCCTCCAATTCATAGCCTGCAAACAGCATATTACGGCTGTTAATGGTTCTTCTGACATGGGCTCTGGCCGGAAACAATATTTCGGTTCCCCATTTGTTGGCTTGGTCTGTCCAGTTGAAGAGCACTACCGGAATGTAATTGATCTCACCGACGCGATACGTTCTGGCAAGCCCAACTCCCCATTGTTTGAGTTCGGTAGGTCTTTTGCCATAAATGAGTGCTGCTGAATATTTCATGTAGGTAAGCGGCATCATTGACTTGAGCGCATAGTTGCCACTGTAATCTGCAGAACCTTGGAACAAGATAAAGTATTTGTCATTCAAAGGCTTAAATAATGTGGTACTAAGACCCATTGTGCGCAATCCATGTTCACTTAGCGTTTTCAATAAGGGATTTTGCAAAGTGCCAGGGTCTTTGAAATCATAGCGTTGCTCCCAATAATTGGCACCTATTTGCCAGACGAGGTTGGTTTGCGAAATAACGGGAATATTGAACCCTATTCTCATGCCATGAGAACGCAAAACTTGCGCGTCCTGCGGATTCAAATTGAAGATTGATGCCGGCTGAATGGTATTCAAGGTGTCTGCAGAAATATCGTAACCGAATTGGTAGTCATAACCGAAACTGATCAATTTAGCCGGGCTCAGCCCTTCTATCTTTGGACTACAAAAGCGCTTGGCGCCTTCAGCGGAGTATTCTACGTTGTCGTAAATGCTGTAATCTTCTTCTACCTGCAGGGTATCAGTCGAATCTGGCGGTGTTACTTGTGCAATTGACGAGAAGGCAAAAAATGAAAAGCCCAATAAGAGTTTGATTCCAAACTTAGCTGAAACGAGGACCTTCATACGCTTAGTTTTTAACGATTACACGTTTCCAAACGTCAGTTCTACCCAACGCTGAAACACCAATATAACCGCGGATATTGAGCGTGTTTTCATTGGTCATTTTGATCACACAAGAATAAGTACTCCCATTCAAAGCATCGTAAATGGTGCCGCCTGACCATTCGTTGTTGCCGTCATAAACAAAATCTTTGAGCATGCGGTAACCTTTCAATGGCGTGTTTTGCAATGAGGGGTCTGGGTTATTTTTATCCGTTTTTGGTTTTTTAGTTACGGGGTCTATTGGTTCCTTGAGCCAAACGATTTTACCAAAATATTTAGATCCGATTTTTTCGATTTTGACGCGAGCTCGTCCGTTGCTCGGTTCCCAAACGCCTAATAAACGGTCGCCACCATCTGTTGGAGCGAATGAAGAAAACAAAAGGGCTATAAGGGAAAATAAAGCGATAAAAGATAATTTTTTCATGATTTGATTCATTTAGTTTATACAATTAGTGAAATGGAAGGAAGCAAAGGGAGTAGGACTACTCAATACTTTAATTCAAATTCAAAGTTGCCTTTGACAAGCACATTTGCATCTACATCTTTTACAAAGGATGCATCTAAGACAACATAAACAGACTTTTCAGCAAAGTAATCGGTTGCATCAGCAGAAGGTGAAGGTTTGAGCTTGATTTTTCCGCCATATGCTTTTATCGGATTGACAACCGCAAGTTCTTGCATAGCAAGGTCTGGGTTGTCAGAAGCCAAACTCATCACAAAAGAACTAATGTCTTTGCATCCTTTTGGTTCAACTATTTCAACAACTGCTTTTTTAAGTGCTGCCTCATCTATCTCTATTCCCTCTTCATAATCTGCCCCGAGGATTTCTTTTAGATCAATTTTAGCAACATACTGGGCAGCATTCGATCCTTCATAAAGCGGACCGCTATATACAAACTCAATATTTTCCAACTTAAACTTCTTGGTTTTATCTGCAGAACTACAGGCGCCTAAAATGAACAAGCTGAATGCGATAATGGCGATATTTTTCATGGTTTTTGGTTTAGGCAGCTAAAATAGAAAATTTAAAATCTCTCGCTCTTTCTCTACCAGCCGTAAGGCACCTCTAAGGGGGTAAATGAGCGCAATACAAGCTGCCCTTAATTGTAAAATATCAATAGAATTTAAGCGAGTGAAATATTTGAAATTATTAGCGCTTCATTGAATTCTAAACCCGAATTTTACAGCAAAAATCAATGCATGAAATTTAAATCAAATACTTGTTTTTCAATTATTTAAACAAGATATGAAGAGGCGATTTGCGCGCAATACACCAGAATCCAGACTTCTCCTCCACGAGAAAATTCGCCTTGAAACTTGACCAAAAACCACTCGTTTTTTAGGTCGTTTTTAAGCCTAATAAATCACTGCTGTGAGGCGTTTATTAAATGTTGTTATAAGGTGGAAAAGGGATTTATATGAACTCAAATAAATCCTTTGCCAAACGAAAAGTATTGCAATGGGCTTCAACAATAATATTCACATCTGCAGAGTATCCACCGCCGAGTGCAATGGCACACGGAATGGCATGTGCTTTGAGTTGAGATAAAACGAAATGGTCTCGTTTTTTACAGCCCTCCATCGTGATGCCAAGCTTGCCAAATTTATCTGTCTCTAGGATATCGACACCTGCCAAATAAAAAACAAAATCTGGATTAACCTTTGCTATCAACTGCGGGAGATGCTCATAAAGCAAGTCTAAATAAATTTGATCTGTCGTGCCGTTTGCAAGCCCTATATCGAGGTCACTGCGCTCTTTAATAAACGGGTAGTTCGTCGCACCGTGCATGCTAAACGTAAATACCCTAGGATCGTATTCAAACAATTTAGCAGTTCCATTTCCTTGGTGCACATCTAAATCTATAATCATTATCTGCTTCACCAAACCATGATGCAGTAGATAGTTTGAAGCAATTGCCATGTCGTTGAGCAAGCAAAATCCTTCGCCACGGTCTGCAAATGCATGATGTGTGCCGCCTGCAACATTGAGTGCAACACCACTTTTCAAGGCCGCAAGTGCACAATCTATGGTGCCTTGTGTGATGATTATTTCACGGCGTGTTAATTCTTCTGACTGTGGAAAGCCAATTACACGTTGCTGCCGCTCAGTCAAGGTTTGATCAAGGAGCTGTTGAAAATAAGCCTCGGAATGGGTCAGTAAAATCGTTTCAGCTGAACATTCCTTAGGTGCTACCAAATTTTGCTGCGAAATAGTGCCTTCTTGCAGCAATTGGCCTGGAATCAGTTCATATTTGAGCATCGGGAAGCGATGCCCTGGTGGTAAAGGATGTGCGTAAATCGGGTGGTATGAAATGTGCAGGTAACTCACTTCTTATTTCTGACTAATTCAATCATGCTGTTCTTCTTCCATGACAATCTCATCCGCAACATACCCCTTCAAAGTCCAAGAAATCAAGAAGTAGGTAATGAGCGCAATAAAGGCCGCAATCCAAAATGGAGTACCGAGACCAATATTTGAATGCGGGACGCTCGTCTTGAAATTGTAATAAAACCACATAAATAAAGGCGGCCCAATGATTTCGGCAAGGCTCATAAGACTAGTGAAGATACCTTGGAGTTCGCCTTGTTCGTTGCCCTGCACCTGACCCGAAACTATAGTGCGAATCGCAGGGTCTACAATACCGGTGAGCGCATAAGGTAGAATAATGGCGTACATCATCCAGCCTTGGGTAATGAGCCCCATTCCCAGCAACACAAAAACTGACAAGAAAAGACCGAGTTTGGCCGCATTTTTCTGACCAAGAATATCGACAATTTTACCCGTGAGCGCGCCCTGGACCACGCCAAAACAAACCCCTACTACCGCAAGTGAAATCCCGACTTCTTTGGTGGTCCAGTGGAACTTTTCCATTGAGTAAAAATTCCAGGTAGAATGCACACACATGGTGGTGAGAATGGTTAGAAAAGAAACTAAAAAGAGGAATTTCAATTTTTCGAAGCGCTTGATTTGCTGCAGTGCACCAAAAGGATTGGCGCGCTTGAATTCAAATTTGCGACGGTTTTCTTTAGGCAAAGACTCCTTTAACACGAAAAAGCCGTAGATGAAATTAGCCATCGAGAAAAAAGAAGCCACTAAGAAAGGAGTTCTCGAGCCAAAATCGGAAAGGAGACCACCGATTGCGGGTCCAATCACAAAACCGATTCCAAATGCAGCGCCGATCATGCCAAAATTCTGAGCGCGCTTCTCTGGCGTAGAAATATCCGCGATATACGCAGACGCAGACGTAAAACTGGCACCAAAAATCCCGGAAATTGCGCGGCCGAGCACCAACCAAAACAAATCGGGTGCAAAATACATCACCAAATAATCTAGGCTCATGCCCAAAACTGAAATCAACAAAATGGGGCGACGCCCATAGCGGTCGCTTAAATTGCCTATCAGCGGCGAAAACACAAACTGCATGAAAGCATAAGCTCCCATGACCCAACCAAAATATTGGGATGCCTCACCCAATGGAACATGCGCAGTTTCTGAAATCAGCGTCGGAAACGACGGAATAATGATGCCCAAACCAATGGAGTCTAGGCAAATAGTGATGAGGATAAAAACGAGGGCTGATTTAGGGTTGATCACTTGCATGGGGCTTGCTTAAATAGGAGCGCAAGTTAGTAAGATCTGAAGGAATAGTCATAAAAAAAGCCCCATCTCTGGGGCTTCATTGATTTTATGATATAGACCGAATTACTCCGCTTTAGGATCTGAACCATATTGGTTGTCACCTTTATCACCTTCTGTAACTGCAAGTATGAAATTGTAAATTGGAATAAGTATGTACCAACCACTCTTACCCACGTCATGCATTCTTCTGACAGCAACTGCAATACCCGGGATCAAGACGGCAAGCGTATACAAGTTAGCTAAATTAGGCATGCCCAATAAACCGCAGATGAAGCCAAAAATAAAAGAGAAAATAATATTGAACAAAGCAAACATCCAATATTCCTTTCTTCTCGCTCTTCCTTCAAAATTCGCATAGTTTTTTAAGACACTTAAGTAGTAATTCATAATAGTTTTGGTTTAGTTGTCCTACTCGTTTGGCTTTTCAGAACCGCCCCGTTTGATCATTTGGTTTCAGTCTCCAACAATTTAAAAAACTAATATAGCGTTTGTTACATAAAAAACCAATATGATAATGAACTTTTTTTGCTTGAGTTCGCAGTCCAATCTAGCCTACATTGAATTAAAAAAATCATCGTTTTAATAAGGCCATTTAAGACCTAAGTGAAGGATTACTCTTTTGAAATTGATCCCAATGGTTCATTCAGTATTGAATTTGTCCGTACCTTCATTTCAATGAAACCCAAAGCGCTCCAAACAAACTCTACTGCTGCATTTGCCGAACAATTTATCAATCAGACCAATCAGTCTGTTTTCTTGACAGGCAAAGCCGGAACAGGTAAAACAACACTACTACGTAAAATAGTGTCCTCGACCCATAAAAACACCGTCATTGTTGCGCCTACCGGAATTGCGGCGCTTAACGCAGGTGGCGTAACCATTCATTCTTTTTTCCAATTGCCCTTCGCGGGCTTTATTCCAGAGTTCGGAGCGCAACCTGCATTTTCAGACAGCCTTAAATTTGAGACCAAACAGACCCTACTGCGGCATTTTGCGATGAACAAAACGCGACTCAAATTGATCCGCAATCTTGAACTACTGATCATCGATGAAGTCAGTATGCTGCGTGCAGACCTCCTCGATGCCATTGACTGGACACTCAGAAATATTCGTGGCATTCACCAACCTTTTGGCAATGTTCAAGTGTTGTTCATCGGAGACCTTCTGCAGCTTCCACCGGTTGTGAAGCAAGAAGAATGGAATATCTTGCGCAACTACTACGACGGCATGTTCTTTTTTCATGCGAAGGTGTTGCAAGAGACACAACCGCTCTATATCGAGTTAAGCACCATTTACCGCCAGCACGACCAAGATTTCATCCACCTGCTCAATCAATTACGCAACAACCAAATGACGAGCGAAGACCTGCAAATACTCAACAAATATGTGCAGCCCAATTTCGACACAAGTGAGCATGAAGGGTATATCACGCTGAGCACCCACAATTCAAAAGCCGACCAAATCAACGCCGTTGCACTTGAAGCACTTGAAGAAAAGCTATGGAATTACGAGGCTGAAATCACAGGAGATTACCCCAAGCATCTTTATCCGCTCGAACCTACACTCGGCCTCAAACTTGGGGCACAAGTGATGTTCGTCAAAAACGATATATCGATCGAGAAGAACTTCTTTAACGGCAAAATGGGCAAAATTAAATCGCTCAGCGAACATGAAATATTAGTCGAGTTCCCAGAAGAAAAAAAGACCATCAGCGTTGAAAAATTTGAATGGGCGAACATCCGTTATGAGCTCAATGCCGGTACAGGTGAGGTTGAGGAAAAGACGATTGGTACATTTGTGCATTACCCACTGAAATTAGCGTGGGCCATTACCGTGCACAAAAGTCAAGGCCTTACTTTTGACAAAGCCGTATTGGACGTCTCCGAAGTCTTTGCTCCGGGGCAAGCTTATGTTGCGCTTTCGCGCTTGCGGACGCTTTCGGGTTTGGTTTTGACGCAACCTATGCGCATGAATGGCCTAACCAATGACCAGCAAGTGATGGCTTACAGCCAAAACAAAGCAGATGAAGACCTCCTGCCGAAAGTGCTCGAAGCCCACACCAAGCGCTATTTGTTACAAACCCTGACACAAGCTTTTGATTGGTATGAACTCCGATCGCAATGGAGCCAACACGAAGCAAGCTATCAGGCGCTTGGCACTAAAAGTGAAAAAACCAAAAACAAGAGTTGGATTGCCCTACAAAATCAGGTCATCCAATCAAGTAAAGAACCTGCCGAAAAATTCATCCGACAACTCGAGGGCCTTTTTACCAAACCACATTTTGACCGCGTTTTTCTCAAAGAAAGAGTCGATGCCGCTTATCACTACTTTTTTGCACAACTCGATGGCGTTTTGCTTTCGAACCTGCGCAAAATTGCCGAACTCAGCCGCATTCGCAAGACCAAAAGTTACGCAGAAGAATTAGAAGCGCTAGACGACATCCTAACCGAAACCATTCTCAAACTCAAAAAAGTCAGGATTCTCATCGATGCAGTTGCCGATGGAAAGGAAATCACAAAAGAGTGCATTTGGAACAGCGAAGTACAGCAATACAAGTTGTCAAAGATTGCAATTGTTAGACAAGAGCTCAAACTAACACCATCTCTGCTCGACGACCCAGATACAGAAGAAATATCCTTCTTGAAAACCACAAAGAAATTGGTTAGCGACAAAAAAGAGAAAAAAAGCACCCAAGAAAAAACACTTGAGCTACTCGAGATGGGTAAAGATGTCAGTGAAATCGCGCGCAGCCGTCAGTTATCGATACAAACCATCAATACACATTTCGCCTACCTCATCAGGGCAGGTAAAATTGAGCTCACTGACGTCATGAGCCCCAAGAGAATCAGCGAATTAGAGCAACTATTTGAAGGTTTTGAAGGCAGTTCCTTGAACCCACTCAAAGAAAAGCTTGGCTCAAAAGCAACCTGGGACGAACTCAAGCTATATCAGGCCTGGATGCAAGTTTCCTGAGCTACCATCTGTACACCACCGCATTGATATTCATACCGGCACCTACAGAGGCCAGAATGATGACATCTCCTTTATGAAGCTCGTGCTCTGGGTATTCGCCGCGAACAACGGCGTCTAGCAATGTAGGAACCGTAGCCACAGAACTATTGCCACACAAGTGAATATTCATTGGCATGATATGCGCTGGTCGCTCTGCGCGATACAAGCGGTAAAAGCGGTCAATGATGGCTTCGTCCATTTTTTCGTTGGCCTGATGAATAAAAACTTTCTTGACATCTTCAATGGCCACGCCGCTTTTATCCAAGGCCATTTTCATGGCCGCAGGCACTTTGGTTAGGGCAAACTCATAAATTTTGCGGCCCTGCATTTTGATGTATTTTTCGTGGATATGGTGCTTGGAATTCAAAGATGGGCCGTTGTTAAGGAAATACGCCTCGTCTTTGGTAAACGTTTGGGTGGCGTGGGCCAAAATGCCCTGTTCGTCCGCATCAGCTCCGGCGCTCAAAATACAGGCTCCGGCACCATCGGCAAAAATCATGGAATCGCGATCGTGTGGATCTACTACCCTACTCAAGGTTTCTGATCCAATGACCAAACAATTGGTGGCCGCGCCAGCTTTGATGAATAGATTTGCTTGAATCAGGGCTTCTATCCAGCCCGGGCAACCAAATAGCATGTCATAAGCGACGCAATTCGGATTAGAAATGCCCAGTGCGTGCTTGATGCGCGCCGCCAACGCTGGAAGCATATCTAAGTGATTCGATGCAAAACGCACATCGCCAAAATTGTGTGCAAAAATGATGTAATCAAGCGCTTCAGGATCGATTCCGGCCGCGGCAATAGCGCGCTGTGCAGCGATGAGACCGAGATCAGAGTTGGTTTGCTCTTTTTGTGCATACCTGCGCTCCTGGATGCCGGTAATCTCCTTGAATTTCTCGATAATGAGTTCGTTGCTGTCTTCGAAGGGCTGATCGATGTCTTTGTAGAAGCGATGCGCGATGAAGTCTTGGTTGGTCATGCGGAGGGTCGGCAAGTAGCTACCGAGGCCTTTAATGATTGCTGGCATAGTTACGTCGGTTTATGACGTAAATGTAGCAAATAATTTCACTTAGTGTATTTTGTACACTAACGAGCTTAAAAATTAAACATAAACCCCGTTAGTAAGCCCAGCGACTGGTACTTATTTTTGACATACGGATCACTCACTACTTGACCAAAAGCATAGCGATAGATTGGCGAGACCGAAAATTGAAGTTGTTCACTCACCTGATAAATGAGTTCGCACTGGGCGTAGGCATTGAGCACAAATTTTCTTGATTCTACAAGCGCTACGCCGTTATTTTGGGGCAATATGTAGCTACCATTGCGCTGCATACCGTAGCCGAGACCAACACCTATAGCCGGTTGCAGGGTTAATTTCTGCAATGGAATGCGGTACGATAAGCCCAATGGGACTTGTACGTATTGATAACGATTTGTGCCTTCCACAGAAATGACCTCATATTTATATTGTTCGCCCCATTCCAAGTAGTTCAGACCTGTCTGAAAACCCCAACGCGCAAATTGACACTGATAGCGCAAATTGAAATCCCAACTTGACGTGTTGCGCTCGCCGAGCTCACGCCATTCACGAATTTGTTTAGCAGTATATGGTGCTGGGAATGCGTACAAGACATCATCCGCTTCAAAACTTGAGAAAATTGCACTCACGCCAAATTGCAAGCCAAATAGGTGTTGAACTCGTTTTTTGGTTGGTGCTACCTCTTTTGGCAAAACGGGCGCTGGTTGATCTACGATCAAGACACTGTCTTTTTCATGCTCGTCCGAGAGTAAAATGGGGTTGATCATATAAGTTTCTTGCTGCACGTCGCTATCTTTCGTTGAGGAAGCTGCAATCGATGAAGAAAGAGATGAAATAGCTGTTGAAGTTGAAAAAGAATTCGCAGACGATAATTTTGTTGATGCAATTGCTGATGACGTATTGATTGAAAATGACTTAGGAGGTGAAGCATTCGTTTTTGACGCTAAAGATGAAGCGCTGATTGTGGATGATGTTGATTTTGAGGCAGACAAAGAATTTGACTGCGCATGTGTTGTTGATTTATTCGGAACCTTTGTTTTGGCTCTATTCGGAACAAATATAAAATAAGTGCTTACCAAAACAACCGCACCTAGTGCAGAGAAAATCCACCAAGCAAAAAATGGCTTGCGGCGCTTTTTTTCGAGGGCATCTAGGCGCGCCTCGAGGTCTTGGATAAAAGCTGCACTTGGACTTTCATGGGCAGCATCGTTGAGACTTGCAAAAAGTTTATCCAACGGATCTTTGACTGGATTGTTCATGGGTTTGCTCTATTAATTCTCGTAATTTTTTTCGGGCCATTTTAGTGTGCCATTTAGAAGTTTCTTCCGTGACACCTAACTTTTGGGCAATTTCTTTATGGCTGTATCCTTCTATGGCAAAAAGGTTGAATACCAAGCGTGCTGGCTCGCTAAGACAAAGCAACATGCGCTGAAGTTGTTCTTGACTAAATACTTGATCGGTCTGAAAGTCGGGGGCGCCGCGCTCTTCTACCGGCGCATCGAAGCGGTAGAGCTCGTTGTAGCGTTTATTGCGGCGGTATTCATCTATAATTTCGTTGGAAATGATGCGCTTTACCCAACTTAAGAAGCGCCCTGTTTCGTAATTATTTAAATATTGAATGACTTTTACAAAAGCGTTATTAACGACCGTCATTTGTTCGTCGGAGTTGTGATAGTAGCGTCTGGCAGTAGAAATCAAGACAGGGTAACACAACTGATACAGCGCAAGTTGCGCTCTGCGCTCGCCAGATGCGGCAGCCTGTAGCAATTCTGTTTGTGGTTCTTGACTCATCATTATAAACAAACTAACTAAACTAAGGTAACGTAAAAAGTTGGGCAAAGGTGTAGTGTAACTTTTCATACCTATTAATTGTCTAAATAAGGCAAGATTTATTCATTCCATTTAAAACCAAACCTAATGAAAATCCTATCTATGATCCTACTGCTGATTTCATTTCCCTTCACCAACTGGGCACAATTCAGCAATACAGCAGACGAACTCGAATTCAGAAACCCAGCCTATCACTCAGATGCGCATGTTCATAGTGAAGGTTATCGAGCAAGCTCCTTGAACACCAATTATGCCTACATGGGCTTCAACGCCCTCTACAACACAAATTACCAGGCTGCACTTCGCTTTCAACAAAGTTGCGGCAAATGGAAATTTGGTTTCCACACAACGCAAACCGGGATGGAGTCGTTGTTAAACAACACAGTAATTGGCCTCAGTTTAGGCAGAGATTTTGCCATCAATCGGAACTGGAGCATTAGACCTGCTATCGGTCTCAATTACGATCGCATGCGCTTTGGCTCACCTTATATTGAATTCATTACTGATAAATATCAATTAATAGATTTGGACTTAGGTTTTCAACTGAGATACAAAACATGGCAATTATTTAGCTCCATAAATTCAATTTATTCCTCAAAAGCGTACATTGAAAACAGCAGCATGGAGCCCTTCTACTTGACCAACATCGCCAGATTACATATCGGCCTTCAAAAATCATTTCAAATCGATAGCATACAGCGCCTAGATGCCGCAGTCATTTTTGACAATTTCCAAGGGATTCAATACCTTAATGCCTCAGTGAGCTATTTGCGAAAAACAAATCATTTTCTATTAGGATATGGTTACCGTCAGTTGAATTTAGGTTACGGTAGACAATTGGCTGACGCTCATCAAGTCATGTTGAGTTTGAACCTGAATCAACCAAGCACATTGAGCAACACACTCAAATACGGCATTCAGCTCAATTACAAATGGCAGTTGATGCAAAAGCCTGCTGTGCATAAATTCACAGGCACGCCATCATTTTAGGATACTAAAAAGCCAATTAATGCGTTAAGAGCGAATGAAAATCACCTTTTCGCTTTTGCTCTTCATTTCCTTTTGGGCAAGGGGTCAATTCTGGCAGCAGCAGGCCAATTTCCCGGGCAACCCGCGCGACGACGGCGCACAATTCAGTATCGGAAACCTCCATTTTTGTGGCACAGGCCGAGGCAGCAATTTCGCTTGCACCGGAGATTTCTTTGTCTACGATTCATATAATCTAACTTGGAATACAGCCGCTTCTTTACCCATTTGGCAAGAGCGGCAATATGCCAGCGCTTTTAGTTACCAAGGGCAGGGCTACATTTTAGGTGGCGAAAACTGCAATGGCTATTTTTTCAAGAGTTTTTGGCGCTATGCGCCTTTAACGGACACTTGGGAACCCATGCCAGAATTTCCTAGCGCAGGCCGAGCAGGAGCACAGCACTTCATCATCGGACCAACAATTTATTGGGTTGGCGGGCGCAATGAAACAGGTATTCTCAATGAGGTATGGTGTTTTCATTTTGACACGCAACAATGGGAACAACTTAGTAATTTGCCTTTTGCTGGTGTTTGGCGCGGTATCGGCTTTTCCAATGACCCTTTTGGTTATGTGGCCGGCGGCCGCACAAATGAGGCAAACCAGACCGGTTGGAATGCGCAAACCTGGCGCTATGATCCGCAACTTGACCTTTGGAATGATTGCAGTACACAGCTCAGTTTTGGAACGAGAATGTATATTGGAAGTGCCCAAAAGGATTCTTTGCTCTTTGTTTATGGAGGCGTTGATGTCAATGACAATGTGCTAAATACCTTTGAAAAAATCAATTTAAACACCTTTCAAATAGAGCAGCTTCTGCCATTCACGGGTGCAGCACGAAAGGGTTGCATGAGTTTTGTGGGCAACGATTACTTTCATTTGAGTGCGGGAATCGCCGCCAATGACAGACTCAACGAAACCTGGCGCATTGCCCTTAGCCCCGAGGCTCAAATCAAAGAAAAAAATCTATTTGAGGTGGCCATCAATTTGCAAGATGCGGTACTATTAATCAGCAGCAATCCTGAATTAATCGGCGAAATACTCAAAATCAAGGACATTCAAGGGCGCGTATTGGCAGAACTATCCATTAACAAAACCAATGAGTATATTCCCCTTGAACATTTGAATTCAGGTTTATATTTTGTAGAAATCCGACAAATGATGAAGCAATTTTGGCGTTAATTAGGCTCGAGAACAACTGTTTGTAAATCTCCTTTATACAAGTAGAAAAGCTGCCCGTTTCTGATTTCAAATTCAGCACCATTCCAAACACTAGCCGTCTGATATACTTGCTTTGCCTCACCTGTTTGCAAGTCCACTTTGAAAAAGACAAAATGAAAATTGGTAGGTGCAAGTACATACAGTTCATTTTCCACAGGATCTAGTATTGGCTCTAAACGCTTTAAACTGTGCATTCCCTTGCTCCTATAAATGATCTCTTTAGAATTGTATACAATTCCGTTCATTGACAACTTAGTGATGCGTTGCGCTTGCGCGGTAATCGCAATTAAAGTATCAGCATGGTGAAAAAGTAGCGGATTAAAAGACGTCGCAGGACGATCTGCTACGTACAAGTTTTTATGGTATTGAAGCATTGGGGAGCGATAAAATTTTGAATCGAGCCCGCGGTAAACGAAATGATTGGGAAGCTCTCGATCAAACGTATTAAAAACCAAATCAGAACCATCGTAATTTCTCACAGAATTGCTTGAAACAAGCCACGGCGCGATGCGTGCTTTGTCACTCAAGCGGTTCATATTGAGTCGGATCGTTAATGGATCTTGAATCCACTCACCTACCTCATAAAATGCGATATGTATAAATTGATCTGAGGGGAAAAATTCAGGCCGGTACCAAGACTCCGTATTCATATCAGTTGGATATGCAGGTAAATTTTCTGAACCGTACATCAAATTCATGAACATCAAAGTGTATTCATCTATAAGGGCACAAAAAGAATGACCATTCTCTTGTAAAGACCAAGTCTGTGGCTGAATGTTTAGTTGGGCACAAGCTAAAGTTAAATCGGCGCGATGCTTTAAGTTCCCTGTTTTTGATTGCGCTACTTTCGGGTAAAAGGTTTGGATGGTGTTCCAAGAAGCGATCCTTTCTTGAACTGTTTGATGCGGAGCTGTGCTGTCAAATAAGTGTAGGTTTGACGCATGCCATTTGGATTTATTTGATGGATGAACTGATGGAGACTTAGGAAGTTTAAGCGCTTGTATTTTCGCCATCTTTTTTACATTAAAATTGCGTTTAGTCTGCTGTGGAGATAAAAGCATGGTGAGTCCCCAAAGTAAAACGAAGCCCGACGCTGTCCATAAAAACCACTTCTTTGCTTTTTGGAACAAGCGAACACGACGCATTTTGCGCTCAAACTGCGGCCAGGTATCATGAGCCAAACTTTTATAATAATCGTTTTTATTCATGAGTCCAATTTTTTTTAAGGGTTTGCCTGGCCGACTTTAAATGCCAACGGACCGTACCGATGTTCATTTGCAAATGTTCTGCGATCTCTTTAGGCTTCATCTGTTCGTAAACACAAAGACTAAATACAAAACGTGTCGTCTTGGGTAAAAGTGCCAGTACATTTTCCACCATTTGGAGTTCTTTTTGCTGATCGAGCTCTATGGTAAAATCTGGTTCAAATGACGCTTCGAACTGAGCATCAAGGATACGCAAATGCCATCTTTTTTGACGGCGATATAAATCGATTAGCTCATGTCGCAAAATTGTTGCTAACCAAGCCTCC
Source organism: Bacteroidota bacterium (assembly GCA_041191505.1). Classification (GTDB taxonomy): domain Bacteria; phylum Bacteroidota; class Bacteroidia; order Flavobacteriales_D; family Crocinitomicaceae; genus UBA952. The sequence continues at coordinate 129,212 of JBEEOT010000009.1, read as the reverse complement.
ATTATGGTTCCCGGACTGAAACGATCAAGATGCTTAAGCGCCTTGAGTTGGGTATTATGAACAGCTATTATTTGTTCACTTTCTTGGGGAAAAAAACGCGCAGCCTGCGCCATGAGGATTGGAAAAGTTTCAATATACCATTCTTTGAGCGCCTTAGGATCTTGCTCACGCAAACGGTCAATAAAGGGTGCGTCAAAGTTCATATAAATACAATCTGCTCTTTAACGCCACCGAACTTGTAAATGGGGTGGAATTTAATTTTGAGGGCTTGCTTTGGTTTGTTGCTGGCGCTGCTGCGCATCAAAACGCATCAGGAGCAGCACTGCCAACAAGATTGTTGCAAAAACTAAATGAGCGGTTTGTACCAAGCCTGGCATGTCGGCGTAGGCCAATGCGACGCCTGTGAACAACTCGGCAGCAAGTAGATAAAAAGCGACGTTTATGCGCTTGTATTGCCAAGTTTTACGGTTTTGCCAAAAGAGGTAGCTCAATAAAATAAGGACCAACCAACTGAAACTTCGATGTATAAAGAAGGGCATTCCCAATTGCTCGATCCACTCGGCGCGCGAATAGCCTTTTTTGACCAATGCGTCTATTGCCTCACGCACCTGCGTACCCAAGAACATTTGGTAAAAAGTAATCAAAAGAATGAGCCAACTGAGCAGTCTAAATGAACCTTGAGTGGGCACATCTGAACGTTTTTTTGCTCCCCATTGATGTATTAAATACAATTGAAGACCAATGATGACCAATGCTAAAAAGAGATGAATAGTGATGGTCCAGGGAACGAGGTTGGTTGCCACTACGATGGAACCAAACCAAGCTTCGATGCCCATCAGGATCAGGTTTAATGCCGTAAGCAAGAGCCATTTGCGTTTGCGGTAAAATAACAAAAGCCAGCCAAAACTAAGCAGCATGGCGTTTCCAGCTAAAAAACCGGCCAAACGATTGATGTATTCGGTCCAGGTTTTACGCGCGTTGAAAGCTTCTTCTACGTATACACTTGGGTCATTTTTAATCTTTTTAGCCGTTTGTTCCAACCCAATTTTTTGCAAAAAAGCACAAAATTTTTCTACTTTTTTTTGGCGCTTGATTAAATAGGCCTCTCGGTAATTAGCAGGCAATTCAGTGAGTTCGGTTGGCGGAACCCACTTGCCAAAGCATTTAGGCCAATCGGGGCACCCCATTCCGCTGCCCGACATACGAACGAAGCTACCAGCAAAAACCACCAAAAAAATCAGGATGAGCACCACCCACTGAAATTTGTAAAAACGACCCGAGACTTCCATGCATCAAATTTACGATAAATCGCTTTTCGGTTTTTCTATTTTTTACGCTTGTTGTATCTTTGTGCTTTAGATACAACATGGAATTCAACGCCCTTACCGCGATCTCCCCGATAGATGGTCGCTACCAATCCAAAACCTCAGCGCTACAAGCCTATTTTTCAGAATTCGGACTCATCCGCTACCGCGTATTGGTAGAAGTAGAGTACCTCATTGCACTTGTAGAGAGCGGTATTTCGAATTTAGCTGATTTTCCCAAAGACAAATACGCTGCTCTTAGGTCCATTTACACAAATTTTTCTCAGGCAGATGCCCTCTGGATCAAAGAAACAGAGCAAACCACCAACCACGACGTCAAGGCTGTTGAGTATTTTCTCAAAGAAAAAATGCAAGGATTGGGCTTAGAAGGCTACCTCGAATTCATTCACTTTGGCCTCACCTCACAAGATATCAACAACACTGCAATTCCGCTCTCACTCAAAGAAGGAATAAACGAGGTTTACTTGCCTGCCCTCGCTGCAGTCCAAGACAAACTAACAGCCCTTGCTCAAGACTGGAAAGACGTACCAATGCTTGCGCGCACCCACGGCCAACCAGCCTCGCCTACCCGCTTAGGAAAAGAAATCCAGGTTTTTGCCGAGCGCCTACACAAGCAAGTTGCCCACCTTCAAACACTGAAGTTACCTGCTAAATTTGGCGGTGCTACCGGCAATTTCAATGCGCATTTTGTGGCTTACCCCACCACAGATTGGGTGGCATTTGGCAATCATTTTGTCAATGATACCTTAGGCCTAGAGCGCTCGCAAACCACCACACAAATCGAACACTACGACCAATTGGCGGCGGTTTTTGATTGCATGAAGCGCATCAACAATATCTTACTAGACCTCGATCGCGACATGTGGACCTACATCTCCATGGACTACTTCAAGCAGCAAATCAAAGCCGGAGAAATTGGCTCATCTGCCATGCCACATAAAGTCAACCCGATCGATTTTGAAAACTCAGAAGGCAACATCGGATTAGCAAATGCTTTGTTTGAGCATTTAGCGGCCAAATTACCTGTTTCTCGTTTGCAACGCGACCTCACCGATTCTACCGTATTGCGTGTCGTGGGCGTTCCACTCGCACACAGCCTAATTGCCTTCGGCGCCACGCTCAAAGGACTTGGTAAATTATTGCTCAACCAAGATGCCTTGGCTCAAGACCTCGAAAATAACTGGGCTGTCGTTGCCGAAGCCATTCAAACCATTTTGCGCCGCGAAGGCTTTGAAAAGCCCTATGAGGCGCTTAAAGGGCTCACCCGCAAAAACGAACGCGTCACCAAAGAAAGCGTACATGCCTTCATTGATGAACTTCCTATTGCCAACGCCCTTAAAGAGGAACTCAAGCAAATCAACCCAGCCAACTACGTGGGCATACAGCTCGTTCAGTAATGCTGCGCCTTTTCTCCATTTGCCTACTCCTTTTTATGGACCTTCACTGTTTAGGTCAACAACTCAACTGGCAATGGGGAACATTACAAAGAAGTAAGGGGTCATTGGTGAGCATCATTCCAGGTCAAGCGCAGCAATTCTCTACGATCCATGCCACCAATCAACTTGGAGGAGGTTCTTTTACGCTCAGCCAATACGAACAACTTACTGGCGTGGCCAGCACAAAGATCAAGCCCGTAAGTCCTGAAGGATTCGGCTATTATCAGCACACCTTGCGCCTCAAAAACAACCATGCCGTTTTTATTGCGGATCGCAACGGTAAAGAAATGAAACTCTTTGCGAAAATACTAGACGCAGAGTTCAATATTCTTGAAGAAAAAGAAATACTTAACTACACCGATACACGCCCCAACGCGCAACCCGAATTCAACTTAATTCAGTCGGCGAATCGCGATTTTTTTGTGGCTTTCTACCAAATTCCCGGCAAGCGCAACGGCGTAGATACCTACGGCTACCAAATCTACAACCAAGACCTCCAAACCATTGAAGGCGGCGAATTCAGCCTGCCTTTTGATGCTAATTTAAGCTCCATTGAAGATTTTTTCCTCACAGATAATGGCGAATTCTTTGTTGGCGTCATAGAGCTAAGCCACGCTGACAACCAAGGAATCCGCTTGAAAAACTTTAAAAACATCCATATATATCAACCCTATCAAACAGGTTTAAAAGACTTCACAATAGATCTTGAAGGGAAGCGCATTACCAACTTTGTTTTGAACGCACAGCAGGCCAATCAACTCACGGTTTTTGGCATTTACAGCAATAGCTTGCGCAACGACATGCAAGACGGTTTTTTTAGTGCACAAATAGATTTAGCAGCAGACACGATTAAAGCTGTCGGATTTACGCCCTTTAGCGCTGATATCATGCTTAGCGAACACCAAATAGACGAACAAATTCGCTTGCAAAGAAAATTAGATCGCCGTGCTTTAGATCCACAACTCTCTCGCTATGAAGTGCGCGATATCTTCACTCGGCCCGATGGTAGTTTTGTGGGCTCCATTGAAAAATACTATATCTACACCAACACTACCTATAATAATCAAACTGGTCAACGCATGACCACCAACTATTACTACTACAACGATATTGTAGCCTTTTGCATTGACCCTTTCGGGAAACTTCGCTGGGAACTTCGCATCCCAAAAATACAAGTGAGTATCAATGATTTTGGCCCATATAGCTCATATGCTAGTTTTGCAGACAGCACATCTTTAAACTTTATCTTCAATGACAATAAGGCTAATTACGATGCAAATGGCTACTTTTTATCCGATTTAAAAGAAGTAGCTACTTTTAGCTTGTCAAAAAACCGAAACGTTGGGGCTTGGGTTCAAATAGACCTTGCCACAGGCCAGATGCAGCGCCAAATTGGCCATGAGCGCTCAAGTGAAAATTTACTTTTGATCCCGAAAGCGTTTGAATTTGACCTCAAAAACCTTGGCTTGTATACCTATGGGGTTCTTGGTCCGCAGGAAAAATTTGGCTACCTTCACCTACAAACTACCCCTTAATGCGTTTGCTCCTTTTTCTTTTGACGCTCTATCTGATGTCTTGCACGAATGCACCAAGCAAAAAGCAAGCAGCTACAGAACAATTGAGTGCAGCACCACACGATGACCACAGCTATGCCAATCTAGAGCAAATCAATACCAAGCACCTCCACCTCGACCTAGAGGTCGATTTTGAGTCACAAACAATCTATGGAATTGCGCGTCATCAAATGAAAAATAAAGGTGCCGACACCGCCATTTTTGATGTCAAAGGCTTACTCATTCAAAAAGTGACGCTTGGCAAAAAGGGTGCGGAGAAAGAAACTGACTTCATGATTGGCCCCATGGACAAGGACAGTATTATTGGTCAAGCGCTGTTGGTCAACGTCGATTCTAAAACTACTGATGTCAATATTTATTACCAAACAACCGAAAATTCTGGCGCACTTGATTGGCTAGACACCAACTTAACAAGTTCCAAGACCAAACCATTCTTGTATACCCAAGGGCAAGCCATCCTGACACGCACCTGGATTCCGCTTCAAGATTCTCCATCTAACCGCATCACTTACAGTGCCGATGTCAAGGTGCCTTCAGACTTATTGGCGCTCATGAGCGCAGAAAACCCAACAAAATTACATGCAAACGGCCTTTATCATTTCGAAATGCCTAAAGCCATTCCGAGCTATTTAATTGCATTAGCAGTTGGTGACATCGGCTTCAAAGACTTGGGCCAGCACTGTGGTGTCTACGCAGAAAAAGAACTGCTCAACCAATGTGCACAAGAATTTGAAGATTTACCGCAAATGATGCGCGTAGCTGAAAAATTGTATGGTGCCTATCAATGGGGGCGCTACGACGTATTGGTACTCCCCTATTCTTTCCCATTTGGCGGTATGGAAAACCCTATGCTCACCTTTGCTAACCCAACCTTGCTCACCGGAGACAAAAGCTTGGTATCCGTAGTGGCACATGAACTCGCGCATTCTTGGTCTGGCAATTTGGTTACCAACCATTCATGGTCTGACCTCTGGCTCAATGAAGGCACCACAGTTTATTTTGAACAGCGCATCATGGAGGCCTTGCGCGGCAAAGAAATTGCCGATATTTTAGCGCAAGTAGAATTTGGAGAGCTCCAGCAAACCTTAGCAGAAATGGCTGCCGACAGCAGCCTACAAGATAGCAAATTGCACCTAGACCTCGTCAACCGCGACCCAGATATCGCAATGTCAGATATCGCTTATGTCAAAGGCGCGTTTTTCTTCAAAACACTCGAACAAGCAGTGGGCAGAAAACAACTTGATGCCTTTTTAAATTCGTATTTTCAACACTTTGCCTATCGAACCATAACTGCCGATCGTTTTATTGACTACTTAGAACAAGAATTACTGGCAAAAACAGGAGCTGATTTCAACTACCGCGAATGGATTTTTCAGCCAGGTATTCCAAAAAACTGCGTTTCTATCAACGCGCCTCGCCTAGATAAAATTCAGCTATTTGCCAAAGAATTCAATGCAGGAACGAATCCGTTCAAACCTAAAGTAAAGTACAAATGGATCCGCAAAAATGGCAAGCGCAGAAAAATCAAGCAACGTATCACAATCCAGTACACAGATTACCTGATTCAAGAATGGCAATTGTTCATTCGTGCGTTAGACCCTAAAACCAAAATTGCGCGCCTTGCAGCACTCGATCAACAGTTTCATTTTAGTCAGACACAAAACAGCGAAATATTATGTGATTGGTTTGTTTTAGCCGCACAATCAAACTACATCTTTAAGATTGAAACACCTTTGCGCAGTTTTTTAATGAAAATAGGACGCCGTAAATTTGTATTACCTATTTACCAGGCACTTATGAAAAGTCCTGAGGGTCAAAAATTGGCGAAAAGAATATTCAATGACGCCAAAAACAACTACCATAGCGTAACGAGATCTTCGGTCTGGAAAGTAATAAACGCAAAAGATTAATTGGCGTATTCGGACAAGAATTTGATGCGCACTAACCTCAGTTCTTCTTCGGTATACAAGCCATCAAATTCATGATAAGCCGTTATGAGGTCGTCTGATTCTGCACCCATGAAATAATTGATGATTTCTTCTTGGTTATCTGCGTCTAGCACTTCAGATAAATAGTAATCGATATTGAGCTTTGTACCAGAATTAACAACCGTTTCTAGCTCTTCAAGCACGGCATCAAAGGTTTTGCCTTGTGATTTAGCGATGTCTTCTAAAGGGAGTTTGCGGTCAATATTTTGAATGAGCTGCACCTTAGCGCCCGATTTATTGATCAAGGACTTGACCACAAAATCTTGAGGACGTTCAATTTGATTAGCCTCAACATGTGCAGCGATGTGCTCTAGAAACGCAGCGCCATATCTTTGAGCCTTGCCCGACCCCACTCCCTGAATTGCGGTGAGCTCGTTCAGATGAATCGGGTACTGCAAGCACATATCTCGCAAAGATGGTTCTTGGAAAACAACAAATGGTGGCACGCCCTCTTGCTTGGCTACTTTTCTACGCAGTTCGAGCAATTGGGAATAAAGTACTTCGTCGAATGCCGCACCTTTTTGTGTAAGCACCACGTCGTCGTCGTCGGTGTTGGAGAAATCGTGTTGTTTGAATAATTGGAAACCGCCAGGTTCTGCTAGGAAGTCTGTTCCTTTTTGCGTCAATTTGAGGGTTCCAAAAGACTCGACGTCTTTATATAGGAATCCTGCTACTACAGCTTGGCGAATGACCGCATTCCAAAAGTGTTCGTCGTGGTCTTGACCAACGCCAAAAAGCGGTAATTGATCGTGTTTGTAGGCTTTGATATCGGCATTGACATGCCCTGACAAAAACGCGCAATAGTGCTTCGATTTTTGAGTTTGGTCTAGGGCTACTACTGCCTCGAGTAATTGTGACAGATAAGCACCGCCCTCCATGCGTTCTTGCGGATGTTTGCAGTTATCGCATTTTTCATGACAATTTTGCTCTCGGAAATCCTCGCCAAAATAATGCAGAATAAACTTGCGTCGGCAAACGGAAGTTTCTGCGTAAGAAACTATTTCATGCAATAGCTGACGGCCAATTTCTTGTTCGGTGACAGCCTTACCTTGTAAAAATTTCTCGAGTTTTTCGATGTCTTTGTAGCTGTAAAAAGCGATACATTCACCCATTCCGCCATCGCGACCAGCGCGCCCGGTTTCTTGGTAATAACTTTCAATAGACTTCGGGATGTCGTGGTGAATAACGTAACGTACGTCGGGTTTATCAATGCCCATTCCAAAAGCAATGGTAGCGACAATCACTTCTACCTCTTCCATGAGGAAGGCATCTTGATGGCGGGCACGCGAATGGGCATCCAAGCCTGCGTGGTATGGGAGCGCATTGATGCCGTTTACTTGTAAAAGTTCGGCGATTTCCTCCACTTTTTTACGGCTCAGACAATAAATAATACCACTCTGACCTTCGTGCTGCTTGATGTAGCGAATGATTTGCTTTTCGACTTCTCGCTTTGGTCTTATTTCATAATAGAGGTTGTCGCGATTGAACGATGATTTGAAAACGTCTGCATCCAGCATATTGAGATTCTTCTGGATGTCGTGCTGAACTTTAGGCGTAGCCGTTGCTGTGAGTGCAATGATAGGAACCGATGAGATTTTCTCGAATATTTCGCGCAAGCGGCGGTATTCAGGGCGGAAGTCGTGGCCCCACTCCGAAATACAGTGCGCTTCATCGATGGCAAAAAATGAGATGGGAACAGCTGCTAAAAAATCGATATTTTCTTTTTTTGTCAGCGACTCTGGAGCAACGTAAAGCATTTTGGTTTTGCCGCTCAAGACATCGGATTTTACTTGGGCAATTTCTGCTTTACTCAATGAAGAATTCAGAAAGTGAGCAATCTGACCCGTTTGTGAAAAACCGCGCACGGCATCAACCTGATTTTTCATGAGCGCAATGAGCGGCGACACAATAATTGAGGTTCCGGGGAGCATCAAGGACGGCAGCTGATAACAAAGCGATTTGCCTCCGCCGGTAGGCATCAGGACAAACGTGTTGCGGCCTGCTAAGACGTTTTCTATGATTTGCTGCTGCGCACCTTTAAATTGATCGTAACCAAAATAGGTTTTTAAGGCGTCTTTGAGCTGGTATGTAGGTGTTGTGAGCGACATAGTGCTTGTTGAGAAACAACAAGTTTAAAAAGTTGTTCATCTAAAAATAACGCAAAATTTGCACATAAACGCTATGTGCGGCAAAATTAGGCGTTAAAAGCTACTACTTCTTTCACTTCTGGCAAATGTTGCTTCAAAAGATTTTCAATTCCGCCTTTTAATGTGGCGGTTGAAGAAGGACAGCCTGCGCAAGAACCCTTGAGCATTACCGTTACTTTTCCTTCTTCAAATCCGAGAAAATCTATGGCTCCACCGTCGTTGGCCACAGCAGGGCGAACATATTGATCAAGTAAGTCAATAATTGCGTCGTCTAATTCAGATGGTTCAAAGCTGACTTTGTTTGGAGCAGTGCTTTGAGCAGGGGCATTTGAATCGGAAACTGCATCGGTGGTGTCGTGTTGCAATTGGCTAGGCATGGCAATGAGTACTTCTTTACCAAAGCTGATCCATTCGCGGATGAATTCGCGTAGCTCCATGGTAATGAAATCCCAGGGAACGTTGTCGGTTTTTGCTACTGTTACAAAATTAACTGCGATAAATACTTTACTGACAAACGGAAAGTCGAAGAGCGCTTCTGCGAGCGGAGAATATCCTTTTGCAGCGGCTTTGTTTTCGAACTCGACGGAGGCACCGGTAGGAAGAAGATATTTATTGGCCACAAATTTCATGGTTGAAGGATTGGGCGTCATTTCGCTGTAAACGGTTACGGGAATCATAAGTTAATTTTGAGTTACAAAAATAACCAATTCTATGCGCCTTTGTTTGCTTGATGTGCGAAATCTAATAAATCTAAGGCAGATTTAACCGGTGAAAACACGCCAGACGGCACCTCGACAAAAAGGGTGTTCCATTTGGCCATGGCGCCATTCCAAAGACCCGGCCTTTCGATGAATTGCACTTTTTTACCCTGAAGTGTCTTTTCCACAACGAGATAGCTGTTTGGATCAGCAAATTGAGTGAGGTCAAGAAATTGCCCATTTAGATCGCAAGGACTCAAAACCATTAAAACTGGATTAAAGTATGCGCTTTGCAACATGAGCTGACTCACCTGCGGATGACTGGCAAGTTGGTTCTTCTCGATAATTTGCTTGGTCAGATGGCCATTGAGCTCCATTAAGAACGGCCCACCTCCTGGCTGACCATTATTGCGCACCATACCGCAAACGCGCAAAGGTCTGTTGAGTAATTCAGACCATTCTTCAGTGCTTAAATTGGAAATTGAAGCTGATTCAAACAAGCCTATATTGGCATTCCAGGCTTGTAGTCCCGCCCAATTCTGATTTTCTAAAAAATTCTTGAGTTGGGAACGTATCTCGATTTGCAAACCCAGTAAAAACTTCCAGTTATCGATGCTTTGCTGTTTCTGTGTGAAATGCTGGATGTTGTCTATATTCTTTACTAAAATGTATGGGTCGCGCAATTGCAGCAAATTATGCAGCAAGGTGCCATGCCCTGCTGGTCTGCGCAAAGCTTGGCCGTCGGCGTCTTTGATCAGTTGCAGATCTTCATCAAAAACATAAGCATCTGTATTTTTATCTTGACTTGAGAAATCGATCTGATAATCTTGTCGCGTTAGCGCGCTTAACTCGTTCTTACTTTCAATAAATGCTTGCGTGTATTCTTCTTGAATGGTAAAATGAAAGCGAACAGCTCCTCTTGAAAGATCATGTCCTTGGGCTAAGTGCTCTTGAAATGCATTTAGAACAAAAGGTTCATGTTTATGAAAAGGAATGAGTGCTTTAGGGAGGTGTCCATAATTTAGCCCCTCGCGGTCGAGTAAAAAATGAATGAAGTCTGCTATTTGAAGTGTGCCATCTAAAAAGCTTTGTTGCAGCTGGTCTGGTAATTTTCTAAAAAACGCAAACGAAGGCAACTTACTAAAAAAGCGTTGGGCTTGCTCGGTTAGCTCGTTCGTAGGATGACTAAGATATGCCTCTAAAAAGGAGAACATACGTGAACCCGAGCCAGAGGCAGGTATAAAGAATTGAACATCATTAGGGCTAGAAGCCGACACGGCGCGCAACCTTTCTTGTTCGTCTTCAGGCAGCGCTAAAATTCCATCGCCAATCCGGCAAGGCCGCACAACTGGCAAAATAGGTGGGCCAGCCTTCAGTGCATTTTGTTCATCATTAACCTGTGAATCTGACATGTGAGGCGTCTGGTTTCTTTTTTGTTATTTTGCGTTATGTTTCGCTGCCTCGAATATACAGCTTTTCTATGGAAGGCCAAAGGCCGTCACGGAACGCACTCCCCTTTTGCCTATTGGCTTGTCGATACAGTTTCCCGACAATCCAAAGCAATCATCAATCCTAAATTCAGCCAAATCAGCTGTAAAAAAACTAGGATATTTTTGAGTCAATTACACGCCTCGTTGCCTGATTACCAAACCCATACAACGCTCAAAGAAAAAATAGATAGCAATGATCAGCACAATGAGCCAGCACCCGGAATTTATCTCCTTTCAACAGATGACTTGCGCCAATTGAAGCAAACCACCGCTTTTCAAGCGTACCATCCATCAAGTATTTTTGTGCTGCTCGATCTTCGCACAAGTAAAGCAAATGGCGCTTGGCAAGAGCTCATCTCTGAAAATGACATGCACTTTACTGCCGACTGCCATTATTTTGGCCTATTGAGCTTAAGACCTGGTCAAGTCAAGCAACATTTTTACTTAAAAATCACCTAAACGACCAATAATCTTTAGTTTTGTGCGTTCAGTTGCTATGCGTTATTTATGGAGTTTATTGGTATTGATGGGTCTTTTCTTTTTAGGAACACTCAGTTCGTGCAATAAACAAGCATTGCTCTCGAAATCTAACCTGACATTTTCAAGCGACACCCTCGTTTTTGACACCGTCTTTACAACGGTAGGCTCAACAACTAAATCTTTTAAAATATACAATCCAGACCAACGCACCTTGCGCATTGACGAAATAGAGCTCATGGGTGGCGCTAATTCTGTTTACAGAATCAATGTTGACGGTGTTCCCGGCACCATGCACCAAGATGTTTTACTCGAAGCCAAGGATTCCTTATTTATTTTTGTGGAAGTAACCTTAGAGGCGAATAACATTAACAATCCGCTCATCATCGAAGATTCTGTCCGGTTCAGGACCAACGGCAAAGACCAATATGTGAAACTAGCAGCTTGGGGGCAAGACGCCTACTTTCATTACTCCAATTTTCAGTCTCAAATTTTTGATTTCAACGAAGGTGTGTGGCCCAGTGACAAACCACATGTTATCTACGGTGCCGCAATTGTCGATTCTGCAAAAACATTAACCATACCGGCCGGGACAAAAGTGCACCTCCACAAGAACGCGCTGCTCTATGTTTACAAAGGGTCTTTACAAATAGAGGGGCAATTGGGCAATGAAGTAATTTTTCAAGGTGACCGACTCGAACAAGATTACCAAGATGTAAGCGGTCAATACTACGGTATTTACTTACATGAAGCATTGCCAAGCAATATCAATTATGCCATACTGAAAAACGGCACCTCTGGTGTACATTTGTACAGCGAAGACCCCGCGAACACCAGTTATACCTTGAATATCCAAAACACACAAATCTACAATCAAGCGCGCTATGGCATCTTCATTTTTGCTGGTGCAAAGGTGAAGGCTGAAAACTGCCTCATTTCACAAAACGGCACCCACGCTTTATTGGTTTTACAAGGAGGAGACTTCAATTTCAATCATTGTAATTTGTTGGGCTATGGTGCTTCAACTAACCCTGCCGTTGGCATTAGCAACTATTATAACGATTACCAACTCAATCAAACTTTGGTCTCAAGCATTGATGAGGGGGTTTTCAAAAATTGCGTCATTTACGGCAACCTAGATACTGAAATCGCCATGGATACCATTCAAATGGCAGGCGTACAACTCAACTTTGACTTTGACTACAGCGTCTTTAAATCCGAGACCACCTATACCGATGCATTTTATGGTGCAAATCTCTTTTGGAACCTTGCACCCCTATTTACCAACACTACAGAAAGAGACTTTCACTTTAGTAGCAATTCTTCTTTGAGCAATAAAGGCGTCAGTTCATCGGTTTTTACAGACATTCTTGGGCAAGCGCGCAATAACCCTCCGGATATCGGGGCTATCGAAGTTCCATAAAACAAAAAGAGCGGGCAAGCCCGCTCTTTTTGTTTGTATCATTTTGACGCTTATGCGTTTGCATTCATATTATCAAGGACATCCATGACGCCTTTAACGGCCTCAGCAGAATCCATTAACAATGCGCGCTCTGCATCGTTGAGTTGCAATTCGATGATTTTCTCGATTCCGTTTTTACCCAATACTACAGGAACTCCTAAGTAGATATCAGATAAACCGTATTCGCCTTGTAACCAAGCACAAACCGGGAAAATTCGCTTTTGATCGCGGATAACGGCCTCTACCATTTGAGCAGCAGCAGCTCCTGGTGCATACCAAGCAGACGTGCCGAGCAACTTAACGATCTCGCCGCCACCAAACTTAGTGCGCTCAATGATTTCGTTCAAACGGGCTTCGTCGATGAGTTCTGTAACAGGAATACCACCAACGGTTGTGTAACGAGGTAGCGGAACCATGGTGTCGCCGTGGCCTCCCATTAACACCGCCTGAATGTCTTTTGGAGACACGTTTAATTCCTCAGCTAAAAATGCACGGTAACGCGCTGTATCCAAGACACCAGCCATACCAAACACACGTGAAGAAGGCATATTGGCATTGAGATAAGCACAATAAGTCATGACGTCAAGTGGATTAGAAACCACAATGATGATTGCGTTTGGCGAGTATTTCACGACGTTTTCCGTCACGATCTTAACGATACCAGCATTGGTTGCGATAAGGTCGTCACGAGACATCCCTGGTTTGCGCGGCAAACCTGAAGTAATGACAACAACATCTGAATCTGCTGTACGCGCGTAATCATTGGTAGAACCAACCGTACGAGAATCATAAAGGTTAATTGGGGCTGTTTGCCAGATATCTAGAGCCTTGCCTTCGGCAAAACCTTCTTTGATATCGAGTAATACAATTTCATTGGCGATCTCACGGGTAGCCAATACATCGGCACAGGTTGCTCCTACGTTTCCTGCACCTACAACAGTTACTTTCATTTGTCTTGTTTTTAAATTGATAAAAGCTTTGCGTGACGAATTTACGCATAGTTGACTAAAAAATGATTTTTTTTAACGTTAATTCAAGATTGTATGGCAAACTAAGGCAACCGTCTGCTTAGCTTTGCGTTATGTAAACGTTGAAAATTGGAGCAGCAAGAGAACTTAAAACAAATTGTGGAGGGATGCCTCAGAGGTGAGCGACGCTCGCAAGAGCGCCTATTCACAATGTTTTATGGAAAAATGATGGCTGTCAGTATGCGCTATATCGGCGATCGCGACAGCGCTCAAGAAGTGCTTCAGGTTTCATTTTTAAAGGTCTTTGACAAATTGGAACATTTTGATTTTTCTGGCTCGTTAGAAGGCTGGATCCGCAGAATTGTGAGCAATACTGCCATAGACCACCTGCGCAAGTCCAAAAAAGATCCTTTTTTGTCTGATCAAGACAACGATTTCAAATCAATGGCTGCAGATCCTATGCAAGAGCAAGAACTTTTAGCTCATACGCAACTCAAAGCAGATCTTGCTCAAAAAGCAATAGAAAAGCTTTCTCCGGCATACAGAACGGTATTCAACCTTTATGTCATGGAAGAACTCAGTCATAAAGAAATTGCAGAAAAACTAGGCATCTCAGAAGGAACCTCAAAATCCAATTTGGCAAAAGCAAAAATGAATTTGCAACGCCTTTTAAAAGAACAATTTACACTGATCGAAAAACGATGAAAGATCAATTTGAAACAAAAATAAAGTCCGTCGTAGAAGAATTCACCTACGACTACGACCCCCAAGCTTGGGAAGCGCTGTCCAAAAAGCTCCCTCCGGCTAAACCGGGTCTATCCTGGCTAGGCAAATTCGGCATTGCCAGCTTGCTTGCGCTTGTCGTGGGCATCATTGGGTGGAATTTAGCGCCTCGTCAAGACAAAAAAGAAAGTGTTGCACAAACTAAAAAAGTGGCGCCATCCCAAAAAGCAACTGCTTCAAAAACGACAAGTACAAAGAAAACTGATTGGAAATCTACTCATGACGGTAAAAATGCTGTTATAAACCTAATAAATAACGAAAGTGGCCTAGGAAAAGTAGCGCAAGCAAATTCAACTCCTGAGCAGTCATTATTAGCCCGCGAACTTGAGCCATTCACAACTACCGAGGGCTTTCCTTCGATGAGCACCCCACTTTCTCAAGAAATACTCAATCTCAAGCCATCTACACGACAACTAATTGAGAGTAACCCAACCCCCGGCATTCAAATTTCAAGTAATTGCCAAGGCCCTAAGATCATTCTCGACGCCGACGCCATCAATTACGAAGATGGTACGCCCCGCATTCATATCAGCGCTGAAACCATGGCGAGCGACCTCAACTGGAATGTAAATGGCACAGTCGTCAATAGAAAGAACAAAAGCTTTGACCTTTTGGCGTTTAAGGGGCAAACTTACACCATCACCGCTGAAGGCCAGTTAGATGGTTGCAAGACCACCGAAAAAATCAGCATCACCGCCAACGAAGATTACAACTTGCTTGCGGTCAATGCGTTTAATCCGCAATCAAGAGATGAACGCAATGCTACATTTATGCCTTATGCCCTCACCATCCGAGAGGTACAATTTAATATGGTAATCCTCGACCCAGACAACGGCGCCGTGGTATTTAAAAGTTCAGATGCGCAAAATGCTTGGGATGGAATCGACCAACGCACAGGTCAAATGGTACCTGCAAACAAAGCTTATATCTGGAAAGTCGTTTTGCAGCAATCCCTCCCAGGAGAAAAATCCACTTATACCGGTACAATCGTTCGGATTTAGAGCGGCTCAACTCAGCGGAATTGCTTACATTTGTTCAGCACGAACCAACGTGAGCCCGCATGAGCATCATCAACTTACTGCCCGATCATATCGCCAACCAAATTGCCGCTGGAGAGGTCATTCAACGACCTGCTTCTGTTGTTAAAGAATTGCTTGAAAACGCAGTTGATGCCGGCGCTACCCAAATTCAATTGGTCGTAAAAGACGCCGGCAAAACACTCATTCAAGTTCTCGACAACGGCAAAGGCATGGATGCCCAAGACGCCGAAAATTGTTTCTTGCGCCACGCCACTAGCAAACTCCAAACCGCTGCCGATCTTTTTGCCTTACAGACAAAAGGATTCCGTGGTGAAGCACTCGCTTCCATTGCCGCTATTGCGCATGTCTGCCTCAAAACCAAGCAAGAACACCAAGACACTGGCATTCAAATCGAAATCGAAGGCAACCAAATCAAGCACAAACAAGAAGTGCTCTGCAACCAAGGTGCCTCTTTTGAAGTCAAAAACCTATTCTATAACGTTCCGGCTAGGCGTAATTTTCTCAAAAGCGACGCCATTGAGCTTGGGCATATTCAATCCGAATTTGAACGCGTGGCACTTGCCCACCCCGAACTCCAAATGAGCTTCCTGCACAATGGGCAAGATATTCTGCAGCTACCAGCAGGTAATAGTCGCATGCGCATTGCCGCAATTTTTGGAAAAGGTAGCAATGAAAAGTTGGTTCCCATAGAAGAGCAAACCGATATTGTGCGCGTGAGTGGTTATGTCGGCAAGCCCGAATTAGCCAAAAAGAGCAGAGGAGAGCAATACTTATTTGTCAATCAGCGCTTTTTCAAAGATCCCTATTTTCATCATGCCATCACCAAAGCATACGACGGCATGATCAGCGAAAAGCACCATGCCAGCTACTGTATCTTTCTAGAGGTAGACCCGCACAAAATTGATGTCAATATCCACCCGACCAAAACCGAAATCAAGTTTGAAGAAGATCGCTTCATCTATTCCATTTTATTGAGTAGTGTGCGCCAGGCATTAGGCAAGCACAACATTTTCCCGACTTTAGATTTCGAAACGGAAAGCGCATTTGAAGTGCCATCAGAAGTCAGAAAAACAGAGCCCGTTGCACCGCAAATTGTGGTCAATCCTACTTACAACCCTTTTCAAAGCACAAGCGCTCAAGCGTCCTCTAGTAGTGGCGCTAGCGCCAAAAACTACAGCACGGCCTTGCGTCAAGAAGGTTTTGGCAGCACCCCACCTAGCCCTGAAGATTGGCAACAATTCTACCAAATTGAAGAGCAAGCGCCCGTGCAAAATCAAGCCATTTTTGAAGAAGAACCCCAGGCCAAACAATTTCTCTTACACGACAAATACCTTGTGAGCCCAACAAAGTCTGGCTTCCTCTTTATCGATATTCGCCGCGCTAAAAACCGCATTTTATTCGATGAGCTCATCCAACATTTTGTTGCACAACCCCTGGCCTCTCAACAACTTTTGTTCCCCATTGAAAGATCATTAGCAAAAGAAGCCAAACTCACTTGGCAAAGTCAACAAAGCCTTTGGTCACAACTTGGTTTTAGCTTTGAAATCAGCGAAGATCAACTACTTATTAGTGCGGTACCTGCCCTGCTTTCCGCAGTTGACTTAGAATCTTGTTTAGATGAACTCACTGCTGCTGCCACCTACACCGACATTGAAAGTAGCGATATCGCCCACTTTATTGTCGGAAAGCTCGCTTTTATAGGCTCCAAAAATTACAGCATTCAACATAGCGAAGAAGTCGAACATTTCATCGATACGCTCTTTCAAAGTCCACAACATACCACCACACCCAACGGCAAACCAATTATGTTCACCTTGGGTTTTGATGAAATAGCCAAAAAACTGTAAATATGTTTCAGAACCTTCCGCAAGTCACTAAAAATATCTTGTTGCTCAACATTGCTTTTTTTGTGGCAAGTTTAATACTCAAAAGTCAAGGCATCAATCTTGAAATGACACTTGGCGCGCATTATATCAATTCACCTTTTTTTGAACCTTATCAAGTCGTCACGCATTTTTTCATGCACGACACCACGAATTTCCTTCATATTTTTTTCAATATGTGGCTCTTTGTAATGTTGGGCGCCTACCTCGAAAACATCTGGGGCGCAAAGCGTTTTTTCATATTTTATATCGTCAGCGCCATGGGTTCTTTTGCACTTTATAACATGATCGGCTTTATTGAAATCATGCAACTCAAATCCATGCTTGCCCAACAATTCGATCTCGAACAATTCGATTATTACCTGAAGCATTCGATTAATTTGAACCAAGATATCGTTGGGCAAATCAATACTTATATAAGCGATAATCAAATTCGCGTGACGCCAACTTTAGAAAACTATTTGATGAAATCTTTAACCCCTATGGTTGGGGCGTCGGGCGGTGTTTTTGGTATCCTCACTGCCTTTGGGATTTTATTCCCAAATACCGAATTCCGACTTTATTTTGCCATTCCAGTAAAAGCCAAATACCTCGTCACTGGTTATGTGCTTTTAGAACTTTACTTGTCGTTTCAAAATCAGGCCGGGGATAACGTAGCGCACCTCGCTCACATAGGAGGGGCACTCGCGGGCGCAATTCTAGTCCTTATTTGGCGCAAAAACGACCGTTCAAATTTTTGGTGATGAATCCTCTAATTGAACAAATAAAAACCCAATATCGCAGCGGTAGCATGACAGTCAGGCTCTTGATTGTCAATGTGAGCGTATTCGCATTGATACAACTCATCAATGCACTGGAAAGACTACAAATTTTGAGCTTTCTAGATGGCTTACCACTGGGTTACCCAAATCAATATTTCTTTGCTTTACCCGTCTTTCGGCTACAGATTCTTTACACACCATGGACACTCTTCACGTCCTTATTTGCACATTTTGGGTTCTTGCACCTTCTTGGAAACCTCCTCTTCTTGTATTTTGCTGGACAAACCTACGAACGTTTTTTGGGCAGCAAACGCCTATTGCACTTGTATATTCTGGGTGGACTAACAGGAAATTTAACAGAAATATTGGCCCATCAAATTTTTCCCGCGTTGCAAGGCGGATCCTATTCTATTGTTGGAGCTTCCGGTGCTATAATGGCTATTTTTATGGCCCTTGCCGTGGCACAACCACAGCTTAAGGTGCAACTATTCGGTGTTTTTCCGTTGCGCATCTACATGCTTGCCATATTCTTCTTTTTAAAAGACCTGAGTTCGGTCGGAACAGCTGACCAAATAGCACATTTCGCTCATATAGGCGGTGCGTTTTTTGGATTTTGGAGTGTTCAACAATTTTGGCACATCCGACTTTCTAGGCCTTGGCTCGGCATACAATTGAAAAGCAACACCCCAAAATTCAAAGTTAAAAAAGGCGGACGCCCATTGACCGACGATGAATTTAGAGCCAATAAAAAAGAGCGGCAAGAAAAACTAGATGCCATTTTGGATAAGATTTCTAAAAAAGGCTACGAC
This sequence comes from Bacteroidota bacterium, assembly GCA_041191505.1. Lineage (GTDB taxonomy): Bacteria > Bacteroidota > Bacteroidia > Flavobacteriales_D > Crocinitomicaceae > UBA952. Next base: position 110,371 of record JBEEOT010000009.1, on the reverse strand, counting down.
GCCCTCAGCAAGGATGAAAAAGACTTTTTATTTCAACAAAGCAAAGATGTCTAAAAAGCGTAAAAACATCTTTTCCTTTCCATTTAAATTGGCGACAGCATTCAGCCTTATTGGCTTGTTATTGAGTTATTTGGCTCCTTATATTCATCCAGGAACAATCCCTTCGCTTCCTTTTTTCGGATTGAGTTATCCAATTTTCCTTGGCCTGACACTCTTTTGGCTTCTACTTTGGACATTGTTTAAGTCTAAATGGGCTATTTACTGCCTGCTTACGCTGCTCATTGGAGGCAAACTGCATTTCAGGAATTTTTCATTGCTGACTTCAGACTCCGACCTCAAAGCAAGTAGTGGCCTCAAAGTACTAAGCTATAACGTACGTCTTTTTGATCTTTTTAACCCCTCGTTTAGTACAGCGCTTGAGTCTAGAAACGACATTTTTAATTTCATACGTTCGGAGCAACCCGATGTACTTTGCCTTCAAGAATTCTACCGCCAAGATAAACCCACTGATTTTGAAGTCATGGACTCGCTGCAGTCTATTATGCAAACCAAAGACTATCACGAGCGCAGCGCCCACAAAAGACGCACGCGCGAAAATTACGGGATTGCTCTTTTCTCTAAATACCCGATCATTGCAAGAGGTGACGTCATGTTTGAAACGCAGGGTGTGCAAGATTTCAATTACTGCATTTTTGCCGATATCGTGAAGGCGGCTGATACTTTTAGGGTTTATAACGTCCACCTGCAATCAATTAGGCTTCATACAGATCCGCATATCGAAGGCGAGGAAGTCAAGACTTACGGCAGCAAAAAAGGGGCAATTGCTGTTTATCGCAAATTGCGTAGCGCTTTTGAAAAACGTGCTGATCAAGCCCGTCGGGTGGTGGAACACCTCAAAACCTCTCCGTATCCGGTTATTGTGTGTGGTGATTTCAACGATACGCCCATGTCCTATACCTATAATCAATTTCAGTTGGCTCTCCTTGATTCATTTCGCGAAAGCGGCTTGGGTCTTGGCTCCACATACGTTGGGCGCTTACCAGCCGGGCGAATCGATTACCTCTTCTACAGTTCGCTACTTAAGGTCTCTCATTTTAAGATCCAAAAACAAACCCGCAGTGATCACCGTGCAGTTAGCTGCGTATTTCATCACGTCAAATCATGATTGCACTCATAGACTGCGGAAGTTCAAAAACGCCTCAAATAGCGGCTCAGCTTGAGGAATACATAGATGTCCAAACGCATGGCCTCCTGGATTTCAACGCAGCCGTGTTAGACCAATATGATGCTGTAGTTTTATCTGGAGCACCCATCTTGCTCACGGAAATAGACCCTACGCCTTATTTAAAACATCTAGACTGGATCAAAACCTACCACAAACCACTTCTAGGTATTTGTTTCGGGCATCAAATTCTTGGTTTGCTCAATGGTGCCCGTATTTCTAAAATGCGCGAAGACCGTCAACTCCAAGAAATTGAAGTCATTAAAGACGACACACTCTTTGAAAGATTGCCAGATGTATTTGAGATGCAAGAAGACCATTGTGAGCATATTTCTATACCGCAGGGCTTTGATTTACTGGCTTGTTCCGATGCTTGTATCAATGAAGCCATGAAACACCGCGAAAAGCCACATTATGGCGTGCAGTTTCATCCGGAGGTTTCTGGAAATTATGGACACGTATTGCTTGCGAATTTTGCGAATCTTGTGTTGGGCTAATTATTTGCCTGCAATATGCAGTAAGCGCTGCTTATCTAAAACGAATATCTTGCGGGTCTGCACCTCGATGATACCCTCCTCTTTGAAATCTTTGAGCAAGCGAATGAGGGTTTCGGTTGCGGTTCCAACAAAATTGGCGAGATCTTCGCGGCTAAGGTTGATTGGCTCGTTGTCAAAGACATCCATGAGAATGAGCATGGTAAAAGCCAGGCGCTCTCTGACTGACTTCTGAGCCATGTTGGTAATGAAATCTGCACGATCGGCGAGTTCTTTAGAAAGTTCTTTGATAATGCCGTTGCGCAACACTGGATTGGTATCCATGAGGTTGAGGAAGTCTTCTTTGCCGATGAAGCAAATATTGCTCTCGTCTAGGGCCTCTGCACCTACTTTATAGGGTTCTTCAGTGAACATAGCTCTAAAGCCTACCATTTCGCCAGCTTTGGCAATATGAATGATTTGTTCTTTGCCTTCGTCTCCGCGCTTGAAAATCTTGACCAACCCTTGATTAATGCAAAAGACACCTCTCGGAAACGAGCCCTCTAGAAATACCGCTTGGTGTTTTTTGTAGTAGTTACAAGCACGATGCGAGTTGAGGTGATCGAGTTCGTCTGAGCAAAAATGATTCAATAAAGAGTTTTGCCTTCCGGTGCAGGTTTGGCAAGTCACATGCTTGTGAGATTTATCGAGCATTTTGATTGATTTACTTAATCAAATGTACAAAAAATTAGCGGAATTCAGAAAGCTGACCCTCGTCATTTTTTAGTGATAATCTAAGCCTGAACTTTGCCCTATGCAAACCAAGGAATTGATTCAAAAGTACAATGTGCCGGGGCCTAGATACACCTCGTACCCGACCGTACCATTTTGGAAATCCTTAGACATGAATCACGAAACTTGGGTATCGCCGCTCAAGTCACAATTGAAATCAAATGCATCGCTTGGCATTTATATTCATTTGCCATTTTGCGAATCGCTCTGTACTTTTTGCGGTTGCCATAAGCGCATCACCAAAAATCACCAAGTGGAGCAACCTTATATCGATACTGTGCTTCGGGAATGGGAGTTGTATCAGCCCTATCTGCAGGAGGGCATCCAAATCAAAGAACTACATCTAGGTGGCGGAACACCCACTTTTTTTGCTGCGGCAGAATTGGCAAGACTTACCAGAGGAATACTCGCAAAACAAGACCTCGACCCAGAACTTTGCGATTTGAGTTTTGAAGCACATCCGGGCTCAACGAGTCTTGAACACTTACAAACCCTTTACGAGGTAGGTTACAGGCGCGTATCTTTTGGAATTCAAGATTACGATACCACGGTGCAAAAGGCCATCCATCGGATTCAAAGTTTTGAATTGGTGAGCCAAGTGCACCGCCAAGCTAAATCACTCGGATATAGCATCAATCACGATTTGGTTTATGGTCTTCCCTACCAAAATCTCAACGGATTTACCGATACCATTGAAAAGACAATAGAGTTAGCCCCTGAGCGCATTGCACTCTATGGTTATGCGCATGTTCCTTGGGTGAAAGGTACCGGGCAGCGCGGCTACGACGAACAACATTTACCCAAAGATGCTCAAAAACGAGCACTCTATGAAATGGCCTACGAAAAATTACTTGCAGCAGGTTATTTAGCCATTGGCATGGATCATTTTGCCTTGCCAACTGATTCGCTGTCTGTAGCATTTGAAGAAAAAGCGCTGCACCGCAACTTCATGGGTTATACACACCGACAAACTGATGTCATGCTTGGCCTTGGTATGTCTGCTATCTCTGATTGCTGGACTGCCTTTGCTCAAAATGACAAAACGGTAGAAGGTTACCAAGCTCAAATTGAAAAAGGCGAACTCGCGGTTTTTAAAGGTCATCTGCTCAATGAAGAAGAACTGATCATTAGAAGACACATCCTAGACTTGATGTGCCATTTTGAAACCAATTGGAATCAGCATTTATTTCAGTCCGGTTTTTATCAGCCAATCATTGAAAAATTAAGAGGAATTGAGCAAGACCAGCTCATTTCTATGGGCCAGCAAAAAATCACACTTCTAGAAAAAGGAAGGCCGTTCGTACGCAATGTCTGTATGGCCTTTGACCTCGACCTCCACAGGCAACAAACCGATAAACCGCTCTTTTCAACAACCATTTGATGACCGACGTTTGCTACCATTGCGGCGATGCGCTTCCATCGCGTCCGATCCACGCAAAAAACCACCTGTTTTGCTGCAACGGTTGTGCTTCCGTATTTCAATTATTGGAAGCGCATCAGTTGAGCGATTTTTATCAATACGAGCCGATGGCCGGAAGCAAACCCAACAAAGAAAGGGCAGATCAATATGCTTTTTTGGATTTGCCAGAGATAAGAAGCCGCTACGTGACGTTCGAAGATAAAAAACAAGTAAGGGTAAATCTTTTACTACCCGCCATTCATTGTTCTTCTTGCATTTACTTACTCGAGAATATTCAAAAACTAGAGCCCAAGATTATTCGTGCTCAGGTGCATTTTGCCCGCAAAGAGGCTGCCATCGTTTTTGACCCAAGCCTTGCGTTATCGGAAATAGCTGCTTTGTTGAATTACATCGGATATCCTCCTGATTTCAGTAAAAACGAACACACCAAACGCAAACAAGACCGCACTTTTTTATTTCAATTAGGTATTGCTGGATTTGCTTTTGGCTCTATTATGCTCTGGAGTACGCCAGATTATTTTGGTTTAGGCAAGGACAATCCTTCATTTCGCGATTTTTCGGCATATCTCAGTTTTTTGGTCAGCTTGCCGGTGCTCTTGTTTTCTGCACGTTCTTATTTTATATCCGCATTTAAAGTTTTGCGCAGTAAGAGCATCAACCTAGATGTACCTATTACACTTGGAATCATTGCCTTATACACACAAAGTATCATTCAAATTTTTAGTCGACAAGGCGCTGGGTACATGGATAGCTTTGCAGGCTTTATCTTTTTTCTTCTAATTGGGAAATGGTTTCAAAACCTCACCTATGCTTCACTTTCTTTTGACCGCGACTTCAGCAGCTTCTTTCCTGTGGCTATTCAGCGCATTCAAACAGATCATAGCAAACAAATTGTACCGGTAGAACAACTTCAGGTTGGCGACATTATCGAGGTAAGAAATGAAGAAATTGTTCCCTGTGACAGCGAACTACTTTGCGATGAAGCATACATTGATTATAGCTTCGTAACAGGTGAATCTTTGCCCATCTTGTTGCAGAAAAGCGCTCAGATATATGCCGGTGGGCAGATACAAGGTGCGGCAACTCAAATGCGAGTCAAGGCGACTACGAGTCGTAGCCACCTAACACAACTCTGGAATGAAACCAAAGACAAGATCCCGCAAAATAACCTCATCCGTTATCAAGACCGTTTGTCTAGGTATTTTTTACTCATCTTGTTAGTGATTGCCACGACAAGCGGAATAATGTGGCACTTCATTGATCCACATTCCGTATTTAGGGTTGTTGTGGCTGTTTTAATAGTGGCCTGCCCTTGTGCATTGGCGCTTTCCGCGCCATTTACCTTAGGAAATACGTTGCGCGCCCTAGGTAAAAAAGGACTTTATCTTAAAAATACAAGTGTAGTTGAAGCGCTGACTAGTATTGACACCATAGTCTTAGATAAAACAGGCACACTAACTGACCCAAATAGTTACCGTATTCAGACACAATTCAATGACCTCAATGCGCTTGATTTTGACATTTTTGTCAATTTAGCACGGCAGTCAACGCATCCACTTTCTAGAGCATTTGCGCAAGCACACCCCGACTCCCCTGTTATTGAATTACAACAGGTTAAAGAACTCAAAGGCAAGGGAATAAGTGCCACTTTTAAAGCAAAATCCTATGCCATGGGCTCTGCTATTTTTGTTGGCAAGCCACAACTTGCAAAAGGAAGCGAACTTTTTCTCAAAGTAGAAGAAAAATTCGCCCACTTTACATTTGAAAGTTCTTGGCGTAGCAAAGCGATAGCGCTCATCCTGGACAGCATTGGCGCTGAAAATTGCTACGTTTTATCTGGCGATCACCAACAAGACAAAGCAGCCCTTTTGGATCATGGATTCTACGAGGATCACCTCTTTTTTGAAATGACACCACAACAAAAAGCAGATCAACTACTCACACTTCAAAAAAAAGGTAAACAGCTTTTGTACATCGGAGATGGAATAAACGACGTAGGAGCCTTAGGCACGGCAAATGTGGGCATTGCACTTTCTGAAGATATGTTTAGGTTTACCCCGAGCTCAGACGCCATTTTAGAGGCCCGATATTTAACCTTCTTGCCAGAAATGTTAGCACTTGGACGCTATGCCAAAAGGGTTTTGCAAATCTGTTTGGCCTTTTCCTTGAGCTATAATATTTTTGGCTTGAGCATTGCCATTTCTGGACAGCTCACTCCTTTATTTGCTGCCATTTTAATGCCCATTAGCTCCATTACAATTGTCTTCTTGAGCACGATATTGATTCAGCTCAAATTTAAGCGCCTCATGAAAAGCTGATATAAATCAGTTTTTTTCAAAAACCCGTGTCATACTTATTGGCGCTAGCAGTAGCGAAATTTGCACTATGGGAATCGTGTACCTCATGTTAATCGTTAGTCTTTGCATTGCCGCATTTTTCTTGGGCTTCTTTTTTTGGGCCACTAAAAACGGACAATTCGACGACGATTATGGGCCATCAGTGCGCATTCTCTTTGAAGATGAACCAATAACAAAAGATGTAAAAAATGGAAGTAGTAAAGTTTAATTATGACAACAAAATTGTACGCAATTTTGCTTACGCAACAGTCATTTGGGGTGTTACAGGAATGCTCGTTGGGCTAATTGCAGCCTTACAACTAGCCTTCCCCGATTTTTTCAATGACTATCTTGGCTTCAAATGGGTTTCCTTTGGTAGAATTCGCCCACTTCATACCAATGCCGTCATTTTTGCCTTCGTAGGCAATGGCATTTTCATGGGTTACTATTATTCACTTCAAAGACTCCTCAAAACAAACATGTGGAGTAAAAAAATGAGTTACTTCCATTTTTGGGGATGGCAGTTGATCATTGTTTGTGCCGTTCTCACTTTGCCTTTTGGCTACACAACAGGTAAAGAGTATGCCGAACTCGAGTGGTGGATCGATATCATGATTGCGGGAATTTGGGTTGTTTGGGGTTGGAATATGTTTGCCACTATCCTAAACCGACGCGTTCAGCACTTGTATGTGGCCATTTGGTTCTATATCGCCACCTTCGTTACCGTAGCAATGCTCCACATCTTCAACTCTTTTGAATTACCTGTTTCATTTCTTAAAAGCTATTCTTGGTATGCCGGCGTACAAGATGCGTTGGTACAATGGTGGTATGGTCACAATGCCGTTGCGTTTTTCTTAACAACCCCTTATCTGGGGCTTATGTATTATTTTGTTCCTAAAGCCGCTAACAGACCTGTTTACTCCTACCGTTTATCGATTATTCACTTTTGGGCACTCATCTTCTTATACATTTGGGCAGGCCCTCACCACTTGCTCTATTCTACCCTACCAGATTGGGCCCAAAGTTTAGGGGTGGTATTCTCAGTAATGCTTATTGCGCCATCTTGGGGAGGTATGCTCAACGGACTTCTTACCCTCAGAGGTGTTTGGGACAAAGTTCGAGACGACGTCATGCTTAAATTCATGGTAGTGGCACTGACCGCATATGGCATGTCCACTTTTGAAGGCCCAATGCTTTCCTTGAAAAATGTCAATGTTATTTCGCACTTTACCGACTGGACCATTGCACACGTGCATATTGGAGGTCTTGGTTGGAACGGCATGATGACCTTCGGAATGCTCTATTGGTTGTTCCCTAAATTATACCGCACGGACCTTTACTCAAAAAAAATGGCGAATCAACACTTCTGGATTGCTACTTTAGGTATTTTACTTTATGCTGTTCCGATGTATATCGCAGGGTTCATGCAAGGATTGATGTGGCAAGATTTCAATCCGGACGGAACGCTCCAAAATGCAGACTTCCTTAAAACAGTAACGCAGCTTAAACCATTTTACTATCTGCGCTCATTAGGTGGACTGCTTTATTTATCTGGTGCCATTTTAATGTTCTACAACTTAGTAAAGACAGCAAAATCTGGTTCTTTATTAGCAGAAGAGCAAGCCGAAGCACCTGCATTAATAGCGCAACACAGCCATGGTAAGGGCGAATATTGGCACAAAGTGATCGAACGCAAACCTGTACAGTTCATGATCTTGAGCTTAATTGTGGTCGCGATAGGTGGCGTCGTCGAAATCATCCCAACCATGATTGTCGACTCAAATGTACCCAAAATAGCCAGTGTTAAACCCTACACCCCGCTCGAATTGGAAGGACGTGACATCTATGTGAGAGAAGGGTGCTACAACTGTCACTCTCAACTCGTGAGACCACTGCGCTTTGAAACAGCACGATACGGTGAATACTCTAAATCTGGAGAATTTGTATATGACCATCCTTTCCAATGGGGGTCTAAACGCACTGGTCCAGACTTAGCTAGAGAAGGTGGCAATACCAAAATTCGCAAATCAAACTTCTGGCACTACCAACACCTTATGGCGCCTAAAGATGTGTCACCCGGATCTATCATGCCGGCCTACACTTGGTTACGCGAAGACAAACTCGATTTATCGCTTACCGAAAAGAAAATTCGAGCCATGCAAACTTTGGGGGTTCCTTACAAAAAAGGTGCTGACCAAAAAGCAATTGGCGAACTAAAAATTCAGGCCAAACTCATTGCCGAAGACATCGTCAATACCACTCCAAAGCAAGCGCTTATCGGCATTGATAAAGCTGCTTTAGTGAAGGACATACAAGAAAAAGAAATAGTTGCGGTCATAGCCTACTTACAACGCCTTGGAGTAGATATCACCCTCACCTCTAAAAAGTAAGGACCATGTTGCGTTTTATCAAACATAACCTAACCAGCATGTTAGGAATAGAAATCTACCCTTTGATTTCGCTTATTCTTTTCACAGTATTCTTTGCCTTCGTATTGCTCTTTGTTTGGAAAATGAGCAAGGAACGCATCACAGAATTGGCAGCAAGCCCTCTCGATTTAGAACAAAACGAAGCAACAACAAACTAATTACCGAATGATGAAAACACTGACATTAAATATCCTCCTTACAGTGATTTTAGGTTCTTTTCAAACCTTGAGCTGGGCCGCAGATGGCGCCAATTTATTTAAATCTCGCTGTAACACTTGTCATATGATTGACAAAAATTCTACAGGGCCAAAGCTACAAGGTGTTAAACAAAAATGGACCGATGCTGGTGAAGGTGAATTCCTTTACAAATGGGTACAGAATTCTAGCGAACTCATTGGATCCGGAAAAAGCGCCTTGGCTAAAGAAATTTCAAGCTTTAGCCCTACCGCAATGCCTGCACAAGGTGTTTCAAATGAAGAAATCGATGCTATTTTTAGTTATATAGATAGTTATGTACCCCCTACAGAAAATACAACCACTGTATCAGATACGAATGTCGTGGTAGATCCTATTAAAGTAACTGACTACAAAGGTAACCTCTCTATTTTCAATTGGTTATTCGTGCTTACCATAATATTGATCATTGCAATTATCGTTTTGGCTGGAACGCTCATGACGCTAATGAAATCGGATTACTTCAAGAATAAACTCAAAGCGATGAGTGCAAAATCAGAAACACTCATCTTGATCATTACCACGGGAACAATGTTTTTATCCAATAATGCAAATGCCCTCAACTTTGTAGGGCCTGGAGAAGGAGAAAAAGATGGCCCCTGGTTATTAGTCGAAACAACCGATTTACTCGCTATTGTTGTGATTGATCTTATTCTATTAATTGTTGTCTTGTACTTGCGTCATTTATTCAACCAGATGATGGCCATGGTGAGGCCAAAAACGATTGTTGAAGAAGCACCCGTAACAGATACTTTCAAAAAGGTCAATCAAGTATTAACGGCTGCGGTACCAATTGAAGAAGAACACACCATCCTGATGGAACACGAATACGACGGTATTCAAGAGTTAGATAATAATTTGCCGCCATGGTGGGTTTGGGGTTTCTATGCTACGATCGTTTTCTCCTTTATTTATTTGATCAATTACCATATTTTGGGTGTATCTGACTTACAAATAAAGGCCTACGACAAAGAAATGAAAGTGGCTGAAAAAGAAGTGAAATCGTACCTAAGTAAAATGGCCATGAACGTCGATGAAACCAATGCCACTCTCATGACCTCTTCAAGTGATTTGTCTGCAGGCGCAAGTATTTTTGCGGCTAATTGTGTGGCCTGTCACTTGGCCAAAGGACAGGGCGAAATCGGACCTAACCTTACCGACAACACCTGGATTTACGGCTATGACATCAAGGAGGTGTTCAAAACAGTCAAATACGGAACGGCGAACGGAATGCCTGAGCACTCCTCTAAGTTCAACCCTATTCAAATTCAACAAGTTGCCTCTTACGTATTGTCATTACCAGCGGCAAAAGGACTTGCACCTCAAGGAACAATAATAGAGAAATAACAATGACGCGCCATGAGTGAGCATGATGAAGCCTTCCGAGATCGGATTGCAACCGTAAATGAAGACGGGAAACGCGTTTGGATTTTTCCTAAAAAACCATCTGGTTCATTTTATAAGAAGCGTAAAATTGTCAGTTATCTTCTATTAGGCTTTCTATTTGCAGGGCCCCATTTACGGATCAAGGGAGAACCCCTTTTAATGCTCAACTTAATTGAACGCAAGTTTGTGATTCTTGGGCAAGTTTTTTGGCCTCAAGACATGTATATTTTGGCCGTATTGCTCATACTCGCTATTGTATTCGTCATCCTTTTCACCATTATTTACGGTCGGATTTTTTGTGGCTGGGTTTGCCCTCAAACCATTTTTATGGAAATGGTATTTCGACGCATCGAGTATTTCATCGAAGGAGATGCTGCCCAACAACGCATGCTCGAGAGAGACCCATGGAACGTCAATAAAATAGTTAAAAAGACCAGTAAACACGTCGCATTTTGGCTTTTGTCTTTTCTGATTGCCAATACCTTTTTAGCATACATCATTGGTTCTGATGCACTCTGGAGAATTCAAACAGACCCACTCGGCAAACACCTCGGAGGTTTCATTGCAATCGTGATTTTTACCTACGCATTTTACGGCGTTTTCGCGTTTTTAAGAGAACAAGTCTGTACCACTATTTGCCCATACGGACGCCTTCAAGGGGTCTTGCTCGACCCCAACTCAATGGTAGTTGCCTACGACCATGTGAGGGGTGAAAACAGAGCCAAGATCAAGAAGGGAGAAGACCGACAACAAGCGCAAAAAGGCGACTGCATTGATTGTCTTCAATGCGTACAAGTATGCCCCACCGGGATTGATATCAGAAACGGAACACAATTAGAGTGCATCAATTGCACCGCTTGTATCGATGCCTGTGACCACATGATGGATGCTGTCGGACAAGATAAAGGCCTGGTACGCTTTGTATCTGAAGAAGGAATCAAAACACGTTTACCATTTCAATGGACCCGACGTGTCAAGGCCTATTCTTTACTTTTATTGGCATTATTGATGACGCTCATCTTGCTCATCCTGACCCGCGAAGATTTTCAGACAACATTAATCAGACAGCGGGGTTCAACCTATCAAATGGATGAAAATGGGCACATTACCAACATATATGAAGTCAATTTATTGAACAAGACGCACCGTTCATTTAAAATACGCTTCCAACTCGAAAATCGAATTGGAGAGATCAAAACAGTAAAAGAACAATTGGTCTTGAAACCTGAGTCAGAATTAAAAGAGCGCCTCATTATCCGTTACCCCAGAAAATACATAGGTAATGGAACAAAAAAGATAAAAGTCCATATCTATGGCAACGGCAAAAAAATACAAACCATCAAAACGAAGTTTTTCGGACCAATCCTTTAAATTATGAGCTTTAGAAACGCAGTAATTATTGCCATGATCGCTTTTGTTCTCTTCATCAGCTACATGGTTGTCGTGATCACGAATGAATCCTCGGAACTCGTAGCCGAAGACTACTATGAACAAGAGCAAACCTTAGATGCCGATATAGAAGCAAAGAAAAGAGCACAAGAAGCAGGGAATCCTTTACATTTCTATGAAAAAAAAGGCCTGCTCTACTTTGAAGCCAATAACAAAGAAGCCATTTCCAAGTTACATGCTTCTTTTATGTGCTACAACGACAAAAATAGCGACCTAGAACTCGATTTGAAAGTAGGTGCTAGTTTCCCTACTGCACAGCTCAAAAAAGGCAACTACGCCCTTAGCTTTCGCTACCAAATAGAAGGTAAAACATATCTACAGCAGACAAGCTTTCTGCGCAAATGATGATTCATTTTCTGTTCGCCTTTTTAATAGGACTTCAAGCAAACTTACATTGCATTGGTATGTGTGGGCCATTAGCCCTTGCAGCGCCTATAGACCGACGTTCCAAGCGGAGCGCTATTTGGGGAAGTCTAAGTTATAATTTGGGTAGAATCACGTCCTACACTTATCTAGGCTTCTTACTTGGTATAATCGGTATCGGATCTGTTTTTATCAATGGCATTCAAATCGTTAGCGTATTTTCAGGTCTTCTTTTTATCTGTTCAGCATTATTTGGATCTCTAGAAACGTGGGCCCCTTTCAAACCTTTAACCGCTTTGGTCGGAAGACTCAATTCTACGCTTTTTCCTCGCGTCAAAAAGACCCCACCACTCCTTAGGCCTTATTTATTTGGATTACTCAACGGACTATTACCATGTGGTATGGTGTATTTAGCGCTCATCTATTCCATTTCGAGTTCAACTATCATAGAAAGTGTCCTTAGTATGTTGATTTATGGTTTAGGAACCCTTCCAGTGCTACTTTTTATACCACTGATTGGGCAAGAAAGATTTTATCGACTATTTCCAAAAGGAACACAAAAAATATTTTTGGCACTCATCGGTCTTTTATTGGTATTGAGAGGTTTGGGTTTAGGCATACCCTATCTGAGCCCGGCTATTGAGCAAGCTCCCTCACCAAACGCCCAGCCTCACATTGAATGCTGTGAAGTGCAAAAGTAACATCCCATTTTCACCTATAAGTGAAGCCAAAATAAAGGCATAAAAAAAGGAGGCCAAAGCCTCCTTTTTTTTAAGAAATGTGCTGCGTTACATTTTGATGAACTTAGCTGTATCAGTTTGTTTACCAGAATTGAACTTCACGATGTAGGTTCCAGTTGGTAAATCAGAACCATCTATGCTTACTTCTTGTGAGCCATCTGACATTTGTAGTGTTTTGGACCAAACCAAGCGACCAGTGATGGCATATACTTGAATTTCTACTTTGCCACTTTGTGCCAATTCAAATGCCAATGTCGTATTGTCACGGGTTGGGTTTGGATAGGTGCGTAATTTCGTTTTGAACTGCCCGCCAGAAGTACCAGAGTTATTGTTGGTACCTAAGTATTGAGTTGTTCTCCAAATTCCGCGACCGAAGGTACCTAGGTAGATTTCTCCCGGACGACCATTTCCTTCTTCGAAAGCACGCCAGTTTTGACGAACTTCATAGACAGGAGTACCTTCAAAACCTGTTGATGCGTTTTCCCAGGTTGCGCCACCGTTTTCTGAAACCCATGCACCACTTGAAGTACCAACGACAAGAATATCTGGATCGTTGCGATCAATAATACCATCATAGGTTGCAATTCCAGCAACAATAGTACCTAAGTTGGTAAATGTTGGTGAACTTGCAGTTGCGTTATTTGTACGCTTGTTTGTTCCGTTGAAACCAGCAAAGCAAACTAGGTCGTTGGCATTGTTCGGATTAATGGCGATTCCTTCATAGGAAGTATTGGTAATTTTAGTTAAGGTAGTTCCAGTTGGTGCCGTTACGCTAGCTCCTTGCGTGACATAACCAGCTTTAGAGGCGAAATCTGGATCGCTGGTGTAGATACTACCTAGACCGTCTAGACGCCATACGCCATTGCCAGCACTGATGTAACAATGGTTAAGGTCTCTAGAAAACTCTACATCTACGGAGTTAAATAAACCACCACCGATTCCTTTGGCCAAACATAACCAACCTGGGTTCGTTACAGAAAAACGAGTTGCATTTCTTGTTCCCCAAAGTTCACCACCGTTTGCGTTGACATAAACCAAGAACCAAGATTGATATGGATCGGCAACACGTAGTGTATCCCAAGATACGTTAAAAATAACGGTATCAGAACCCATTTCTACTGTTTCTCCGGTGGCGTTGTTGATGCCATAGTTTGTATTACCAACAGTTAACGATGGATCGTAGTACAGGGTATCGTCGAAATACAAAGCAGTTGGTGCTTCGATAGTAATGGTGTCTCCGGATGCCATTGAAGGGATGCGAAGCTGAGCACCTGAAGCGTAGTTTTTCTTAGGAATAAAAGTAACTGAATCTTCTGAGTTTGGATCTTTGTATTCTGCTAAGAATAACTCTGTATGGAAAGGATGGTTCGGACTTCCGTCTGTTCCTGGCGGATCATATGTACCCGGGAGATTAGGGCTAAAGTTAGTCCAGTTGACACCGCGGTCACCTGAACGTGAAATACTGTTGTAGTAAACAGATGAGAACATCACGCTCGGGTTAAAGAAGGAGATTTCACATTCAAAACCGTCACCACCATTGACTTCACGGAATTCGTGATAGGTAGAAAGTGAGAAATCATTATAAAGTGTTCCGTTGTCTTGGGCACCTCCCATAACGCGTCCTCCGGCATCAAAAGCAATTCCGTAGAATTGAGTAACGTTATATCCTCGGTTAGCTGGATACCAGTTTTGACCTTTGTCATTTGAGATTCCGATACCACCGTCGTTACCTACATACAAACGATTGTTGTTGTCCCATTTCATTTCGTGGTTGTCGGCGTGCACATAAGTAGGTGAACTTGGATTGACAAACCAAAGCGAAATTTTCTCAAAACCACCTGATGGCGGATTATTTACAGTTTGCTTCCATTCCCACACATCGATACCACCGATGAGTAAGCGCTCGTTGTCTGTAGGGTCTACAGAAAGAATGCTGTTATAAGTACCTTGATCGCGGTAGATATCGAATTCGTTTGGCGGACCTGAAGCGCCTACAAATTGATTCCAGGTTTGGCCATTATCATGAGATACATGCATGGACAACAAGTTTGAGTTGGTGCGCGTTGCATACAAAGAGTATAAACCATTGGCATTTTGGGTTGGAGAGATGGCATATTCAATGCGTGCTGCTCCAGTTGGAACCAAATTGTTCGCAATTGTTCCAGATTTGTCTGTGAATGAGTTTCCACCGTCAGTAGATACAAAAGTTTTGTTAGCGTTGTAGGCTGCAACAACAACCTGACCGTTTTTAGAAACCTGAAGTGCGAAACACCCTCCTGTAGCCGGTGTTAAACTCGTAAGCGAAGCGTCTCCTACTTGCCATTTTTTAAGACCTGCAGGTGTGGCTAACCAAACGTAGTTGTCTGCATTTGAACTTGCTACTTCTGTACAATTTGTAGTGCCTGGTATCTTAGTAAAGGTTGCTCCGAAGTCTGTAGAATACCACACACCATTACCTCCCCAACCTTCGTCGTTTGAACCTGTAGCAACATAGAGTGTGTTATCTGGGGTCATGGTCATGCTCGAGATGAATGGGTTTCCGCCAGCCTCGAAATAAGGAACTACGCGTTCCCAAAAATTACCTTTATTGTTGGTTACGAACAAACCACCTGAAACACCCCCGGCCCATACGCGGTTGATGTTTGTGCGGTCTATGCAGATAGCGCGTGTACGACCACCAATGTTGTCTGGACCTAAAGATTCAAAAACGATAGATTTTGAAGTGCCTTTTTTACGAATTTCTTGTTCAATTTGAGCAAGGGCTTCGTTTGAAACAGGCTGACCAGTGGTTACATCAATGTAACGGGCTTTTAACCAAGCGATCGCGTCTGTTGAGCGCCCTTCTTGAAGAACCGACAAACCTGACTGACGATAAACAGCCGTCTTGGGCAAGAATTGGTATGCAGTAAAAGCAAGTGCAAAAACACCTGTAACTATCAGAGAACCAAATACATATACCTTTTTATTCATAATGAAATTATTAATAGTGCATGATTAGTGTGCCAAATTAAGAAATATTCTCTTAATAATGATTCACGTTTAGTGGCAATTACATAATTTTTGCCATAAATTTTTGTTTATTTTAATTTTCAATTTTTTATTGATCAAACAAATGCTTTTCGGCATGGTAAGACGAGCGAACCAACGGACCACTCTCCACAAATCGAAAGCCCATCTCTAGGCCAACTTTTTGATAAAAAGCAAATTTTTCTGGCTCTATAAATTCTGCTACGGGAAGGTGTTTTGGGGTTGGTTGCAAATACTGACCTAAAGTGAGGATATCGACCTGAACAGCTCGTAAATCTTGCATGGTTTCCAGGACTTCTTGTTGGCTCTCGCCTAAGCCTAACATGACGCCGGATTTGGTGCGCATCCCTCCTTTTTTCAAGCGAAATAAAACCTCTAAACTACGGTCGTATTTGGCTTGTATACGGACTTGCTTGGTGAGTCTACGGACGGTTTCAAGGTTGTGAGATACAATTTCGGGCGCTACATCGATGATCACTTGCAGGTTTTCCCAGTTGCCGGCAAAATCTGGAATGAGTGTTTCTAAGGTTGTTCCGGGCGATTGCTGGCGAATAGCGCGAACAGTTTGGGCCCAGATTTCTGAACCACCGTCTTTGAGGTCGTCGCGATCTACGGATGTAATAACGGCGTGTTTAACGCCCATTATTTTGACAGAATTAGCCACTCTTCCTGGCTCAAACATGTCTACTGGTTCAGGCTTACCTGTCTGGACGCCACAAAAACCACAAGAACGCGTGCAAACATTACCGAGGATCATGAAGGTAGCGGTACCCTCCCCCCAACATTCACCCATATTTGGGCAACTGCCACTTTCGCAAATGGTATGGAGCTTGTGTTCGTCAACCAAACCCCTCACTTTGCGGTAGTTTTCACCGGTTGGTAGTTTCACGCGTAGCCATTTCGGCTTTTTAATTCTAGTTGACTCTTCCATCAGAATTGTAATGTTTCCAATTGTTGTAGTACTTCATTTCGTTGTTCAACAACTGATTGTAAGCTTTGTGCGCTAAAACGAAGTGATTTATTAAATAGGGTGGCATTTCTCAAAAATTCATAGTAGCCTAATCCGACAAAATTGATGGAAAGGAAGAGTAAAATCCAAAGCCAGCAATCGAGGGAAACGAAACAAGTGCCAATAGAAAATAAGATGATATTCCATAGCGGCAACAAAACTAACAGCATCCCCATTTTGGTAGAAGACCAAAAGACGCGGCGCTTCATCTTCTTTTCGACAAATGTTTTCACAAAATAAGTGGGCGCAGCCACATGAATTAGGCCAACAAGAAAGAGCGGAAATTGGAAGAGCAATTTTAGAAAGGTGCGCACACGCCAGCTGGCATCTAGGGCAAACCAATACAATTCTGCCTCCGTTAATTTTTTATGTTTTAAAGTTTCAAAGTAAGCAATGATTTTTTCGGGGAAAGCGCTACTTGAAATGCGTTCGGCAGTTTCGGCAGTATTTAGTTGATGGGCTAATTGTTGAGAATAGCGCCAACGATCCTCTAAGGTGAGATCTGCATCATAACAAAATGCGTTCATTCCTTTGCGATTGAGCATCATGATTTGCTCGTGAAGCTGAATATGCTCATCAGACTTGATATGAGTGATTTGGGCCTGCATGCGCAATTCGAGTTCTCGATTAAGCTCAGTGATCACTTTACCTGGATTATCTAAATAAGCTTCTTTGTAATCATTGAGAACAATTGGTTCTGCGGCAGCAATGAGTACGTCGCTACGAAAGATTCCAGGATCGGTGTAGTTGAGGCCTAAACCTTGAACCTGAATTTGAACGCTCCAATTGAGGTCTTCTAGTGCGGTAAATCCGATGCGAATTGCTCCTTTCTTGATGGGCTTCAGTCGGCGCTCGAAAATATCGTCGGTGATGCCTTCTCCAAAAATCAATAAATTACGGTTTCTGGCAAGGGTTTGAGTGGCTTTTTTGAATACTTTTTTGTTCTTTTCTTGAGAATCACCTCCGTCTTGTTGACGATAAATAGGCAACATATGAGCGAGCCAAAAAAGAGGACGCGTAAACCGATTGAAGACATCGGAGCGCGTCATGAAATAAACAACAGGTTTGCGCAAGCGCGAAACCACGAGCGGATCTAGAAAAGATGACGGATGATTGCTCACAAAGATGGTTCGGCCAAAACGACTTTTGCTCGGACGCACTTCTTTGATACGTCTAAAAAACAAACGAAAACTAAAGCCTAAAGCGAACCAAAAAATAAAATACAAGGGCCTCATGCTGCGAAATTACCAATTTTAGATAATTTCGTCCCTAAAATTAATGCATGAAGCGCATCGGACTTATTTGCGGAGGGTTTTCCTCTGAATACGACATCTCCATTAAAAGTGCCCAAACCATCCAAAAGCATTTTCCGGATCACCTGGAATGTGTGCTAATTGAGATAACAAGAGCAAACTGGCAAGAGCGCCTAAACTTGCAAGGTAAAATTGATGCCGCTATTATATACACGCACGGTGATCCAGGAGAGAACGGCCGAATTCAAGCCTACCTGGAAATGCTGCAGATTCCTTACCTCAATTCAGGGGTTTTGGCGAGTGCGCTTTCGTTCGATAAATGGTATTGCAATCAATTCTTGAAAGGATTTGGTTTTGATGTAGCGCGGTCTCAACTATTTCATATCGGTGCGCAAATCGATGCAAGTTCTTTAATAGCTGATTTAGGGCTACCTCTCTTTGTTAAACCAGCAGATTCAGGCTCCAGTTACGGCATTTCTAAGGTCAAAACCCCTGAAGAACTACTACCTGCATTTGAAAATGCATTCAAAGAAGGAAAAACGGTTGTAGCCGAAGCATTCTTAGACGGAATTGAAGTCACGTGTGGGGTTTACAGAAGCAGTGAGCAACTGATAGCCTTGCCGCTCACCGAAATAGTTTCTGAGACAGAATTTTTTGATTATGAAGCAAAATATGCAGGCAAATCAAAAGAAATTACACCTGCAAGAGTTGCTGAGTCAGTCGGTGAAGAAGTTCAAAAGCAGGCAATGGAAATATACAAATTGCTCGGTTTAAGAGCAATAGCACGCATAGACTTCATGATCGTCAATAGCAAACCCTATGTGATCGAAGTGAATACCACACCTGGATTTTCGCCTGCGAGCATCGTGCCGCAAATGCTCAGTGCAGCAGCAATCAGCATTCAAGATTTTTGGAAAGAAATCATCAAGGTTGAACTTGGTATGTAGCCATACTATTTAAAAACGGCTCCATTTTTTTTGCCATTGCCGACCCCGTCATTGGGTAGTCGTTGGCGATGATCGTAAAAGCAATTTGATGGCCACACTTTGCGTCGACATAACCCGCATAAGATTTAATGCCATGAATGCTTCCGCTTTTGGCATGAACCTTTCCTTCGCCCGCTTGCCCTTTGCACAAATTTTTAACGGTTCCACTCTGACCTGCGATCGGAAGACTCTTCAGGTAAATGGGAAAGTGACTCATTTGAGATTGTACGGCAAGAAGATTGACAAATTGTGCAGCACTCATGCGATTCACTTTTGAAAGACCACTACCATCGACAATACCAATTTGGCCTAAATTCCAGATTTGGGCTAAACTATCTAAAACGCGCAAGCCATTTTCGTAGGTTCCTAGCCCGTATACTTTTGCCCCAACCTGACGCAACAGTCCTTCGGCAAAAAGATTGACACTGCGCTGATTGGTCCAAAAAACGATTTCTTCAATTTTTTGACCCGGGTGCGTGTGAAACAAGACGCGCTTATCGGTAGCAGATTGGCTCAGTTGTGGAATTAACCTCATCGACCAACTGCCTCCGTCTACCCTCACTCCTTGTTTTTGCAGCTCTTGAAAAAATAGCAGTGCCAAAAGTTGCTCAGGATCTGGCATGCTTCCTTTGACTTCATAGGCCTCGCGCTTGGCTGGTAAATTCCCCTTAATGACGCGTTGATAGTTAAAAGGTTCGCCGTGAATAAACGTAGCGTCTGAGCCAATCATGTCAGCCTTGGCCTCAATTTGTAAGCGGTAATTCGGGTCATTTGGGTAACAATTCTTCAGGACAAGTGCTGTTCCTGGCGCTCCTGTTTGAAAAGTCAGTTTCAGCGTATTGTCATAAAAATTAAGGCCAAATGAACCACAACCGTAATAGTTGCCCATGTCAACCTGCTCCCAACCGACCGGACATTTGTCGTATCCGAAAGCACTTGCATCGGCAATCACCCTACCTGTAATACATTGAATACCTTGCTGCTGAATAATTTTTACCCAATCAGTAAGAAAATCGAGCTCGTGTCCGGGCTCATTAAAATAACGAGAACCCAACGAAACATCTCCCGCCCCTACAATCCAAATATCGCCATCAAAAACACCATTAGCTTTTTTTTGCCCGTCTAGGTAAAGTTGTGTTTGGGCTTGATAGTTTGGCCCTAATATTTCTAATGCCGCTGCCGTGCTTACGAGTTTGGTGATCGATGCACCGGGCAATTGGTTGGATGACTGAAAGGCAGCAAGGGTATCTCCTGTCTTCAAATCTACGGCGCAAACACTCCATTTTGTTCCTTTTAATTGCGGATCTCGAATCAATTGATCAAGTGCTGATTGCAATGGAAATTGAGCCCCTAAAAATAGTGGGAAAAAGAACAATGTGAGGATAATATAGCGAAGCATTGTCGACAAATTTAATGTAATTTTACAATTCAAAAAATGAGCCATGGTGCGTATTCAAGAAGAGAAATTACAAGGATTATACAGCATTTACCCGACTGTCTACACCGATGAGCGCGGCTATTTTTTCGAATCCTTTAAAGCTTCTGATTATGCGCCAATCGCGAAGGGCCTGAGCTTCGTTCAAGACAACGTCTCTAAATCCGTTAAAGGCACGCTGCGTGGCTTACATTTTCAGGAAGAGCCCTACGCACAAGGCAAACTCGTTCAAGTACTTCAAGGTGCCGTACTAGATGTAGCTGTAGACCTCCGCAAATCTTCACCTACTTATGGCGAGCACTTCAAAATCATGTTAAGCGGAGCCAACGCCATACAGCTCTATATTCCGCCAGGTTTTGCGCATGGTTTTTTAGCACTTGAAGACGACACTATTTTCAGCTATAAATGCACAGCACCTTATCATCAAGCATCAGAAGGTTGCCTGCTCTGGAACGACCCCGACCTCGATATCGATTGGGGCTCCTCCAATTTGCCTTTTCTTTCAGCTAAAGATGCAGCTGGCCTTGCTTTTAAAACTTTCCAAACGCCTTTTGAATAAACGATGTCTGAACCAATTAACCCCAACGATTACATCCGGATTCAAGGCGCCCGTGAGCACAACCTCAAAGACATTCATCTGGAAATCCCGAGGCAAAAGCTCGTCGTTTTTACCGGGCTAAGTGGCAGCGGCAAATCTTCTTTGGCTTTTGATACCATTTTTGCCGAAGGCCAACGCCGCTACCTCGATACCTTCTCTGCCTATGTCAGGCAATTTATTGGCGGGCTAGAACGTCCAGACGTCGATAAAATTGACGGCCTCAGCCCTGTCATTGCCATTGAGCAAAAAACCGTAGGCCGCTCGCCAAGATCAACCGTTGGCACCATTACCGAACTCTACGATTTCTTCAGACTCCTATTTGCCCGTACCGCCACCGCCTATTCTTATCAAACTGGCGAGCAAATGGTACAATACGCTGACCACGACATCACCGACCTTATTCAAAGCAATTTCAAAGGCAAAAAAGTGGCCCTACTTGCTCCAAAGGTTAAAGGACGCAAAGGACATTACCGCGAATTATTTGAGCAAATTCAAAGGCTTGGCTACACCAGAGTGCGCGTCGATGGTGAGATGCACGAACTTTCGAAAAGCATCAAACTCGATCGCTACAAAACCCACGACATCGAAATAGTTGTCGATCGCTTTATTGCTGGCGAGGTCGATGACAAACGCTGTTTAGAAACGGTACAAACCTGCATGAAACTAGGAGAAGGTACCCTTATGGTAGCCGATCTCGAAAATGGCCAAATCCGTCATTACAGCCGCTCTTTAATGTGCCCAAGCAGCGGAATCTCCTATCCTGAACCAGAACCCAATCTTTTTTCATTCAACTCGCCTTATGGCGCCTGCCCAACCTGCAAAGGACTTGGCGAAGTCAGCGAAATGGATCCCGAAAAAATCATCCCAGACCCACAACTCTCCATTAAAAAAGGCGGTCTCGCACCACTTGGCGTCTATAAAAAGTCTTGGATTTTTGACAAAGTCGAAAAACTATTACAGGCCCAACAATACACATTAAATACGCCAATCTGCGACATAGACAACGAACTCATCGAATTGTTGCTTTATGGCAACGAAGACATGGAGCTCGGGCCGCTCGACACCCAAGAGCGCTTTGAAGGTTTATTACATTTTCTTGGCCGACATGCCGAAGACTCATCTACGGCCATTGAACGATGGGCACAAGGCTTCATGCATAAAAAAAGCTGCCCAAGTTGCAAGGGTTTTAGACTGAAAAAAGAAGCGTTGCACTTTAAAATTGGCCAGCAGCACATTGGTGAACTCGCCATTATGGACCTACAAGCGCTGCAAGATTGGTGCTATACCTTACCTACACTTCTCGACGAACAAGCACTGCATATTGGCAAAGAAATCATCAAAGAAATCAATGCCAGACTTGGCTTTATTCTCGAAGTTGGTCTAGACTACCTGACCATGCACCGCAGTGCCAAAACGCTATCAGGCGGTGAAGCACAGCGCATCCGCTTGGCGACACAAATTGGCACAGAACTCCTTAATGTGCTCTATATTCTCGATGAACCGTCTATCGGACTTCACCAACGAGACAACACCAAACTGATCAATTCTCTGACCAAATTGCGAGATGTCGGCAATACCGTATTGGTTGTCGAGCACGACAAAGAAATGATGGAGGCCGCAGATTTCATTGTCGATATCGGACCCGGCGCCGGCAGACACGGTGGCGCCATTGTTTTTGCTGGCACTTATGCAGAAATGCTCCAGTCTAATACGGTAACGGCAGCTTACCTCAATGGAAGCAAAGAAATCGAAGTGCCCTCAAGTCAGCGACCTGGAAACGGCAACTTTCTCGCATTAAAAGGCGCCACTGGGCACAACCTCAAAAATGTCGACATCCAAATTCCGCTCGGTACGCTCACCTACGTTACCGGTGTGAGCGGTAGCGGTAAATCATCTTTGATCAATCAGACGCTTTTTCCGTTGCTGATGAATCATTTCTACGACCCCATTCGAACACCGCTTCCCCACAAAGCAATAAGCGGGCTTGAGCACCTCGATAAAGTCATCGAAATAGACCAAAGTCCAATTGGCCGCACACCCCGCTCCAATCCAGTTACTTACACCAAAGTATTCGACGAAATCCGAAGCTTATTTGCAAGCATGCCCGAAGCCCTCATCAGGGGCTACAAAGCCGGGCGTTTCTCATTTAATGTTGCTGGAGGCAAATGCGAAACCTGTAATGGCGGCGGCATGCGCCTCATAGAAATGAACTTTTTGCCCGACGTCTATGTACTGTGCGAGCAGTGCAACGGCAAACGCTACAATAACGAAACCTTAGAAGTCCGTTATAAAGGAAAGACAATCGCCGACGTCCTTCAAATGACCATCAGCGAAGGCTGCGTATTCTTTGAAAATCAGCCTAAAATCCATCGCATGCTCCTCACGCTGGAGGAAGTCGGTTTGGGTTATGTACAACTAGGGCAATCCTCTACCACACTTTCCGGAGGCGAAGCACAACGCATTAAGCTTGCCGCTGAACTCGCCAAGCGCGCCACCGGCAAAACAATTTATATCCTAGACGAACCTTCTACTGGCCTGCACTTCGAAGACATTCAACTCTTGCTTAAGGTCTTGCAAAGGCTTGTCGATGAAGGCAACACCGTATTGGTCATCGAACACAACCTCGACATGATCAAAACCGCAGACTACATCATCGACATTGGCCCCGAAGGCGGTCAGCGCGGTGGGCAGGTGCTTTTTCAAGGCACACCACAACAAATGATCAAAAAAGCGCTAAAAGTTTCTTACACCGCAAAATATTTGGCCCAAGAATTAAAAAAGCATTAATTTTGACGCTCCTTTAGTAGTAACGACATAAAAAATATAAAATGGCAGTAGAAATTACAGACCAAAACTTCGATGAGCTTGTCATGAAATCTGACAAGCCAGTGATCATTGACTTTTGGGCAGAATGGTGTGGTCCTTGCCGCATGATCGGACCACTTATCGATGAGCTTCACCACGAATACGAAGGCAAAGCACTTATCGGCAAAGTAAACGTAGACCACAACATGGGCGTTTCCGCTCAGTTTGGTGTGCGCTCTATCCCAACGATCTTATTCATCAAAAACGGAGAGGTTGTCGACAAATCTGTAGGCGCTGTTCCAAAAGCAGTGCTCGCAGAAAAGCTCGAAGCACTTATGTAAAAAACATCAAAGGGAGTTCGCTCCCTTTTTTTATGCCATGGAATCATTCTGGAGAAGACTTCGTTATTACGGCCTAGGTTTCGGACTTGGCCTCATCCTGACCTTCGGTATTTTCAATACCCGCGGTTGTAGCTGGACGCCTGAAAACCGCGTCAAAGATGCCATGAACAAGCGTGTCTGGATCGTCGACATGCAAAAGGTCAATTCTTTTTACAAAGACCACAAACTCAACGACGCCAAGTTTTACCGCCTCATGCAAGATGCCGATATCTCTTTTACCAAAAGCATCCGCAGTGGTCGTCATAAAGTCTATGACATCACTTTCACAGACGGCAAAAACAAAGAAGCGCATTGCCTTGCGCGCATGACAGACGAAAGTTTTGTCGTGGAATTTGTTCCTGGTATTAAAAACATAAAGGAATACAGAAAAATGAAAAGTCTTTCTTTTGGAGCATCTATCATCCATGCGCCAGTCCAAAAGCATTTGGTTTACTCCGAAGACAATCCAGCAATCAAAGAACACCTCCGAGCGTTAGGCATCCGCAATGACATCCAACTACAAAAAGAACTATTAAGCGGACACTTTGATTACCAAAAATCGAGGCTCAAGGAACAACCAAGACCTATTCATGTCATCGAATTTCGACCTAAAAACAACAAAAGAATAGAAGTTTCTGCCGCCTGTATTTGGTACAAAGACAAGATCAAAGTTTACAGCCTCAGCGAAGAACGCCTCCATTTTTAGTGCAATTCACATTTTTTGGCAAAAAATTGTTTAAAAGTTCAGTAAATGTGCGCCTGCGCTTTTATCTGAATTTTTAACTTTGAATTATGGAATTCACTGCAGCGCAGATTGCTGGTTTATTAAACGGAGAAGTCATTGGCAATCCCGACGCTACGGTAAGCGCATTAGCTAAGATCGAAGAAGGTCAATCCGGTGCGCTCAGCTTTCTGTCCAATCCAAAATATGAGCCTTTTATTTACACCACGGGCTCAAGCATTTGTATCGTCAATCAAACTTTTGAACCAAGCAAGGCTTTGCCTAGCTCGCTAACCTTAGTTAAGGTTGCAGACGCCTATGCTTGCTTTGCTCAATTGCTCGCGCTCTACGACAGCATGAATAAAAAAGAGGCTATTATCGAACAACCGTCTTTTATTCACCAAACGGCTCAAATTGGCGCAAACGTTTACATCGGGGCCTTTGCCTATATCGGCGCAAACGTCAAAATCGCCGACAATTGTCAAATTCATCCGAACGTCGTGATCCAAGAAAATGCAAGTGTCGGTGAAAACACGATCATTTATCCCAATGTAAGTATCTACAATGATTGTCATGTAGGTGCCAGTTGCATTGTTCATTCTGGAACCGTCATTGGTTCAGATGGTTTTGGCTTTGCGCCAGATGAAAACGGCGTCTACAGCAAAATCCCACAGATTGGCAATGTCGTCATTGAAGACCATGTAGAAATTGGCTCTAACTGCAGCATTGACCGAGCCACCATGGGCTCTACATTTATTCGTAAAGGTGTTAAAATCGATAACCTTTGTCAGATTGCCCACAACGTTGATGTAGACCAACATACCGCAATGGCTGCACAAGTAGGAATTGCAGGTTCAGCAAAAATTGGCAAGCACGTCATGATCGGTGGCCAAACAGGAATCGCAGGGCATCTCAGCATTGCAGACCACACCAAAATAGTAGCACAATCTGGCATTCCATCTACAGTCAAAAAAGCAGACACCCTAATGGGGACACCTGCTATTCCCATCAACGATTACAAGCGCTCGCATTTTGGCTTCCGAAAATTACCGGGGCTCATCAATAAAATTTACGACCTAGAAAAACAACTCAACGAGCTGCTCAAAAACAAAGAAGCATGACAGAACAACAACGCACCCTCAAAGAAGCCATCATATTTGAAGGAGTAGGTTTGCATACCGGCGAAAAGGTTCGCCTTGAAATTTGCCCTGCACCCGCCAACCACGGTTACAAATTCCAACGCACCGACCTCGAAAACCAACCCATCATAAAAGCCGATGCCGATTATGTTGTTGCCACTGACCGCGGCACTACCCTTGAGCAAAACGGCGCCCGCGTTTACACCACTGAACACGTACTTGCGGCCCTTTATGGTTGCCAAGTAGACAACGCTTTAATCAAGCTCGACGGTCCAGAAATTCCGATCATGGATGGCAGCGCTTTGCCATTTGTAAAAGCTATAGATGCTGTCGGCTATGAAGATCAAGACGCCGTGCGCGAGTATTTCGAGCTCACCGAAAACATTCCATGGGAAGACCTCGACAAAGGCATAGAATTTCTAGCAATTCCAGATGTCAATTACCGCCTTACCGTCATGGTAGACTACAACTCGCCCGTTCTAGGTACTCAACATGCTAGCATGTACCACATCGGTGAATTCAAACAAGAAATTGCACATTGCCGCACCTTCGTTTTTCTCCGAGAACTTGAATACCTCGCCAAAAACAACCTCATCAAAGGTGGTGACCTAGACAACGCTATTGTCTTAATTGATCGCGCAGACGTAAGTCAGGCTGAACTAGATGAACTCGCTGAGTTATTAGGCAAAGATAAACTTCAAGTGAGCCTCGACGGCATTGGGGTACTCAATAGCAGTAAGCTCCAATGCGAAAATGAACCGGCGCGCCACAAACTCCTCGATATCGTCGGTGACCTCGCTCTCGTTGGAAAGCCAATTAAGGCGCATATTTTAGCAGCAAGACCTGGTCACTCAGGTAATGTTCGTTTTGCCAAAGTGCTCAAAGAACAAATCAAAAAACAACAGCAAGCAGGCCGCGTTTTTGACCTCAGCAAAGAGCCACTCTATACTACCCAAGATATCGAGCGCATGTTGCCACATCGCTACCCTTTCTTAATGGTAGACAAAATCATGGAAATACTCCCGACCTCTATCATAGGAGTCAAGAACATCACTATGAACGAACCTATCTTCACAGGACACTTTCCTGGCAACCCAGTGTTCCCAGGTGTGCTTCAAATAGAGGCCATGGCTCAGGTTGGCGGTATCTACGCGCTGTCTCAGGTAGAAGACCCACATCTGTACTCCACTTACTTCATGAAAATTGACAACGTACGCTTCAAGCAAAAAGTGGTTCCTGGCGACACCGTTGTTTTCGAATTGGTGCTCACCTCTCCTATTCGCAGAGGCCTCGTTGAAATGAGCGGAACCGCCTACGTGAATGGCAAAATCGTTTCTGAAGCCAGCATGTTGGCACAAATCATCAAAGACAAAACAGAATGATCTCCAACCTCGCCTCTGTATCCAACGACGCTCAAATTGGCCAAAATGTTCGCATAGACCCCTTTGCTGTGATTCACCCAGACGTAATTATCGGCAATGGTTGTCATATTCATTCCAACGCTGTGCTTTACCCAGGCACGCGCATCGGTGAAGATTGCGATGTTTTTCCAGGAGCTAGCGTGGGTGTAATTCCACAAGACCTCAAGTTTGGCAACGAATACACCACCGTAGAAATCGGAAACCACACCAAAATTAGAGAGTGCGTGACCATTCACCGCGGCACCAACGACAAGCTCAAAACCACCATCGGCGACAACTGCCTACTCATGACCTACGTGCACATCGCGCACGACTGCCAAATCGGCAATAACGTGATTCTCGCAAGCTATACCGGCCTTTCTGGTCACGTAACCATAGACGACTGGGCAATCCTAGAAGGGAAAGCAGCAGCTCAGCAATTTACGCATATCGGTAAGCATGCGTTTATTGGCGGCGCTTCTTTAATCAGAAAAGATGTTCCGCCATATGTCAAAGCAGCACGCGAACCGCTTTCTTTTGCAGGCGTCAACTCGGTGGGCCTCAGAAGACGCGGATTTAGCGAAGAACAAGTTCGTGAAATCGAAGACATCTACCGCATTCTTTATGTTCAGAATAGCAATGTTTCCAAAGGTATTAAGGTCGTCGAAGACACCATGGCCAACAGCCCGCTTAGAGAAGAAATCATTGGTTTCATTAAAAATGCAGAGAACGGCGTAATTCGCGGCATGATATGACCCTACAACGCGCACAAGAAATCGAACTCCAAATTGTCGACTACGCTTTTGGAGGACGCGGCATTGCCCGAATTCAGACCGAAAAAGGTCCTTTTGTTGTTTTTGTAGACAACGCTTTTCCTGGGCAAACGGTCAGGGCCAAAATTGAAACCAAACGCAAAACATTTGCTGAAGCCAAACTTCTTGAGGTTATTCAAAGAGCCGAAATCGAAACTGTATCTGACTTCCAAGAGATTTCAGGAGGGCCATATATCCACGTTCCTGTCTCCATCCAAGAACAATATAAACAAGAGAGTACCCTTTCCACTTTTGCTCGCCTAAGTGGTATTCAAGATAGCATCGAGAAATTTGATTGTTTCATTTCGTCGCCGGTACACTACCACTACCGCAACAAGATGGAATACAGCTTTTCTTGCATCGAGCACGACCTCGCAACCAACGAAGAACTCGACGACGCTTTTGCCTTAGGGTTCAAACGCAGAGGTACTTGGTGGAAAGTCGAAAGCCTAAATAAAGCCAGCGGCCTTTTTGACGAAAAGTGGGAAACCGAACTTAAAGAAGTTCGCCATTTTCTGCAGCAAACGGGGCTTCCCGCCTGGCATCCGCCTCAAAAAAAAGGCTTCTTTCGTCATATCGTCGTTAGAAAATCTTTCTTAAACGATCAACTCCTCGTCAACCTCGTCACCTCCAACGACGGAATTGAGCGCTTCGATGTACAAGCTTTTGCCGCCTTTTTACAAGCGTTGCACCCGGGTAGAATCGCGGGTCTTTGGCACACCATCAATGACAATGTTGCAGACAGAGCCAAAATCGAAAACGGCCAGTCTCAACTCATTTTTGGACAACCCGTGATCGAAGAAGTACTCGCGGGCCTGCGCTTTCAGATCAGCATGGAAAGTTTCTTTCAGACCAATCCTGCATGTGCAGAACTACTTTACGCAAAAGCACTCGACTATCTCTTTGAAGATCCATTTGAAGCTGGCGATATCGCTATGGACCTCTTCTGCGGAACCGGCACCATTGGTCAGTTAATGGCTGGCCGCAATTCAGAGGTGCGCATTATTGGGGTAGACATCGTTGAAAAAGCCATAGAAGATGCCAAACAAAACGCTGCTAAAAACAACATCAACAGTGTTGAATTCTATGCGGCAGACGTTGGTAAATTCCTGAGAGAATATCCTGATTTTCAAGGAAAAATCAAGCGCATCATGCTAGACCCACCACGGGCCGGAATTGCGCCAAAAACCTTACAAAAGGTCATTGCACTTGGTGCCGAGAGCATCGTTTACATTAGCTGTAACCCTTCCACACAAGCACGCGACGCCGCCACACTCGCCGATGCGGGGTACCTTCTAGAGAAATATGCGCTCGTAGACCAATTTCCGCATACCGGGCATATTGAGGCCATCGCCAAATTCAAAAAAGCATGAAAGTAGAAGTGCTCGCCATTGGCGACGAATTACTCATCGGACAAACCATCAATACAAATGCCGCCTGGATAGGTCAAGAAATGGCCAACAGAGGATTTCGCGTACAACGCAGCCTGACCATTGCCGACGACCCAAATTCAATTGTGGCGGCCTTGGATAGCATCCTCACAGACACCAACTGCGTCATCATCACTGGTGGCCTAGGCCCAACCAAAGACGACCTTACGAAATACACACTTGCGAGCTATTTTGATAGTCCGCTTGAGATACACGAGCCCACACTTTCCCAAATTGAAGGATTTTTTGCAAGTCGCAACAGGCCAATGCTCGAAGTAAATGTGCAGCAAGCAGCGCTCCCGACCAAAGCTCAGATATTAAAAAACCGCCTCGGCACCGCTGCCGGAATGTGGTTTGAAAAAGACGGCATCATCTTCATTTCACTGCCCGGTGTGCCTTATGAAATGAAAACCATCATGACCGAAGAAGCTTTTCCACTGCTGGAAAAGCGCTTTGAGGGGCTTACCTTGTACCACAAAACCATGCACACACAAGGCATTGGCGAATCTTTTCTAGCCGATCAAATTTCCGATTGGGAAGACCGCGTTCGCAAGGCTGGTCTTGGACTTGCTTACCTGCCTTCTCCCGGGCTCGTGAAGCTGCGTCTAAGTTCTTACACTGGCAAGGACAACGAATTACTCATCAATTCATTTTTCACTGAATTAGAAAATAAGCTCCCTGAATATATTTTCGGTTACGACCCTATTTCACTTGAAGAAGCGCTCGGTCAACAATTGCTGATCAAAAAAGCAAGTGTAGGCACTGTAGAAAGTTGCACTGCAGGTTTATTAGCCCAGCATATTGCCAGTATTTCAGGGGCATCAGCTTATTATCAAGGTGCACTCCTGACCTATTCAAACGAACTCAAAGTAAAGATTGCAAAAGTCAATCAAGGGGTTTTGGAACAACACGGCGCCGTTAGTGAAGAAGTAGCCAAAGAAATGGCTGAAAACGGTCGCTCTATTTTAGGTGTTGATTATTGTTTGTCTACGACAGGTGTTGCGGGGCCCACAGGTGGCAGCCCTGACAAACCAATTGGACTAGTGTGGGTTGGTTTGAGCGGACCCAAAGGAACAATTGCCAAAAAATTTCAGTTTGGCGACAACAGGCAACGCAACTTAGAAATGACGGTTTTGGGCGCTATGAACTGGCTGCGCTATTACTTACTCACCAATTAAGGGACGTAAATTTTTGATACTTCTGCTGCACAACGGATCAAATAAAAGCCAGAAGGCAAAGCCGTTCCATTTACTTGAGCAACCGTTGTTTGTTGCAGTAATTGACCTGACAACTGATAAATCTCTACTTTTTCTTGGGGCGTTAGGCCTTCGATGAGCACCAAATTATTTTCATCTATAGAAATAATGGGGCCTTGATTTCCTTCATGAGCTTGTATCCCTACAAGGTTATAAATCAATTCTACATCATCAATCAATACTTCATCATTGGCGCTACCACCACCGGGTATGTGATTGGTCGTGAATGTGAGCAAAATGAATTTAGGCGCTAAACCTGTGTTTACGGTATATACAAAAGGTACCGAATAGCGAACCCATGCACTATTTGTTGGCGAAAACTGAAAATCTGCCTCAGCCACTACATAGGGCGTAGATGTTGAATTTAAAGGGTCTTGTACCGAGAACTGATCGTGAATAATGGCATGCATGCCCGCTTTTTCTGATGCACCAGCAGTATAGCGCGCCCAAAAAACGATTGAATCTGGCGCTACGGTAAGCGCTTCAGAGAAAGCCGC
The DNA here is from genome assembly GCA_041191505.1 of Bacteroidota bacterium. Classification (GTDB taxonomy): domain Bacteria; phylum Bacteroidota; class Bacteroidia; order Flavobacteriales_D; family Crocinitomicaceae; genus UBA952. The sequence goes on along the minus strand of JBEEOT010000009.1, from coordinate 78,779 downwards.
ATCGTTGAGTACGGTATAGTTGTAGTTATCAGGGCTGCTGAGGCTAGAACTGCCCATGTTCATGCGGCCAGTAGTAAGAACGCCATTAGCCATAATCCCTAGCGTACTTTTTGACCAAATTCTTGCGCTATAACTTCCTGTTGCCCCTGCCCGAACGCTTGTTGATCGTTCGACCTGCTTGGATGCAAAACTAGCGAAACTACCCGTAGCCGTCTTGAATGAAGACCAATTAGTGGGCTCTTCTTGATTTGAACCGAGGTTGTCCCAGTTTTCAAAGCCTGAATTGCCAATTTGCTGTGCTTGAAGTCGTAAACTGAGTAATAAGAGGAGGGTAAAGTAGCAAGGTTTCATTAGCAAGATTTAGAACAAATATAACATTTTAGGTAACTTTACCAAATGATTCAGCAGTCTACCCTTCCCGTCATGGAACACTTTTACACCCTTCAGGGTGAAGGCAAACATAGCGGAAGAGCCGCCTATTTTATCCGTTTGGCAGGCTGTGATGTCGGTTGTGTGTGGTGCGACGTCAAAGAAAGTTGGGATATCTCTCCCGATCAATACCTCACAATAGATCAAATTATTGATGCTATTGGGCAAACCGCAACCGATTTTGTGGTCATTACAGGTGGGGAACCCACCATGCACGATCTGCGCCCACTTACCACTGCACTATATCAAAAGGGCTATGAAATTGCCATAGAAACAGCGGGCGTACATCCGTTGAAGGGACACATTGACTGGTATTGCTTCTCGCCTAAAAAATTCAAAGCACCAATAGCTGAAGCGTACACCCTTGCCAAAGAACTGAAGGTAGTGATCGCCCATCCCTCAGATTTTGAATGGGCCGAACAGCACGCAGCTAAAGTCGCAAACGGGTGTGCACTTTACTTACAAACAGAATGGGACAAACAAGAACGCTTCTTACCCCTCATTATCGACTATATCAAACGCAACAAAAAATGGAAAATCTCGTTACAGACGCATAAATACATGCAAATTCCATGAGGTTTTTAATTTCACTCTCTTATACCTTTCTTTTCTTCCAACTTTCGGTATTTGCACAATTCCCTTACTCGAGCTCAAGTAAAAAAGCAATCAAACTTTTTGAGCAAGGTCAAAAAGCCCCAACCGAAATGCGCAATCCACAAACGGGTGCGCCTAATTATGAGGAAGGCATCCGTTTATTAAATACAGCACTTACAAAAGATCCTAACTTTTGGGAAGCCTATCTTCTCAAGGCTGAATTTTTAGAATACCAACGCAAATACACCGAAGCGGCAACTTGTTATCAAAAAGCGTTAGAAATTGACCCGACGCATAGCGTGAGCGGCAGCACCCACTTTTATTTAGCCGTATGTCAACTCACCATCGGCGACTATAAAAATGCGCTTCAGACCATCGATATTTTTTTAAGGAACCCAAATGCCAACGAAAAATTGCAAGGGCAAGCTTATCAGATCAAAGCTTGCGCTGAGTTTTCTGTTGCAGCCATCAGCAATCCGAAGCCATTTGCGCCAAAAAATGCGGGTGAGGGAATCAATACGCCTTTTCCCGAATACTACCCCACACTCACAGTAGATGGCCAGCAATTGCTCTTTACTAGACGCCTGCCAACCCTTGAAGATGGTCACAAAGACGAACAGGAAGATTGCTATGTTTCTACATTTGACCCAAAAGCCAATATCTGGACGCTAGCCAAGTCGATGCCTTCAAATATCAATACAACTTGGAACGAAGGCGCACCAACCATTTCGGGTGATGGCAAAACGATCATTTTTGTCGCTTGCACAGATCCATCGGGTATAAACTATGGCGGTAATCGCACTGGGAAAGGGTCTTGCGATCTTTTTATAACACACAAAGAAAATGGCCGCTGGACCACACCAATTAATTTACCAGGGAGCGTCAACACCGCTAATTGGGAAACACAACCATCATTAAGTGCTGATGGTCAGGTGCTTTATTTTATCAGGGCCGTAAGGTCTAAGGATGGTCGGGCTAATAGTGATATTTATGTGGCATTTTTACGCGAAGACGGCACGTGGTCAGAAGCCCAAAGACTTTCAAATGCAGTCAATACTGCATCCAATGAAGAGTCTGTACAAATTCACCCTGATGGCAAAACACTCTACTTTGCCTCACGTGGGCACATCGGTCTGGGTGGTTCTGATTTATTCATGAGCCGTAAAGATGCGCAAGGAAACTGGAGTAAGCCTGTTAACTTGGGCTACCCCATTAATACACGTTTCGATGAAAACTCATTGTTGGTTTCGGCGCAGGGCGACATCGCTTTTTTTGCCTCGGACAGACAAGGTGGTTATGGCGGCCTCGATATCTATTGGTTCGAATTACCCAAAGAACTGCAGGCAGATCAAACCTTTTATTTTGAAGGCACCGCATTTGACGCAAGTAACAAAAAGAAACTTGCTGCCCATATTGAACTTACAGACCTATCGAATGGACAAAAAGTGTTTGACGGCTTGGCCGATGCTTACGACGGTAAAATTACCTTGCCCCTACCTATCAATCGGAGCTATGCAGTCTTAGTAAATCATCCTGGTTACTTGCCTTTTTCATTGAATTTTGACTTCACGAACATCGAGAATGCACAAAGTTATCAGCTTGACATGCCCCTCAATCCAATGAATTCTGTAGCTGAAAACATCCTCAACAATGTCTTTTTTGATCTAGGAAAAGCAACCCTAAGACCTGAGTCGAAAATAGAATTGCTCAATTTAAGTCAATACTTGAAAAAAAATGCTGCCATCAAAATAGAAATACAAGGCCATACAGATAGCCAAGGTGACGCAGCCAAAAACCTCGTCTTATCAGAGGCACGTGCTAAAGCTGTATTTGACTTTTTAATCAATGAAGGCATCGCTGCTAATCGACTTTCCTACAAAGGATACGGCTCTACCCAAGCCATCATTAGCAATGAGGCCATCGCTAACTTAAAAGACCCAAAACAGATTGCGGCTGCCCACCAGAAAAACCGTCGAACCTGTTATAAAATAGTGCCATGATCCCATTTTTTAGATTGATCAGAGTCAAAAATCTTTTGGCGATCCTACTTGCTATGTTAGGCGTAGCCTATTTCTTGCACAAAGAAAATCCATACGTTGTGATCGATTTTCACGCTTTTCATTATGGCTTACTGATTTGCTCAACGCTCATCATTGCGGCTGCCGGGCACATCATCAATGATTATTTTGACCTCAAAGCAGACCGAATCAACAAACCAGAAGAACTGATCCTTACTAAATACATGGCCAAAAGATGGGCCATTTTAGCAAATTGGATCTTAAATATTCTCGGATTCTTAATGGCGGTCATTTTATCTTGGCACTACCATACCCTACTCTTTATTTTTGTCCATTTATTGAGCATTAATCTCTTATGGTTTTATAGTGCGTACTGGAAACGCAAACTTTTGCTAGGTACTGCCGTCTTGGCGGCGCTTCCTGGATTGGTACTTTTTCTTTCCAGTTGGTTTTTTCAAGTACTCAATGAGCGCAGTGCATCTTTTTCTCCTTATCGAGAAGAAACATGGTCAACTTTTTTGGATTATCGCTTTATCTACTTTGTAGCCATCTGTGCGTTTTTCATCAATTTGAGCCGCGAAATCATCAAGGATATTCGAGATATTCCAGGCGACAGCCTCATTGATGCGCATACCATCCCAAGAAAAATTGGTGCCCAAAAATCCAGTTTATTGGCTTTGATCATCCTACAACTACCGGCAGTACTATTCTTGTTACTTAGGCTAATGACTGATTTTGTTCTACCCAGCTTTTACACTCAAATTGTTCTCGGACTACTAGAAATGCTGTTTTTAGCAGGGCTTGCTGCCTATTTCTTTGCACCACAAATCCTCGAAAAGCGCTTGCGTTTGTTACCCACGATTGCGCTCATTCTCGGACTCACCTGTTTATATTTTTAAGATGCAATTAGTACTCGGATCTGCTTCTCCTAGAAGAAAGTCTTTATTAAGCGAACTCGGTTTTGAATTCAGGGTCTTAACGGCTGATGCCGATGAGTCGGTTGACCCAACGCTGAGCCCAGAAGAATTGGTTTTGTCTATTTGCAGAAAGAAAATTGCTGCTATTTGGCCCCAAGTCAATGCAGCAGAAAAATTGATCTGCGCCGATACCGTCGTTTACTTAAATGGAGAAATTCTAGGAAAACCAAAAAACAAAGCTGCTGCAATAGAAATGCTCCAAAAGTTATCTGGTCAGACCCATGAAGTGTATACAGGCGTAGTGATCAAAGATGCTGCTGGAGAACACCAACTGGTAGATTGTACAACGGTGCGTTTTCAGGAACTCAAGTTGGAGGATATCATTCATTACATAGAAGAACACCAAGCAATGGATAAAGCTGGTGCTTACGGCATCCAAGACTGGATTGGGCATATCGGAATTGTAGAGATCAGAGGTTCTTATACAAATGTTATGGGACTACCCACGCAACGCCTCTACCCTTTCCTGAAAAGGCTAAGCTAAGCCTTTACCCCTTATATTTTAAACAAAAAAACCGCGGTGAACTACCGCGGTTTTTTTATAATGAAGTATGGATATCTAATTTAGAGCTTCACTCTAAATTCTACTCTACGGTTTTTGGCATAGATATCTTCTTGCTCATCGCCTTCGCTCACTTCGGCGCTAGGCACTGTGTTTGATTTGTAAGTCTTCAGCAAACGATCTTCAGAGATACCGTTGTTGGTGAAGTATTTCACGACAGCTGCAACGCGCTTGCGATCCATGTCGAGGTAATCTTCGTTTTCTGCACCTGCTTTGATTTCTAGATCATCGTTGTTGCCGATAATTTCAATTTTCATGGTTGCATTTGCGTTCATCTGGGCAATGATGAAATCAAGGTTTACACGTGCGTTTTCGGTGAGGGAAGATTTACCCTGTCTGAAGTAAATTGTTTGAGCTGCAATTTTTTTATCAGCGGTCATTTTGTCGTTGATCTCTGGAGTTTTGTCAAAAACTAAAGTAGAGAAGTTGTCTTCAATTTTAGGTGGCTTTGTGTTGTAACAAGCGCACTCTGATGGGCTGTCAACCAAACGAACGATAATGTTGTCAATGTAGTAATAAGCGTGAGTGAGCGGATCTGCTTCTGAATCTTTTGGTTTTTTAACTGCCTGAAACTGCGTTTTGTCATTGAGGTCGAAGTTTCCGATGGTGATGTATTTTTCATCGCCTTTTGCCGTGTAAGTATTGCATACTTTCTCCCAACCGAAGAAACCGTTATATACTTTATTCAATTGAGACTTGACAACGTGATCTCCGGCTTGGTAAATAGCACCTGCCTCGCCGTTACCTGGGGTCTCTTTGGAAAAATAAACCCCGAGGTTATTGCAGGCAAATTTAGATGATTCGCCAAGTGATACAGCATATTCTACACAATAAGTAAGTCCTTTTTTGAGCGTGACAGGCTCTTTGCCTTGCATGAGCTGAATAGTGATGTAAGAGCGCTCGCCAGCCAATTTGCCCGGTTTGTAGGCTACGATACCTGCATAAACGTTCCCGCCATTTTCTGAAGAGGGTTCTTCTGAACCGTAAAGATTGGTTGGAATACCGATATCACCAGCGGCTGATTTTGAGAATAAATCTGCTTTGATTTCTGTTGGAGAACTAATGCCTTTGCCTGCGGCGTCTATGCCGTTGAGCTCAGAGAGTTCGTCGGAGGCACCTTCAAATGTAATGTTGATGATTTCTTTCTCGTTGGTCTTTTTGCCTTTTTGAGCAAAAACACCAGTCGTGAATGAAAGGAATGCGCAAGCAACTAAAATGCTACGAATTGGCGTGGTTTGTTTCTGGATCAATATCGGGATAGACTCCGTGACCCAAATTTACAATATGTCTTTGACTTTTAAAGGAATTGAGCATTTTTTTGGTTTCTTGCTCAATCAGTTGCGGGCTTCCGTAGAGCACACAAGGATCTAAATTGCCTTGTAAAGTCTTTTGCTCTTGAACCAAACTTCGTGCCACAGGCACCGACATGTTCCAATCGAGGCCAATTGTGGTGCACGGTAATTTCGAGATTTCTGGTAGCGAGGCAACCGCTCCTTTAGAGAAAACAGTAAGTGGAATATCAGAAAGCGCCACACAAATTTGTTCGATATATCGAAGTCCGAACTCGCGGTATTGATCTTCGCCTAAAATGCCTGCCCAAGAATCAAAAAGTTGCAATGCGTCGGCTCCGGCGGCAATTTGACCTTTTAAGTAGGCAATGGTAACGTCGGTAATGCGCTGCAGAAGCTGGTGCGCAAGCTGCGGTTGGGTATAAAGTAATTTTCTGGATTCACTAAAGGTTTTGGAACCATGGCCCTCTACCATGTAGCAAAGGATAGTCCAGGGGGCACCGGCAAATCCGATGAGTGGAACGCGGCCGTTCAGGCCAGCTTTTGTTTGTTTAAGGGCTTCAAAAACATACCACAAGCGTTCTTGGACATCTATTGCGGTGTCGAGCTGATCGAGTTGCGCTTGCGTTCGAATCGTGTTTTCAAACCAAGGGCCTTTTTGTTCGATCATTTGATACGGCAAACCCATGGCCTCAGGAATCACCAAAATATCGGAGAAAATGATGGCCGCATCGACGTCGAGAAGGTCAACAGGCTGAATGGTCACTTCTGTGGCGAATTCGGGTGTTTCTACGAGTTCTTTGAAACCCGAAAGCTTGGCTCTTACGGCACGGTATTCTGGTAAAATTCGGCCCGCCTGACGCATGAGCCATACGGGGTAGCGCTCAATGGCCTCGCCACGATGCGCGCGTAGAAATAAATCGTTTTGAATCATCAGTGCAAAGGTACGGAATTACCATTGAATTTCGCGCTCGCCTATCAGGCGCAAAAAGGCATTGGTTTTACTAAATGGTTTGCTACCAAAAAAGCCGCGGTGAGCAGCCAATGGCGAGGGATGTACCGATTTTAAAATCAAGTGCTTAGATGGGTCGATCTGCGCTGCTTTCGCCTGGGCTTTTGCCCCCCAAAGTATAAAGACAACATTTTTCTTTTCGGAGGTAATCTTTTCAATGACTGCATCTGTAAATTGTTCCCAACCCCAGTTCTTGTGACTATCGGGTTTTCCCTCCTCAACGGTAAGCACCGCATTGAGCAACAAAACGCCTTGATGAGCCCAATGCGCCAAGTTGCCATTTGGCAAATCAGGTAAATGAAGGTCGGATTTTCTTTCCTTGAAAATATTGACCAAACTTTTTGGCAAAGGCCTTACGGTGGGTTCCACTGAAAAACACAAACCATGGGCATGGCCTCTGGTTGGATACGGGTCTTGACCTAATATGACCACCTTTACATCAGACCAATTACACAATTCAAAAGCCCTAAAAAGTTCGACCTCTGGAGGAAAAGTAGTTGCCGGATGTTCGACGTAAGTTTGTCGGACCTGCTGCATCAAGCGCTCAAAATAGGGTTCTTGAAGTTCGTGTTTCAATTCACGATACCACGATTCAGGCAGGGTTTTCATCTCCAATTACTCTAAATCAATCAGCCCAATCCAAAGCGTGATTTTATTGTTGTCCATGCGGGGCCAAATTGGCCTGATCCGACCATTATGGGCAGCGATACCGAGGTAATCTCCAAAAAACACCATTGGGTTTGGAACAAATGGTTGATTAGAAATGCGCTGCTCTTTAAATGTCTGGCCACCATCTGTACTTGTTGCCCAGACTACATCGGTACGGTTGTCTTTGAACCTGCGGCGGTCATAATAGACAAAGTGTAAATCACCGCGAACTTGGTCAATCGCCATTGATGTTAAAAATTGATGGCGCGGATCTTTATCTTGGTTCACTTGCATCGGTTCAGACCAAGTTTGCCCTGCATCGGTAGATTTGATCAACCAAACATCGGTGTTGTCTGCGCCATTGCGTTGGTCACACCAATTGAGGTATAAAGTTCCGTTGTGAGGTCCGCCACTCATGTCCGACATCAAAAAAGGAAAACCATTTGCGCGGTATATGCCCGGGATTTGGATATCCCAACCACCGACGTGATCGGCGAGTTTGCGTTCTTCACTGAGCCAAGTAAGGCCGCCATCTGTTGACTTTTGGAACATGATGCCACGCGGGCCGGTCCAGCAAACAAAAATTTCACCGTTTGGCCCTAGTGCGGGCACTGCTCCTTCTACGGTGTTGTCGCCGTCGAGGCAATCGCCACCATATTTTGAAATGCGAATAGGATCGGTCCAGCTGAGGCCACGGTCTGTAGATTTGGAAAAAACGATAATTGAGGTGTCTTTGGGATCGGCAGAATCATAGGCATCGAATTGCGTCCAGGTCATGTATAAAACATTTGTTTTAGGATCGATAACCACCCAATGCTTATCTTGAACTTTTGTTCCATTTGGTTTAGGGAAAGAACCCTTAGAAAATTTCCCGGGCCGATCCGAAACCTGACAAACGATGCGGTCTAAATGACTTGTTTTGTTGTAATCGCTCAGGTGAAAATAATACAAGCGGCCTGTCTGGTCGTATTGCAAAACAGGATCGCCATATACGCCATAAGGACTTTTTAAGACGCTAGACTTCCAGGTATGGCCACCATCTGTAGAAACATGATAACCCTGCAAAACTGTACCAGCCGTAATTTCATTCGGATTGCGCGGATTAATTGCAATAGATGGTTCGCACTCGTTATAAGGATATTGAACCGCTACCGGCGGTATCTGTATGTTTTTTATTGGCTGTGCCTGCAGCGCTAGCTCAAGCAGACTAACGCAACCAATAAGTAAGAAGAGCCGCATTTGGATCGGTGATTTGAAGTGAGAATTGAGGTTTAGCATAGGTTTTCATGGCGCATTTGGTGCTAAAGACTTTGCCATCTCGGGCGAGCAACAATTCTAAAGTTGCACCCGGCTGAAGGTTGTTGTATTTGGTTTCGAGCGCTGTTTTGTCCAGTCTGTAGCCATCGCATGCTAAAATTTCGTCACCAACATTGATGCCAGCGTCTTCGGCAGCAGAACCGCTCCTGACCGATCTCACCTTGAGCACTTCTCCGGGCTCGAGTCCAGCGCCAAAATTGGTGAGTGTGCTCGTCTGATCTTGTACTTTGATACCCATCGGCTCGAAATACTTCTGGTAAGGAATAATTTGAGTACCATCTATATAATTTGCAAAAAATGCACGCATGTCTTCTCCGCAGTAGTTGGACAGTTCTTGCTCAAATTCTGCTTCAGTAAAGCCGCGCTGCAATCCGAGTGCATATTTTTGATAAAGAACTTGCATGAACCCATCTAAACTCCTTTTGGCTTTTGACTTTTGAATGAGATAGGCGTCTAAGACTGCCCCAATAACGGCTCCGCGGGAATAATAGGTCATTGTTGTATTGCTCGAATTTTCATTTGGTCGATACGCTTTGATCCAGGCATCAAAACTCGCGTGTGCAACAGGCTGTATTCTTGAGCCCGGACTACCTTCCACGTAGTTGATCTGACCCTGCAACTTGGAAATGAACTCAGAAGGCGTGTAAAAACCTGCCCTACGTAGCAATAGCTCGTCGTAATAAGACGTAATCCCTTCCATCACCCATAACAAGGAAGTGTAACATTCTTGGTCGTAATTAAATGGTCCAAGTTCGACAGGGCGTATGCGCTTTACGTTCCAAAGATGAAAATACTCATGGGCAACTAAATTGATAAAGCCCACGTATCCAGACCCCTCATAAGACCACCTATTGACACTTAACACGCAAGAATTCATGTGCTCGAGACCACCTTGACCGTCCGTGACGTTGTGCACAATAAATAAATAATCTTTATTCGGATTGCTACCGAAAACGGCTGTTGCGGCCTCTACAACTTTGGCCATGTCTTTTTGTAATTGCAATACATTATAATTGGCCTCACCGTACATGGCCACTCGGTGACGCACCCCAGCTGCGGTAAACGAAAATTCTTGCTGATTGCCAATTTCAATTGGGCAATCAACTAACTGATCGTAATCTTTGAAAACGAAAGTTTGACAACCTGGCTCCGACTTGAAATCGGCAGGAACAAGCGCTGTGCTTACTTTCTTGAATGAAGAATGTGGATACACCTTAACCACTCCTTGCTGATTGCGGGTGTTCTCGGTGTACATGAACACGGCCGCACCGGGCACAAACCCATGGGTGTTGTCCAAAAATGGTGTTCTGACAGAAAGTTCAAAGGCATAGACCTCATAGAACACCGTGTAAGACTCTACTCCGGCACATTGGATTTCCCATGCGTTCTTCGCTTTCTTTTTGACAGTCAGGGCCTTCCCCTGATTGTCTATTGCCTTGACTTGATTGAGGTTTTTGGAGAACTCGCGCACCAAATACGATCCTGGAGTCCAGACAGGCAGCTTGAATTCTTGGCTGGCTTGGTCATTTTTTTCGACATCGATCTTGACGGCAAAATAATGAGAATTGGGTTGCGGCATCGAAAGATGATAGCGCAGTTCAATTGCCCTCGAGCTGAGCGCAAATAAGGAGAAGAAAAGCAGAAAGAAAATAGATTTCATGTCTAATTTGGTTTTTATCAATTTACAATTATTCAGCTGAACGCATTAGTTATCGTAAACAAGTTGAATATGCGACGCATGGTTTTTAGCTTTAATAACAAGCTCTTCTACGCTTTCTGTCCCGAACGTTAAGGCTACAGCCATGCGGCGATAAGGCCTTGTGGTTGGCTTGCCGAAAATTCTTACTTCGGCTTTTGAATCATTGAGTACTTTGTCTAGGCCAAGATACTTTGGTGCGGCCTCGCTATTTTGAGTAGCCAAAACAACTGCGCTTGCGCCGTTTTGAAGCTGACAAATTTCTGAAATAGGCAAGCCCAAAACTGCGCGTGCATGCAATTCAAACTCGTTGAGATTTTGCGTTCCAGCAAGCGTTACCATGCCTGTATCGTGTGGGCGTGGAGAAAGCTCGGAGAAGTAGGCGCCTTCAGAGGTGATAAAAAACTCAACCCCCCAAATTCCTGCGCCACCAAGCGCTGCAGTTACACGGGCAGCCATGTCTTGCGCTTCTGTCAAGTGTTCTGCATTCATGGGCATAGGTTGCCAACTTTCCTGGTAGTCGCCTCTTTCTTGGCGATGCCCAATTGGCGCACAAAATAAAGTTGGTCCGTTTTGCTGTGTAACGGTAAGTAGCGTGATCTCGTAATCAAAATCAATGAAGCCCTCAACAATGACTTCCTTGAGGTCACCTCTGGATCCTTCCATGGCGTAGCGCCAAGCATTCTCGATGTCGGCCTCTGTTTTAATGACGGATTGTCCTTTCCCAGAACTCGACATCAATGGCTTGACTACGCATGGCAATCCGCAAAATGCGACACCTGCTTTGAGTTCTTCAAGGCTCGTGGCATAGCGATAAGGAGCTGTTCTCACCCCTACCTCTTGGGCGGCTAAATCTCGAATGGCCTTTCGGTTCATGGTAAAATTAGCTGCTTTCGCACTCGGGACCACGCGAATTCCTTGCGCCTCGTATTGATAGAATTGTTCGGTGCGAATGGCTTCTATTTCCGGAACAATGATATCCGGCTGATGCTTCTTTACAACCTTATCGAGCGCGTTTGCGTCTAACATATCGATGACCTCAAACGCATCGGCAACTTGCATGGCAGGGGCTCCGGGGTAACTATCCACGGCAACAACAAACTGCCCATAGCGTTTGGCAGCAATGACAAACTCTTTTCCGAGTTCACCAGAGCCAAGTAGGAGAATTTTGTACTTCATAAAGCAAATGTAAGCAAACAGCTAAGAAATTGTTATTTTTGAAAAACATAGATGAGCAATATTAAAACAGAAATCGAGCAATTTGACCCAATTGACCTCCGCGAAATGGCCGATGTCAACCTCATGAATCGCATCGATACCAAATTTGCTTTTCGCCAAGACGAACTTCTTCGCTTTCTACCTATTTTGGCAGCAGATTACCGCGCACTCAAAGTAGAAGGCACCATGTTGCCCCATTACGAAAGCCTGTACTTTGACGACGCCTCTTTTTCATTTTTCAGAGACCACCACAACGGCAGAACTGACCGCTTTAAAGTCAGAATTCGCAAATACGTTGAATCAAATATTCACTTTCTAGAGATCAAGCATAAGATCAAAGGGCGTACAGACAAAAGACGCATCCTTACCAATGATTTCAACGAGCTTCAGGACGAAAAAGAACGCGATTTTCTGCGCCGACAACTCAACGAAGACACCCAATTGGTGCCTACCATGTGGAATGCTTTTCAGCGCATTACCCTCGTTTCTAAAACCAGCAAAGAACGCCTCACCCTAGACTTCAATATCAGTTTTCATATGGGCGAGGTCAAAAGAGATTTTCAACAGCTGGTCATTGCCGAACTCAAACAAGAAAATCTGGATAGAAATTCGCCTTTCTACAGACTTATGAAAAAAGAACACATCAGGCCCTACCGACTCTCTAAATATTGCATCGGTAGTGTAGAAATCTACGGAGAAGAAGTGCTCAAGTTTAATCGCTTCAAAAAGAAGCTCTTATTTTTAAATAAAATCAACCATGCTAACTGACTTATTCTTTTTATTACCTCTCAAAAAAGCGATATCGCCTAATACGATCACATGGTTTAGCGAAGACTTTTATGGCTTACTGTTGCGTTTTGGTATCAATTTATTCTTTTTAACGATCTTGATTCGCGTGTTGTATTATACCAAAACGCGTCGCAAAGACTACCTCTTTACCTATTACTTAATTGGAACGATCACCTTCTTCTTGTGCTTTGGCCTCATGCAAATGGACATCGACACCGGAATGGGGCTTGGGCTTTTTGCCATTTTTGGCATCATTCGCTACCGTACTGACGCCATCGAAATCAAGGAGATGACCTATCTTTTCATGGTCATCGGAATCAGCGTTGTGAATGCATTAGCGTCGAACGAACTTAGCGTTTCTGAGGTAGGTGTTATTAATGTGTCCGTTGTTTTGCTCACCTATATTCTCGAGAACATTTGGCTCATGAAGCACGAAACGCGCAAAACCATCAACTACGAGCGCATTGACCTCATCAAACCAGAAAACCACGACTTGTTAAAAGCAGACTTAGAAAAACGCACTGGGCTTACCATAAACCGCGTAGAAGTCGGTAAAATCGACTTTTTGAACGACACCGCAATGGTTCGCATTTACTACTACGCAGACGAACAAGAATATTCAGATTATCACGTTCAGTAAAATGCGCAAACTAGCGCTTTCTCCATTTGCACTGTTCTATGGCGCAGTAGTTTGGTTGCGCAACCGCTGTTTTGACCTTCGCTTTTTCAAGTCAAAGCCCATACAAGGCAAATCAATTTGCGTCGGGAATCTTGCCGTTGGCGGTACCGGAAAATCACCACATGTGGCTTACTTAATTGAGCTACTCAGTCCTCAATTTCCATTACAAGTTTTGAGTCGAGGCTACGGCAGAAAAACAACTGGCTTTATCTTACTCGATGAAAATTCCACACCAAATCAAGTCGGAGACGAATCTTGCATGCTATTTGAAACTTACAAAAACAGTGCTCAGTTTGCCGTCTGCGAGAAGCGTGTCATTGGGGTGGAACGCCTCAAGCAACTGAACCCAAATGCACTAATTCTACTTGACGACGCATTTCAACACCGGTGGGTAGAGGCGGGTTTAAATCTAGTTTTGAGCACCTACTCAAACCCTATTGATCAAGATTGGCTACTGCCTGCTGGCTCGCTGCGCGAGCACATGAGTGGCCTCAATCGCGCAGATGCACTGATCGTAACGAAGTCTCCGAGTTTTGATTCATTTGATCCTAAGGTTTATGCCAAGCGCTACGAAAAGTGGTCTATTCCGGTCTTTTTTTCTCGCTATCGGTACCAACCGCTTACCTCGCTTACTAAGAACGTCGAAAAAATAGACAGCGTGCTGATTGTAAGCGCTATAGCCAAGCCGGAACACCTTAAAGATGCCTTTGAACCATTAGTTCAGATCCAACATAAAAGCTATCCAGATCACCACAATTATACAAGCGCCGATAAAGAAGAAATTCAGCAATTTTTTGATACCTTTGCAACTGCAAATTCAGCAATTGTGACAACCGCTAAAGATTGGGTAAAAATCCAAGCTTTATTAAGCCCCGAAGACCAACAAAAATACCCTTGGTTTTTATTGACTTTCGAGCTCGAGTGGTTGGATCAACATGCATTTAATCAATTTATCAGCGCTTATGTTGTCTCAAATTAAAGAAAGCACTGCTTTCATCCAAAGTAAAACAAAAGTTCAACCAACTATTGGTATCATCTTAGGAACTGGTCTAGGTGGCTTGGTCAAAGAAATCGAAATCATCGACGAAATCAATTACCAAGACATACCGCACTTTCCAGTTTCTACAGTAGAAAGTCATTCGGGCAAACTGATTTTTGGACGCATCGGCGGCAAGCAAGTTGTTGCCATGCAAGGTCGTTTTCATTACTATGAAGGCTACTCGTTGCAACAAGTCACTTTCCCTGTTCGCGTCATGAAACTACTCGGCATTGAGCGCCTATTTGTGAGCAACGCTTCTGGCGGTGTCAACCCAGACTTCGAGGTAGGTGAAATCATGATCATGAACGACCACATTAATTTATTTCCGGGGAACCCACTCATCGGCAAAAACATCGACGAGCTAGGGCCTCGTTTCCCCGACATGAGCGACCCTTACGATCAAGAAATGATCGACAAAGCCGCCAATATCGCTAAAAGCCTAGGCATTCGCGTTTCAATTGGTTGCTACGCCGGCCTTACTGGCCCTACATTAGAAACTCCTTCTGAATACAAATATGTGCGTACCATTGGCGCCGACGCCGTAGGGATGTCTACCGTTCCAGAAGTGATTGTTGCACGTCACATGAGTATTCCTTGCTTTGCCATTTCTATCATCACCGATCTAGGCGTACCAGGAAAAATCAAAAAAGTAAGTGTACAAGACGTCATTGAAGTTGCTAGCCGACAAGAGCCAAAAATGACGCAAATCATGAAAGAACTGATTTCTAGCATATAAAATTAGCCCTTATGGAACAAACGCTCAGAGATCGTTATGAGGTCGTCATTGGACTCGAAGTCCATGCGCAATTGCTCACGCAAACCAAGGCCTATTCTTCAGACCTCAATTCATACGGATCAGCACCCAACACCAACATTAGCGCCATTACGCTTGGGCACCCTGGTACTTTACCCGTCATGAACCGCAAAACCATTGATTTCGCGATCAGACTCGGGCTTGCTTGTGGTTGCAACATAGCTCCACAACAGCACTTTGCCCGCAAGAACTACTTTTACCCCGATCTTCCGAAAGGTTATCAAATTACCCAAGACACCACCCCCATTTGCACGGGTGGTCAAATTCTTATCCGCACCGAAGACGGCGGCCAAAAGGCAATCGGCCTGACCCGTATTCACATGGAAGAAGATGCGGGCAAAAGCATTCACGACGTCGATGTCTACGACACCCTCGTGGACCTCAACCGCGCCGGAACTCCTCTTCTCGAAATCGTTTCAGAACCAGACCTCCGTTCCTCTTCAGAAGCCTACAACTACCTCACCGAAGTGCGCAAATTATTGCGCTACCTAGATATCTGCGATGGCAATATGGAAGAAGGCTCTATGCGCTGTGATGCCAATGTATCAGTGCGTCTGAAGGGAGCTTCCGAATTCGGAACTAAAGTTGAGGTCAAAAACATGAACTCTATTCGCAACGTGCAACGCGCTATTGAATTCGAAATCACGCGTCAGATAGAAGCACTCGAAAGCGGAGAGCCCCTCACCCAAGAAACGCGCGCTTTCGACGCGTTAAAAGGCATCACGCTTTCTATGCGAACCAAAGAGGCCGCCAATGACTACCGCTATTTTCCAGAACCAGACCTACCGCCAATCACGGTAAGCAAAGAACAAATAGCGGCCATTTCCGATGAAATGCCTGCGCTACCTAACGCGCTATTTGAACGCTATACCAAAACCTATGGTCTTAGCGACTACGATGCCTATAATATCACCGATCAAAAAGGCCTTGCGCTCTATTACGAAGCATTAATTGCAGCCACAAAAAACTACAAAGCAGCAGCCAACTGGCTCATGGGCGAAATCAAGTCTTACCTCAACGAACAAGGCGTAGATATCTCTAAGTTTCCGATTGAACCAGCGCGTATTGCAGCCCTCATTGAGCTCATCGACCAAGGAAAAATATCTAATTCAATTGCAGCACAGCGCTTGTTTCCTGCACTATTTGAAAGCCAAGAAACACCACTACAAATTGCCGAAAGACTCAACCTTATCCAAAGCTCAGACAGCAACGTCATTGAAGGCTTCATCGCAGAGGTCATCGCTCAAAACCCGTCAGAAGTTGAGCGATACCGAAATGGAGAAAAACAACTCATCGGTTTCTTTATGGGTCAACTCATGAAAGTTTCCGGCGGAAAAGCAGACCCGAAAGCTGCGAATGGCATACTCAGACAAAAACTCGATAGCTAATGAACTTATTGAAGTCGAATAAAAAATTATTTTGGATTCTTCTTCTTGTCATAGTTGGAGGTATTGCTTTTTGGTATTTCAATCGGTCTGAGCTAGAAAAAAACGGGCTCGAAGAGAACCTCTTGATCAGCGGCCAAATAGAGGGCGCCGGAGGGCTGCAGCTGTTTCTAGAAGCACCTAGCGATCGTGGGGTCATTTCCGTAGCACAAACAGAAATCAACGACGACGGCACTTTTGAATTGCCCGCCAACGTTCCCGGCTTAGGCATTTATAACCTTCGCGTTTCAGATTTAAATGGCAGCACACTCTGGCTACCACTACAACCCAACGACAAACTAACCCTGCAGTGTCAACTCGAAGGTTTTGGATATAAGCCGGGAATCAAGGGTGTTAAATGGGCCTCCAACTATGCCAAACTCATGTTGGCTACCAAAACCTTTGAAACAAAGCAAAACGAACTGCAACAAAATCCGCAAAAGCTAGATCAAGATGCAATTAGTAAAGCCTACTCTGAGGCGAAATCTGCGTACGAAGCATTTTGTGTCAATGCAATTGAGCAAGATTTGAGCAGCCCTTTGAATATCATGCTCAGCATGAACTTGCTTCCTACTACCGGTTTTGAAGATTGGAACGCCAAGCATCTCAACACTTTAGAAAAACTGAGTCAGGCCTATGCGCAGCGTTATCCAGGGCAAGCGGCAAGCGAAAACATGCAAGCGCAGTACGCCCAAATTGAAGATGCCTTTTTTGCCTATACCCAAATGACCAACGGCAGCATGTCTGCACCGGAAATCAGTCTGCCAGACCCAAGTGGTAAAGCACACCAATTAAGTGCCCTCAAAGGCAAATATGTGCTCATTGATTTCTGGGCTTCATGGTGTGGGCCTTGTAAAAATGAAATGCCAAATGTAATTGCCGCCTATAACAAATACAAAAACAAGGGCTTTACCGTCTTTAGCGTTTCCCTAGACGAAGACAAAACTAAATGGCAGGAAGCCATCAAAACCTGGGGCATGACCTGGCCAGACCACGTCAGCGATCTAAAAGGCTGGAAATCAGAGCTCCCACAGCTCTATCAATTCGATGGCATTCCATACACCGTTCTGATCAATCCCGATGGAAAAATCATAGGAACCAATCTGCGAGGTCAAAAACTGCAAGACAAACTAGCACAAATATTCAAGTAACATGAAACTTTTAAGCACCCTCCTCTTTCTTATACCCGTGCTATGTTTCAGCCAAGGGCAGGCTTTTCGCATCAGCGGACAAATTTTTTCGAGCGGTGCCGATTCAGCCTACATTGCCCAACAATTCGGGGCCACATTCAAAAACTACTACGCAAGTCCAATTAAATCCGACGGAAAATTCGAATTAAAAGGAACGTTAGCTGGGCCCGATTATTACATCTTGCGCATCGGTCAAAACAACCTCAATCTCGTCATCCGAGACAGCTCGCACATTCAAATTTTTGGCGATGGCCGCAATCTTTTGCAGTACTGTAACTTTGTCAATTCAGAAGAATCGCGCCAAATGCACGAATATGTTGTTCTCAACTCAAATTGGCGAAACAAAGCCGATTCAGCACTAGCCGCCATCAAAGCTGACCAAAGTAAAGAGGCCGAGATCAATAATTACATGACGCAAGAATACAGTAAGTTTCAGACGGCACTTCAGAGTTATGTCGGGATGTATGCCAGTTCAGCAGCACTTATTTTACCCTTGAGCAGCATTCAAATTGAGCAAGATTTTGCCTCCTACGAAAAACTCATCGTTCCGCTCTATCAAAGTTTCAGTCAGAGCGCAATCGTACAAAATTTGTATCAGAATTACCTCAACGTCAAGCAAGCTCGAGACGCCGCCAATCCATTTGCCAAAGGCAAAGCCGTCCCCGACTTTGAAGAATTGCGCACTGACGGCAAAAAGAAAATGAAGCTCTCGGACCTTCAAGGTCAGGTTGTCTTACTTGATTTTTGGGCATCTTGGTGTGGTCCTTGCCGAGCAGAAAACCCCAACGTTGTCAAGAACTACCAAAAATACAAAGATGCCGGCTTTACGGTCATGAGCGTTTCATTAGACTCCAACAAAGACAAATGGCTTGCTGCAATTGCCGCTGACCAATTGGTATGGCCCAATCATGTCAGCGATCTTGGTGGCTGGAAAAGCAAAGTGGCTCAGCTCTACGGCGTACAATCCATTCCTTTCACCGTTCTACTCGATAAAGAGGGTCGCGTGATTGCTACCAATTTAAGAGGGGCTGCTCTCGAGCAAACACTCCAGCAAATCTTTGGATTTTAATGTCTGACCAAAAGAAATACCTCTATTTTGCCTCAGATTTACACTTAGGGGCGCCCAATGCTGCAAAAAGTGAAGCCAGAGAGCGCGCATTTATTGCTTGGCTAGACTACATCCGACCTACTGCCAAGGCAATATACCTTTTAGGCGATGTCTTTGATTTTTGGTTCGAATACAAAACAGTCGTGCCCAAAGGCTACACGCGTTTACTCGGTAAATTAGCTGAACTCACTGATGCCGGTATCGACATACATTTTTTTAAAGGCAACCACGACATGTGGGTTTTCGATTACTTTGAAAAAGAACTAGGGCTTACCATTCATAGCGACGCCCATGTTTTTGAAGAGAGTGGCAAGGTTTTTTACTTGCACCATGGCGATGGCCTTGGCCCGGGCGATTACAATTACAAATTACTCAAGCGTTTTTTCAGGAGCGGCATCTGCCAATGGTTATTTGCTAGATTACACCCCAACTTTGGCATCGGTTTGGCAAGTTTTTTATCCAAACGTAGCCGCGCAAATGGCGGAGCCAAAGACGCCCAATACAACGGACCAGAAGCAGAGTGGCTTTTTCAGTATGTAAAGGAAAGAGAGAGCCAACAGCACCATGACTACTATCTCTTTGGACACCGCCACTTACCGCTTTATTTGCAACATGCACAAACACGGTATGTAAATACCGGTGATTGGCTTCAGTACTACACCTTTGCGCGTTTTGATTCAGAACAGCTAGAACTTTTACAGTGGGCTGATCATCAAGTTATTCCATATCATGGCCACTGATCTAATTAACGCTTGGCCCAACGTTCATTTGTCAGAACTTTCCGCTATTGCAGCAGAAATCTGGACCCTTCTTCCCGAGCCTGCATTTGTAGCGTTAGAGGCAGAGATGGGAAGCGGAAAAACGACATTGGTTCAGCACTTGCTAAATGCTGCCCAAATTCCACATTTCGAAGGCTCCCCAACATTCGCTATTGTACAAGCCTACGATGCGCCAAAAAAAGGACCAATCTACCACCTAGATTGCTATCGCATTGAAAACGAGCAAGAACTTGTCAATCTTGGTCTCGAAGAACTTTTTGACGAAGCAGCTTATTTTTTTGTAGAGTGGCCAGAAAAAATTGAGTCAATTCTTCCAAAACCACGCTATAGACTGTATATTCGTATAGAATCTGACCACCGTCGAGAAATCTCACTGCACTATGACCACTGATCCGCATTTGCTGAAAACCCTAATCCAACAAGGAGCCTTATTACCAAAAGAGGAATTACTTGAAGTGCGTCGTAAAAAAGGCAACTTGTTAATTGGCATTCCAAAAGAAACCTCTTTTCAAGAAAGAAGAGTTGCATTGGTGCCTGAGGCTGTCAGTTTGCTAGTTGCCAACGGGCATCAGGTGCTTTTAGAAAGCAATGCAGGCGAAGGTGCTCATTTTACAGACAACGAATACAGCGAGGCAGGTGCTCAGATCATTTATGACCGCAAAAGCGTTTATCAGTCAGACATCATCCTGAAAGTAGCGCCGCCCTCAGAAGAAGAAATCGAATTGATGCCGGGTAATCAGACCTTCATTTCTGCGCTTCAACTTGCCACCCAACCCAAAGAAATTCTAAAACAACTCAGCGCCAAAAAAATCACCGCCATCGCCTGGGATTACATCCGAGACGAAGAAGGTGTTTTCTCCATTGTCCGCACCATGAGTGAAATTGCCGGCACCACCTCAATTTTGGTAGCCGGCGAACTCCTCTCTTCTTTTTCGGAAGGAAAAGGCCTCATGCTCGGCGGTATTGCCGGCGTTCAACCGACCGAAATAGTTGTGCTTGGTGCAGGTACAGTAGGCGAATTCGCAACAAGAGCTGCTATCGGCTTGGGTGCCTCCGTTAAAATTTTCGACAATTCGCTTTCGCGTCTCAGAAGACTCCAAAACGACCTCGGCCAAAGGGTATTTACTTCCGTACTACAACCTAAAGTTTTGGCCAAAGCCGTCAGAAGAGCCGATGTAGTGATCGGCGCCTTGCGCTCCACGATCGGACGCACTCCTTGTGTGGTTACCGTAGACATGATCTCGCAAATGAAACCAGGATCTGTCGTTATAGACGTCAGTATTGATCAGGGTGGGTGTTTTGAAACCTCTCGCATTACCAACCATAGCGAACCTACATTTTTAGCACATGGCGTCACGCATTATTGCGTACCTAACATCGCATCAAGGGTATCGCGCACAGCATCATTTGCACTCTCCAATACGCTCTCTCCACTTTTGCTGGAAATGGGCGAACGCGGTGGAGTTCCTGAACTGATCCGAACTCATCCTGGATTTAGAAATGGCGTGTATATGTTTCGGGGTATTCTGACCAACGAAGTACTCGGTAAAGTCTTTGACCTTAAATACAAGGATATCCACCTTATTTTACCGGGCATCTAATGTCTTTATTGCGTCCCTTAAATTTACCACCTGCACCCTTGAAATTAAGCAGCAGTGCCGGACGCATTTATGTCAATTGTTTGGTGCGCAAAAAACAAATCATCCTGACACCCGAAGAATGGGTCAGGCAACATCTCATTGCACTTTTACACT
Source organism: Bacteroidota bacterium (assembly GCA_041191505.1). Taxonomy (GTDB): domain Bacteria; phylum Bacteroidota; class Bacteroidia; order Flavobacteriales_D; family Crocinitomicaceae; genus UBA952. The sequence goes on along the minus strand of JBEEOT010000009.1, from coordinate 57,443 downwards.
TTCACCAAGGATTTCCTTTGGAAAAAATTGCTGTAGAAAAGCAAATTCAATATGATGGTTTTACGCGGCGTTGGGATATCGTTGTATATAACGACCAGTTTGAAGCAGACATTCTAGTAGAATGTAAAGCACCTCAAATCAAGCTAAGCCATGAGGTTTTTATGCAAATTTCCAGCTACCAAAAAATGCTTCAGGCAAATTGCCTTATTTTGAGCAATGGAGATGTTCATTTGGTCTATGAAATTGATACGGAGCAACAGCGTTTGACTCAAATGAATTGCTTTCCTCAAAAATCAAATTGAATTTTTAGTTCTGGACAAAGTTGAGTTCACCAGCTTTCATGCGCTTGTATTGTTGGGATAAGTAAGCTAGTTGAATGCGAAATAAATCAAATGCCGCTTCTGTCTCTGGGCTGATCTCTTGCTTTTTCATTTTAAGCTGCAACTTCATAAACATGGCATGGAACAACACTTCGACGTCGTGTCGGTTGGCCATATTTGATTTGGTTTTGAAAGCTTGTAGTGCCTCGTGCGCATGCTCGCACAAACCTTTATACTTTTCATCATTTAAGATGGTTAGGATGGTGTTGTGCAAGTAAATCAACTCCATGAGGATTTCCTCAACTTGTTCGAGGTGCCCCTCTTTTTGAAGCCCCCGTTGCTGCATTTCTGAACTGATGGCACGGTACCAAGATAATTGATGTTGGAGTTGCTCTGAATTGGTAAAAGCAGGGGCGAGCAATTCGTTTTCAATGCGATTGATATCGAGATCAAGCGTGCGAATCAGCGCTTCTATTTGATAGATATAAAGCAGGTATTCGGCGACGTTTTCGTTTTGGAGTGCTGGATTAGGACGCATTGGGTCTAGAGGTCTTTTTCGATTTTCGTTTGGTTTTCATTCAAGAAATTGATGAATTCTTTAGTGACATCCATTTCTTTGTTGATGTAATTGATCTGGCCACCTTGACCTTGGATGAGCAGTAAATCGATGTTGTGTTTTTCACTGTACTTTTTGCCCCACAGCTCTACTTTTTTGTTGATGGCCTCCAAAGATTTTAGGGTTTCTTTCTCGATGCGCGCGCCTTCAGTTTGTTGGTATTGCATTAATTCATTTTGCATTTGCTGTGCCTTTTGCTGAACCATGGCAATTTCGTTTTGAGACAACAGACCAGATCTGGCTTCTTGATCCTTTTTAATGATGTAGTCTTCATAAGCTTTGTTGCGTTTTTGAAGTTCTTTTTCGAAGCGTTTTTGGTTCTTTTCTGCTGCTGCTTCTTCTCTTTTGAAATAATCAAAATACTTCTTGATGCTATCATTTGAATAATAAGCAATCTTAAGGCCATCTAGGCGCGTGGTTGGTACTTTAGGTGTTGTGTCTTTTTTGACAGGCGCTGGAGATGAACAAGAGACCGCTAGCGCAGCAACAATTGTGAAAGAAGTGAAGAATTTAATCATTTTGAAGTGGTTTGATTAGTTGAAGCCAGCGCTCGCGCATTCGGATGAAATCTTGGAGGCAAGCTGAGTAAAATGCGGGGGTCAATTCTTGTTCGAGTTGGTCTAAACTAGTGATACTTGAAACTGGAACTTTGAATTGTTGTTGGTAGTCGTCGAGGGTGATACTGAGCAAATAATTATCGTTGTATTGATGCAGCGAAATTAAAAAATGATCGTGTGGTATTTGACGGACTAAACGCATGATACAAATATAATTCTTTTCTAGCATGCCTCCTTAGGTAGTATCACGGAGTTGATGCGAATATTTTTTTTCAAAAAGTAGGTGGATTTTTGAATTTTATTCTAATTTCGGAGCAAGAAGATTAGTATTTACCTAAATCTGTGTTGTTTAAATCTTATTATGACAAGTATTTTTGTTGCAAAACTTGATTTTGGTGTCAGCAATCAGGAGTTGCGCCAACTTTTTGAAGCCTACGGAACAGTGCTCAAAGCTACCGTTGCTACAGACCGCGAAACTGGGAAACCCAGAGGCTTTGCCTTCGTCGAAATGGCAGATAGTCAAGAAGCTCAACGCGCCATTCAAGCACTAGATGGTTACGTCATCAACGGTCGCGCGCTAGCTGTCAAAGAAGCCGAACAGCGCTCAGACAACCGAAGCACCCCTAGGCCCTTCACCCCACGCGATAACAACGCACCTGTCAGAAATAGCGAGTCTACAACTCCAAGAACAGAACCGCGTTTCAACGACAGCGAAGACAGCACTCCTTCGTCGGGTTTTATTCTTCCCAAAACAGAGCCGCGCAAGAAAACCAAAGAAAAAGAGCGCAAAATCGAAGACGACAACCGCAACAAAAAACCAAAAATGGATGCCTACAAGAAAAGTGGCAAAAATCCTAGGTTTTTTGACGACGACGACGATGAGCTAGACGACGAACTCCTCAACTACAAAAAGCCAGACGACGACGATTTCTTTGACGACGACGACGACGACGACGATTTCTAAACCCATAAGGGCAAAATTTCAGCGATTACGCTTAACTTTGCGCCCCATGGATGTTTCTTACGCTAGCAATCTCAAGCACCCCGTTTTTAAGGTCATCTCTCAGTACGCAACTGCGCAACAACTCGAAGTTTTTGTGATTGGCGGCTGGGTCCGAGACCTTATTATGGAGCGCCCTAGCAAAGACATCGATATTTTAGTACTCGGCGATGGCCCTGCCCTAGCCCGTGCTGTTGCCGATATCCTCAAGGTAAAGAAAGTTAGTATTTTCAAGAATTTCGGAACTGCTCACTTCAAATACAAAGACCTCGACATTGAATTTGTTGGTGCAAGAAAAGAATCTTATTCACCTGAATCTCGCAAACCGAGTACCTCAGCAGGAACGCTCCAAGACGACCAAAACCGCCGCGATTTCACCATCAACTCCATGGCCATTAGTTTGCGAGCCGAAACGCTCGGGCAACTTATAGATCCCTTCAATGGGCAAGCAGACCTCGAGGCTGGTATCATTCGAACACCCCTAGACCCGCACATTACCTTCAGCGATGACCCACTCAGAATGCTGAGGGCTATTCGCTTTGCCACGCGTTTTGATTTTCAGATCACTGGTGCTTGCTTGCAGGCCATCAAAGCCAATGCAGACCGCCTTCAGATTTTGTCACAAGAGCGCATCACAGATGAACTCAATAAAATCATACTGACCACACAACCTTCTCGTGGCTTCAAACTCATGCAAGCCACAGGACTCCTCAATCAATTCTTTGAGGAACTCACAGCACTAATGGGTATAGAAACCCGCGACGGAAAAGCCCATAAAGACAACTTCCTGCACACCCTTGAAGTACTCGATAACTTAGCGTTGAACAGCAACAACCTTTGGTTGCGCTGGGCCGCAATTTTACACGATATTGCAAAAGCACCTACCAAACGTTTCGACCCACAAATCGGCTGGACCTTCCACGGCCACGAAGAATTGGGCGCCAAAATGGTGCCTCGTTTGTTTAAAAGACTGCGCTTGCCCCTAGACCATCAAATGAAATATGTTCAGAAATTGGTCAGATTGCACCTCAGGCCAATTGCGTTGGTCAAAGGATCGGTAACAGATGCAGCAATCAGACGCCTTTTGCACGAAGCAGGCGACGACATCGATGACCTCATGCTTTTATGCAATGCCGATATCACGAGTAAAAATGAGTTCAAAGTCAAGCGTTATAAGCAAAACTTTGAGCTTGTTGCCGAAAAACTGAAGCTCGTAGAAGAGAAAGACCGCGTGCGCAATTTTCAGCCACCCGTTTCGGGTCAGCTCATTATGGAAACCTTTGAAATTGGTCCTTGTGCAGAAATTGGCACTATTAAAACACACATCAAAGACGCCATTTTAGAAGGGCATATTGCCAATGATTTTCAAGAAGCTTATGCCGAAATGCTGCGTTTTGGTTCAGAACTCGGTTTAAAAGCTTCGCAATTACCGCCTCTGGCTGAATAATCGTTATCTTTATCGTAAATCCAGAAACATGCCCGGCTTAAAATTTCGCGTACTACTAGACAGCGACAAAAACGAAGAAGTCTTTCGTGATATCATTATCTCCAACGAGGCTGATTTCGAGACATTTTACCACGCTATCATGTCTTCATTTGGTTTCAACGGCGACCAAATGGCTAGCTTTTATGTCTCCAACGACAGCTGGGACAAAGGCCATGAGCTCTCGCTCCTAGACATGTCCTACGACGACGACGCCGTCGACGAACCGGCATCTGTCATGAAACAAGCCATCATTCAAGATTTCTTAACCGAACCTGATCAACGCTTTATCTTGGTCTATGATTTCATGCGGATGTGGATTTTCTTGATCGAATTAATTGCCTACGAAAAAGAAGCGCCCGAGACCCCAATCATGGCATTAGCCATCGGTACCGCACCTCAAGAAAGCACCAAATCAATGCTCGACGAAAATTTATTTGGTCCTGAAAATCAAATTGCAGAAACAGACGAAGACGAAGACGAATTTGGCTTCCAAGACTTCGACGACGACTACTCCGACGACGACCTCAACGATTACAGCGAATATGAATACTAAGCTCTCCGAAAACAATGGCGACCCAATCGGTCAGGCCATCCTAGATTACGCCAAAACCAAAAAACCTTTTGATATCATTGTCAGTTCAGATCTCTGCGACGACGACATCATTCCTATCGAAGTCCTTTTCAGAAAAGAAGACGACATGCCCGAGCTCGAACTCAGCGCACTTGACCTGTGCAAGGGTGCTGTACTCGATATCGGTGCTGGCGCCGGCGTTCATGCGCTCGCCCTCCAAGACCGCGGTCATAAGGTAAAAGCCATTGATCTTTCACCTGGGGCAGTTGCCTATATGCAACAAAATGGGATCAATGCGAGCCAAAAAGATTTTTACGCACTTGACAACAGCACACAATACGACACCATTTTATCCTTAATGAACGGTATGGGCTTGGCAAAAAACCTCGCTCAGCTTCCTGTATTTCTTCAAAAAGTTCACGATTTATTGTTGCCTGGAGGGCGCTTTATTGCCGACTCCACAGATGTGAAGTACCTCTATGAAGACGAAGATGGTGGCTATTGGCTCGATCTCAATTCGGCCTACTACGGCAATTTCAAATTTCAAATGCAATACAAAAAAATTAGTGGCCCTGAATTCGAATGGCTTTACGTCGACTACGACACCCTACATCAGCATGCTACCGACTGCGGTTTCAAATGTAGACGCGCCTATACCATCGACGATAACTATTTAGCGGTACTAGAGAAAATATGAAGCGCCTCCTTTTACTAATGAGCATCAGCGCCTTGCTGACTTCATGTAGCTACAAACAAGCAGAACTCGATGCTTTTGATTCCAAAATCAAACAATATAACGCAAAGCATCAGTTAAAGCTCAAACCCACAGGTAGCGGCCTTTATCTTAAAATCGACACTTTAGGTTCTGGAAGACTCATCCAACTTCAAGACAGCATTTGGGTCAGTTATTCGCTCAAATTACTTTCCGGAAAAATCATCGAGGTACACGATCAAGCCATAGGCTTACCACTTAATGGACTCATCAAAGGCTGGCAAGAAGCGCTTTACGGCATACCTGTAGGCAGTTATTTGCGCTGCATTGTACCACCGCAACTTGCCTATGGTCAAGCCGGTACGGATCGCATCGGAAAAGATAAAATCCTCTATTTTAAAATGAAGGTCATTGATGCCAAATAATTGTTTAAATTTGACTCGCAAAAAAAAGTGATATTATGAGTGTATTGGTAAATAAAAACTCCAGAGTAATTGTTCAAGGATTTACAGGTAGCGAAGGCACCTTTCACGCCACCCAAATGATTGAATTTGGTACAAATGTGGTTGGTGGTGTCACGCCAGGAAAAGGCGGGTCTTCACACCTCGATCGTCCGGTATTCAATACCGTTGCAGATGCAGTTGCTCAAACTAATGCCGATACCTCTATCATTTTTGTTCCACCTGCCTTCGCTGCAGATGCCATCATGGAAGCTGCAGAAGCAGGTATCAAAGTGATTGTTTGCATCACCGAAGGAATTCCAGTAAATGACATGGTGAAGGCCAAAGAATACATCAAAGCCTTCAACACCAGACTCATTGGTCCTAACTGCCCAGGTGTAATCACCGCTGGAGAAGCCAAAGTTGGCATCATGCCAGGTTTTGTATTCAAAAAAGGTAAAATCGGTATTGTATCCAAATCCGGAACCCTCACCTATGAAGCAGCAGATCAAGTTGCCAAAGCAGGAATGGGCATCACCACAGCCATTGGTATCGGTGGTGACCCAATCATCGGCACCACTACACGTGAAGCCGTTGAATTACTCATGAACGATCCTGAAACAGAAGGCATTGTCATGATTGGCGAAATCGGTGGTAACCTAGAAGCTATAGCTGCGCGCTGGATCAAAGAAAATGGCACTAAGCCTGTAGTTGGCTTTATCGCTGGCGAAACCGCACCAAAAGGCCGCACAATGGGGCATGCCGGTGCTATTGTTGGCGGCGCAGACGACACCGCCGAGGCTAAAAAACGCATCATGCGCGAGTGTGGTATTCACGTAGTTGACTCACCAGCACAAATTGGCGCAAAAATGGCCGAAGTACTTGGTCATTAATTAGCTCCTACTTCTTCTTAATTCCAAAAATCCCAGGTCAGTCCTAAACGCACCTGCATTGTTGGGAATGTATACCCATTTACCATAGAAATTTGGGGTGCTGTCCAAAAATGTCCGATGTTGGCTACGTTTATAAAAAAGCGAAAGGTCTTGACTTCAAGCGCGAGATTCAACTGCGCATTCAAATTGGCTTGATTACTTAATCCTGTTTGCACAGAGGTCCAGTCTAGGCTTTCGATATATGGCAAATACACCACTGCTCTGCTCGCGGATACGTAATTAATTTGACCCTCTAAAAACAACTTCAAACGCTTGTCTTTAAATACTCCGCCTTGCCAAGCCAACGCAAGTGCTGCCCTATTCTTTGGCAAAAAAGCAGTTTGCTGAGCGAGAAATTTATAGTCGGATCGGAGTGTCCAAGATTGGTTAGAGGCGTTCTGGGCAGCTTTGCCAAAAGAATAATTCAAGCTGGCTTCTAGGGTAGCAAACTGACCCGCTGAGGCAAAGCCTGTTGTTGTCCATTGCACAAGCTGCGGATCAAAACGATAGACATTCTTGAACTGGAACACGCTCAATTTAAGCTGGGCCATTAATGTTTTTGCTGCGTTTTCAAAAGCGCTGGCAGCACTCAATTCCTGAAAGAATTGTTTTTGCGGATTACTCCAGAAATAATTGGTTAGGTTGCTTTGGTAAACACGCTGCATGAGCAAAGGCCATTCATTAAAGATGCGATGAGTAACATTAAATTTCCAAAATTTATATTGCCCTTGATAATTGGTCATTGCATGCCAACCTTGTGCAGCTCCAATAAAATTGATTTCGTTTTGATGCGCGAAGCGCTGCGCTGCTCCCTGAATGAGTAAGTGATTAGACCAGTTGAGCTCCAGTGTATCGTGCTTGGCTACAATATCAGACCAAGAGCGCTGACGCAAGCCAAGTAAAGAACTCATTTTTAAACCCGGCAGATTCAAGCTGAAGCCCAAACGGTTATCAAAGTAACTTTGCTCAAAACGATCTGCACAAGAATCCGGGCTAAAATAAGTTTGTGGATAAAACAAGGATAATTGTTCTTGCTCCTGGTAAAGTCTTTTATTAAGTTGATATTGATGCTGACTCGCTAAATTGAAAGCATGCAAGGAATCGCCAAGTAAGCGATAACGAAAATCGATCTGAGCGCTGTAGGAATTTTTTTGGGTGAGAGATGTTTCTTTGACAACAGGTAATAAATCAGTGGAAATGCTGCCGAGTGCATTGTAGTCTTGTATGCCTCCAGCCCATTGCCGATCATCGCTAACATTTCCAAACTGAGCCAGCAATTCATGACGTTGCCCCGCCTGATGCAAGTTGATTTGCAATTGACTATAGCGCAAATCGTCTGAACGAATAAAACCAACACGCTGCCAGCGATCGTAGCGTACATTCAGCAAAACGCGCTTGGCAAACGATTGCTCTACATCTAGGCGCAAACGCTGTGAGCCCTGCGCACCAAAACCGTAGGCAAAACCCAAATGAGGCAGCGCACTAAACTGAAGAGGCTTTTTATACGCTTGTTGGTCAACCATAGAAGCGAATCCTGGTGAATATAAAGCGATTGGATCGAAGATTGAACTGGAGGGATTGATAAAAAATGTGGCGCCAAAGCCATTCATCTGCTGCGTCAAGGACCGAAGATCACCAAAGGTGCGGTCTGTGGCCTTGATGGTGTCTTGTGGAGCTAACTGCTGCGCCCACAAATGGCTACCGAACAATACAAATAGGAATAGGGTCAGCCAATTTTTCATAGAACAAACTTAAGAAAAAAAATAAGGGCTACCCCATAGAGATAGCCCTTCAACATTTGTATAAAAACAATGCTTATAGTGCGTTGATACGCAATTGCAAACCTGATTTAAGGTTAGCCGCTTTGTTTTTGTGAATGATATTGCGTTTTGCTAGTTTGTCAAGCATTGCGACAACAGCAGGAAATAAACCTTCTGCTTCTTTGCGGTCTTTGGTAGCACGCAATTTACGCATCGCATTACGAGTAGTTTTGTGCTGGTATTTGTTCAATACGCGCTTAGACTCATTTGAACGAATGCGCTTGATGGATGATTTATGGTTTGCCATAGCTGTTATATAATTAATCTCGTTAAAAAAATGCAGCCCATAGGAGAATCGAACTCCTGTTTCAAGGATGAAAACCTTGCGTCCTAACCACTAGACGAATGGGCCAAAAAATTGAATCGAACTCCTGTTTCAAGGATGAAAACCTTGCGTCCTAACCACTAGACGAATGGGCCAAAATGTCAAAACCCCAGAATTTGGGATTGCAAATATAGCATGAATTTCTTGAAGCGCAAGGGCGCTGGTTATTTTTTTTAAGAATTTTCAGTGTCGTCTGAACTCATTTTAAAGCCTAAGCGCTTCGCTGTTTTCAATTTAAGCTGCTCACCCATCATGAAAATTTGCCCCACACTCACGTTGTCCATGTATTCAAAAGGAGGAATATAGAGGTCGAATTGTAAGGCATAAGCGAAAGCCATCTGCGCAATGAGCTGCAAAAGTTGTTCTGACAAAAGCATGTGCTGAGGGTCACTAAACGTTGCTCCCAAGGATCCTTTGCCCTCGATGAAAAAATGACGTTCGTGGTTGACAAAAATACGGGCAATGAGGTTGCCCATGTCGTCTAGCCTATTTTGCTGCATTGACTCCGCTAAGAAGTTATAGATGTGAATGGTGCCAAAGTAACCGTTATTTGGATTGGCCTTGAAATAAGCCGTGCCCCAGAGCGGGTTTGAATCAGGTAAGCGGAAAACATTGTGGTGTAAATTGAACACCAAAACGTCACTGCCAATGTAGACATGAAATTCGTGATCGCCTCTATCCTTTACCCATAGGCGGACGCGCTCATCAGTTATGACTTCTTTTAAAGCTGCTAACTCCTGATCAATTAATGTACGCAATTGAGCAAAGACAAGCTCGATATCGTCGGCAATATCTTGTTTAAGCGCTGATTTATGGAGCAAAATATCGATGAGATGTTGACGATTGGTAGCAATTGGGTCTTTATCAGCTTTCTTCTTCATGGCATCATTTTTGTTGCTAAATGTAGCGTAAAAGCCTGAAATTGCTCTATAAAAAGCATAAAACTTTGGGCTTTATTGCCAAAAATTGTTTAATTTTGAGAAAAGCGCCTCGCGCACACCCATCATGAAAAAGCGCATTTGGTTTATTATCAATCCCATCTCAGGAGTTCGTCGCAAAGACGACATCCCTGCGCTTATCCGTCGTTTTCTAGACCACGATACCTACGCTTTCGAAATCCAATACACCAAACACAAAGGACACGCCATTGAAATCGCCCAAGAAGCCGTTCAACTCGGCATCGACGTTGTTTGTGCTGTAGGTGGCGACGGCTCTGTACACGAGGTTGGTACTGCACTTATCGGTACCAAAACAAGTCTTGCCGTCATCCCGATTGGATCCGGCAATGGTCTTGCACGTCACATGTTCATCCCACGCGACGTCAAAAAAGCCATCCTAACCATCAATCGCAACCATCAAATCACCATGGATACCGTCATGGTCAATGACCAACCTTTCCTTGGTGTTGGGGGCTATGGTCTTGATGCTGTCATCGCCAAGAAATTCGACGAAGATCACAAACGCGGCTTCTGGACCTACGTCAAGCACGTATTTAAAGAATTTTTCCGCTACAACCCCATGAATATCTCTATCGATACCAATGGGCAAATCAAAAAACTACCTGTAGTGCTTTGTACCATCGCCAATACTTCTGAATTTGGCAATGGCTTTAAGGTTTCGCCAAAATCCGACGCTACAGACGGTAAACTGGAGCTATTTTTACTCAAACCATTCTCTTTGTTTGGTATCCCTAAAATGATTTATCAATTTTTTACAGGTAAATCAGACCAGTCTAGCTATGCCGAAGTAATTTCCTTTGAGAAAGCGACAATCTCTATTCCTAATGGCGTTGCTCACCACGACGGCGAGCCGCTTACCGTACTGCGCGAGCTCAATGTGCGCGTCGTGCCCCATTCACTTCATATTATCGTAGGTCAAAAATAATGTCTACTACCTTTCGCTTAGATCTCGAGGCCATGTTGGCCCAACTCAATCAACTTTCTCTAAACACAACACCTGCATGGGGGCAAATGAGCCCACAACGCATGGTAGAGCACCTCGCAGATGCGCTTTACATGTCTGTCGGTGAGGGCAACTACGCGCTCGAAGTTCCGCAAGAGCGCATTGAGCGCATGCAAGCTTGGCTAGAAACCGATAAACCTATGGCCAAAGACGTCCAGGTTTCTTTTGCAACCCCAGAAACACCATTGCGCAACGACGAACTCGAAACCGCTATAGATGAATTCACCGATGCCTTCCTAAGCTTTCTAGAATACTACGAAGAAAATGAGAACGCAACAGCGCTACATCCATTCTATGGCCAACTCAACTACACCCAATGGCAGCGCCTACACACCAAGCACTTTAGCCACCATTTCGAGCAATTTGGCTTGATCTAAAGAACGCGCTTAATTGTCAAAGCCTTCAATGAAAAATCCTTTATTGATTTCTTTATTTATTGGCATAGCTGTCGGAACCGTCAATCACTTTTACTTACGATCCAAAGGTCACCGCAGCCCTGCACAATGGTTCATGCAGGTTGTCGTATTTTTTGCTCTAGCGTTTAGTGTATTTAAATTCTTAAGGTAGAAGCCTCCTTAGAAATCCGGTTTATTTTCCAAATTTCAAAAATGGAATAAACCTCGGGACACTTTTTTGATAGTCTTTGTAGGCGGGGTATTTATTGGCTGAGAGCTCTTCTGAGAAGTCAGAACTACCCTTGAATAAAATCACTAACAATACGCAGCCACCAATGGTCCAGTTGACCCACTGACCTGTTGCATTGACGCTAAACAAATAGAAGATAATCCAAATAGACTGCTCCATTGCGTAATTTGGATGACGTACAATTCCCCAAAGCCCAGTCGATACAAAACCCTTTTCGTATGCACCAAGCTCCTCACCTGCTTTGATACGGCGGTGTTTTTCAGTTTGGTAGTTATATTGCTGCTGATCAGCTATAAATTCTATGGCTACGGCGACTAGCATAAGGGCGGCTAAAACGTAGTCTATCGTGTTTAATGACGGATTTGCTTGATCTGAGAGCGTTGCGAGAATTGGAACGGTAAAAGAAAAAATCAAGACGTTTTGATAAGCAGAAATGAAAAACAAATTGAAAAGACCCCAAATGAACTTGTTGTCAAAACCTGGTCTCTTGCGAAGTTCTTCCCAACGATAGTCTTCTTCTCCTGCCCAAAAACGCCAAGTATAAGCTCCTCTTCGGGCAAAATTAAATGTAAGACGTGCTCCCCAAATACTTACTAACACAGCCATTAAGACCATGCGCTCAGAAAGTTCAGGTGCTAAAAGAGTCATGTGCCAAACGTAGTAAATTGGTACAATGCTCCAAAGTTTATCTACTTGAGAATTATTGCGTGAGAGCTCACCAACGATGAAACAATAGGCAATAACAATACCAACCGGAAAGGCCATTTGACCGAGGATATCGTATTGAAGATCATTGGGTGTATAGCCGAAATTAAGGCAAATCAAAGGGGCAACAACAACCGTAAAAATGAGTAAAAGAATAGTGAGTAGCATATGCGTAAGGTTTAGGTTCACATTTCAAAAATGTGTAAATGAGTTAGGTTTCGAAATTAAGAAAAAATCGTTAAGACTTTGCAAATGCAATTTGTGCTGCTCTTAATGCCTCGATCATGGCTTGTTGCCCTTGATGAAAGACAGACCCATAATCTTGGTTCTTGACCCAACAACGCACTTTCAACTCCAAGCCAACTTCGGTGAGCTGCTGCACACCCACCAATGGCTCAGGCTTCGTTTGAATGCGCTTGTCTGTGGCTAAGGTGCGTTCAATGATTTCTTGTATTTGGCCAATGTTTGCAGCTTGATCAACTAATAAGGTCCATTCGATTCTTCTGTTTTTCTCTTTGGTATAATTGATAATGGTTCCGTTGGCAAGCGGACCATTTGGATACACCAGCGTTTTGTTGTCTGCTGTTCTAAGATAGGTGTTGAAAATCTGAATTTCTGAAACTACGCCTTGTTCGCCAAGAGCCTTGATATCATCGCCAACTTTGAAAGGTTTCAAAACGAGGATCATGATGCCACCTGCAAAGTTCGACAGCGTTCCTGAAAATGCCATACCAACAGCGATGCCCGCAGCACCAAGCAAGGTTAAGAAGGAAGTCATTTCGACACCTAATTGCGTAATGGAGGTAATGACCACCATTATTTTGAGCGCCATGGATAAAAAACTAGTCAGAAAAGAAATAAGTCCGGGGTCTGTTTCGCTTTTGCGCAAGATGCGATTGACCAAGCGGGTAAGCACTCCCGTTAGCCAGAATCCCACAACCGCAATAACAATTGCGAGAATTACGTTGGTGAGCAAGGAGAAAAGAACTTTACTGAAATCTCCTGATTTGAGATCGAATAGTGTTTCGATGAAGTGCATGTCGTATTTTTATCACAAAAATAGGAATGTTTAGCGAGTACGAAAATTCAGGACAAATAGCCGTGATTTCTACAGATGGTTATGCCGATTATTTTCCAAATTTTTTGGACCCAGCAGAAGCATTGTTATTGTTTGAGCAAATCAAAAAGGAAAATACCTTTCGCCAAAATGAGATTTTTCTTTTCGGCAAAAAAGTAAGTGTGCCGCGTTTAGAGGCTTATTATTCGCTCAACGGAGCTCCATATGGCTATTCAGGACAGCAACTCAAGGCTGAAGAATTTCCGTCTTTTTTGAATGATTTGCGGCTTAAAGTCGAACAAAAAACGGGATACAAATACAACGCATTACTAATCAATTACTACCGCAACGGTGCCGATTCAAACGGTTGGCATGCAGACAACGAAAAAGTATTGGGCACTAACCCGAGTATTGCCTCCATCAGTTTGGGTGCCGACAGGATCTTTGAACTGAAGCATATAGTGACTGGTGAAAAGAAAAAAATCAGTTTGACAAATGGCAGCCTATTGCACATGCATGGGGCTTTGCAGCATCATTACAAACATCAATTGCCAAAGGTGAAGCATCTATTGACTCCTAGACTTAATTTAACCTTTCGTTGGGTTCAGCCTTCTAACTGAAATCAGTAACTTTGAAACAATGAAGCATCAAGACTACATGCAGCGTTGTCTGGACCTAGCCATTCTTGGTCAAGGTGCGGTATCACCCAACCCTATGGTAGGCTGCGTGATTGTCAAGGACGGGCAAATAATTGGCGAAGGTTACCACCGTGTTTTTGGAGGTCCTCACGCCGAGGTCAATGCCATCGCTTCTGTCCAAAATGACCAAACAATCGAAGGCGCAACTGTTTACGTGAGTTTAGAGCCCTGCGCTCATTTTGGCAAAACGCCACCATGCAGCAATCTACTCATAGAAAAGAAAGTGAGTCGGGTCATCATTGCTTGCAAAGACCCCAATCCAAAGGTTGCGGGCAAAGGAATCGAACGCTTGCAGAAGGCTGGAATAGATGTCGAGGTGGGTGTTTTAGAAGCAGCCGCCAAAAAGCTCAACAAAAGATTCTTTTGTTTCCATGAAAAACAAAGACCATATGTTGTACTTAAATGGGCTCAAACCAAAGACGGCTTTCTCGATCGCATTAGAATAGCCGACCAAAAAGGAATCAACTGGATTTCTTCTGAAGAATCGCGTTCGTTGGTCCATCATTGGCGCAGTCAGGAAATGAGCATACTAGTGGGCAAGCACACGGCCCTCAACGATAACCCCACACTTACCGTTAGAGACGTCAGTGGCAAAAACCCGATTCGCATTTTAATTGACAGCCAACTGCAAGTACAGAACGACATCAGTCTCTTTTCAGAAGATGCACCAACTCTTATTTTTAACCGGCTTAAAAATGAGAAAAAAGGGAACATCGAATGGATTAAAATTCAAGAAACGGCAACTAAAAATATCCTCGAAGAACTCTACAAACGAGGCATTCACTCTGTGATGGTAGAAGGAGGTAGTCGTACTTTGCAGTATTTTATCATTGACAACGTTTGGGACGAAGCTTATGTGTTAGTTGGCGACCTCAATTACGGCGAAGGCGTCAAAGCGCCAATTCTCAATCGAGTCCCGACCAACGTTCATGCCTTCGGAACCGACCAAATTTACTATTACAAAAGACGAACGTGAGAAATTTCAGCATCCTTTTTGCAGCCTTATTTGCAACGCTTCAGCTAACAGCACAAAGCTACCAGATGGCTGTTTTGAAGTACAATGGCGGTGGCGACTACTACGCCAACCCAACGGCATTACCCAACCTCATAAAGTTTTGCAATTCCGAACTCGGCATGAGTATTTCCAAAGAAGTTCCTTATGTAGAAGTCGGAAGCGCAGATCTATTTCAGTATCCGTTTGTGCACATGACTGGGCACGGGAATGTGGTTTTTTCGAAATCTGAGGCGCAGAACCTCAGGAATTATTTGCTTTCTGGCGGTTTTCTCCACATAGATGACAACTACGGCATGGACGGCTTTGTAAGGGCTGAACTTAAAAAAGTTTTTCCTGAGGCAACACTTACTGAAATTCCGACTAGTCATCCGATTTATGCCCAGCGTTACAAATTCCCTAATGGCCTTCCTAAAATTCACGAACACGATGGCAAACGCCCACAAGCTTTCGGAATTGTAATAGACGGGCGCTTGGTGTGTATTTATACCTACGAGACCGACCTATCTGACGGTTGGGAAGACCCGCAAGTACACAACGACCCACCCGAAAAAAGACGCCAAGCGCTGCAGATGGGTGCTAATATTGTTTCTTACGCTTTTTCGAACGAATAAGATTTAGTGCTGATGACCGTCGTGCTCGTTATGAGCCGGAGGAGCTTCTGCATCTTGAACTTTCAATAATTCAATTTCAAAAACCAAGTCTGAGTATGGCGGAATAGCCCCAGGTCGGCCTTGTTTGCCGTATGCGTTGTAGTAAGGAATGAATAGTAAAATTTTACCACCCTCTTTAATGTAAGTAATTCCTTCTTCAAACCCAGGAATCATGCGCTGTACTTTATATTGAAATTCAAGTGGTGCATTGCGGTCTTTAGAAGAGTCGAATTTCTTGCCACCACGACGCAACGTACCCGTATAGTGTAGACTCACTTTTTTGCCGTCTTTTACCTCAGCGCCTGTGCCGTTATCTAAAATAACATATACCAAGCCTGATGCGCTTTGTTGAGCAGCAGGAAAGTTCTTCTTGACTTCTGTATACATGTAATTCTTGTAGTCTTCTTGAGACATCGCTGAAATTTGTGCTAGCTCGGCCTGCTCCGCAGCTTCTTGTGCTTTCTTTGCGAGGTAAACTTGATCAAATGCAGCTTGTGCATTCCATTTCTGAGCATCTGTTCCGATGCGAATGATTTCTACCTTGCGCATAGTATCGTTTTGTGCAATTGCATTCACGACCTCTTGACCAGCAATCACATGCCCAAAGACAGTATGCTTGCCGTCGAGCCAAGGTGTTTCTTTGTGTGTAATGAAAAATTGCGAACCATTGGTGTTTGGGCCTGAGTTGGCCATGGAGAGTATACCAGGGCCCACATGCTTGAGACTTGGGTCAATTTCGTCGTAAAATTTGTAGCCTGGGTCTCCCATGCCTGTGCCTTGAGGATCACCACCTTGAATCATGAAATCGGCAATAACACGGTGAAAAATGAGGCCGTCAAAAAAGGGCTTGCTGACCACCACCTCGTCAACTTTCAGTTTTCCTTCGGCTAAACCTACAAAATTCCCGACTGTCATGGGTGTTTTTTGATACTCTAGCTGACAAACGATTGTGCCTTTATTGGTCACAAAACGCGCATAAATACCGTCAGCCATTTCTGTAGCGTGCTGCGCATGGAGCAATCCGGTAAAAGGCAAGAACAAAAGTGTAAAAAGTAATTTTTTCATGGTGTTATTTTTCAATATCTAATAATTCAACTTCAAAAATCAAAACAGAGTAAGGTGGAATGAGAGGCGTTGGTGAACCTGGGCCATAAGCCAATTCTTGAGGAATATAAAAGCGGAATTTTGAACCTACGCTCATGAGTTGAACGCCTTCTGTCCAGCCGGGGATCACGGCGTTTAATGGAAAGGAGATCGGTTCTTTGCGTTCCACAGAACTATCGAAGACCTCGCCGTTGATGGTAGTCCCGGTATAATGAACTTTCACTGTAGAACTCGCTGTAGGTTTGCTCCCTCTACCCTTTTTCAAGACTTCGTATTGCAAACCGCTCGCTGTTGTTTGAATGCCGCTCTTTTTTGCATTTTCCGCTAAAAAAGCCTCTCCTTTTTCTCGATTTGCTCTTCCCGCCTCTTTTTCAGCGGCAAGCGCCTCTTGATTAACTGCCTCTTCTGCTTGTTGAAGCGCCTGCATTTTTTCCTGAAAATAGGACATCACGCATTGATTAGAAGGGTCTTGAAGCAAGCTTGGGCGCTGCATCATGGCATCGCTGAGCCCTTGCAAAAGCAGGGAAACATTGGCTTCAGGAAAATCTTTAAGCACACTTTGTGCGATATTTTGGCCTGCTAAATAACTCACGGAGTCAATTCTCGAAGAAATTTGTGGCGTCTGGGCCTGGATTTGAGCTGCAACAAGGATGCTGAGCGGAAGAATATATTTTTTCATTTGCTTTTATATTTTATTTCGGGTATCTGAACCCCAAAACATTTTGTTACGGATGGTATCTAAAAAGTTATTGTCTTCGAATTTAACGACGTTGATCATGAACTCAGCTTTGGTGATAGTCACCTTTTCGCCTTGTTTGATATTTTGTGAATGACCGTCGAGAGAAAGTAAATAAGACCTGTCTCGGCCTTCTACTTCTAAGGAAATCGGCATGTGATCAGGAACAACTACAGGGCGCACATTCAGATTGTGCGGCGCAATTGGCGTGATGATATGCACTTGACAACCAGGGGTAATGATTGGGCCTCCGCAACTTAGGCTGTAGGCTGTAGAACCCGTTGGTGTAGCGACTATCAAGCCGTCGGCCCAATAGGTATTTAAGAATTTGTCTCCGAGAGAAGCGTGCACTTTGATCATGGATGAAGTGTCTTTTTTCTGGAGTGTGAGCTCATTGAGCGCAAAATTTTCGTCGGCAAAGAGATCGTTTTCGGTATGAACGCGCAAAAGTGACCTTTTTTGAAATTCGTACTGACCTGCTTCAAAACGCTGCAGGGTTTGCTCTATTTGTTCTTTGGAGATGTTTGACAAAAAGCCGAGTCGGCCGGTGTTGATACCGAGAATTGGAACGTTTGAATCTCTGACAAACGAAACTGCCTTTAAGAAAGTGCCATCGCCCCCAAGACTGATCATGAGGTCGAAACCTTTTTTGAGGTCTAGGTGGCTTTCAAAATCAAGCACAGCTTTCCAACCTAACTGCTCAATAGCGAGCAACAGATTTTCTAAGACTTTGTGGTCTTGCTTGCTTATTTTTTTGGCGTAAATAGCGATTTGTTTCATTACATGCTCAAATAATGCATGAGTTCTCGGTAGCGATCTTGGAGTTCATCTGGTTGTTGGCTGTCTTGATAGCTAGCTAGAACTTGGTAATCATAGCGCTCAAAGGTACGGATAATTGCACTTAGGTTTTGTTGATTGATGCGCAAATTCACTTGAATTTTGGTGCTATCCGGAAGATTACTGACAAATAAATTCAGGATTTTTGCTTGATTGCTCTCGACAATTTGGGCAATTTGGGCTAGCGTGTAATCGATGGCATTCATTTCTAGAACGAGTACAGAGCCAGATTCGTTGAGCCCACTTGTTTCTGCCAATAATTGCAATAACTCCTGAGCGCTAATGACACCGAGGTAATTTTCTTGGCGGTCGAGAACAGGCAGGACGGTTAATTTGAACAACGCAAAATGCTGTAATAAATCAAACAAATGCGCGTCGGCGTAAGCGAAAGGACGCGGCAGGTGTTGAAACAGTTGATCTAGGCTTTCTTCTAGACTCACTTGATCGAGCAATTCAGACTCAGAAATTAGGCCCACGAAATTGCCGTTTTTTAGAACTGGCAAGTGATTGACTTGAAATTCATCCATCCAGAAAAGGGCTTTTTCACCAGTATCCGTATGTAATAAGGGTGGTATCTGTTCAGAAAGTATGTTAGAAGCTCTCATAGTGGGCGCAAAATACTAAATTCCTTGAATGTTTCGTACTTTTGCAACTCAATTATTGTGCCATGACCAGACTTAGCGTGAATATCAATAAAATCGCAACGCTGCGCAATGCGCGCGGTGGGCAAACGCCCAACGTTTTGCAATTTGCACTTGATGCCGAAAGATTCGGTGCACAAGGAATCACTGTACACCCAAGGCCAGACGAAAGGCACATTACCACGCAAGATTGCTATGATCTTCGGAAGCATATTCAAACCGAATTTAACATAGAAGGCTACCCCGATGAGCGCTATCTTCAACTCGTTAAAGACTTAAAACCAGAACAAGCCACATTAGTACCCGACCCCCCGGGGGTGCTCACCTCTAACGCAGGTTGGGATTGTTTAGGTCAAGCCGATTTTTTGGGTCCTATCATTGCACAAATCAAAGCAATGGGCATACGCGTCTCGCTTTTCATGGAAACTGACCTTCTACAAATAAGCAAAGCCAAAGAATTAGGCGCTGACCGCATTGAGTTCTATACTGGCCCATATGCCGAGAACTTTGCCCAAGACAAAATCAAAGCTGTTGCGCCGTATCAAACAGCTGCAATCCATGCCCAAAAACTTGGGCTGGGCATCAATGCAGGACATGACTTAAGCTTGGAGAATTTAGCGTTCTTGAAAGCAGCATTAGTAGAACTAGACGAAGTTTCAATTGGGCATGCGCTTATCTCAGATGCACTTTACCTTGGCATTGAAAATACCATCCAGCGCTATCTCTACGAATTGCGCGAAGGCGCCTGATGCATAACGCGCTGTGGGTAAGGTATTTCGATACCGTAGTTCCTGAACAAGCGGTCAATTTCAAACCTGATTTCGGATTTGTAGTTATTGATATCCCAACTTTGGTCTGCCCAAAAAATGAGTTCCAATTCCAGACCAGACTCGCCAAAATCGGAAAGACGCACGATTACTGGATTGTTTTTCTTCACTTTAGGATGCGCTAAAGCCGCTTGTTTGAGCAAGCGTTCAATAAGTGGGAGCTCTGCTCCGTATGCTACCGTAAGCTTGATGGTAAAGCGTGTGAGTTCAGAGCCGTGGCTCCAGTTTTCGATGCGATCTTGTGTAAGGTGCGTATTGGGAATGATCAGTACATTGCCCTCTCGGGTTTGAATTTGGGTAGTGCGGACGTTGATCTTGACAATTTTAGCTACCATTGCCTCATTACTTACGCCATTTATTTTGGATTTTCCTGAAATTTCTACGATGTCGCCCACTCTTAGATTGCCTTCGAAAAGCAAAACAATTCCGGCAATCATGTCTTTGAATACATCTTGTAATCCTAGACCTAAACCCACTAAAAGCCCTACTGAACTAGTGAGTACGATCATGAGGTCTATGCCGAGTAGCTTGAAGCACAACAAGATGGACGCCACATAAATAAAATATTTGGCCAACTGATTGTAGACAAATTCGGTGCCGGCGTCATAGTGTTGGCTGCTTTTAAAGCGGCGTGCAAAATAGAGGCGTGTCAGATTGACCACGATTTTGGCGCCAAAAAACACAGAAATAACGATCAGGATATCGGCGAAGTCTATTTTAAATGACTCAAAAGAGAGCAACTTGAACTGCAGAAAATCATTGAAGGTGACGTGCCCGTTGTTGTAACGCAAACTGAGCACAGCAATGTAAATGGCAAGCAAATATACGCTTTGACTTACGAGGCGCAAACGCGCCATTTGCTTGGCCTCAAGCTGTAAATTTGCACTCTTGACATATCCTTTTAATGCCCGATGAACAAAACGACGCAAGATGGCTGCGACTAAAAAAATGAGCAAAAGGAAGATTAAATTCCCAAAGCAAATTTCATAAGGGCCAATATTAAATAGGGTTTCGTCAAGCATTTTAACGGATTAAAGTAATTCCTATTTGTTCGGAAAGCAACATTTTAACTTTTTCAAGACTGACTAATTCACCGAGTGCCAAAAGGAGGTCTTCGTCTTGAAGTGTATTTTTTTCGAGTTCTGCTCGGATGCTATTGATTTTTTGTTCCACAAATGCCAATTTGAAACGGTAAATGACCTGCACAACTGTTTGGTAGAGGTCATCGGCTTCTGACTTGGTTTGAATTTTATAGCGAGAAACCCAATTGTGACTAAGCTCTGTTTCTTGCGCTTCTATATCGGCTACAAATTGAACTATTTCTTGTTTTTCATGGCGTAAAAAATAGGTGGCTTCGTAGAGTGTGTTTTCTTGAAGCACGCCATTTTCAAAAATCCGGTAAATTTCTTCAAAAAGAGGGACCTGAAAATACAGCTCATCTTTTTGGAGTTCGTGAACAATGAGTTCTATGACACTCGTTTGGGTTTCTGGCTGCCCGGGCTCTTGCCATATAATGGCGCGCGTGCCATATTTGATCAGCACGCGAATGAGCTCTGCTTCAAAGATGGTGAAATCTTCTTCTTGAGTTGCCGTCGCTTCTAGCGATTGTGGCGTCGGGTTTTTGGGTAGTTCTAGAGCGCCGAGAGCGGGGTCTTGGTAAGTTTTGGCCATTGCCGACTTGCGCAATTGCAAAAGCTCGGACTGCACAATAGACTCAGAGATATCAAATTGTTGGGCAAGTTGTTGCACATAGACCGAACGCGTAATTTGATCGGGAATGAGTGAGACGGAATGTACGATATCCTTGATGAGGCCAGCACGGAGTATAGGGTCGTTGCCGCCGTCGGCGAGCAAGATGCTGGCCTTAAATGAAATGAAATCTTGTTTGTGCCCTGCAATATATGCGCTCAATTCTGCCGCCGATCTTGATTTAGAGAAGGAGTCGGGGTCCTCGCCATCTGGGAAGAGCACTACTTTAACATTCAAGCCTTCTTCTAAAATGAGGTCAATACCACGGAAACTAGCTTTGATACCTGCTGCATCGCCGTCGTAGAGAATGGTGAGGTTTTTGGTATAGCGGCTCACCAATTTGACTTGCTCTTTGGTGAGCGAGGTGCCTGAAGATGAAACTACGTTTTGAATGCCCGCTTGGTGCATGCTAATGACGTCGGTGTAGCCCTCGCAGAGCAAGCATTCGTTGTATTTTACGATATCACCTTTGGCAAAATAGAGCCCATAAAGGATCTCGCTTTTGTTGTAGATGATGCTCTCAGGAGAATTAAAGTATTTGGCGACTTTTTTATCGGCGAGTAATGTGCGACCTCCAAAACCGAGTACGCGGCCAGAGACACTATGAATAGGGAACATGACGCGGCCTTTGAAAAAGTCGAAAGTACGTTCGTCTTTGGATTTTGTGAGGCCAATAGCTTCTAGGTAATCTTTGTTGTAGCCTTTTTCTAGGGCGAGGTCTGTGAAGGCCGAGCCCGTATTGAGGCAATAACCCAACTGAAACTTTTCTATAGTTGCTTTGCTGAAGCCGCGCTCTTCGAAATAAGATAAGCCAATGGCTTTTCCTTCTTGCGAATTAAGGAGCATGTCGGCAAAGGTGTTTTTGGCGAACTCATTGATGATCAAAAAACTCTCGCGCTCGTTGAGGGCGGCGAGTTCTTCTGCGGTAGCTTCGCGTTCTTCTGGAACTTCTATGTTGTAGCGTTTGGCCAACCAGCGCAGGGCCTCCGGATAGCTAAAATGCTCTTTTTCCATTAAAAAACTGGCGGCATTGCCCCCTTTTCCGGTAGAAAAGCACTTGAAAATTTGTTTGACCGGCGAAACGACAAAAGATGGCGTTTTTTCATCCGTAAACGGACTGAGCCCTTTGAGGTTAGAGCCTGCACGCTTGAGTTGCACAAATTCACCAATGACCTCCTCGATGCGAGCGGTTTGTAGAATTTGATCAACGATATGCGGCGGAATCTTACTCATGTAAAGATTACGGATTGAAAGTGTTGACGGTTTTGTTTCCTTTTTCGTCGTAGGTCACCCATTCACCAACCATTTGGTCGTCTTTGTATTGGCCGTAATAATGTATTTTGCCATTTGGGTATTTGACGACAGAATGCCCATTCTTTTTGCCAGCAACATAAAACGTAAAGGAGAGCAGATTACCTTTATCGCTAAAATAATTCCACTTGCCTTCGCGATCTCCTTTTTGAGTGAGGTCACCTTCGTATTTGAGCTGTTTTTTGCCCGGGTACCACTCTTTGTAGTGGCCATCTTTGATTTCAACGAGGTCTTCTTTGACCACCTGTTTTTCTTCTTGCTTCTTTTGTGTTTGCTCACAAGAGAAAATGGTGAAGAAAAGTGTAAATACCAATATAAGTTTAATAGGATTCATGTGTCTATTTTTCGCGGTTCATGGTGTAAGCTACCAAACCTATTAACGAAGCTTTTGCAGGGCTGTCGGGGTAGCTTGCCAAAATTGCTAATGCCTCGGCAGCCAATTCTTCCATGCGTTTTTGAGCATATTTGACCCCACCAGCCTGCCAAACTAGGGTGATTGCACGTTGTACACGGCTGCTTACATCGTATTCATTTTTGATAATGTAACGAAGTTCTTTTTGAATAGAGAGCGGCGCATTTTGCAACGCATAAATAAGGGGAAGTGTTAACTTTTGTTCTCGGATATCAATACCAGTTGGCTTGCCAATGTGTTCGCCCGTGCCGTAGTCAAAGATATCGTCTTTGATTTGGAAAGCAAGGCCAATAAGTTCGCCAAATTGACGCATTTTACTGCGCTCACCTTGAGCTCCAACACTTAAAGCACCCGCCTCGCAGCAAGTAGCGATAAGTGAAGCTGTTTTTTTGCGGATTACCTCATAATAGACCTCTTCAGTGATGTCGAGTTGGCGTGCTTTTTCGATTTGAAGTAACTCGCCCTCTGACATTTCTTGGACTGCCCTAGCAACAATTTCGAGGAGGTCCATGTTGCGTTTTTCGATGGAAAGCAACAAAATGCGCGAAAGCATGTAGTCGCCGACTAAAACAGCAATTTTGTTTTTCCAGAGCGCATTTACAGAGAAAAAACCACGGCGCTCTGCGGCGTCGTCTACGACGTCGTCGTGAACAAGTGTAGCGGTATGCAAGAGCTCTACAAGCGTAGTGGCATCAAAAGTTGTGGGATTGATTTCGCCGAGCATTTTGGCACTCAGAAAAACAAACATTGGGCGCAACTGCTTGCCTTTGCGCTTGACGATGTAGCTGGTGACTTTATCGAGCAGCGCGACGTCGGCATGCATGGCGTTTTGAAAATGAATTTCAAAATCGACTAATTCTTGCTGAATTGGTGCGGTGATGTCGTCTAGGCGCTGCATCTAACAAATATACGAAAAGCCATGGCCTAATCGCAAAGCAAGGGAGCGAAACTTAACGCGAAAGGTGCATATTTCTTTCGGCGTAAATTTTAGTGAAGAAAGGATCTTTTAAATCTTTGATGAAGCGAATGGCTTCGCCGGTAGATTTCATTTCTGGACCTAATTCTTTTTTGACATCTGGGAATTTCTCATAGGAGAAAACTGGGATTTTGATCGCATAACCCTCTTTGCGCGGCTGAAAATTAAAATCTGTGACTTTCTTATGCCCGAGCATGACTTTTGTGGCATAGTTTACATAAGGCTCGTCGTAGGCTTTTGCAATAAAAGGTACGGTGCGCGAAGCGCGCGGATTGGCCTCAATGACATAAACTTTATCGTCTTTGATCGCAAATTGAATGTTGAGTAACCCAACGGTTTTGAGTTCTACGGCAATCTTTTTAGTGATGTCTTCGATTTGTGTCATGACGAAGTCGCCGAGGTTATATGGCGGCAGAACCGCATAGGAGTCGCCGGAGTGGATACCCGCAGGCTCGATGTGTTGCATGATGCCGATGATATAGACGTTTTCGCCGTCGCAAATGGCATCGGCCTCGGCTTCTATAGCCCCACCCAAGAAGTGATCGAGCAAGATTTGGTTATTGCCCATTTCGTTGAGGATATCAACGACGTGGTGCTCGAGTTCTTCTTTGTTGATGACAATTTTCATTTTTTGCCCACCCAATACATAGGAAGGACGAACGAGTAGCGGAAAACCAAGTGTTTCTGAAAGTTCGATGGCTTGTTCAGCGCTTTCTACAACCCCATATTTAGGGAAAGGAACATTGTTTTTCTCGAGTAATTTAGAAAAGCGACCGCGGTCTTCGGCGAGGTCTAAGGCTTCGTAGGATGTGCCTAAAATTGGAATGCCATATCGCTGTAGTTTTTCAGCGAGCTTCAGTGCGGTCTGGCCACCGAGTTGCACAATGACACCAATTGGTTTTTCGTGTTGAATGATGTCGTAGATGTGTTCCCAGAATACTGGCTCAAAATAGAGTTTATCGGCGGTGTCAAAATCAGTTGAAACCGTTTCTGGGTTGCAATTGATCATGATGGTTTCATAGCCGCATTCTTTGGCTGCTAAAACACCGTGTACACAAGAGTAGTCGAATTCGATGCCTTGCCCAATGCGGTTCGGGCCAGAACCCAAAACGACAACCTTAGGGCGCTCACTTACGACACTTTCGTTTTCGTATTCGAAGGTCGAATAATAGTATGGTGTTTGTGCTTCGAATTCAGCAGCACAGGTATCAACAAGTTTATAGACACGGTTGATTCCGAGGTCTTTTCTTTTTTGTGACACTTCTGATTCTAGGCAGCGCAAAAGATGGGCAATTTGACGATCTGCATAGCCTTTTTGCTTGGCTTCAAATAGCAGGTCTTCAGGAAGATTTTCTAAGTGATGTTTCTCGATTTTTCGTTCGAGCTTGATCAAATCTTCGATTTGCTTCAAGAACCAGATGTCAATTTTTGTTTTCTCGACGATGGTCTTGAAGGGAATGCCCAATTTAATGGCGTCGTAGATATGAAACAAGCGGTTCCAGCTTGCAAATTCTAAAGAATGAAGGATTTCGTTTTGGTTGGTCAGTTCTTTGCCATCTGCACCTAAACCATTGCGATTGATTTCCAAAGACTGACATGCTTTTTGCAACGCTTCTTGGAAGCTGCGCCCGATGCCCATTACCTCTCCTACCGATTTCATTTGCAGGCCAAGTTGGCGGTTGGTGCCGGGGAATTTATTGAAGTTCCAACGCGGGATCTTGACAATGACGTAGTCTAGGGTAGGCTCAAAAAGCGCAGAAGTGGTTTTGGTGATTTGGTTGCTCAGCTCGTTGAGGTGATAACCAATAGCTAATTTTGAAGCGATTTTGGCAATAGGATAACCCGTTGCCTTAGAGGCCAACGCAGAAGAACGAGAAACGCGCGGATTGATTTCAATAGCGATGATGTCTTCGTTGTTGTCTGGGGAGACAGCAAATTGTACGTTGCAACCACCAGCAAAATTACCAATAGAGCGCATCATGTTGATGGCCATATCGCGCATTTTTTGGAAGGTGGTATCGGAAAGGGTCATGGCAGGAGCCACAGTGATGGAGTCTCCGGTGTGGATCCCCATGGGGTCAAAGTTTTCTATTGAACAGATGATCACGACGTTATCGTTGGCATCGCGCAAAAGCTCTAGCTCGTATTCTTTCCAGCCCAACAATGCTTTATCGATCATGACTTCATGAATCGGTGAAAGCTGCAAGCCACGCTCTAGAAGATTATCGAATTCTTTAGGCTCGTGTAAAATACTGGCTCCTGAACCCCCAAGGGTGTAAGAAGGGCGAATGCAAAGCGGAAAACCAAATTCCTGGGCAATTTCCTTTCCTTCGAGGAAGGACTTTGCCGTTTTTTGAGGTGCCATTGGCACTCCAATTTCTAGCATGAGTTCGCGGAATGCTTCGCGATTTTCGGTAATTTCAATGGCGTTGATATCGACTCCGATGATGCGCACACCGTGTTGTTCCCAGATGCCCATTTCATCGCACTGAATGCAAAGATTGAGTGCAGTTTGACCTCCCATAGTTGGCAAAACAGCATCTATCTGATGATTTTGAAGGATCTTGATAATGCTTTCTGGTTCTAAGGGCTGCAAATAGACGTTATCGGCAACCACTTTGTCGGTCATGATGGTAGCCGGATTGGAATTGATGAGCGTAACTTCGATTCCTTCTTCACGCAAAGAGCGTGCGGCTTGAGAACCAGAGTAGTCGAATTCGCAGGCTTGACCAATAACAATAGGACCACTACCAATAATGAGAACGGATTTGATCGAAAGATCTTTAGGCATAGGAGCTTCAATTTACAAGTTTCTTTGAGCGAAACCTTCGCTGCAAATTGAGCACAAATTTAAGTTAAATTCAGTCGGCAGCGGCATAGAAGCAAGATTGTTTTTTAACAATATGCCTGCGAAATGTTAATTAAGTCGCCTTAAGCGCAGTGACGAGAGATAAATTGGAGGGCCAAATGGTTGAATGTCTCGGCTTGTTCGTAATTGACAACATGGCCGCACTCGGGAACAACGCGAAGCTCTGAAGCCTTGTCTTGAGTCACTAAAATACGTACAGGGTTCAAAAACATGTGGTCTTGCTCTCCCATTACATACAAAGTAGGGATGGTTTCGGGAGTAGAATTGATGCGCGTGAGATAAGCAGTTAGCCTGGCGGTGAGCTTGAACCAACGCTGAAATTCTTTATCCATGACCTTTTTGGCTTCGTTGATAAATAAATGCCGAGATTCTTTGTGATTAGAGCGGGGCATCATGATGCGCGCCATTAAGCGATACAGGGACATTTGGGGTAGCACGCTGTATAAGATGCGACCGGCACGCAGTATAGCACGCGAACGCACATTGAGTTTGGTGACCGCACCTGCAAAAATCATGCTTTTAACGAGGTCAGGACGTTGTGCACGCAACGACTTTATTACGATTGAACCCAAAGAAACGCCAACAAAATGCGCCTTTTGAATTCCTTTTTGCTCCAGAAGAGCAATGACATCAGATGCAATTAGTTCGAAGGAGTATTTTTTAGTGTCTGTGCTCACCTTCTGACTTTTGCCATGACCGCGCAGGTCTAGAACCAAAACGTTGTGTCTTTCGCAAAAATCTTTTAATTGCTTGTGCCAAATGGAAGAGCTCCCCCCTGCCCCATGGACAAATACAACCCATTGGTCAGAGCTGCGGTGCAAGAACGATTTGGAATAGAGCATAGACAAAAATAAAAAAAACACCCGTTTGCACGGGTGTTTTTACATGAATCTTTAAAGAAGTATGTTATTTATCTTTGACTTCCTCGAAGTCTACGTCTGTAACTTCATCTTGAGGAGCACCGCTACCAGCATCAGCGCCAGCGTTTGGCCCTGCGCCTTGGTCATTTGAAGCATTGTACATGTCTTGAGACGCTGCACTGAATACTTCGTTGAGGCGATCCATTGCAGGTTGTAAGTTAGCCATGTTTTTGGCTTCAAATTCTGTTTTCAAGGCAGCCAATGCATCTTCGATCGGTTGCTTTTTATCTGCCGGAATTTTGTCGCCGTATTCTTTCAATTGACGCTCTGTTTGAAAGATCAAAGAATCTGCTTTGTTCACCAATTCAGCTTCTTCTCGGCGCTTGTTGTCAGCTTCTGCATTGGCTTCTGCCTCTGCTTTCATGCGCTGGATTTCTTCGTCAGACAAACCGCTAGATGCCTCAATTTTAATGGATTGTTGCTTACCAGTTCCTTTGTCTTTGGCAGAGATGTTCATGATACCGTTCGCATCGATGTCGAAGGTCACTTCAATTTGCGGAACTCCGCGTTGCGCTGGTGGAATGTCGGTAAGTTGGAAACGACCCAATGTTTTGTTGTCGTTGGCCATTGCGCGCTCTCCTTGCAAAACGTGGATTTCAACAGAAGGCTGGTTGTCTGCAGCCGTAGAGAAAACTTCCGATTTTTTAGTTGGGATGGTGGTGTTTGCATCGATGAGTTTAGTGAAAACACCGCCCATTGTTTCGATACCTAATGAAAGGGGAATGACATCGAGCAATAAGACATCTTTCACTTCACCGGTAAGTACACCACCTTGAATAGCGGCACCAACAGCAACAACCTCGTCAGGATTCACTCCTTTAGACGGTGCTTTTCCGAAGAAACGCTCCACTGCCTCCTGAATAACTGGGATACGAGTAGAACCACCCACGAGGATCACCTCATCGATGTCTGAAGGCTGAAGACCTGCATTTGAAAGTGCAGAACGGCAAGGTGCAATTGTGCGCTCAACAATGCTCGAGATGAGTTGCTCAAATTTAGCGCGCTGCAAAGTGCGCACAAGGTGCTTTGGAATGCCATTTACAGGCATGATGTAAGGCAAGTTGATTTCTGTAGAAGTAGTTGAAGACAACTCAATTTTTGCTTTTTCAGCTGCTTCTTTCAAGCGTTGTAGCGCCATTGGATCTTGACGAAGGTCGAGACCTTCTTCTGCTTTGAATTCTTCTGCCAACCAAGTGATGATTGCCTCATCGACGTCGTCGCCACCTAAGTGGGTGTCGCCGTCAGTTGCCAATACTTCGAATACGCCGTCGCCAAGTTCGAGAACAGAAACGTCGTGCGTACCGCCACCGAAGTCAAAAACAACGATTTTTTGATCAATGCCTTTTTTGTCGAGGCCGTAAGCAAGTGCTGCGGCAGTTGGCTCGTTGATAATGCGCTTGATCGTAAGACCCGCGATTTCACCAGCTTCTTTGGTAGCCTGACGCTGCGCATCGTTGAAGTAGGCAGGAACCGTTACAACTGCTTCAGTGACCTCTTGCCCAAGGTAATCTTCTGCTGTTTTCTTCATTTTCTGAAGAATCATGGCAGAGATTTCTTGAGGAGAATACATTCTGTCGTCGATTTTTACGCGCGGTGTGTTGTTGTCGCCTTTGACGACTTCGTATGGCATGCGTGAAACTTCTTTAGCGGACTCGTCATAGCTAGAGCCCATGAAGCGCTTAATTGAAGATATCGTTTTGGTTGGATTGGTAATCGCTTGTCTTTTGGCTGGGTCACCTACTTTGCGTTCCCCACCTTCAACAAAAGCAACTACTGAAGGAGTGGTGCGCTTTCCTTCTGCATTGGCAATGACCACTGGCTCATTGCCCTCCATGACCGAAACACAAGAGTTTGTTGTTCCGAGGTCGATTCCGATAATTTTTCCCATTTTAAATTTAATTTTTGATACGAAGGTCTTGTCAAGGATTATGCCATCGAGAAAAGGCAGCATTTTTATGACATTTTGATCAAATACAACCAATTGATGATGTCTTTTTGTCAGTTTAGCTGACATTGGTAACCTAGGTTACCTTTTAGCTGCAAGATTCGATGTAACTTTGATTTATGATATTTGGAAAAGGAACAAAAATGTACAGCATTGCCAAGATAAAATGTCCGCAATGTCAGGAGGGTCAATTCTTGGTGTCTCACCCATATGATTTTAAGTACCTAGGGGATGTCCGCAAAGAATGTGACGTTTGTCATTTGAAATACGAACGTGAACCCGGATTTTATTACGGCGCAATGTACGTTTCATATGCACTTGGTGTCGCGTTATTTGTAACGATCTGGACTTCCTGCAATCTTTGGTTTCCGTGGCTTAGTGCCTGGAGTCAGATTGGATTAGTCGTCTTTTTTACGATTGTTTTATCGCCGTATCTTTTCGCACTATCCAAAATCATTTGGGCAAATTTCTTTATCAGCTACAACAAAGATGCTATCGGCAGTAAATAAGTTAGAATTGCTAGAGTCCCATTTAGGATATCTACTCGAGTCAGAATTACTCGAAGAAATGGCAGAAGTTGCCAAAATTAGAGAAACCGCGACAGACGAAGTAGTGGTTCACGTAGGTGATCAACTACAAATGATTCCAATTGTTATTGAGGGCTCCATCAAAATTTCACGAGAAAGTGAAAACGGCGATGAATTGCTGCTCTATTATATGGAAGGTGGAGACACCTGCGCCATGTCTTTGCAATGTTGCACCCGCAAAATAGACTCTCAAATCAAGGCCACCTCAATGGAACCCTCATTTTTATTGATGTTTCCAAGTGAAAACATGGAGCGCTGGCTAGATAACTATAAATCTTGGCGGCAATTTATTTTAAATAGTTACCATTCAAGAATGATAGAGCTGATGGAGTCAATAGACGCTATCGCTTTTATGAATTTGGACCAACGCTTGCTCAAGTACCTTTCTGATCAGGCAAAAATTTTAGGCAGCTTAGAAATCAATCATACGCACCAACAAGTTGCCGACGACTTACACTCTTCAAGGGTAGTCATCTCACGCCTGCTTAAGCAACTTGAAACCAAAGGTGAAATAAAACTCCAGCGCAATAAAATCATCCTGAAAAACTTTTAAACTTTTTTGATAATTATTTGTTAACTTGTGGTCACTTAACCACTTAACATACTATTATGAAAAAATCACTACACTATCTGTGGGGTGTAATCCTGCTTGCAGTAGGATTGAAAACCCACGCTCAGGGCCTCACCTGTGCCACTGCGCTACCCGTAACTCCCGGCACATTCACGGCGAGTACATTAACCGGAACCCCATCGCAAACGACCGCAACCGCTGCCGGATGGTATGCATTCACGCCGAGTTCAAATGGGATTTTAAATATCAATTCATGCAGCGGTGGCTCAGACACCCGACTATGGATTTGGTCTGGTACATGCGCTGCCCTAGTTCCGGTAGCAAATAACGACGATTTTGCCGGCTGCATCTCGACCGGAACCAACGCCTATGCATCAAAAATTGAGAATGCCATCTTAATGGCCGGAACTACTTATTATTTTGAATGGGACAACGTTTGGGAAGCAACCGGCTTCACTTGGAGCTTTACATTTACGGCTCTTCCGGCAAACAACGATGCAGGGATTACATTGATTAGCAATCGCAATACACGCGTTTCTATCTCACAAGCAAGTTACGGCATTCCGATGGGCGCTACGGTTAAAAACTTCAGTGGCTCACCACTAACCAATGTTGTTCTTACCACTGAAATTTATGAATTACCCAACACAACAACACCGGTTCAAACCTACGCGAGTACACCACTCACGCTCGGAATTGGAGCAGAACAAGTCATCACGTCGGGAACATGGAGTCCAGTGCTTACTGCATCCAAATCTTACCTAATCAAGTACATCAAAACCCAGACGCAAATAGATGGGGTTAGTACCAATGATCAAGCTACTCAGAACCTTACTATTGACTACAACTACACTGCCAGAGATAACAACGTTTACCAAGTAGCCTACAACTGGTCGTCCACGCTAGAGTATACGCAAGGTGTTGTTCACACCGTGTATGGTGCAGACAACATGACCGGAGCGGCTTATTACATTCAAAGTGCCTCTACTACTCAAGTCTACAACGTTCAAGTATTTCAAGTAACCAACGGTGTTGTCGCAACAACACCGCTCTACACCTCAGCGAACATCACCGCAAACGGTGCTGGTTGGAAATTCCATACATTTCCAACGCCAATTGCTGTTACAGCTGGTGAATACCTGATCGCTATTAAAAAAACAGGAACTACCTCTTTCCCTGTTGGAGCAGACCTCAACCTATTTACACCTGGAAAAAACCTTGTTCGTACGGGAGCTGCAGGAGTCTGGAATCCAGTAGAAGCATAT
This sequence comes from Bacteroidota bacterium, assembly GCA_041191505.1. Classification (GTDB taxonomy): domain Bacteria; phylum Bacteroidota; class Bacteroidia; order Flavobacteriales_D; family Crocinitomicaceae; genus UBA952. Next base: position 25,182 of record JBEEOT010000009.1, on the reverse strand, counting down.
GGCGTGAGCCCTGCATTTATGATCCGTCCAAAGTTTGGCACCGACCCTACAAATGAAGTTGCGTTCCTCAATAATGCCAACCCAGGTGGCCAAAATACCAAAATACATACAAGACAATCGTTAACAGGAAATGACCTGACATTTTGGGCAAGAGCTATTAATAACGGTACTGCCACCGCCACAGGAGTTACCCTTACCGTAACAGTCAAAGACGCGAGTAATGCTGTTCTTTATACAGCCACGAGTGCTCCACAAGACTTAGCTCCAACGCAAATAGACACCTTTACAGTTGCGAACTATACTGTAACAGCCCTTGGTGCTTACACTATTGATTATGTATTTAACAACACCGGAGACCAGATCCCGCAAAATAATAGTAAAACCACAACCTTTACGCGTACAACTGGTGAAATGTCGCGTACAGTAGGCGTTACAGGTTCTCTTGGCGTTAGTTCAACAAGCGCCCCAGGAGCAACAAACATTGAATTTGGGAACAACTACGTGCTAACTCAAGATGACTACCTAGATTCAGTAATGTTTGTTTTGAACCCGGGTACGCCAATCGGATACATAGCAAGTGTAAACATATACAGTACTACTGCCAATGCCACTGGTGTGATGGTACCAAATACAACGCCAATTGCCTCAACAATAACCTACACCACCACTGCAGCAGACAATTTAAATGGTGCAGTGATCAAGTTGCCTATGGCTAACGGTACTTTCAACATGACACCTGGAACCTATTTCTTTGGCGTATACCAAGCTGCGGTTGCCACCGGAAACATCCGTTTGGCTACTTCAACAGATTACGGCTCACCTAACATGGTATTTTATCGCTGGACAGGCAGCAATGGCGGCACTTATGCTGCTTCTGGTTACTCCTTTGTTGTCAATCCTATTTTTAAATCTTGTGTGTCTTACAACCAAACAGTGACCACTACAGCTGCTTCTTGTGGCGCCAATGACGGTGGTGCAAGTATTGCCGCTCTTGGAGGAACAGGTACGGTAAATTTTCTTTGGTCAACAGGTGCTATCACATCTTCGATCAGCGGTGTAGGCGCAGGGCAATATCCGTGCGTACTCACCGATATCAACGGCTGTCCAGCTACAGTAAGTGTTATTGTTCCCAGTCTATCTAACCTTACGGTTACAGCAACCACACAAAACGTAACTTGTGGAGGGCAAGCTACTGGAAGCATTTCGCTTACTGCAAGTCAAGGCGTTCAGCCATACACCTACACTTGGTCAAGCAACCCTTCGTTAACAGCAAATTTGACCAACCTGACCGCTGGAACCTATGAGTGTACCGTTACGGATGCTACTGGTTGCATTGTTATTGTTTCAAATACACTTACCGAACTATCCAACTTAAATGCAGTCGCGAACGGTACAGAAGTGCTCTGTAACAGTGCTCAAACGGGTAATTTAGAAATCACTGCTGCAAATGGTGTTTTACCTTACACTTATCAATGGATTGGAACAACCAATACAAGCACCTACGTTACTTCAGTTGGCCCAGGCACCTATACATGTGTAGTGACTGATGGTTTAGGCTGTACAGATACAGTCATTACTGTTCTCGCCGTTTCAGACCTTAGCGCAAGCGCAAGCGCATCCAATCCGTTATGTTATGGTACAAATACAGGAAGTGTAACAGTCACGGCTACTGGCGGGACAGGCCCTTATGCTTATGATTGGGCTGGCGCCATTACTTCAGGAACTGTCCTCTCGGGTCTTGGTGAAGGCAGTTACTCTGTTGTCATTACCGATGCCTATGGTTGTAGTACTAGTGCTGCTGCAAGCATCAACGAACCAGCAGCTTGGTCAGTAAGTGCTGCAGTTACCCCAGCTGTTTTTGGAGCCGATGGTGCAATTGACATCATTGTAAGTGGTGCCACAGGACCCTATACATATAACTGGAACAACAACGCCATCACTCAAGACCTCAACAACCTTGACGGCGGTACTTACGTACTGACCATTACTGATTCGGTTGGTTGTACTTACACAGATTCTATTGTCGTTAATTCATTAGTTGGCCTAGATGTCGAGGATTTAAATGCTGTTCAGATTTTTCCGAATCCGAACAACGGAAACTTCTTCATTGCAGGCCCTGAGTTAACTTCAATCCTACTATACAACCCTTTTGGGCAAAAGCTAGATTTGCAAATAAACAACCTTTCAGAAGGCAAATATCAAGTAATTACTTCTCAACTTGCCAACGGATCCTATATTATAGAGTTCCAGGGGCAAGACGCTGTGGTACGCAAAGCCATTCAAATTATACATTAATAACTTCTCGTGGCAGAACGCATAGCCCGGCATTACAGCCGGGCTTTTTTTTTGTAAATTCGCTTAATGAGAGTCTGTTCTATCTTTATTTTATTTTCTTTTTTCCATGTCGCTTTTGGCCAAGTCTTGTTCAATGAGGGTTGCAACAAAAATGCATTTGCCGTACTTGATGAAAACAACGATGCCCCAGACTGGATAGAACTTTATAACAATAGCTCTTCAGCAATCAATCTCCAAAACTGGAAACTAGCCGACCAACTCAATGGGCTTAATGCCTGGATTTTCCCGAGTTTGAATCTTCCTGCGCAGTCATTTCTGAGGGTCTTCTGCAGTGGCAAAGAGCGCTACGGCAGCGCTCCTTTTGTATCAACCGCTAATACTTCCAATTTTCAGCCTGTAAGCGGTTGGAATACACATCTTTTTAGTCAAGCATTTGTATGGGATGGCAGCTCCAATATTATTGTCAATGTATGTTCATACAACAGTACGGGTTACACAGAAAACTCTGTTTTTTATCAAAGCGCAACACCTTTCGTTTCAAGCATCGCTAGTTTTGTCGATGGGTCGCCTGCTGCATGTGGCAATAATCTAGGCCAAACATATAGCCAGCGCCCAAACATTAAACTCAATAATGCCATTATTGGCACAGGTACCATCACCAATTCCAATACCGATTATCCAGCGCCTTACGGAAATTGGTATTGGGGCGCGCGTCATCAGATACTTATTTTAGCCAGTGAGTTACAGGCAGCTGGCTTAAGCGCTGGTCCTATTAGCTCACTATCTTTTCAAGTTGCAACAACAAATAGCGAGTTTTATGATTACATCGATATCGCGCTCAATCATTCAAATTTAAATACGCTAGATGCCGAGTTTTTACCACTCCAAGGTGAGCAGTTGCACACGAACTTCAAATTAGATGGGAACGGAGAAACTGTCTATTTATTTAATGCCAGTAATAGCCTAATTGATCAATTTGACATCTCAAGCCCACAAATCGATGTATCTGTCGGGCGCTATCCAAATGGGAGTTCTAGCACTACCTGGATGAACCCTACTCCTGGAATGAGTAACGATGCTACTCAAACTTATTCAGATACTTTACCCCGACCACATATCTCCTTAGCCAGCGGCATTTACAATGGTACGCAGTCCGTTCAAATCAGTACAAGCACTCCAAATACAATTGGCAAATTGGTCTACACCACAAACGGCGAAGACCCCAATGTAAATTCTGCCCTATACACAGGGCCCATTAATATTGGCAGTAATCAAGTTCTAAGAGCAAAAGTTTTTCCGATCAATAACAACAGTTTATTACCTAGCGAACAAGCAGTGGCTACCTATTTGTTTGGAATTTCTCATACCACACCCATCCTATTAGTCAATACACCGAATGACAACTTATTTGGGCCAGTAGGTATTTTTGACAATTGGTGGACCGACGGGGTCAAGCCTGCCTACGCTGTGCTACTAGACACTGGGCAAACACACCCTATTCTACATCAAAGCAAGACCGCTATTCGCATGGATGGCGGCGCTGGCGGAAGTCGGTCTCAGCCACAGCACTCATTTCGCTTGAGCTTTACCCATGGTTCTTTTGGCGAGAAAGCCATTCAGTTTCCACTTTTACCTGACCGACCAAATCGATCGCTATATAGTGACATCTATTTACGAAATGGTTCCAATCAGTTTTTAACGCTGCCGTACAAAGACGCCTGCCAGGTGCGTATGATGAGCGAGGGTTCTGCCAATTACTATTCGAGTTATCGTCCGGTAAGTGTGTACATAAACGGCGCATACTTTGGTTTGTATGAACTGCGTGAAAAGTTCAATCAAGAGTATTTTGAACAACATGACAACGCCACGCGCGACTCCATCGAACTGCTTTCGTTAAGTTACTGGTACAATCTTGTATTGCGCGCTGTGGAAGGAGATGTCAACCATTTTTGGTCGGATTACAGCAACTTCAATGCGCTCGACCCTACTTCACCCACCTATTGGCAAGATGCAGACCAATACTTTGACCTCAAACAATACTCCGATTATATTATTGCGGAGTCTTGGATGGGTAACGTAGATTGGCCGGGCAACAACATCAAAATTTACCGTTCTGACGCTAGCCAAAAGCGTTGGCGTTTTGCACTCATCGACCTCGAACTTTCCATGCAACCCAACGGCTGGACAAACTGCACCGACAACCATATTGCCTACATGATGGGGCAATCCGAAGACAACCCATACATTAATATCTGGAAGCAAAGCATCCAAAACTTGGGCTATCGAAATTACTTCATCAATCGTTTTGCCGACCAAATGAATACGAGCTACAGCGATGAACAATTGATAGCCACAGAACAAGCATTTTACGAATCGATGTTGCCCGAAATGCCCTTTGAATTTGCACGTTGGGGAGACCCGAACAACATCCCAGGCCAAATGGCAACATTCGAACAAAACCACCAGATTTTCCAGGATCAATTGCTTTGTCGTTCTACATTTGTTTTCAATCAATTACTCTCTCAATTTGACTTAACTAAAAAAATACAAGTGAATTTAGCTGTAGAGCCACCGCTTGCTGGTGAAATTCACCTCAATACCATTCAACCCACAAGTTATCCGTGGTCAGGAACCTATTTTGATGGCGTGCCCATCCAAATGCAACCCATTGCAAAACCTGGCTATGTTTTCTCCCATTGGTTACCAACCTTCAGTATTGCCGACACCTTAGTGGATAGTCTCGATATAAACGTAACGCAAAGCAACCAAACGTTTACGGCTGTGTTTAAGGTAATCCCTTTGCCACCAGATGGTCCTGACATCAATTTCAGTATCGCTCCAAACCCATCAAACGGCACTTTCGTCTTGACGCATAACAACAAAACACAAGCGCAAGGATGTTCCTATGAAATCTATGATTTAAGTGGCCGTAAAGTCGTTGCAGGCGAAGTAAATAATAGTGAATTGGAAACGTCAATAACACTGCCCGAAGTGAGAGCCGCAGTTTATATCTTACGCGTTGTCAAGAATAATGAAGTATTGACAAATTTCAAGTTGATAAAGTATTAAAGTAGTCAAATTAGTGACAAGCTTGCTTCATCAGTTCGATTTGTTGCTTTTGCTGCCTTTCTATTTTTTTTGGCGTCATTTGACGGTATTTTTTCAAGTAATATATTGCTTTTTCGCATTGGTTAAGTGAGTAAAAACTCATGCTTACATTCCACAAATCTGTGCTGCTGAGTTCTTTTTGTTTCAAATAGGCCTCATTGGATTTATCTAAAAAGATTGAATTTTTATGATATGAAAAGTATTGTAAATACGCCAAACCCAAATCATGGTAATACGCATCCATATTTTGGGTGAAAAATGTAGTATCCAACAATTTCAATTGCGTGAGTTTATTGATGGTGTTCAGTGAATCTTGTTGGGGGCTTTCCCACTCAAATTGTGTTTTTCTGAATTCATTATAATCGTTTGAAGCTAATTGCATACAGGAATTTTGCAAGAACCAAATATCCATATACGGCATCCAATATTCTTTTGGCGTTTCAGCAAAGTAGCGACTTAAATAGATCAGCCCTAGTTCGCAATCATTCAATTGAATGAAATGATTTGCTAAGTTCCATAGGTCACTCCATTTTAGTTCTTTTATACTTTGCAACGCAACTACTGCATTTCGCAAATCCTGCTGTTGAGCAGAATACATCCAAACCGAAAAATAAGCTTGCGCGAGGTTGCGGTAATATAAATCTAAGTTTTGACTAAATTGATTGGTGTCAAGTGCTAGTAATTCTTGCAGTGACTTTTCAAACAGAACAGAATCCATTATTTGGCAACCTAAAGGTTGATGCGCTTGCTGATATACTTTGTAGTCGGTTGTAGCGCTATTTTGTGCGTGATGTTTATGAAAACTTAATAGAAAACCGATGATGAAGATTTGCTGTATTTTTCTTGAAAAAATCATAAAAAAAGATAAGTTGAGGTCAAAAAACCTGAAACAGTACTGCGCAAGCCTCATAAGCCAATAATTCTCCTTTGGCGATCGATTCTTTTAAATCGTTGAATCTGGACTTATTGAACGCGTTCAAAAAGTATTGTTGTTGTAGCACATCACTGAGCAATTGTTCAAATAACAATAACTCTTGCTCCTTGCGTTTTTGTTGCAATGCGCCATTCAAATGCATGTGCACAAAAAATGCCTCGATTTGAGACCAAAGTTCTGGAAGACCTAAGCCCGTAAGACCAGAGGTGCAGAGCACACGTGGTTGCCATTGGTCTGGTCGTTGGCTAAAAACATGCAGTGCCCCGGCATATTCTGAGCGTGCGGCTTTTGCTGCGGCTTCGTTGGGGCCGTCGGCTTTGTTAATAACAACTGTATCTGCGAGTTCCATGATGCCGCGTTTGATGCCTTGTAGCTCATCGCCGGCGCCGGCCAACATCAGGAGTAAAAAGAAATCGACCATGCCGTGAACAAGCGTCTCGGACTGCCCTACGCCTACTGTTTCTACTAATATGATATCGTAACCTGCTGCCTCGCAAAGCGCAATTGCTTCGCGCGTATTTTTGGCGATACCGCCTAGCGTTCGGCCTGCGGCACTTGGCCTGATAAATACATTTTGCTGTTGTGACAGGCGCTCCATGCGGGTTTTGTCGCCGAGAATACTGCCGCCAGTTCGCGACGAAGATGGATCTATTGCTAAAACGGCAACTTTGTGCCCCTCAGCTACCAACTGAAGTCCAAAATTCTCAATAAAAGTACTTTTTCCTACCCCCGGCACACCCGTAATTCCAATCCGCTTGGCCATTTGACGCGGAGCTGGCAAACTGCGCAATAATTGTTGTGCGATTTCTTGGTCGGAAGGATTACTGCTCTCAATGAGCGTTATGGCCTGCCCCAGTGCAGCGCGAGCGCCATTTTTTAGCCCATCGATTAAATGGGCAGCATTGCGCTCAGCGCGTTGATTTTTGCGCGCTTCTAGCCAGCGGTCAATATGCTCTTGTTCAGGCTTCAAGGAGATTTTGGAGTGCGGCTAAGGCCTGGCGAATATTTTGTTGCAGCGCCGGCAAACTTGCCTCTAACATATAACAAGGTGCAGTAATGATGCGGTTGGGTACATCGACGCAAATTTCTTGGATGTTGCAATCTGGTGTTTGAGCGCCTTTAGCTTGTAAGCCCGACTGAAAATCGGCAATGCGATATGGCGAAGCTGCGGAAGTACTACCAATGGTGAGCTGCTGGTCAATCTGCATATCTTCGAAAGCAAGTGCAAGCAAAACAGGACTGACACACAAAGCCACAATAGGTTTACCCACGTTGTACATATTGACGAGCAGGAGCTTGACATCGGGGCGAATTTGCCCATTGGGGCCGTCAAAAGCCCAAGTAGAAAAATTCTTAGCACTGCCAAAACCGCCTGGAATAACAAGTGCATCTATATCTGCCGGCACTACAGTTTTAATTTCTCGGATATTGCCGCGGGCAATGCGCGCAGCTTCTTCTAGCATATTTCGCTGCTCCGACTGAACTTCGCCACTCAAATGATTCACCACATGGTATTGTGGCGCATCTATGCCAATGCAGATAGCCTCATAGCCTAAATTTTCTATTTCGAGTAAGGTAAGAACCGACTCATGTATTTCTGCACCGTCGTAAACACCAGAGCCCGACAACAAAACACCAATTTTCATGTCTTATTTTTGAACTAATTTACGGTATAATTCTTCGTATTGAGGCAAGATTTCAGACAAACTGAATTTTTGAGCCGTAAGGCGTGCTCCGGCCTTCATTTTACTCAAATTTTCAGGCTTCAATATTTCAAGCACGTAAGTAGCCATTTGATCGGTTTGCCCAACTTCTGCGAGATAACCAGAAACGCCATGTTCATTGACCTCTGGGATTCCGCCCGTATTGGATGATACTACAGGTACTCCGACTGCCATGGCTTCTAATGCAGCCAAACCAAAACTTTCTGTTTCTGATGGTAATAAGAAGACATCGACAATGTCGAGCACGTGAACAGTGTCTCGGACTTTTCCAAGAAAGATGACGTCATTGCATAGATGAAGCTCACGGCACAAGCGCTCACAAGCATAGCGATCAGGGCCGTCGCCAACTAAAATCAGTTTGCAATCTTGATGAGCGCGCACTTTTGCAAAAATGCGAATGACATCTTCGGTGCGTTTTACAGGTCTGAAATTAGAGATATGACACAAGATGGGTTGTTCGTCTTGGGCATATTTGCTTCTGATGTAAGCGCGCTCGTCTCCGTGCGGAGGGCTGGGCGGCACAAAATTAGCAATGACTTGAATGTCTTTTGTGACCTTGAAATGTGCAAGCGTATCTTGTCTAAGACTTTCTGAGACGGCTGTTACGGCATCGGAGTGATTGATACAAAAGGTAATGACCGGCTCAAACGAAGGATCTTTGCCCACAAGTGTGATGTCAGTGCCATGAAGCGTCGTGACAAATGGGATATAGATTCCCTCGGCCTTTAAGATTTGTTGGGCCATAAACGCTGCAGAGGCGTGCGGGATAGCATAATGCACATGAAGGATATCAAGCTTTTCATACTTGACGACATCGACCATTTTACTCGCGAGCTGCGTTTCGTAGGGCTGAAAATCAAAAAGCGGATAATCGGTGATCGAAACCTCGTGATAATAAATGTTTTCGCGAAATGAACCCAAACGAACCGGCTGTGAGTATGTAATAAAGTGCACCTCATGACCCTTAGCTGCTAAGGCCTTTCCTAATTCTGTGGCAACAACGCCACTCCCTCCAAATGTTGGATACAGGACAATGCCTATTTTCATTCTTGTTGATCTAAGGGGATAAAAAATGTCAGGCGATAAATAATGGGTAAAATGCGTACCACCTGACCGTACTCATTTTTGATTTTGAAAGAATAACTGCTGCGAAACGGGCTGTTGGTTGCGTTGATAACATCGTAGAATAAGGCAGCATTTAGACGAACTTTATCGGTTAACTTGAGGTAAAACCCACCGCCTACCATGAGCGTTGGCGACCACGGCCGCACAACCTCTAATGGATTGACAAAACTAAACGGACTCTTTAGGTATTGGAATTCGACTCCACCAAAAACGAGTTCTTGATAGCGATAGTGGGCAAAAACGCCACCACCCCAAGTGGTCATGTTACTCTGAACGCCCAAATTATTGGACCATGTGCGTTGAACGCGCAACGAGGGCCCCACAAGTAAGTTATCCGAAAGCCGAGCAGCATATTTAAGTTCACCACCTACTGCTCCTCCTAGATTAGAAAAACCGATATAAGGTTCCAAACCCAGTTCTGAGCCCATGTATTGAAGTTGTGCAAAAGAATTTACTGAGAAAACCAATGCCAGCAAAAAAATCCAATTTCTCATTTTAGTTGTTTGTACAAAGATACGGCATTTGCAGCCACCAAGCTTCTTTGTATCTTTGCAAAAAATCTCGCATGAAATTACTCGACGGACGAGCCACAGCCGCTCAAATTCAAGAAGAATTAACAGCAGCAGTGCAGTTGCGCAAACAAGCAGGCCAAAAAATCCCGCACCTTGCCGCCATTTTAGTGGGCAACGACGGTGGTTCAGTGTCATATGTCACCTCAAAAGTAAAAGCCTGCGAGGCCATTGGTTTTGAAAGCACGCTCATCCGCTACGACGAAACCGTTCCAGAAGACATCCTACTCGAAAAAGTTGAAAGCCTAAACCAAGACCGCAGTATTGACGGTTTCATTGTGCAACTACCTCTTCCTAAGCACATTGATGAGCTAAAAATTACTCAAGCCATTGATCCTAAAAAAGATGTAGATGGGTTTCACCCGCGCAATATCGGAAACATGATCCTCAATTTACCAGGATTTTTACCTGCTACTCCTGCAGGGATCTTAGAACTGATCCGCAGAAACAACATCCCAACTGAAGGTAAAAATTGTGTCATTATTGGGCGCAGCAACATCGTAGGCACCCCTCTATCCATTATGCTAGGCCGCAACAGCAACCCGGGCAACTGTACCGTTACACTGGCACACTCTAAAACCCGAAACCTGAAAGCAATTTGCAAAGAAGCTGACATCATCATTGCAGCCATCGGCAAACCCAATTTTGTGACAGCTGATATGGTCAAAGATGGTGTGGTCATTATAGACGTCGGGACAACCCGCGTCGAAGATGCCAGCCGCGAGCGCGGTTGGAGACTTGTGGGCGATGTGCATTTTGAAGAAGTAGCTCCGAAGGCAAGTTTTATTTCACCCGTTCCTGGCGGAGTTGGACCCATGACCATCGCTTCTTTAATGATGAACACGCTCAAAGCGATGGAATTAAAAAGTAAATAGGCCCATGCAAGAATTTCAAATCAATGGCCCTTATATTGAACTCATTGGCCTACTGAAGGCTCTCGGAATTGCAGAAACAGGAGGGCATGCCAAAGCAATTGTTGAAGAAGGCTGCGTTTTACGCAACGGCAAAGTTGAGCTTCGCAAAAGAGCCAAACTCGTGAGCGGCGACCTCATCGAAATCGATGAGCTACAAATCAAGCTGATCTAATTCGAGCTGCTCGTTTGAACTTTTATTTGATGCTCCTGAAATCTTGGCCGTCCTTCATACGCAAAAGCGCAGCATAAATCAGGCGAATACAGTTCTCGACATCTTCTTTCTGCACCATTTCTACGGTGGTGTGCATGTAGCGCAATGGTAACGAAATCAATGCAGACGGCACTCCTTCGTTTGAGTAAGCAAAAGCGTCGGTATCCGTACCGGTAGAGCGTGAAACAGCTGCTCTTTGAAATGGAATTTTTTCCTTTTCAGCCGTATGAATGATCATGCGCAATAAGTTATTTTGTACTGCTGGCCCATAGGTTAAAACCGGTCCTTTGCCGCCTTGTTGGTCGCCGTTTTCTATCTTATCGACCATTGGCGTTGCTGTATCGTGACAAACATCCGTAATAATAGCGACATCTGGCTTGATTCGCTGCGCCATCATTTCTGCGCCGCGCAAACCGATCTCTTCTTGCACAGAGTTGACAATATACAAGCTAAATGGCAACTTTTTCTTTTGCTCATGGAGTAAGCGTGCTACTTCTGCAATCATGAAGCCACCTACCCTGTTATCAAGTGCGCGGCCCACATATTTGTTCTTATTGAGCACCATGAATTCATCTTCAAAAGTTGCCACGCACCCCACGTGAACGCCTAAAGCTTCCACTTCTTCTTTTGAGGCACAGCCACAATCGAGAAATATGTTTTTCATGCTTGGTGTTTCTTCTTTCTGCTGGCGCATGTGAATGGCTGGCCATCCAAAAACTGCCTTTACCACACCTTTGTCGGTATGGATATTGACGCGCTTTGAAGGCGCAATCATGTGGTCTGAACCACCATTGCGACGCAAGTAAATAAAGCCGTCTTTGGTGATGTAATGGACGAACCAAGAAATTTCATCGGCATGCGCCTCAATGACTACTTTATAAGCCTGCCCCGGATTCACGATTGCCGCCACAGAACCATATGCATCGGTGATGTATTCTTCGGTGTAGGGCTTAATGTAGTCTAGCCACATTTGCTGACCCGAGGTTTCAAAACCTGTAGGGCTTGCATTGTTGAGGTAGCTTTCTAAAAATTTTTCGGATTTGGAAGTAATGATTTTTTTCATGGCTTAACGAATAAGTGTGATGTTTCCTTTGATGATGTTTTCTAAACCGCCAACGCAGGTGGCCTGTAAATAGTAATCGTAGACGTCCGGATCAAGGAGTTTTCCTCTAAAAGTTCCGTCCCAACCTTCGGTCAAACTTGTTGTTTCCCAAACGAGCTCGCCCCAGCGGTCGTATACCCTGAATACAAATGTTTCTATGAATGGCCCTCTGACAAATAGTTTGTCGTTGTGCCCATCTTTGTTCGGTGAAAACGCGTTCGGAATAAATACAAAAGGCGCCCCGCAAATATTGTCATAAACTTTGATCAGGACGGTATCGGTGCCACTACACAATCCATCGCTTACAGTGAATGTAAAGAGCGTAGTTTGTTCGAGGGTGGCCTGTGGATTTGAAATAGTAGCATTACTCAAGCCTAATGCTGGTGTCCATAAATATAAAAATGCACCAATAGGTAAACCCGTGAGCTGAGCACTCGCATTGGGCAAAATAACCGTTGGATCAGCGCTGGCGTCAACAGTGAGGGGATTGAGTGGCGAAACACTCACAAATATAGAATCTTGAAGCAAACAATTTTGGGTACTCAGCACTTCAACAAAAATGTACTGACTTGTGCCAATCGAAACATTTGCGGTTGGCAAATTGCTTGTTCCGACTATCGCTGCAGAAGGGCTCCACTGTATGGTTTGAGCATTGGCGGCACCGGTAAGTTGCAAATTAAATGGCGTTTGTGCACAAACAATAACAGGTCCAAGGAGTGAAATACTATCGCTTTCGACGGTGAGCAGCAAGCTGTCTAATGCGCTGCAATAAGCATTTGAAGCCTGAACAAAATACCAACCAGTCTGCGGATCCAATAAATCTAAAGATTCAATTCCATTACTATTCAGTGTGTCCTGAAATTGAGCAGAGCTCGACCAAACAACGCTTGTTGGTGCACCAACAATTGTCGGGACCAAAAGGGTGTCTACTGAGTTACAAAGAAAGACATCTAACGGTGCGGTAATTTGCAAGGCCGGACCAACCACTACTTGAATACTCATTTGATCGGTTCCCAAGCAAATGGAATCAGATATACTCAAACTAAGAGTGTAGGTCCCGGGGTGAGTAAAGGTAACGCTAGGTTCAAAATTAATGGTGTCTTGTTGGCCGTTTCCAAAATTCCAGACAAACGAACTTGTTAAAGTAGAAGTGTTGTTGATGCTCAAGCTCAGAGGAGCACAACCTACTGTATCTGAAAGCTGAAAATTGGCATTGAGTGGGATGTCAAAAGCTATGAAAACGGAATCGAGCACACTACACAAACCATTGCCCGCCTGGCAAAAATACCAACCACCTTGTGTCACGACTATACTGGAATCTTGAAGTGCATTAAGAGGATTCGTTAAATCATTTTGAATAGACCAAATAAATTGATTAGCAGTTCCTTGAGTTGATGCACTTAAAGTATAAGGCAAAGTACTACAGAGACTAATTGTGTCGTTGAGATCGAGCAAAATTGAATCGAGCACTAGAATTTGAATCTGAGCAGTATCCGTAATAAGACAAACACTATCAGTAACGTAAAGAAACACGTTGTAAGTACCTGGATTGCTGTAAACTACTGTTGGGTTAAAGACCACACTAGTGGTATCTCCATTTCCAAAATCCCAAAGATAGGAATCCCATTGAGCCGAAGTATTCTGAAAATCGACAATTAAATCTTCACAGCCTTGAACGTTTGAAGATGTGAATTCCGCAGTTGGAATCAGTTGAAAATCAAACTTAAAGACCAAGTTATTGCAATTATTACTATTATTAGTGTTCGACCAAGCACCTTGCGATGTAGGAAAGTCTGAATGCCCACCGCAACCACCGCAAACCGATTGATAAACCACCCCATTTTTATCGAAGCGAGAGGTGCCGCCATCCACGTGCTCTTGAGCGATTGCACCACCCAAGTAAGAACCATAGAGCAAGCCATTGAAGTTATTTTGCAGTACCATGAGGTAAAAATCAAAGCCTGTGGTTGTGGACTGAAATGCATTGGTAGAAATAGGCATCCCACTTAACGGGGTGGACTGCAAGATATTCGCTCCCCAACCAGAAATATAGACATTTCCGCAGATATCAACCAAGAATGCAGCAGGTGAAATATTGATTTGCGAACTGCCATTACCTATTACAGTTGAGGCCAAATTAGTTGTGAGTGCATTATTGAGCTTCAGCACAAACTGGCTACTTCCGGGATTGCTGTAGGGTGCATTATTCACCACAAAGCCACCTCCAATTGCCTGACCCAACAAGAAAACCTGATTCAGCCGGTCAATTTCCACAAAAAAGACCTGATCGTAATTTGGTGTACCAACATAACTAGCCTTAGTAACGGCCGTACCTAGTGCATTTAATTTAACGACATACCCATCGGTCTTGCCACCATTATAAGTACCTTGATAGGCACCGGTAGTGCCGGAGAGGTTTGTGGAACCAGTACCGCCCGCAAATACAATAGCGCCAAGCGTGTCTGTCTTAACGGAATATGCAGCATCATCTTTGTTACCCCCATAAAAGGAAGAAAATTGTAAGGCATTGAAATTGGGACTAAGGCGGAACACCACCGCATCTTGCCCCACACTTTTTATGGGTTGAAACGGAACTTGTGTCGGGAAGTTTGCCGAGCGCGTACAGCTCGCCACAAGCACCGATCCACTTTGATCTATATAAATCTCTCCTCTAAATTGATCTCCGTAATTTGTTGTTAATGAATCATATGCTGCAACTGAGTTGTAAGGGAGGCCAAGTGAGCGATAATTGACACCATCATTGGAATTCCCACCCACATAGGTGCTTGCCAATAAGTTTTGTCCGTTGGCACTTAGTTTGGAAACATACAAATCGGTGCCTTGTGCGCCAAAATAAACACCGTTAAAATAAAAGTTTGCATTGGCAACACCACCGCCATGTGCAGGCTGAAAAGCATTAGTAGAAACCGGGAAGTCTGTACTTGAAGTAGCGCCAAATAAGTAGATGTTGTTGAGTGAATCACAAATGAGGCTATGTGCTGTCTCTGTGCCTTGGAGGTTGTCTCCACCACCCAAAAAGCTAGACCAAAGCATAGTGCTGCCATTGGCAGCATATCTGGTTATAAAGACGTCAGTGACACCGTAAGCTCCTGCAACTACATTGAAATTGGAATTCGTATCAAAACTTGCCATGCTAGGCAGCGGAAAGTTATTGCCATAGACCATGCCAGCAGCATAAGCACTGGCATCGTAGCCATAAGTAGCAGTCATGCCAAAATTATCGGAAATTGCACCGTTATAGGTCGCAAAAACCAATACTGGATCAATGATGAGCGGAAGCGCAGGATCATAAGAACCCAGTGAATAACCATAGACGCCCTCTGAAACTTCTACATAACGGCAAGCAACAGGCGTCAGAATGCCATTCAACACTTGAAAAGCAATAGGTTCCTCTTCTCGAATTTCACCAACAGCAGTTTGGATTTGAAGCGCCCCTTTTTTAAAAACCACTGCATCGGCGCCAAAATAATCCCAACGAATTTGCGCTGGATCTGCACCAGGAGCAACAATAAAAGAATACTTAAATTGTTGTTTGTCATTTTTCCAAAGCAGTTCTATACCATTATAATAGTTGGGGTAACTCACCTCTTTAAAAGCACCCACTGCATGCGCCCAACGAGAGCTATCTTGACCCAAGAAAAAATTGTAGGTGTGATCAAATGGCTCATTGCCCAATGCTTGTACACCGAGATTGGCGCCTATAAAATGCTGTTGCACCAATGAAGAAGCAACTTGAGGATTTTCGATGATTTTTTGTTCGTGATGCGCTTGTTCTAAAGCAGAAAAATCGGTGAGTTGATAGATAAAGCGGTCTTGGCCCATCCAAATTTTTGCAGCGCCCTCTTTGGCCATAAATTGGACATCTGCAGGCCATTGTCCTTTGTTTTGCACGAATTCATGGCCTTGAAACTGAGCATTGGCAGGGGCCGTCAAAAAGACAGCGCAGAAAAGTATACACAAGAACTGGAGCAAAGCGTTGTTCATTCACGCTAAGTTAAGCATTTCGACTAATTTTGTAAGAAGCATTTTTACATGAATACAACACAAAATCAAATCTGTTCGCTTTTCAAAATTCGCTATCCTCTTATTCAAGGAGGGATGATCTGGTGTGCAGGCTGGGAACTCGCCTCTGCGGTCTCCAACGCAGGCGGTTTAGGGCTCTTAGGGGCTGGTTCCATGTATCCTGAAGTACTTGATGCGCAAATCAGCAAATGCAAAGCGGCCACCAACAAGCCATTTGGCGTTAATTTGCCTTTACTTTACCCCAACATAGAGGCGCACATTGCTACAATCGTCAAGCACAAAGTGCCTATTGTGTTTACCAGCGCTGGCAATCCAAAAACCTGGACAGAAATCTTAAAAAAAGAAGGCATCACGGTAGTTCATGTGGTTTCTAGTGTGAAGTTTGCACAAAAAGCAGCAGCAGCAGGAGTCGATGCAGTGGTAGCAGAGGGCTTTGAAGCCGGTGGTCACAACGGTCGCGATGAAACCACAACACTGTGCCTGATCCCAATGGTGCGAAAAGCGATTTCAATACCGCTTATTGCAGCTGGTGGCATCGGCGACGGACGCGCTATGCTAGCCGTCATGAATTTAGGCGCCGATGGCGCCCAAGTTGGCAGCCGCTTTGTCGCCTCCGAAGAGTCTAGCGCACATCAAAATTTCAAGCAAGCAGTAATCGATAGCCAAGAAGGCGATACCCTGCTTACGCTCAAAGAACTCACACCCGTTCGCTTGTTGCGCAATCCATTTTTTGACCAGCTCATGGCTGCCTATCAAAATGGGGCGAGCGCCGAAGCGCTCGCCGAATTACTCGGCCGAGGCCGAGCCAAAAAAGGCATGTTCGAGGGTGATCTCAAAACCGGCGAACTCGAAATAGGACAAGTAGCTGGGTCTTTTGATGAAATCTTACCCGCTGCTACAATCGTGGAGCAATTTATCCGAGAATATAACCAAGCCCTAAAGGCACAACATCTATTTGAATTATGATCGCATTTGAGCGCTTTACCTTAGCCAACGGCCTTCGCGTTTTGTTTCACAAGGAACCTTCTACACCAATGGCCGTTGTCAATGTGTTGTACGACGTCGGTGCCCGCGATGAAAATCCCAAGCAAACAGGTTTCGCCCATCTTTTTGAACACCTTATGTTTGGCGGATCGGTTCACATCCCTGATTTCGACGCCCCATTGCAAGCGGCAGGTGGCCAAAGCAATGCTTTTACAAGTAATGATATCACGAACTACTACGATGTGCTTCCGGCGCAGAATCTAGATACCGCCCTTTGGTTAGAAAGCGACCGCATGTTGTCTTTGGCCTTTACGCCCAAAAGTTTGGAAGTACAGCGCCAAGTGGTGATCGAAGAATTCAAACAACGCTACCTCAACCAACCTTACGGCGATGCCTGGCTGCACCTGCGCCCACTCGCCTATCAAAAACACCCTTATCGCTGGGCCACCATCGGCAAAAATATCAAGCACATCGCCGACGCTACCATGGATGATGTCCGTGCGTTTTTCAAAAAACACTATCACCCAGGCAACGCCATTTTATGCATCGTCGGCAATTTTGAATTAGAGCAGATCAAAGAAAAAGTCCAGCATTATTTTGGAGAAATTCCTACGCAGGTCAAAACAGAACGCCAGCTCCCAGGAGAACCGATTCAAAAGCGCTTCAGACAAAAAGTGATAAGCAGTAAAGTACCAGCAGATTCGTTCTATTATGCCTTTCAGATGGGCAAGCGCCTCGATCAAGACTACTACCTCGCAGACCTCCTTTCTGACCACCTCGGCAATGAGAAAACAGGCTTGTTGTTTACCGAATTACAGCGCAACAAACGCTTGGTGTCAGAAGTCACGGCCTACATCACCGGCTCTATAGACAACGGTTTATTTGTAATTACAGGTAAAATCAATCCTAAACGTAGCCTTGGCGAACTCGACGACGCACTTTGGCCGTTACTAGAGAAATACAAAACCAAGCAAATGAGCAAAAGCGCGCTAAAGGAACTGATTCTCAAACTCCGAACAGCCAAGGCTTTTCAAGACCAGGGCCTATTGAGCCGCGCCATGAGCCTTAGCTTTTTTGAACTACTTGGTTCTGCAGCCCTGATCAACGAGGAAAGCGCGCGTTTCGAGCACATCACCACCTCGGAATTACAAAATTATGCCCAACAACTCTTCGATAAAAATCGTTGCTCACTCTTGCAAATTCAAGCCCAATAGCCATGACTCAAGCCCCCATAGATCGCCGTATAGCACCGGCACTGCACCCAATTGACCACATCTCTTTTGTTGCACCAAAAATACAGGCCCTAGACAACGGGGCGCCACTTTACTGGCGCAGCGGCCTGCAAAATGACACCAGTAAGATTGAACTGCAATTTGCTGCTGGATCTGCTTGTGCAGACCCTTTAACTGCTTCGTTGTGCGCAGGTCTACTGATCAACGGAAGCTCAAAAAAAACAGCCAAGCAAATCCAAAAAGCGCTAGATGCTGTAGGTGCTTACTACGATGTCGCTCTTAGTCAGGAAAGCGCCATAGTGACGATTT
The DNA here is from genome assembly GCA_041191505.1 of Bacteroidota bacterium. Lineage (GTDB taxonomy): Bacteria > Bacteroidota > Bacteroidia > Flavobacteriales_D > Crocinitomicaceae > UBA952. The sequence continues at coordinate 6,631 of JBEEOT010000009.1, read as the reverse complement.
ACGCGCTCAAAGATCAGCTCTATCATGCTTATCTCATTTTTCACGAAAACTTATTTGACGCCGTATTCCCAGCCAAAGAAGTCAAGGAGCTCGTACACACGCGCCGTCAAAAATTCATGGTGCAAGAACAAAAAGTGAGTTTTCTAGCACAGCGTTTTTTTCAGCGCAGCCTTTTGGCCACAACAGACTACGCCAAGCAAATTCAACTTTCAGACTTTGACCGTGCAGACCGAGCAGACATACAAGCTTTTCATGTCAAACACTACTTAAAAGGCCTTAAAAAAGTGTTTCTTGTCGGCGATCTTTCCGAAGAAAGCCTACAAGCATTTGTCCAATTACTGAATCAATTTGAAAGTCAGATAGGGCAAAAAACCGCCTTCAAATGGAATCCTGAATTGGGTGCCACGCATATTGAGCAAGAAGGTGCACTGCAAAGCGCTATTCGCATTGGCCGTCCTCTTTTCAACAAAACTCACCCTGATTTTTGCGCTTTTCAGGTTCTGAACACCGTTCTTGGCGATTATTTTGGCAGCCGACTCATGAGCAATATCAGAGAAGACAAAGGCTATACCTACGGAATAGGCTCACACATGGTGGAGAGCAAGCAGTTTGGTTATTTCGTGATTGGCACTGAAGTTGGGGTCCAAACACGCGAAGCTACTTTCAGAGAAATTCAAAATGAATTTGAGCGTCTCAAAACGGAACTTATTCCAAATGAAGAGCTTGCTTTAGTCAAAAGTTATTTAATGGGGCAACTGCTCAAGAGTGCCGATGGCCCATATGCCATGCTTGATCTTTTTGCAAATGTCGAAACCTTGGGTCTAGACCTCAGCTATTACGACCGTTACATCACTGAAATCAAAGCAGTTGACGCGCAAAAACTTCAAGAATTAGCCAAACGTTACCTGAATTGGGAAGAAATGCTGATAATTTCAGCTGGATAGCAACCTTTATAAGGCTTTGCCGTTATACTAAAAAGGTAAAAATTACGTTATTGAACGGATGTTTCGCGCACTTATTGTAGGGTTCTTACTAAGCCTGACTCTCTGGAGTCATGCGTCGCACGTGATGGGCGGTGAAATCACCTATAAACACTTAGGTGCCAACACTTATCAATTTGAGCTGGTTTTCTACCGCGACTGCAACGGCGCAGACGTCAATGCCGTCTCAGAAACACTACGCGTCTGGAATCACCCTAGCCTCAATACCATACCCGTACTATTCGTACAGCGCCAAGACCTTTCGCCCACTTGTACGCAAGTAGCTGGCGGCGCAGGCCCACTTCTATGCGGCACAGGCAACAACGGCGGCAACGGAATCGGTGCCATTGAAAAAGTCATTTACCGCAGCGCGCCCATCACTTTAACCGGCACACCCCCCGCTCAAGGCTGGGCTTTCACCTACGAAAACTTTTCGCGCAGTGGCGCCCTTACCAACCTAAGCAACCCCGCAACATACGGCATCACTTTAGCAGCCAAAATTTTCAAGCTGTCGCAACCCGATGATTCTCCTGTCTTTAATGAAGACCCCAACTTTGTGAGCTGTGCTGGTCTACCCTATCAGTACAACGGCGCAGTGAGCGATGCAAATCTAGACTCACTGCACTTTGATTTTGGCGTGCCTTATGATCATTTTCCGATGGGGACCTACAATCCGCCCACAAACCCCGCGCCCATTCCTTTTGTCAATGGTTTTAGTTTCCTAAGCCCAACGCCCGGGCCTGCGATTAATGCAAGTAATATTGCCGCCGTACTGAACCCACTCAATGGCAATCTCACCTTCAATAGCTTTACAATTGGCAATTATGCGCTTAAAATTGTGGTAAAGGCCTACCGTGGAGGCGAGCTTATTTCAGAAACCGAACGCGAAATGCAATTGGTTATTCAGCCCTGTAATAGCAGTAACTTCCCGCCGATTATTGCCCCTCCCTTTGCTGCAGGAACCTCATACGAGCTCACTGTAAATGCCGGCGACCTCGTGAATTTTGATTTACTGATTACCGACCCAGACACGCAAATCAATGGCAGTCCGCAGCTCATCACCTTAGACGGTAATTTGCCTTGCTCCGTCGGACCTTGCCCAAGTCTGAATGTAGCCTTGCCATTTACCGCTTCAGCTCAGATTCAAGCACAATTTACTTGGCAAACAACCTGCGATCATATTTTAGATGGTCAAGGTCAAGCACAGCTGCAACAAACTTATCATTTTGTATTCAAAGCCAGCGACGACGTCTGCCCCATACCTCAAGTGCAATATGCCACCATCACTATTCACGTGCTAAATTCGGGGATCATTACAGCGCCAGCTATCGCTTGTATTCAAACCAACAATAGCAACGAGCTCACCATCAATTGGCCATCGATTAGCACAGGCAGTACGGCAGGTTTTGCTGGTTTTCAGTTGTACTCTTTACAAAATGGTTTGCTTTACGATACGCTTAATGTGAATGCCACCAACATGACCATTCCGCCAATATGGAGCAGCCATGACTTTTACATCGCAGTGACCTCTGGCTGCGGAGGTTCATTTAAAAGTTATTCAGACACCGTCAAAAATATCTTCTTAACACTTAATAATCCAAACAACGGCACCGCCGTACTCAACTGGAACAAACCCAAAACAACGCCGTCGCCACTCTACAATAGCCATTACTATATCTATCGTGAGTACCCCACGAACTTCTTTAATTTCTTGGATAGCGTTCCGTACAACCAAACGTCATATACGGACACAATAGATTTGTGTCATGAATTTTTGCGTTATCGCGTCAATCTCAAAACCTCGACTTGCAATTTCAATTCGAACCGACCCGGCGATTCACTCACCGACATGATGACACCCTTTATTCCGGTATTATCGAGCGTTGGCTTTGACACCAGCACCCAACAATTGCAGATTCAATGGAATGTCAATGCAGCACCAGACACCTACGGTTATGTGGTTTACACCTATGATACAAATGGATTTTTAATTGAACTCGATACTGTTTACGGCCAAAACAACACCTCTTATCTGCACAGCGTTCCGTTCAACGGCGGACCATATACCTATACCGTTGCAGCCTTCGATTCTTGTTTTATTTCAAATAACCCACCAACGTTCCAAACTTCTGCAAAAGCCAATCTCCATACCTCTATACAGGCATCCTACCTCATCGATATGTGCCCCCAACGCGTAGACCTCAACTGGAGTCGCTATTTAGGAAACGGCGTTCTCGGCTATGAGATTTGGTCAAAGCACAACAACACCTGGACCTTACTCGGCAGCACCACAGACACTACAAAAAGCGTGAATTTGCTCAAAAACGAAAACTATTGTTTGTATATCAAGGCGAATTTGCAAAATGGTTTCTCGGCCTTCTCAAATCCGCTGTGTTTCACGATGCCCCAACCTACCCCCCCGAGCTACCATTACTTTAGAGTTGCAAGTGTAGCAGATCAAGATATCCAATTAAAGGCGTGGGTAGATCAAAACGTTGGGGTTACGGAAGTGCAATTTGAACGAAAAGATACGAATGGCGTCTATGAAGTCATTGGCAGCGCCCCTGTTGCCAATAACCTGGCTACTTTTTTAGATGAAGACGTCGATACCGATTGGGGGCCTTGGACCTACCGCAGTATTTACTTAGACAGCTGTGGCAATCTCGGCGCTTACGCCAATGAAAACACCACTATTTTTGTACAAGGAAACGCAGACCAATACAACATGATCAATTCACTTGAATGGTCAGCCTATACGCTCTTTGATGGCGCGATTTCAAATTACCAGCTCTACAGAAACGCTTACGGGACATGGGAAACCATTCCTGTTCAGATACTACCCGACGGCACTTACCAATTTAGCGATGATGTCTCGCAATTGCGCAACAACGGCCAAGTCTGCTACAGAGTAATGGCTTTGGAAAACAACAACCAATACGGCTTTGCAGACAGCAGCTACTCCAATACGTTTTGCATACAATACGAGCCATTGATGTTTGTCCCGAATGCTTTTACGCCAGATGGCCTCAACCCCATTTTCTTACCGGTAGTTCAAAATGTTGATCCGGAAAAATACACGTTCAGCATCATTGACCGCTGGGGCAAAATCGTATTTGAAACCAAAGACCCCGCAGCTGGCTGGGACGGCATCATTAGTAGCTCAGGGCTTCCGGCTACCAATGATGTATTTCAGTACCGCATAGAACTGATCATCAATAAAACCGACGCCATCGTCAAGCAAGGTTACGTGACGCTCATCCGATGAAATTAGAACGCATTCTCGTTATACAAACTGCTTTTTTAGGTGATGTCGTTCTGGCTTCACCTGTATGGGAGAACCTCCATAGGCAATTTCCACAAACACAAATCGATGCGGTCGTCAAAAAAGGAAACGAAAGTTTACTTGCAGGGCATCCGTTTATCGATAATGTCTTTGTATTTGATAAAAGTCAAAAAGTCAAGAACCTCTGGAGCTTGGGCAAAACCCTACGCGCCCAACAATACGACCTCATTATCAATCTCCAAAGATTTGCAAGCTCAGGTATTCTTACCATTTTAGCCAGAGGAAAAGAAAGCCGAGGTTTTGAAAAAAATCCGTTGTCGTTTTTGTTTAGCAAGCGCTTCAAGCACGAAATGAAGCCTAATTGGCATGAGGTGGACCGCAACTTACAATTGATTTCAGATCTTGTACCACACCCTATCCGACGCCCTCAATTATATCCCAATTCAGCAGATTTTACGGCCATTGAAAGTTACCAAGATTTTCCTTATCACTGCTTGGCCCCTACTAGCGTATGGTTCACCAAACAAGCACCTGAACAAGTTTGGCTCAAATTAATGGAGCAACTTCAAAACCAAGCACAAAAAATCTATTTATTGGGGGCTGCCTCAGACCAAGAATACCTCGATGAAATCGTCAAAAAATCTGGTCATTCAGAAGTCGTCAATTTAGCCGGCAAATTAACGTTGTTGCAATCTGCCGCACTCATGGCGGGGGCAATTCGCAATTATGTCAATGATTCGGGCCCACTGCATTTGGCATCGGCTACCAACGCAACCGTAAGCGCTTTTTTCTGTTCTACCGTTCCTGAATTTGGCTTCGGGCCGCTTTCTGATCAGTCTGAAATCATTGAAGTGAAAGACCTAAACTGCCGCCCCTGCGGCATACATGGCCACAAAAGTTGCCCGAAAGGGCATTTTAAGTGTGGCAATAGTTTGTCTTTACCTTAAAGGAAGCGCTAAGCCAAAGGATAAGCTGGATTCCCTAAATGAGCACTCTCTTCTGGGGTTAATTTCAGGTCTCTTGAAATCGATTTTACATTGGGAAGTGCAGATAAGTAGACAACTAAAGACAGAATAGCCATTGCCAAATAAAGCGGATTGTCCGTGAAAAAATATGCAGCCAGCACCATTAAATTTGGCCCTTCCAAGAGGGCAAAACGCGTCATGAGTGCAGACTTATAGCATTCGAGTTTTTGTTTAAACTGACTCCTTTCTGTTATCCGATGCAGGCGTTGCTTAAAGATTATTTGAGAGGCTATTAGGCCGCCAAGTGCAATTGTTGGGATAAAATAAGCCATGATGTCATTTGGGTGAAATTTGCCGAAGTCGACAGGCTTACTGACATTGACCAAAATAGCAAAGAGGGCTACAAATGTTTGAACTGCAAAAATTGTCCAGTAATTGATACGGGTACTGCGCAGGTATCCCCCGCTGGTTTGAATAAAAGTTGCCATAGTTTGTTCGTTTTAACGTAGTTGAGTATGAAAGCATTAGCTAAAACGAATATATAGAATTTTTTTATATTTCATCAAACCGCCACTTGCTCACCCCTCACCTCTTCCCTGATTTCTCCATTGTGATAAGCAAGGACGCCGTTCACGAATGTCATTTCTACAGTAGATGAAAAAGTATGGCCTTCGAAAACAGACCAGCCACATTTAGAGAATAAATGCTCCTTTCTGACCGTATGCGGTTTTTTCAAATCGGCAATAACTAGGTCGGCATGATAGCCTTCTTTAATGAAACCCCTTTTTTGGATACCATAAAACAACGCAGGGTTTTCGGCCGCCTTTTCGACTACTTTCTCGAGGCTTATATATCCGCCATCTACAAGTTTAAGGAGCATGGGCAAGAAATGCTGCAACAATGGCCCACCCGATTTAGAGTAAAAATAAGACTGCTGTTTTTCTTCAAGGGTATGCGGTGAATGGTCTGTAGTGATGAAATCTACATGACCGTCGTTGAGCCCTTTCAGGAGCCCTAAACGATCGGCTTTGGTTTTGATCGACGGATTGTATTTGATCAGTGGGCCATATTTTTGATAATCCTCTTGTGAAAAGAAAAGATGTGGAAGGCTTACTTCACAAGTCTGGCGTTTTTCTTGAATGTGCAGGTCTTTGTCAAATAACAAAGCTTCTTTATAAGTGGTGAGGTGCAAAATATGCAGACGTGCATTATGTTTTTTAGCGAGAGCCAAAGCGCGCTCAGTTGCTTTCAGACAAGCCTCCTCAGAGCGGATTTCGGCATGCGCTTCAAAAGGAATTTGGTCGCCATACTTTTCTTTATAAACCCGCTCGTTGGCTTCAATAAGTTCCGAATCTTCGCTGTGTAAGGCGACAATCCTGTCCGTTTGGGCTAATACCGATTCT
>JBEEOT010000008.1:0-74731 GCA_041191505.1 Bacteroidota bacterium | reverse complement strand
TTCGTAGCATTTGATTTAAGAGGAACACTACAAGCCTCTGCATGCTGACACCTGACTACCGCTATCGCTGTCAAATCCAATGTCGACCCCAAAGAACGTTTGTACAAAGGTACAATAAAAAAGCCCTTCCAAGGAAGGGCTCATCAATAGTAAGGTGTTGATTGACTACAATTTTACGCTGATACCTGCGTTTAATAAGCCGCCAATACCCAATCCAAGATTTAGATTAGCGCCAATATTATCAGTAAAGAAGTAACGCATACCAAGCCCTGCTTTGAAGCCAACCGGGATCATACTTGAGATTGAAGCTGGTTCATAACTTGGATCTGTACTTGTGAAATCAAAACTACGCTTGCTATAGCCAACTCCAACTGTTGAATATAAGTCAAACTCATCATTGTCAAGGAAATGGTAATTCAAGCAAAATAAGGCTCCAAATTTACGAGTTGAGAAATCATAATTGTAAATCACATCGTCGTAGTTGCCAGTTGTTGTATTGAAAACAGTCGTCATTTCATTGTATGAAATGGACGATCCTGATAGACCAACATCTAGACCTAAACCAATTTTGTCAGTGACGAGGTATTCAAATCTAACACCTAATGGGCCGGTGCCACCAACATTGAGGTCTAGTTCAGTACCAGAATTGGCATAAGCAGTTTTAAAAACTGATGTGTAAAGGTTTGGAAAACCGTAATAAGCTTCGATCACGATGTTTTCTTCTTCTACCGCTTGAGCATAAGTTGTTTGATTAAAGCTCATAGTTCCTAACGCTATCGCGACAAGAATTTTAAAATAATTTTTAGTCATATATAAATTTTAGTTTATTTAAAATTACTAAAATTTCAATTTTAACCTAATAATTTGAGGAGTAATTAATTGATTTTCTGAAATTTTTAGAATTAACTCCTCCTTTTTGATTTGAACTTTATTTAAAGAATTCAAAGGCTTTGCTTCCCTAATCGAGTATAACGATATTGTATTCAAATTCAATGAAGATAAATCTAGACTCACTTGACCTGTAGCTTGCTTGCCCGGAATCCAAATCGCGTAAATGACTTTTTCTACTTGCGTAAACACCCATGTTCCGGCGTCGCCATTTTTGATTTCGTATGGTGCAATTGGTTTGGAGTTGTAGATGGCTTGCCCATTGATTTGCATCCAGGCGCCGATTTCTTCTAGGCGCGTGTATGCAATGCTGTCAAAGCGCCCTTGTGGGTCGGGGGCAATATTGAGTAAGAAATTGCCGCCGCGCGATACGATTAGACAAAGGTTTTTGAGCAGTGTGGCGCTGCTTTTGTATTGGTCGCCGGGAACATAACTCCAGCTGTTGGCCATGGTCATGCAGGTTTCCCAAGGGTAGGGTAAGGGCTTTTCCGGGATGCTTTGCTCCGGTGTGAGGTAGTTTTGGTTGGGGCCTTCTACGGCTCGGTCCACGACAATTAAACCCGGTTGTAGCGAGCGTGCTTGGGCGGCAATTTCGTTCATGAAAATATCTTGATCAACAGGTTTGTAGCCCCATTTGGGCGAGGTTGCGGTGTAGGGTTGCACCCATCCGCCATCGAGCCACAGGATGTCGATTTTTCCGTAGTTGGCCATGAGCTCGTTGATCTGGTTGTGGGTGAAATTGACAAAGCTTTCCCATTTTTCAGGTTTCTTCAGAAGGTCGTAGTTGGGGTTGCGGTCGTAGGGTGGGAATTTGGGGTCCCAGTAGTCGGGGTGGTGCCAATCTGGTTTGGAGAAATAGGCGCCAATCCAGAGGCCTTCGGCCCTAAATGCGTCAAAAATACTTTTGGTGAGGTCGGGGTGGTTGCTTTGGCTGTTGGGGCAGGCGGGGTTGGCAACGGTATAATTGGTGAGTTTGGAATCGAACATGCAAAAACCGTCGTGGTGCTTGGTGGTAAACACCATGTATTTCATGCCCGCATTTTTGGCGGCTTTGGCCCAACGCGTGGGGTCAAATTGAGTAGGGTTGAAGGTAGTTTGCAGGTTTTGATATGCCTTGACATATTCAAAATAATTTGCCGCGTAGGGCCCACGACGCGTGCACCAATCTTCGTCTTCGGGGCAAATGCTCCAACTTTCTACGACGCCCCATTGGCTGTAGGCGCCCCAGTGCATGAGCAAACCAAATTTGTAGTCTTGCCAAGTTTCTAGTTTTTCTTGCACCAAAAGATCGGTTGGCGGGACATACTGTTGTTCGTGATGTTGGGCGCTCCCCAAAAAAGGAAGGAAGAGTGCAATAAAGCAATAAAGGAGGGATTTAGTCATGTCCATAAACTTCAATTTCATCGATAAATAACCAACCCTCGCCAGCGACACCGCGCCACTTAGGAAGTGGGCCCGGATTGCCAATTGTGAGTTCTAAGGTTTGGATAGGTGTGTTCGGAAATTCCTGGAGCGTTAAGGGGTAGGCTCCGTTCATTTGAGCGAGGTTCACAAAAGGATTGTCTTTTCGGATTTCAAATACTTGATTTAAATCGTTTTTCCCCTTCGCTTCAATGTAACTCGGGCCCATGATCCAGGACTGGTTGTTGGCTAAATAGTGGATGCGCACAGAATCAATGATGTAAGGTTTGTCGAGGGTAATTTCTAAAGCCGCATCTTGGCCCTGCCATCCTTGCCAACCGCGCTGGTATTCTTGAGTGGAGCGCAGGCCGTCGTTGATCGATGATGTTTGGGTCCATGAGGAGGTATCTTTTATGGTTAAACCATCTTTGTAGTTGTTTGAAGGCAAGCTTAGGTATTTAATTGGTTGGCCTTTGGCCAAGTGCGCTACTTTTGCTTCTTTCCAAAACTTGAGCGTGTTATCATAGAATTCTGTTGGGCTGAGCCTTGTTTCATGGAGCAATTTTGGCCCGTTTTGAGTGGCCATCCAGACAAAATCTTTAAGCATTTTTTGATAAAAGTCTTGATTGTCGCTGAAATACCAGTCTGGGCCGGCAAGTGGAGACTTCCCGATTTCTAGTAACGCATAACGGATGCTCTGCTCGGCCATGTCTATCCGTTCAATTTGGGCTGTGGTGATGCCCGGAAGTTTTTTTGCGCGCTCGTACATTTGTAAGGCCCATTTCAAAGATGCCGGATTGAGGTAGCCCCCAATATGTGTGATTGGCGGCTCGTAAAGTGTGAGCGCTTTGCCACTCATTTGGAGTTCCTTAACTTGGGTTTGAAGGACCTCGCGTACAATAGCGCCAGCAGGCCCGTAGAAGTAGTCGGTGAAATTTTTGAGCAGCAAATTGGCGTCTAGCGTTGGGTCCCAGGACCATTTGGAAAGTAAATAAGCGCGCAGGGGCTGCATTTCGGAAGAAGGAGCGTTATACCCTTGCTCAAAAAGCATTTGTACGCCATATTCCTTAAACATGAGCATGTTTTCTTGCAAGGTGGGCCAATTTGGAAAAGGCATCACCATATGTGAAAAGTTGATGACGTAATCCCAGATCAGGATGTTGTGGGTGAGCGCAGCCCAATTTTTCAGGTCTTTTTCAAAACTGGTGCCGCGCAAGCTTTTGGCCCGATCCTCTTCAATGGTGCAAAGCATGATGTTCACATTTTTCTCGGGCTTCGTGCGTAAAGGTGCTGAGCGGGTATATTGATAGGCGAGGGTAGAGATGATTTGTTCAGGGAAGCGCAGCGCTACTTTATTGACAAATTGCAGCATGCTGCCAGCGTGGCTTTGTTCGAGCGAGTCAGTATGTAGGCACTGCCCGCATTCGCAGTAATTGTAGTTATCCATCTGACTAACTGACCAATACTTTGCTTTGGGGTTCTTGGCAATTTCTTTAGAGAGATTGCTGCAAACGATATCGAGCACCTCAGGATTGCTCAGGCAAACTTGGTCTTTGAGCCTGACGCCATTGCGTAAAGCGTAGTATTCTGGATGTGCATCAAAGTATTGTTCAGGTGGTAAAAGGCGGTGGAGCGTATGCACCCATAAACCCCAGCCAGGGTGGTTTTCAAATGTAAACGAAGATTCGCCACTTGTGAGTTTGTGCCAATCGGCAAAGCCACTTCTGCGCGTTTCTCCGTAGAAGACTTCGCGGTAGCTAAACGCAGGAATAGATTCATATTTGTCAAAAGCAAAATTTTTGGGTAATTGGGCCGGTATTTGAACGGCGCTGGATTGATAGTACTCAAAACCAAATTTGCGCTGCAAAACATCGTAAATCCCATTTTGGAAGGCTTGTTCTGTGTTGCCGTAAATGAAAATTTGTTTTTGATTGGTAACGACGCCAAAGCCATCGGTACCCCATTTTTGATGGTCGGCAAAGAGCTGCGGATCAGGAGTGAATAAGCGCAGCGCGAAGTGATGGTTTGTGAGGCCTGTTTGTCTGAGATAGAAATCAAAAGTAGACTGCAAACCCGGGTATGAGACTTCTTGTTGGGCCCATAATAAGAGAGGGCTGAACAGCAGGATGAAAATAATATTGCGCATATTTGTTAATGAAAACCGCCTTTGCCGCGGTAAAGTTGGATGGGTTGATCAAATTTAATCTGAACCACACTGATCATCGGGTCCATTTCCGAATAAGGAATTTCCATAAATAAGGTGCCAGGAACGCTACTCCAAGAGATTTTTCCGACTTCATGGCTGGCAATTTGTGTGTCAGATCCGAGGAGCGCAATCGATTTTGGAACGCTTTTTAAGCCTTTTACATAGATAGGAATCATTAGGGTGCCCTTATTATCAAGTGCTCCTTGAGGGCTCGGAATAAATAAATTGAGGACTGTTGAATCTTGGCTGAGTGTTGAGTTGCCGTGGAAGTGACCATAGGGGAGGCCTGCGATGGTGCCGTAGATGGCGGAGCTGTGCTTTTGGGTCCACCGACCGAATTCTTTGAGAATGGCTATTTGTTCTTCGGGAATGCTGCCATCTGCTTTTGGGCCGATGTCCAGAAGTAGATTGCCCCCCATGCCCAAGCATTCGGTGAAAATGCTGAGTAGCTCAAAATGGCTTTTGAAGTTGGTGTCCTGGGGGCGAAAGCCCCAGTTGTCGTTGGTGGTAAGGCAGAGTTCCCAAGTATGGCGATCAGGGTGAATAAGCGGCATGTTTTGCTCGGGGGTGTCGTAGTCGCCGTATGTTTTGAGTCGGCCATTTAAGATAGCGTTCGGATTACTTTGGTGAATGAGCGAATCAATTTTTGCGGCCTGCCATTCTGCTTCGGAGTGCTCCCAATCGCCGTCGAACCAAAATAGATCTGGTTTCAATTGTGTATTGATTTCGACGATTTGCCCATGCATGAAATTCAAGAAGCGCTGCCAACGCGCGGGGTCGTTTTCTATTTGATAACGGCTCGAATCTTTGTAAAATCCTGGGTAGTCATGAGAAGACCAATCGAGCAAAGAATAGTATGCTCCTTTTTTGATGCCAAGTTGTTCTAATTCTTTAAAAAGCGGCGCAATCAGGTCTTTCTTTGCAGGTGTTTGGTAGAGGGTGCTCAAAGGATACTTTTGGTTCCAAAATGTATGCTTTGTATCGGGAGTTGTCTTTAATTGCGTATTGTAAAGGGCTAAGCCATCGTGGTGTTTGGTGGTTACTACACAGTATTTGGCTCCACTTTCTTTGATCAGTTGGGCCCAGGCAGTGGGGTTGTAGTTTTGGGTAGCAAAACCGTTCATCTGGCTCATGTACTGATTGTATGGAACCGTTCTGTTATGAAAAGCCCAGCTTTCTGAAGTGCCATCTACGGCATACATGCCCCAATGTATAAAAATACCGAGCTTGGCGTCCGAGAACCATTCGGTTTGCTGAGCAAATAAAAGACGGGGTAACAAGAGGCTGAACACCAATAAAAACTTCATGAATCAAAGAAACAAAAACGGCTCGAGTTTGCCAAAATTTAAACAATTGTTTAATATTTTTTGGATTCTTAAACATTTGTTTAAAAAGAGTGTTTAAATTTGCAGCGCCTTTGCGCAAAATAAAGCATGAAAAGAGATCAAAGTACAGAAGAAAAGATCAAGGCAGCCGCCAAAAAAGTCTTTATGACAAAAGGCTTCGATGGCTGTTCTGTGCGCGATATCGCCAAAGAAGTAGGGAGTAATGTTGCGCTCTTGAATTATTATTTTCGTTCCAAAGAAAAGCTCTTTGAACTCATTTTCGAAGGCGCCATGAGCGATTTTCTGCAGTCCATGATTGCCGTTTTTAGTTCAGATCTTAGTCTCAAAGAAAAGGTAGAACAACTCATCGATAAAGAATTCTCTTTCTTTATGGAGCACCCAGAATTGCCCATGTTTATCTTGCAATCCTTGCATCAGAACAAAACTGATGCGCCAATGCCTTCACACTTTTTAGAGCCCATTGCCAACACCGGCATTTTTGAGCAATTCGAGCAGGCAAAAGCCAGAGGAGAGATAAGAGATGTCAGTATTCGCAATGTAACCATGCTCCTGATGTCTAACGTGCATTACCCTTTTATGTCCAAAAAACTCACCAAACAATTTCACGGCATTAGCACCGAAGAATTTGATGAAGACCTAAAAAAGCACAAAGAAATTGTCAAAGAACTCATTACTAATTATCTATTTATATCAAACACAAAAGCATGAAAATGAAAACCCTGTTCTCCGCTGGACTGCTTAGCCTATTTATTGGCTTTAGCAGCTATGCCCAAAGCTATGATTTGGCGGCTTGCTTGCGATCTGCCGAAACGGCGAATGCGCAAATTAGAAGCGCCCAGCTCGATGTGGCCATCAACGAAAGTCAAAGGTCAGCGTATCTCTCCACGCGCTTGCCTTCGCTTAATTTTGTTGGCGACTACAAATACAATGCAATTATCCCGGGGCAGGTCGTTCCTGCACAGTTTTTTGGTGGCCCAGCAGGGACTTTTGCCGAAGTAAAGTTTGGTGTTCCAATTGTGTTGAGCAATACCTTGCAGCTCAATCAAATCTTGTTTAATTCTCAAGTAAATTATGGCTTGGCTGCCCTTCGCATCAATAGCGAAATTGTCAAGATCCAAAGAGACATGACCATCCAAGATGTCAAATACCAAGTAGCCAACACGTTCTTTATCTTGCAAGGACTTTATCAGCAGCTTCAGTTTATCGATAGCAACATTACTTACGCCAATCGCATTCTCAAAAACATGGATTTGATGGTGGGGCAAGGGATGCTCGTTCAAACAGAAGCCGATAAAATTCGCATCAATCGCTTGAATTTAGAAAACACACAAGCTAATTTACTCGCCACACAAAGCCAGCTCGAAGACCTACTCAAAATTTTGATTGGCGTTGATCCTAAATCCAAAATCAGCTTGCAATCTGATCAAATGGTTCAAAAAACCATCTTGGTTGACCAAAATGCGAGCAATTTACTTGCGCTTCAATTACTCGAACAACAAAAGCTCATGACCCAAGAAGAAGCCAAGGGTATCAAGATGGGGTATTTGCCTAATGTAAACTTATATGGCATTTATCAATACAATGTCAATATGAACCCGGAAACTGATTTCAGAACAGGAATCGATGGTGCGTTTGTTGGTTTGCGCGTCGATTGGAATCTTTTTGACGGGCTTGACAAACACCACAAAGCTGCAGTGAACGCACTTAAGCAAGAACAACTCGAGGCCAAAACAGCACTTGTCCAACAACAATTACAATTGCAAATCGACCAAAACAAACGCCTCATAGACGTAAAAGCAAATGCGCTCGAAATCTCCAAAGAGCAACTCAAGCTCGCAGAGGCCGTGCACCAACATGCGAGCCTTAAGTTTACAGAAGGCCTCATTGGCACCAATGATTTGCTTCAGGCACAAACTGGTCTTGAGCAGGCACAAACTGGGGTGGTGGCAGCTTATGTAGCTTTGCGCCAGGCAGAACTCGAATACTTAAAATCAAACGGAAATATCAAATAACTACTCATGAAACGCATCATTTTTATCTCTCTAGCGGTTGTGGCTCTATTGGGGCTCACCATTTTCAAACTTTTTTCTAATGCCGAAGAGGCAAAAAAGAAAATTTACATCCACGACATGGAAGCAGCTGTTTTGGTCGATACCGACAAGCCACAGATGCACACTTTTGAAAGCGCTTTTTCTTATTTAGGTGTCTTTGATGCCATGCACCAAAACAATGTGGCCTCTGAAGGTTCGGGAAAACTCACCGAACTACTTGTTAAAGAAGGTGATCAAGTCCGTAAAGGTCAGGTTATCGCAAAGCTCGACGACGAACTCATTTCTTTGCAAATCGAGAATGCTAAGCTCAACATTGCGCAACTCAAAAATGACAACGCACGTTTTGCCAACCTAAGAAAAGAACAAGCGGTCTCTTCTATGGAAGCTGAAAAAATGGAACTTGCCCTCAAGTCTGCAGAAGTGCAACTCAAGCAGCTACAAAAGCAATTGCGCGGCACAAAAGTGCTTGCACCATTTTCAGGCGTTGTGACTAAAAAAATGGCAGACCTCGGCTCTATGGTGATGCCTGGCACCCCAATCGTTGAACTGACTGATATCTCTCAACTTAAACTTACTATTTCAGTGCCTGAACGCGATGTCCTTAAATTTAAAAAAGGACAGAAAGTGAACGTTACCGTAGACGCCCACGATAAAGAAGTGAAGGGCAGTATTTATAGTATCTCTGTTCAGGCCGATGCACTTCACAATTTTAAGATTCAGGTTTTAGTGAGCAATGTTAGTGCTGAAAAAATTCTTGCAGGCATGTACGGAAATGTATCGTTGTCTAACGACGAAAGCGTGAAGGCGCTTGCTGTTCCGCGCAAAGCGCTAATAGGATCTACCAAAAATCCGCAGATTTACGTCGTGTCAAACGGTAAAGCAGTATTGACACCATTTAGCCCGGGCACCTCCGACGGAAACTACATTGAAGTTGTTTCAGGCTTGAGTGTATCCGATGAAATCGTTGTGAAAGGCCAAGTGAACTTGGAAGATGGAATGAATATCAAACGCAATAAATAGGCCTCATGACACTCACCGAACTGGCCATCAAAAGGCCATCATTTATCATCGTCATCTTTACTATTCTAGTTGGTGGCGGTCTCTTAAGCTACAAACAGCTCTCTTATGAACTGATGCCCGATTTCTCGGCACCACTTTTGACCATTACAACCGCTTACCCTGGTGCTTCGCCATCTACCGTTGAGAGTCAGGTATCTAAGCCGCTAGAAGATGTACTGAGCGGCATGGAAAACGTCGATGAAGTCACTTCTTTTTCTTTTGACAACGCTTCTTTCGTTTTGTTGGAGTTCAAGGCCTCTGCCAATATTGACGATGCCCTGGCAGATGCCCAGCGCAAAATCAACAACAACCTCAGTAAGTTGCCAGACGATGCACAAAATCCGATGGTGGCCAAAATTGAGCCCAATGCAACGCCAGTATTGCAATTGAGTGCGGTAGCTAAAAACTTATCTGATGCAGAACTTATGCGCCTCATGGACGACCAACTTTTGCCTGCTATTAAGCAAGTAAAAGGTGTTGCCGAAGTTCAAGTTATAGGTGGCGAGCGTCGCTCGTTTCGCGTAAACGTCGACAAAGAAAAAATGCGCAAGCTCGGTTTGTCTATGGCGCAAATCAATCAAGCGGTGGCGCTTTCCAATTTGGATTTCCCTACAGGGAAAATCAAAAGCAACAACGAACAAATTACGGTTCGCCTTACGGGTAAGTACAAGAATTTGGCAGATCTTCAGGATTTGGTATTGGTGGCCAAAGGCACCAGTTCCATTCGCCTGCGCGATGTAGCCGATGTCGTAGATGCCAGCGAAGATCAGATTACAATTTCGCGTTTAAATGGGGTAAATGGTATTGGTTTGCGCATTAAAAAGCAATCGGATGCAAATGCCGTTGATGTTGCAAATGCCACCAAAGCAAAATTCAAGGATCTAGAAGAAAAATATAAAAAAGAGGGCCTCGGCTTTACTGTAGCTACCGATACCTCTTTGCCTACCATTGAGTCTGTAGACGCCGTTATTCACGACCTCGAACTTGCCGTATTTTTGGTGGCGCTCGTGATGCTCTTGTTCTTGCACACCATGCGCAATGCCTTTATTGTCCTTGTCTCAATTCCAGCATCGCTCATTTCTACTTTTGTGGCCATGTATTTATTGGGCTATACGCTCAACCTCATGACACTTTTAGCGATGTCTTTGGTCATCGGAATTCTTGTCGATGACTCCATTGTAGTTTTGGAGAACATCTACCGCCACCTGCAAATGGGTAAAAAACGCCGTCAGGCAGCCTTAGATGGTCGAAATGAAATTGGCTTTACCGCTTTGGCAATTACGCTTGTTGATGTCGTGGTGTTTTCCCCGGTGGTGTTCATCGAAGGAACGATTTCTGACATTTTGCATCAGTTCTCTATAGTGGTAGTGGTTTCTACCCTGATGTCTCTTTTTGTATGTTTTACCTTAACTCCTTGGTTGGCTTCGCGCTTTGCCAAAGAGGTTAAACTCGATCCTAAAAAACCTTTTCAGGCGATTTTACTTTGGTTTGAGCGCCGAGTGAGCATCTTTACCAACTCTTATGTGAAAATCGTGGGTTGGGCCTTGCGCCACAAAATTTCGATGGGTCTGATCATTATTGCCATATTCGTTGCCTCTTTTGCCACAATGGGCCTCGGTATTGTTGGGCAAGAATTTGTCTCACAAGGTGATCAAGGTAAGTTCATGCTCAAATTGAAATACGAAAAGAGCGCCACTTTTGCCGAAAATAACCTTACCACCATGAAAATTGAGCAATTGCTCTTGGCTCAGAAAGACATGATAGATATTGTCTTTTCGAACGTGGGCGGCCCGAGTGCTGGTTTGGGTGCAGCTGCTTTTGGTTCGGAAAACCGTTCTGAGATCACGGTGATGCTCAAAAAAGGCAAGCAAAAAGAGATTCCGACAGTGGAGTACATGAACATGATCCGGTCCAAAATTGAAAACGAGTATCCGGGTGTAGAAGTGAAAGCACTGAACATGGGCTTGATCGATTCAGAACAAGCGCCAATCGAAATCTTTATTTCGAGTAACGACAAAGACCTCATGATCAAAGAGGCACGCCGCTTGAAAACTGCTATTAAAGCCATGAATGGAGCCAAAGACCCATATCTCAGCACAGAAGATGTGACACCAGAAGTCAAAATTGCACTTGACCGCGAAAAAATGGGCCAACTTGGTGTCAATGTAGCGGCTATCGGCATGCAATTACAGGGTTCTTTATCTGGTAACAACGACAGCCAGCTAGACCTCGACGGCTCTGAATACGACATTCGCGTGATGCTCGATGCGGCCAATCGCAAAGACGTCGAAGATATCCAAAGCATGACCTTCACTAATAACGAGGGTAAGCAAGTGCGCCTGAGCGAATTCGCCACTATTTCTGTAGACAACGCAGCGGGTACACTCGAGCGCAAAAACAGGATCTCCAATACTACATTGCGTTGTTACGTGCTCGGAACGGCTCCAGGAACAGTTGCCGCAGATATTGAAAAATACCTCAAAAAGAATCCGCTCGATCCGAACGTACGCTTAACTTGGGGTGGCGAAATCAAGCGTCAAAAAGAGTCTTTCGGAGCGCTCGGAACCGCAATGGGAATTGGTGTCATTTTGGTTTACCTGATTATGGTGGCACTCTACGACAACTTTATCTATCCATTTGTAGTCTTGTTCTCTATTTTAGTTTCTTTGGTAGGAGCCATTTTGGCTTTGGCGCTCAGTGCTTCTAACATGGGTATTTTTACCATGCTCGGTATGCTCATGCTCCTGGGGCTTGTGGCTAAAAATGCCATCCTCATCGTGGATTTCACCAATCACTTAAAAGAAAAGGGGATGTCTACTTACTCAGCACTCTTGGAGTCTGTTAAAGAACGTATGCGCCCGATCTTAATGACGACAATTGCTATGGTAATTGGTATGGTTCCAATTGCAACGGCAACAGGCGCTGGAGCAGAATGGAAAAACGGCTTGGCTTGGGTACTCATCGGAGGCCTGACGAGCTCTATGTTTTTGACGATTATCGTGGTGCCAATGATGTACTATACCGTAGACCGCATTAAGGATAAAATCAAGTTCAATCGCTTAGCCAAACTTACTGAAGAGTAAGCCTTGAGCTGTATTGGAATTGTGAAAAGAGGTGGTCTAGGCCGCCTCTTTGTTTTTACGGTCGACGTAAAGATAGACGCGTCGCGTCAGGTAGATATTGATGATGATAACGGCCACAACAACATAACCTAGTAGGTCAAAATTCATGAGTGGAGCACTCGGGCTCGCTTGCCAAACTATTTTACCGCCAATAATTGCGGCAATACCACCCGCAATTTGCTGAAGCGAAGAATTGATGCTCATAAACGCACCGCGGTCGTGGAGTTCTGGAACAGAGCTCGTGAGGGCCTGAGAGGGCACCATGCGAGCCATGATGCCACCCATCATGAAAATATTGACGACAATTAAGATCAAAAGACTGGTTTCGCCAAGGTGTACATATACCAAAACGGAAAATATCATGGTAATGGATGCCCACATAAAAAGTTGGAATTTATTGATTTTATCGGCGAGCAAGCCAATGAGCGGCATGATCATAAAGGTAGAAACCCCGACAATCATAAATAAAAGAGGAAGTTCTTTTTGTGAGATCCCCACATTGTTAACAGCGAAAGCGCTGCCCCATGGCATCATGAAGTAACCGCCTAGCGACATAAATGCAGTGGCCATAAAACCAATGCGGTAATTGCGGTTTTTAATTGTTGCCAATAAGTGCTTGAATGCCGATTTTTCCGTTTGTCGGTCGAGGTGCGTGCGAACGGGTTTCATGCCCATTAAAATAGCTGTTAGCATGATCAGTGATAAAATTACAATCATGTAAAATGGGGTTTGCCAGTTGGATTTTGCAGCAATATACAAGCTAATTGGAATCCCTAAAATTTGGCTCAGGCCAAAGCCCATTTGCATAAAACCCATGACGCGTCCGCGTTGTTGTAGGCTAAATAGGTCGGCAACAACGGCCATAGCAATCGAAGACATCACACCTCCAAAAATTCCCGTAAAAATACGTGCTAATACAAGCTGTTCATAAGACTGCGCGAGACCGCAAAACGAGGTGCCAATGATAAAGCCCGAGTAAAAGAAAACCAACAAGCGCTTGCGGTCAAAACGATCTGCAAAACCCGCAGTTAGAAAACCTGAAAGGCCTGCGGCGAGTGCATAACTTGAAACGACAATTCCAAACTGATAGGGTTTGACTTGCAAGTCTTTCATGAGGAGGTCTCCTAAGGGGGACATCACCATGAAATCTAAAACTACCGTAAATTGGGTGAGGGCTAAGATGGCAACTACCAACCATTGGTACTTGCTGAGCGGGCTTTTGTTTTCTTTCACGGGGCAAAATTACAGTTAATTTATGGGTTACTGCGATAAAGAAATACTGATGAGTTGATAGTAAAGGTTGTTTTGAGCTGAGCATCGAATAAGGTAAGTGCCAGATTGAATGGTGTTTAATGGTATCGAAAATGCTTGGTTAATGGAGCGTTCGGTGTAAATAACTTTTCCGAAAAGGTCAATGATGTCAAGTGATGAACCAAGCCAATGGCCCGGTAGGGAGATGTTAAGAACATCTTTGGCCGGATTCGGAAAGATTTTCGGGTTTTCTAAAGAATTGTTTTGGTTGCCAACATTCATTAGAAGGATACTCGAGGTGTCTGCGCAACCAAATGGGTCTGTGACCACACATTGATAAATTCCATTTTGGGTGTAATTAAACGTGTTGCCTTGTGCGTTCGGAATTATTTGTCCATCCAGAAACCAAGAAAATGTGGCGTTTTGAACTGCATTTGAGATGTAAATGGCTCCGTCATTTTCGGCAAGTGACGGCTGAAGATTAGGATTGCAGTAAACGGCTGTTAAGGTATCTGAAAAAGCCACGCAACCGTTAGCATTGATTGCTACTAAATAATAATTGCCGCTCTGTTGAATGACCAGTTCTGTATCGGTTGCACCCGGAATGGGTGAACCATTTAAATACCATTGGTAGTAAAGGCTGAGGTTGGGAGTGTTTAGGATATGGGAAAGTGAATCAAAATTGATAAGGGGTATTGCCGGAACAGCGTAAACAACGAGCGTGTCAATGGCAAGAACGGCAGGGGCGGGCAAGAGCTCGAGCTCACTAATCTGATAATTGACATTAGCAGTTCCAGCCAGACAAGCTGTGCAACCATTCAGGTTGAGCACCATGCTGCCGATGAAGTCGTCTGCACCAAAATAGGGTTCTCCGTAGCTATTGTCGGCCTCCCATATTTCTATTTGATAAGAGTTATTTGGGTTGATGTTTAAATTGAGCGTCCAGAACACGGGTGGGTTTTGATCCCCAATGATGGTAGATTGATAAACAGGAGTCCCGTTTTCAAGGATTTTAAAATAGGCGTCGGCGCTTTCAAAAGAAGGGAAGCCGCCGCCGAAATTCGTCATGCTGTTGATCGCTAAATTTTCTAGAGTATATATAAGTGTGGTATCGAGCGCAGTATAGGCCTCATATTGGACCACATATGTGCCTGACCCAAGATAATATTGCGGTGAAGGATTTTCTTCTAAAGAAAAGTTGCCATTGCCAAAATCCCAGTAATAATAGAGTAGGCCCGGGTGTAGATTGTTAAATTCAATGAGTGCAGGTGCACAAGCGGGCGCACCTGTGATTGAAAAGCCGATATTAACGGAATTGACGGGGGGTGTCGATATTTGAAGTGGCAGTTCAAAAACGAAGGGATAGCCAGATAAGATAGTGAGGTCTGCAAGAATGGTTACTTGAACCGTGAAATTGCCAGCAAGAAGAGGGGTGCCATAAATTTGTACGCAACCTAGGTTAGAAACTTGCGGGTTGTAGTTGCAGTTTGCGCTTGTATTATTACAAGACCAATTTAAGCCAACAGGAAGTGTGATCGTTAGAATTTCAAAATTGGTGAAGTCAAAACCCATGGTGTCTAGGGGTAATACAAATGTGATGTCTTGACTGTAAAACTGCCCTACAGTTCCGGTGGGAAGCGTGTCGGGGTAAATGCCAACTTGGTTTTGGGAATAATCAACGATACAGCCTTGTCCAAAAATAATGACGGTGTTTAGCAATAATAAAGTGGTAAGAAGTTTTTTCATTTTCAATCAGTTTGAAAACGAAATTAGAGAAGGGGTGAATGGTTTTACTCAGTAGAAATACGGAACTTTCTTGAATTACTGATTTGTATCGGTAAGTTTACTGATGCGAGGTCCAAGTTCAATGCACTCCAAATCATGGATTTGAGGACCAGTGATGGAAAACCTAAATATCGTTTTGACCTGATGAAAGCCCTTGTAGCCACACGCGCCAGGGTTAAGCCAAAGCATTTGAAAGCGTTTGTCGTATTGCGCAAGCGCGATGTGAGAGTGCCCGCATACGAATAATTGTGGGGAAGGTCCTTGAAGTAAGGCCTCTAAGGCGGGTTTGGCGTATTTTCCTGGCCGACCACCTATGTGGGTCATGAGTACTTGAACATCTTCTATTTGAAAACGTAAAAATTCAGGGCAAGCGGCGCGCAGGCGGTGGTCGTCTATGTTGCCATAAACCACGCGCAAAGGTTTGAATTGTTCGAGGGCCTCAAGGGTGGCCAAATCTCCGATGTCGCCAGCATGCCAAATTTCATCGACATCAGCGAAGTATTTCCAGACTTTAGGGTCTAAAAAACCGTGGGTATCAGAGAGTAAGCCGATGCGTTTCATAGTTATTAACAAAAATAGTCATTTTTCAAGGGTTATGCTTTCTTAAAAAACAGATAACAAAATCGTAATAATCGACAGGATGTTATTTTTATTCATTAAACACCTATGAATATTCAACTAAATGCAGATTGCCAATGTTTGTGGATAAATTTAAGCTCCTAGTAGCAAATGCCTTACGCGTTTGGATTAAAATTGTAACAAACTATAAACTATGTATAAACTGCTATCCTCGCCGCTAAAAACGGCAAAAAAAAGAACGTTGTTTCAGTTCTTTCTCCTATTTGCGATGTTTCTATCCGCATCGTATGGTACAACTTTTTCACAATGTACCAACACCAGTGCTTATGGCTCCGCTGTTGCTCCGACAGGAACCGCCGTTACAACCATTTCTACATGTTCCTATTTGTCTGAATACTCCACGATTTCGAGTGTTGTTGCGGGCAACAGATATGTTGTAACGAATAGCGCCGCTGGTTCATTTATTACCATTCGTTTTGGAACTTCAAATGGAACGGTTGTAGCAGCTGGCTTTTCACCGCTACAGTTTACGGCTCCATGTGCAGGTACCTATTACGCACACTGGAATACAAACAGTGCTTGTGGAACCGCATCAGGCTGTACAACTACTACAATAAGTTGTGCATCTTGTGGCGCAACGAACGGTCTCCAATGTTCAAATACTTCTGCTTATGGTTCTGCAACAGCACCAACAGCCGGCTCAGTGAATTTTTCAACTTGTAGTTATGGTGGAGAATATTCCACTTTAAGCTCGGTTGTAGCTGGTACTGCGTATCGTGTTTCATCTAGTGTAGCAACAGATTTTATTACAGTCAGACAAGGATCTGTTTCAGGTCCGGTGATTGCATCTGGTGTAGGGCCTCTTACCTGGACCTCAACAGTTGCAGGTACTTATTATTGCCATTGGAGTGGGAATTCTGCTTGTTCCTCGGTTTCAGCATGTAGAACAACTTCTATTGCTTATGTTGGAGTAGGGCCGTGCTCTGGCTGTTCTGGAACGCCAACTCCAGGAAACACACTCGCTACTTTTGCAGCAGTGCCAGTAGGCGCAACCACCACCTTGTCTTTACAAAACGCAACTGGAACAGGTGCAACTTACCAATGGCAGTCTGGAACTTCCTCTACAGGTCCTTGGACAAACATTTCGGGGGCAACGGCAGCCACTTACTTGCTTACATACTCGGCACCAACTTGGTACCGCTGTGTCGTCACTTGTGGCGTGAATGCAGGTACTTCAAACCCAATTCAAATTGTAACGGGCCCATGTATTTCTACCTCCTATTATGGTGCCGGATCAGGCTACTACGGCATGATCAATTCGGTGAATTTCAATACGCTGTCACATACAGCAAGTGGTTCGTTAGCATCTCCTTTCTATGCTTCTTACCCGGCTGCTTCAACGACCACAACCGTTATGGCGGGTGTTACTTACAACCTGACCTTAAATACAGGTTACTATAATGCTGCTGGCGCTTGGTTTGATTGGAATAACAACACGGTATTCGAAACAACTGAATACGTGTCGTTTGGTTCCAATACATCATGGTTAATGTGGTCTGGAACGGTTGCAGTTACCGTTCCAAATAACGCATTTAACGGTGAAATTGCCATGCGCATTAGAACTGAATATGCAGGTTATACGCTAAGTTCAAGTTCTGCTTGTTCAACGCTTACTTATGGTGAAACCAAAGATTTCCGCATCACTGTAATTCCAGCACCAAACTGTTCTGGTACACCAAATGCAGGTTCTTCGACAATCACTGCTTCTACAGGTTGTCCGAATCAAAGTATCACATTGACTGCGAGTGGTCTTTCTATTGGTAATGGTATATCTTACCAATGGCAAAGTGCTCCTTCGGCAACTGGTCCTTGGACAAATATTTCTGGTGCTAGCTCATTGTCTTACACTACAGCCACAGCCGCAACAACCTACTACCGAATGGTGACAGCTTGTTTATATTCTGCAAGTAGCAATAACTCAAACGTTGTGTCCTTTACGCCAGCAGGTGGTCAGTGTGAATGTGGGTCATATCCTGCAAACTATTCAAATACTACTTACGATGAAGAAATCACGAATGTAACGGTTGGTACTATGAACAACAGTTCAACTTGTGCCACTACAGCGCCAGGTACTGGATCCATCAACCAACGTTATTCTAATTACACTGGTTTTGTAACGGGCCCTTCTGTGAACCAAGGTGATGTCGTTAACTTCAGCTTGACACAGACTTCTTGTGGTGGTGCATATACCAACATTTTCCAGGTTTTTGTTGACTTCAACCAAGATGGCGATTTCCTAGACGCTGGTGAATTTGTTTACAACCAGCCAACGGGTGCTTATGGTAACCAAACTATTACTGGTTCTTTCTTGGTGCCAGCTGGAGCAACCCTCGGTACAACTCGCATGCGTGTAGTGAACGCTGAATCAAGTGCAACTGCGACCAATTACGCACACAACCTCTACTACTACGGTGAAACAGAAGATTACTGCTTTACAGTAACACTTCCACCGCCATGTGCTGGAACACCAACACCGGGTAATACCCTTGCAAGTGCAACGTCTATTTTTGCGGGTCAAACTACTTCGTTGTCATTACAAAACAACACATCTGGTACAGGTGTAACTTACCAATGGCAAAGTGCACCAAGTGCAACAGGGCCTTGGACGAACATTTCTGGCGCCAATTCATACAATTATGTCGCTACACCAACCGCCACAACATGGTATCAATGTGTTGTGACTTGTACGAACTCTTCTAGCACTGCTACATCGAATCCTGTTCAAATTCTATACAATCCTTATTGTAACCCAGCCTACGTTTACGGCACACAATATGGTGACTTGATTTCGAATGTAGCAATCACAGGAACAACTTTGAGTAATAACTCAGGAACATCTACATCAAGTCCTTATTATACTTATTACAATAACTTGCCAGCAGCTGTTATGTCTGCGGCCTCTAGCTATCAAGTGCAAGTATCTTGTGGTTCTTTCCCATATCAAGCTTTCGCGGTTTGGATTGATTACAATGACAACTACACCTTTGAAGCTTCAGAAAAAGTAGGTTTCTCTACAGCTTATACTACCGCTGCTTTCCAAACGGTATCTTTCAATATCAACTTGGCTTGTACGCCGCCACTTGGTACGCACCGCATGCGTGTAAGAGGTGTTTACTACACACCAGGTGCATCAATTGATCCGTGTGCTACCTACTACTATGGTGAAACAGAAGATTACAACGTTCAAATTATTGCAGCCGTTCCGTTTACACCTAGCTTTACGGTAACTCCTGGCAACCAAGCATGTACATTTACTGATTATACCTATACTACACAGGCAGGTATGCAAGCATACACATGGGGCTTCCCAGGTACAGCTGGAGTCAATTACAACATCATCTCTGGTGGAACAACTACATCAAATACAACAACCGTTCAGTATTTAACTAGCGGTAGCCAAACCGTTTCTTTGAACTACCTGAATGCATCGGGTTGTACATCTACTGGTCCTGTTTCAAATACCATTACTGTTCAAGCAACTGCTCAAATTGCACCACTTGCGGGTACGCAATCGGTTTGTGCTGGTGCTACAGTCAATTTCTCGACAACAAGCACAGGTGGTACTTGGTCTTCTAGTAACAACGCCATTGCGACGATCAACCCGAATACGGGAGTAGTTACGGGTGTATCTGCTGGCACGGCAACCATGACTTATACCATCACCAACCCAACAACTTGGTGTCCGCCTTCAACCGCAACGCGTACGGTAACCGTATTACCTTCGCCGGTTGTGAATGCTGGTACTGACGTAACTATTTGTAGTGGTCAGCCTGCGAACATGAACGCAACGGTTAACTTCAATACGTCTTGTACCCACACCATTATTCTTTACGATTCTTATGGTGATGGTTGGAATGGTTGTACCGCTACCGTATTGGTGGGAGGGGTTCCAGTCTTGACAAATATTGGCATCACCGGTTGGGGTGCTGGTCCGGTGCCATTTACTTTCACTGCCTCTAACGGCGCACCAATTCAAGTAACTTTCACTGCCGCTTCTTGGCCAAGTGAGCCTTATTTTACGATTCAAGATGGAGCAGGAGCTAACTTAGTTACCAACTACTACCCATACTGGAGTGGCACATGGAATGGTACTGCATCTGGTTGCCCTTCAATAACACCAGTCTGGACACCTTCTGCAAGTTTGTCAAATGCGGGTATTCTAAATCCTGTAGCTACACCAACAGCAACTACCACATATATAGTGAGCGCAACTGGCACGAATGGTTGTGTTGGTTCGGATCAGGTTGTTGTCAACGTGAATCAATCTCCTGCTAACGCGCCAATCGTTGCGCCATCTATCTTGTGTGTAGGTAACAACGCAACGGTTTCTAACCCGGTTCCAAATGGTACTTGGTCTAGTTCAACGCCATCGCTCATGAGCTTAAATGGTAGCACCGGAGACATCGTTGGTATGAGTGCAGGTACAGCAACTGTTGCCTACACCACAACAGCAACAAATGGTTGTACTTCAACAACAACCGCCAACATTGCTGTAGAAGCACTTCCTGTTGCAACGATTACATCTTCAAATGGCAACTCAATTTGTCAGGGTTCTGCAACAACGCTTTCTGCACCAGCTGCGGCCTCTTATGCTTGGAATACAGGTGCAACTACACCAACAATTTCTGTAACAGCGGGTGGTAGTTACGCAGTGACTATTACAAGTGCTGCTGGTTGTGTTTCTAATCCATCTGCACCACTTGCACTTACGGTTAATCAACCACCAGTGGTGAATGTTGCATTAAGCGGACCAACTACATTCTGTTCAGGATCTTCAGTAACGCTTACTGCGACAGGAGGATCATCTTACTTATGGAATAACGGAACTTTTACCGCTGCAAACACTGTTAATACATCAGGTACATATTTCCCTATTTGTACTGACAACAATGGTTGTTCTGCGACAGGAGCACCAATCGTGGTAAATGTTTTACCGGTTCCGGCTGCAACCATTACTGCTAACGGCCCAACTTCATTCTGTGATGGAGGCTCTGTTATTTTGTCAGCAAATGGCGCAGGATCATACATTTGGAATAACGGTCAAACTGCTTCAAGTATTTCTGTCTCAACATCAGGTTCTTATACTTACACACTTACCGCTGCAAATGGTTGTTCAACTACGAGTGCCGCTACTATTGTAACGGCAGCGCCAATGCCAATTGTATCTGCTATTGCTGGTTCAAATAGTGTTTGTGTTGGAGCAACTCAACAATATACAAATGCAACCACGGGTGGTGTTTGGTCGAGTTCAAATGCCAATGTGGCGAGTGTTGATGCCAATGGTCAAATCTCAGGATTACAGGGAGGGACAGCTACAATTAACTATACAGTAACCAACAGTGGTGCTTGTTCAACGACTGTTACAAAACAAGTTCTTGTACAAGCAGTTCCAACACCTCAAGTATTTACAAATGGCCCAACGACTTTCTGTCCTGGGGCAAGTGTAGTGCTTACGGCCGAAAATGCGGACGCCTATGTATGGAGTACCGGAGAGACATCTCAAAGTATTGCTGTTACAACGGGTGGTCCTGTAACGGTACAAACTACCCACCAGGGATGTTCTGCAACTTCAGCACCAGTGCTTGTCTCTCTTTACTCAGTGAGCAACCCGATTGTGACAACGAATAACGTTGCAATTTGTCAAGGAACGGCAGCAACACTTTCGTCTAGCACTGCTGCTTCATATTTGTGGAGTAACGGTTCAACCAACTCAAGTATCAATGTCTCAACTGCAGGAAACTACTCAGTAACTGTGACAGATGCAAACGGTTGTACTGCTTCGTCTGCTCCATTAGCAATTGCTGTGAGCTCGAATCCGACAGTGGCTATTTCTGCCGCAGGTTCAACTTCGTTCTGTCAAGGTCAGAGTGTTACCTTAAATTCAAATACAAACGGTACTTCGTATGTATGGAGCAATGGTGCTACTACACCTAGCATTACTGCAACTACCTCTGGAATTTACTTTGTAACAGTGACAAATGCTGCTGGTTGTAGTACCGTTTCGAATGAAATTTTAGTGAACGCTCAAACTTCATTTACCCCAAGTATTACAGCTGTTTCACCAACCACAGTTTGTGCTGGTGCTTATGCTACACTCGTGGCTTCACCAGGAGCATCTTATGTTTGGTCTAATGGTCAAACTACTCAAGGTGTGAACGTAGGCTTAAACGGTCCGGTAACCGTCACGGTTACGAATACACAAGGTTGTACTGGAACATCAGCGCCGATCAACGTAACGGTTCTTCCAGTGCCAACAACAACCATCTCTGCATCTGGCCCACTTACTTTCTGTGAAGGTGGCTCAGTTACCTTAACAGCTGGTGGTGCCAACACTTATGTTTGGGCAAACAACAGTACTTCAGTGACGCAAACCATTATGAGTCCGGGTACATATGTTGTTACCGGTTATGGAGCCAATGGATGTCCTGACTTAGCTGAAGTAGTTGTTACAGTCAATGAAGCTCCGTCAGCAGACTTGATTCTAGATGGTAACGCGAGCTTGTGTCCTGGTGAATCGCTTACCATTTCAGCACAGCCGGGTAACACCTACAGCTGGTCTAACGGTCCTGCAACGTCAGAAATTACGGTCAATGCACCGGGTACCTACAGCTGTTTGACAACAAGTGCAAACGGATGTACTACTGCTTCTGAACAAATAGTTGTGACTGCTGCTCAGCCTACCTCAACAACACTCAACGTTACAGCGCTTCAAAGCTATGTATTGAATGAAATCATTTACACGCAGTCGGGTACTTACACGCAAGTGTTGCTCAATGCTGCTGGTTGTGATTCTACCATTACTTTGAACCTTACGCTTACGGTTGGTCTAGATGAGAATGGCTTTGTGAGCTTCTCAGTACAGCCAAACCCTACTGACGCTATCTTTACTTTGAAAGCATCTGAAGCATTATATAGCACTTATGTGATTCAAGATGCACAAGGAAAAGTAGTAAGCACTGGTACGCTTACAGGTACATCAACTACAATCGATATTGACCAAGTTGCAAGAGGGATCTACTTCTTAAAAGTAGCCGAAGCAGCCGAAGCGATTCGAATAGTGAAAAACTAAAACTAGTTATTCCATCCAAGGTAAAGCCCCGAGTTTTTCGGGGCTTTTTTTATACCTTTGAATATGCGTTGCTTACTACTTCTTTTTGCATGCCTTGGTCTGAAAACCGTTCAGGCCCAAACAACTTTTCCCTACGATCGTTTTTCAGATTGGCAAAGCGTAAATTCCTCTGTGCTTCCGGATTCATGTTATCAAGTTCTCGACCTCGCAGCACTCAATTTAGATCCGACTGGCCAACAAGATTGTTCAGCTCCGATCAATGCCTTGTTACAACAATATTCAAACGATACGGTAAGAATTCACTTTCCGGAAGGTACATTTTTGTTCACACAGACCCTACAATTGAAGTCGCTACTCATCATAGAAGGGGAAGGGCCTGATCTCACTCATTTTCAATTCAACTTAGGCGGATCACAAAGTGCGATTCAAGCCAGCGGCTCGCTCTCCACCAATCAGCCAGCTGTTGTGTTGCCACCACTTGAAAACGACCACTTTCTAATATGCCCAGCTCATGATTTTCAGCCCAAAGATTGGCTTTATTTGAGGTGTCAAGATGCCTCACTTGTGACTTCTTCATGGGCGCTTGGTACGGTAGGGCAGCTGCTTCAGGTTGAGGCGGTGGCTGGCGACACACTTTTTTTGACTGCTAAGATCCGTAGATCCTATGTCAATGAATTGCCTTGTACAGTTCAGAGAATTATTCCGAAGGAGCATATTCAATTGAGGTGTTTTTCAATTGAGCGAATCGATGATACAGCACCAGAGCAAAGTAGTTCTATAGAATTTAATTTTGTCGTTAATTCGCAAATCAGCGGGCTCTTTTCTAGATACTGCACTTTTGCGCATATCGCTTTAAATAGTTGCGCCCAGATTTTGGTCCATAAAAATTACCTCACTGAGGCTTTTGATTATGGTGGAGGAGGCCGCGCCTATGGTGTTGTGCTGCAGTCTAGTACTGGTGATTGTCGTATTGAAGACAATATTTTTAAGCACTTGCGCCACGCCATCTTGCTTCAGTCCGGGGCAAATGGTAATGTTGCTGCTTTCAATTTTAGTACAGATGCGTATTGGATAAATTCAAGTCCTTTGTTGGGCACAAATAGCGCAGGTGATTTAGTACTTCATGGCAATTATGTTTATGCCAATTTGTTGGAGCAAAATGTCGTCAATAATATCGTGATCGATAACTCTCACGGCGCAAATGGACCTGATAATCTATTTTATCGCAATCGAGCTTTTTTGTATGGTATTTTTTTTAGCGACCAAAGTTCTCCAAATCAACTTTTTATTGGCAATGAAGTAACCAATACGGCTTTCCCTTATAGTTTGGTTAATTACAGCTTGCAGGGTACAGGTCATTTTGAATTTGCCAATAATAACAAGGGTACAATTGTTCCGGCAGGTACCTCACTTCAAACAGATACTTCATTTGCCTATGCATTTTGCCCTGATTTTGTACCACAATCCATGTGGTTGAAAATTGGGGAGCAACCGGTAATTTCATATCCAATTCCGGCACAGAGTAGGTATGAGACGCAAAGTTATTTTTCAAGTTCTTGTGGAAATACCGATGCCGGATCAATTGAAAATGTATTCACGTCATTTGTTTACCCAAATCCGACACAAGATTTAGTCACCTTTTCTTTTTCCAAACCTGTCTTTGGTAAAATGAATATCTATTCCATTGACGGAAAAGTAATGCGAATTGAAAATATCAATTCAAAGACATTTACGATTTCCTTGAGTTCCTTTCCAAGCGGACTTTATTTGTGGCAAATAGAGGGCTTGAGACATGCGGGCAAATTAATCGTGCGTTAGTCGTTCAATTCGTAAACGGGCAAACGCATAAAGGTTGGTTCAAAATAAGGACTTCTTTGATAGATATAAAAAAGCTGATCCCATTCGCTTTGAGCAAATTTGATATCGAGTGCTTTTTTTTCTTCATAGGATTTTTTGAGTTCTGGATTTTTAGAGAGCAGGTCTTCGATCTGCGCTTTGAACACATATGCAGAGAAATACTCTTTTTGTTGTAGATAAGAATCAAAATAATTCCAAGTAAAGTAGCTGTCTTCGGCTTTTGGTTGCAAAACTGCATGAATAAAATATGCGCGTTCTTGTTGTGTCGGAATAATGATATCACCCGGTTTGAGCATGATTTCTTGTTCTGTACGCATAAGTTCAATCTCGGATAGTTTAAAATGACCTTCGTAGGGTCGGGTTGGAGCCTTGTAACTCTTTACTACCATACAAGTGAGTTTTTCTTTGTGAAAATCTTGAACGGTTTCAAAATGAACACCATTTAACTGTAGGTTTTTGATAACTGCTGCTTCCTGGGCTCCCACCACATAATATTTTGGGATGGCGATGGAGTCCTGAGGGAAGTATTCGTTGTAATAGGAGATGTATTTTTCATAAGGTTTTTCTCGGTTGTACTCTAATTGAGCCAAACCCGTAATCGGGTGAATAGGGTAGGTCGCTTCGTAGCCCTTGAATCGGATACTGTCGACTTTTTGGGTATTTAATTGATAATTGAATTTAAATTGAGTTTGAACCTGAGCCCATTCTTTGGCTTCCCTTCGCGCTTTTTCAAGATCAGCATCTTGCTCCATAGCAAAAGCGATTGTCGCATTCATGAATTGCAATGTGGCCTGAACGCGCTGAGCAAATGGTTTGAGCATATGGGTTTCGACGGTAAACGAAAGGGAATGAAACAAGCTGGCATAACCCATGGCATAGCGAGGTAAGTCATTGAAAGCAATGATCCCATTATCAGGTGTTTCTTCTTTCAATTCGACATAAGGGAACAATTCAAAGTTTCCTATTTGGCAATATTCTTTGAGGGTAGGTATACAGTTGTCATAGGTTAGGGTGCGCATACTCGGAGCAAGTCGCTCTTTAAGTGAGCTGATGTACGTAAGGGTATAAGGATAGTCAGCGCCATTCGATACGTGGTTATCTATGAAAATGTCTGGGTCGAGTGCTTGAAAGATGCGTACAAAAGTATGTGTGTTCACGGCATCCATTTTGGTAAAATCCCTGTTAAGGTCAAGATTTTTGGCAGAGCCTCGAAAGCCATATTCCTCAGGGCCATTTTGATTAGCGCGGCTCGTTCCAGAACGGTTGTACATACCACCTACATTATATGCTGGAATAAAGGCAATTACTGGTAAATCACCGCCGTCTCGACTCTTCAGGGGTTTGCCTGCGCGAATCCATTGATCTAGCCAAATGAGACAAGCATTGATGCCGTCGGGTTCGCCAGGATGTATGGCGTTATTGATCAAGATTGTTGTAGAACTGCGTGCTTTTTCAAAAGTTTTGAGAGAATCTTTGTGTCCATTCACCACGCAGAGGTAAATGGGTTGTCCAAAATCTGAGGCACCCATGTTGTACAATTTTACCTCTTTGTGCGCGCGATCTATTGTTTTGAGATGCGCAATGAGTTCGTCGTAGGTAGGGGAGGTGTTGCCTAGCCAATTTTGTTGGGCAAATAGTTGACCAAACAAACTGATAGTAAAGATGAAGATTGATCTGTTCATTTGGCTAAATTACGAATTGCAATCTAGCTGTTCAAAGACCTAGAAAGAAGGACAGCTTATGCGTCTGAAATCTCGGGCTGGTTTTTTACATTTTAGATTGATGCCAAGCGAAACTTCATGTGAACCGCCACTGATGCCATTGCCTAATGGTGAGACCGTGAGGTCATAGCTGTAACCAATGCGGTATTTGTCAGTGTTGATGCCAAGCGTTAATATAAAAGCATCTTTATTGCGATACCAGGCACCAATGGTGAAACTCTCGTATTTGAGGTAAGCACCTACATTTAATTGCTGAAAGCCATTCTGGTATTGGTAGATGATATTCGGTGACAAGAAGGTGGAGCTTGAATAACGGCCGCGCTGCCCGAGTTTGATGTTCGCCCCGAGGTGGCCTGTGATCTTTACAGGAAGTCTGGACTGACCAAGTATCATGGATTCATCAGGTCTGTTCAGGTGGTGGAAAGCCGCGCCGAAATAAAAATTCTTGCTAAAACCTACGATGCCAGCCGATACGTCAAAAAATCCTCTATGGCCGTCACCTCTTGGTACATCGCCTGTTTGATAGATAAATCCTCGGCGCGGATCTATCATGTCGCCGAAAGTGAGTTGACTCCAGTCGAGGTATTTCTGGTAATAGGCAGCTTGCGCGCCAAACATTAGACGAAACTTGCGATTGACTTTGAGGTAATTGGAGTAGCTCGCGCCAATCATAGAAGTTTGGATTGTTCCTTGCCCTTGTTGGTCATGCAAGGCTACCAAGCCAACGCCTCCTGAGATGTTTTTAAAGTAGCTGTCGTAAGAAGCGGCATAAGTAACGTAATTGCCCGTTAATTGTGGCCACTCATTGCGGTAATTGAGTGCTACACGTGGGCAACCGCTCGATCCGGCCAACGCAGGATTCAAATACACAGGATTGGAATAAAACTGAGTAAATGTAGGGTCCTGAGCAAGTAACTGACCAGCGGCCAAAATAAACAAAAAGGTTAAGGTTAAATTTTTCATAGTTATAGGTCTATATAGCGTCTCGCTTTTCGGCTTGGTTGAGAGTAAATTCGGAAGGTGACTTGATGATAGTAGCTCGGCTGGTTGAGTGTTAGAAGTTGAAGTTGGCAACTTTGTAATAATACGGCACTGTGTTTGCCAAAATAGCCCATTGCAGCTTGGTATTGCTTGTTATTGGCAATGTTAAGACCGAACTGCCATTTGTTGATGTTCAATTGTAGGCCAGCTAGATACTGGGTTTGTAGTCGGTTGCTGCGGTATTGCACGTATGGTGAAATGCGCATTTTTTCGTTGCGTGACGCGTATTGAGTACCTAATGAAACGGTTAACACTTGTGGCGCATGGCTGTTGCTTGGATTGAGTTCGTTACCCATTGCGTAGTCAAAATGTTGGAAAGCGTTTTCAAGTTGAGCGCTCGCAAAGAGAATGGGGGTTTGGATCGCTAAACTTAGATCGAGGTCTTTGTAGAACAAACGACGCCCAACCGCTTGGGCGGTATCTATTTGAACGGTTCTTAAATCGGCGTTTTCGAATTCAATAAATGAGAGTTGTTGTAGTTTTGATGTAGTTGCGTAGCGCGCACCCATGCGCAAGCGCGCGGCTGGCTCCAAGATGAACCTTCTACTGATCATGATTTTGGGTGCGGCAATAAGCCCGAGCTCGTAATCACTGATCGCACCTTGTGCATATTGTTTGTAATTGGCTTGTACGCCAATGCCGGCTCTCATGCTGCGCGAGTAACCATCGAGACTGAATTGTTGGCCAAGCACCGTTTGAGCGTTTTCTGTAGTGCTCCGTGCCATGCTTGTGCTTTGAAAACGCAATTGCGAAAGGGTGCCAACGCTGCTGATATTGGCATCTATGTTACTTTTGCCAGGTGCTAAAAGGTCATAGGATTGGTTGTTGCTAAGGCCAAGTTCTTTTTGTGCGAACTGACTCAGGCGCTGCAAGGCCGGCCAACGCAGATTGCTATTGATCTTGAATTCGGATGCTATTCCAGCCAAAGATTCAAAGTTTAAATCTGTGCGGTAGCCAGTGATTTGTTCTGTTGGCAATGTTTGTAGCTTCGATTGCTCAATAGAACTTGGCAAAATAGAGCGGTTTAAAGAAGCTCCTAAAGCAGCGCTAGAAAGAGGAGTGGCAGACGAAGAATGGAATGAATTAATTCGGGTGAAATCGGGAGAAATGAATGCAGGATGAGCAATTGTGCTGCTTGTTGGAGTGGCAATAGATTTGGTAGATTTCGATTGTAATGATGTTGTCGTGGTGGATTGTTGGGGTGCTGACGTATGATGGATAGAAGTTGATACACGGCGCGTTGGATTCGATTCTTTCTCAACGGTAAGTGAAGGAGAGCTCTGATTGAAGAAGATTGCTTTGACAGCAAGTAGGAGAAGTAGGATCGCTGCAGCTGCAAAATGTTTGTAAGAAAATTGACGTTTGCGATACAGCGCTGATTTTGGTTCGAAAGTGATAGGAGCGGCTGAGTAGCTGGTGTGTAACCAAGCATCTTGCTCGATTTCAAATTCTGGATTTTGGGCAATAAACTCCTCGAGCATTTGTTCTTGCTCAGCGCTTAGATTGCCTTCGAGGGCATCAAAGAGCCATTGATCGATGTTGTCTAGGGTTGGTTTCATGAAGCCAATACAAATTGTCCTTTAGCACGTTTCTTAACTTTGAGCCTCGCTCTAAATAGGTACACTTTTACTTGGGCTTCGGTCAAGGAGAGCATTGAACCGATTTCTTGATAAGTGTAGCCTTCGAGGTCTCGGAGCAACAAGATGCTTTTTTGCATAGGAGGCAAATCTTCGACGAGCAGCTGGATGAGTTGCTGGTTTTCAAAGGTGGAGTCTGCGCTAGGCGTGTTGTTCCAGTAGAGCGATTCTAAATGCTGTTGTTTTACTTTGTTGCGCTTCACTTGGTTAAGCATAAGGTGATTGGCGCAAGTAAACAACCAAGATTTAGCTTTCTCTAGCGTAACATCTTTCTTGTTGATCCACAATTTTTCAAAGCAATCTTGTACAATATCGCGGGCTAGTTCGACATCTCGTAAGAAATGCAAACAAAACCTATACAGCGCATCGCTGTGGAGGTCCACACAGGTATTGTAGTCGTAGCGGTTCAAAATTGTGTCTGGCAGTAGAACAATTTGTTTGGCGTAAAAGTTACAGGGTAATAACTTTTACCTTAGAAAATTACGATTTTTTTACCGGATAAAAAAGTGCGGACTAAAATCCGAAGTTGTCAAAACCTGTTTGGGTGAGTTCTTGGTACTTATCCTCGTTGAATTCGTAAAGCAATGATGGTTTGTGCGGCACACCGCGCTGCTTTTCGCGGAGGCTTGTTAAGATGTCGAGCTTTTGAATTTTGCGTCTGAAATTTCTTTTATCAAGTGGTTTGTCGAGGATAGATTCGTAAAGGCGGTGTAATTGGCTTAATGTGAACTTTTCTGGGAGCAAATTGAAACCGATCGGCTGAATCTTGATTTTTTGTTTGAGTTTTTCTTTGGCGGCTTGCAGGATTTCAAAGTGGTCAAAAGCCAATTCTTTGATTTCGTTGACCGGAACCCAATCTGCATTTTTCGCGAATGACGAAGCCTGTGGTTTGTAGTTGGACATCGGCACCAGGGTAAAATAAGCGACGGTGATCACGCGTGCTTCTGGTTCCGCACGGATGCTCTTGAGCCATTCGCGGTCAGATTCTTTGTGAATGCGGTCTGGGTCACCGAAGGCGCCCACTTGTTCGAGGTAAATGTTGTTGAGGCCGGTGAGTTCGTCGAGAACGCGATTGGCAGCCATATCTAGATTTTCGTTGTCGTAGATAAGGTTGCCGGGTAGGGCAAGGCGAGGGCCAAAGGCAGAGGAGATTTCGCCGCGATCAATGAGCAGCACGGTGAGTTGTTCGAGGTCAAAACCGAAAATGACGCAGTCGACAGATACGTTAGGATTGAGTTCTGAATTGATTTTTTTTTGATTGTGCTGCACGTATGAAGTATTATCTATATATTTGGATAGTGTAAAATTGACACAAAGCTATCATTCACTCTATAACAAACTATGTATTTCATTATTGAAAGTGGTTCTACCAAAAGCGACTGGGTATTAGTAGACAACAAAAATAACCAAAGTTTTTTTTCAACAATGGGCTTCAATCCATATTTTCACTCCGCTGACATCATCGAGGCTGAGTTGAAGAAAAACACCGAAATCATGCAGCTTGCGCCAAGCATCAAAGGTCTTTACTTTTATGGCGCTGGTTGTTCAAGTCCTGAACTCAATCAAATTGTCGAGGAAGGGCTCCGCAGCATATTCATCAATTCCACTATTTTAGTTGAGCACGACCTATTGGCTTGTGCCTACGCAACTTACACAGGCAACCCTGGTATTTCTTGCATTATCGGAACAGGTAGCAATTCTTGTTATTTCGATGGTAAAAACTTACTTGAGGAGGTGCCGGCTTTAGGTTATGTCCTTGGCGACGAAGGCAGTGGTAGTTATTTTGGTAAACAATTACTCGCTTCTTTCTTGTATCATCAGCTGCCTGCCGACATTGAAGCAGACTTCATTGCGACCTATCAATTAGATAAAGACATGATCGTAGATCGCGTTTACCGCGAACCAAATGCAAATGTGTTTATCGCTTCTTTTATGCCGTTTATCGCGAAACACAAGGAAAATCCATTTTTTTCAGAAATGGTTTACAAGGGGTTTAAGCACTTTATGCAAGTGCACGTTTGTTGCTATGACAATTACCGCTCTACCGAAGTACATTTTGTAGGATCCTTGTCTAAAATCTTCGAAAAAGAACTCGATAAGGCCGCTGCAGAACTTGGCATACAAATTGCCTCAATTATTCAAAAGCCAGTTATTGGTCTTGTTAATTACCACCTCAAATATATTCTTAAAACAGAAACTGTTTAAGTCATGAAAAAAATTACGATTTCTATTCTATTTGGTTTTTTCTCGCTCATTGCTTTTGCCCAGCTCAAAACTCCTGAATGGGTTAAGAATGCAACAATTTACGAAGTAAACATTCGTCAGTTTACTCCAGAAGGAACTTTCGCTGCCTTTGAAAAGCATTTGCCGCGCCTCAAGTCCATGGGCGTTGACATCCTCTGGCTGATGCCAATTCACCCCATAGGTGAACTCAATAGAAAAGGAAGTCTAGGCAGTTATTATGCGGTTCGAGACTATCGTGGTATCAATCCAGAATTTGGCACACATGAAGATTTCCAACATTTAGTGGAATCTGCGCACAACTTAGGCATGAAAGTCATTATTGATTGGGTAGCCAACCATACATCTCCAGATGCACTTTGGATCGAACAAAAGAAACTCGATTGGTATACCCTAGATTCTCTTGGTAGAGTGCAGCCAACAATTGGCACAGACTGGTGGGATGTAGCTGACCTCAATTACGAAAATCCCGAAATGCGCAATGAAATGATTTCTTGTATGGAGTACTGGGTGCGCGACTTCAATATTGATGGTTACCGTTGCGACGTCGCTGGCTGGGTGCCAATGGAATTCTGGAATGCCGCTCGTGCTGCTTTAGATCAAATCAAGCCTGTATTTATGTTGGCAGAAGCTGAGGGTAAAGAACTATACACCGCTTTTGAAATGACCTATGGTTGGGAGTTTCATCACATCATGAACGATGTGTCGAAGGGTAAGAAAAATGCTGCAGATATTCAATCCTACTTTGAACGTGCTGAGCTTCCCGCCGGAGCATTTCACATGAACTTTACCTCGAACCACGACGAAAACTCTTGGAACGGTACAGAAATGGAACGCATGGGCGAGGCGCGTTTTGCTATGGCTGTTATGGCGGCAACGATTCAAGGTATGCCGTTGGTCTATAACGGGCAAGAAACATCCTTAGATCGCCGATTGAAATTCTTTGACAAAGACAGCATCAATTGGGATAAAATGGATTTAGTTGATTTTTACAGTCGCTTGCTTCACATGCATCAAAATACGCCAGCACTTTATGTAGGTATGGAGCAATCTGCTCCTAAGTTCTTGAGTACCAAAGCGGAAAAGGACATCTTGGTTTACACGCGTGAGCATGCTAATTCAAAGGTTTTGGTGCTGCTAAATTTGAGTGCTCAAAGCAAAAAAGTAGTGCTTAGTTCTGATGCAGCCGGTACCTACATGAATCTTTTTACCAATAAAAAAGAGAATTTAAAAGGCAAACAAGTCATGACCTTAGCTCCTTGGGGCTACGCTGTCTACGTTCAATAACAACCTTAGATCATTTCTAGCCATGCAAACTAAACCTACACTTTCGTTTTGGCAAATCTGGAACATGAGCTTCGGCTTCATGGGTATCCAATTTGGATGGGGCCTTCAAATGGCCAACATGAGTTCGATCTATGAAAGCCTTGGCGCTAAGCCTGAACAAATACCCGGTCTTTGGTTAGCAGCGCCGCTTACGGGCTTGTTGGTTCAGCCGATCATCGGTTACATGAGTGACCGCACTTGGCATCCAGTTAGGGGTCGTCGCCGACCTTTCTTCCTTATTGGCGCTATTCTTAGTTCATTGTGCTTGTTTTTAATGCCTTCCTCTTCAACTCTTTGGATGGCTGCAGGCTTACTTTGGGTGCTCGACTCATCGATCAATATTAGCATGGAGCCTTTTAGAGCTTTTGTTGCCGATCAACTCCCTGCTGAGCAACGCACGCGCGGCTTTTCTATGCAAAGTTTCTTTATTGGAGTAGGTGCTACAATTGCAAGTGCATTGCCTTGGATTTTCACCAATTGGTTTGATATGGATGGCACTGCGTCTAGTGGTCAAATTGCAGCCAATGTAAAATGGAGTTTTTATATTGGTGCATTGGCTTTTCTCGGAGCTGTACTTTATACCGTATTTACAACCAAAGAATATGCGCCAACGGCTGAACAGCTTGCAGAACAAAAACAAACAAAAGGATTTGCAAATGGCGTCAAAGAAATCTTTGAAGCTATCACTCATATGCCCAAACGCATGCGTCAGTTGGCGCTAGTACAATTCTTGACATGGCCAGGTTTGTTTTTGATGTGGTTTTTCTTTACAACTGCCGTTGCATCTGAGATTTTTAAAGGGGCCCCAGGTTCTGAGGCTTATGGAAAAGGAGCCGACCTCGCAGGTTTGGCCTATTCATTTGAAAATATAGTTACTTTTTTATTCGCTTTGGCGCTTCCTTTTTTAGCTGCAAAAATTGGTCAAAAATGGACGCATTTCACAAGTTTAATGATTGGCGGCTGTGGTCTGATGCTCATTAATTTTGTAGATGCAAATAGCGCTTGGATGCTCTTTTTGATCATGGCGCTCGTCGGTATTGCATGGAGTAGTATTCTTTCTATGCCATACGCTATGCTTGTTCCGAGTTTGCCACCGCATCAAATTGGTGTCTACATGGGCATCTTTAATTTCTTCATTGTATTACCTGAAATCATTGCTTCCTTATTTTTTGGTGACATCATGTCTGCCTGGCTAGATAACTCGCGCATTGCCGCAGTGACAATCGGCGGCATCTTGCTTATTGTTGCTGGCTTTCTAACCTTGCGTATTCGAGAAGAAAATGTCTAAATTCTCCGCTTTTTTATTCGACCTCGACGGCGTCTTGGTCAGTACTGAACACAACCATTTTATTGCATGGCAGCGCTGTGCACATTCTTTAGGAATTGAATTTACTGAGAAAGAAAATGAACTTTTGAAGGGCGTGAGTAGGGTAGATTCCCTTAAAAAAATACTAAAACTTGGTTCAAAAACCATTTCAAGTGCTGAGTTCGAGGCTTTACTAAAAAGCAAAAACGACTTTTATCTGGAATCTATCCAAGACTTGAATCAAGATCATTTATTGCCAGGCGTTTTACATCTGTTGCAAGAGTCAAAACAGAGAGGCATACACCTCGGCGTTGGTTCTTCTAGCAAGAACGCCAATTTCATCTTAGAAAAACTGAGTATCCGCTCCTATTTTGAGGTGGTGATCGACGGCAACGGCGTAACAGATCCAAAACCGCACCCGGAAGTCTTTTTAAATGGCGCCAAAGCTTTAGGCCTTCTTCCTGAAAATTGTATGGTATTTGAAGACGCCGCATCTGGAATCGCAGCCGCAAAAGCAGGTGGCTTTTTTGCCGTAGGGGTAGGTAATCCAAACATTCAAGCACAAGCAGATTTATATTTGAACGATTTGACAGAATTTAGAGTAGAACAACATGCGTAATTTATTTGAAATTGACCCTTGGAAAATCATTGAAAGCAAATTTGATCCAAGTAAACAACAACAAGCAGAAAGTATATTTAGTATTGGCAATGGTTCTTTTGGACAGCGTGCCAATTTCGAAGAAAAATACAGCGGGCCTTCGTTGCAAGGTAGCTACATCGGTGGTGTTTATTACCCCGATAAAACAAGAGTGGGTTGGTGGAAAAACGGTTATCCAGAGTATTTTGCAAAAGTGCTCAACTCTACCAACTGGATAGGCATCGATATCAGTATTGACGGCGAACAACTCGACCTCAATAACCAACAAGTGAAATATTTTCACCGCGAGCTCGATATGCAAAATGGTTTGCTTAAGCGCACTGTACGCGTGGTTTTTGGCAGCGGTAAAGAGCTAGAAATTGAAAGCCTTCGCTTTTGTTCTATGGCCCGCGAAGAGATTGCCGCTATTTCTTATGCTGTTACACCCTTGAATTTCAGCGGCAACGTTAAATTCACGCCTTACCTCGATGGAAAAGTGAGCAATCACGATGCCAACTACGACGAATTCTTTTGGCAAGAAGATTCGCGCAAAGTTGATTTACAAAAAGGTATCTTGTGCACGCGCACCAAAAAAACAGATTTTTGTGTAGCAACGGCAATGCGCTTCAGTTTCTGGAGAGAGCAAGAGTTGCTCACCATTCATCCGAATGTTGCCCAACGCGAATTTTACGTTGAAAATAATTTCGAGCATTACCTTGAGCAGGGCGTGCGTTTTACGCTCAAAAAATATGTAGCGGTTACCTCTACAATCAACCATTCTGAATTTGAACTTGCCGCCAAGGCTATTAAGCGTGTGCGCGATGCTTACACAACAGGTTTTGACACCTTGCGCGAAGAGCACGAAGCTGCCTGGGCAGACATCTGGAAAAGCGCCGATATTGAAATAGAAGGCGATGTGGCTTCTCAGCAAGGAATCCGCTTCAATATTTTCCATTTATACCAAACATACACCGGTAAAAACGCCAAGCTCAATATTGGGCCAAAAGGCTTTACTGGTGAAAAATATGGCGGCGCTACCTATTGGGATACCGAAGCGTATTGCTTGCCTTTTTACCTCAAAACAGCAGACCCGAAAGTAGCACGCCAACTTTTGGTGTATCGCTACCATCACCTTGACCGCGCAATCGAAAATGCTGAAAAACTGGGCTTTAAAGATGGTGCAGCGCTCTATCCGATGGTTACCATGAACGGTGAAGAGTGTCACAACGAATGGGAAATCACCTTCGAGGAAATCCACCGAAACGGTGCAATTGCCTTTGGTATCTACAACTACATTCGTCATACGGGCGATGTCGCTTACCTCGATACCTACGGTTTGCCTGTTTTAGCTGGTATTGCACGCTTCTGGGCGCAGCGTTTCAATTGGTCTGAAGCCAAGAAGGCCTACGTCATGTTGGGTGTTACTGGTCCTAATGAATACG
This sequence comes from Bacteroidota bacterium, assembly GCA_041191505.1. Taxonomy (GTDB): domain Bacteria; phylum Bacteroidota; class Bacteroidia; order Flavobacteriales_D; family Crocinitomicaceae; genus UBA952. Next base: position 38,706 of record JBEEOT010000008.1, on the reverse strand, counting down.
AAAACAACGTCAATAACAACTGGTATACGAACTACATTGCACGTTGGTGTATCGCTTATTGCTTAGAAGTTAATGCTCAGGTAAAAAGCAAGCTTCCACAGCAATTGAGTGCCAAAGAGATTGAAAAGTTCGAGCATATTGTTACCAACGTTTATTTCCCGCAGTTAGAAGGCACGAACATCTTCTTGCAGCAAGATGGCTTCATGGATAAAGAACAGTTGAGCGCCTCTGATATTCCAATTGCAGAGCGCCCAATTAACCAGCATTGGTCCTGGGATCGCATTTTGCGCTCCATCTTTATCAAGCAGGCCGATGTATTGCAAGGCTTATATTTATTCGAAGATCATTTCTCAGAAGAAGTCATTCGCGAAAACTTTGATTTTTACGAACCTAAAACGGTTCATGAATCGTCGTTGTCGCCTTGTGTCCACGTGATTTTAGCCGCAAAAATTGGCCGCATGGACAAAGCACTTGAGTTGTACTTGCGCACTAGTCGTTTGGATCTAGATGATTACAACCACGAAGCTGACGAAGGCTTGCACATTACTTCTATGGCTGGTACCTGGATGTCTGTTGTCGAAGGTTTGGCAGGTGTGAGGGTAACCGATGAAGGATTGTCAATTCATCCAAATATTCCAAAATCTTGGAGAGCCTATTCATTCCAGATTCGCTATCAGAATCAGCCCCTTGCACTTTCCATTACACAGCAAAAGGTGACAATTGAAAACTTAGGTGCTCAACCAGTTGTTTGTCAGTTGTTGGGTAAGGAGGTCGCTATCGATGTGAATTCAAAGGTGGAGGCAGCAATTTAATGCCGTCTTAACGAGTCGTTAATCAATCCACACTCAAATGCCCACGAGCGTAGCTGTAAATTCGGCTGCGCTCCGCCACTTCTCTTCGGAAATAAATTTCTTGTTGCTTTGGGATGTAGCGCTTTTTGTGCTGCCCAAGAAGGAGCACATTTAGGATTTTCTTACCCCAATTATAGGCGGGCATGAAGTTTTCATCGATGGGCGCTTTGTCTTTGAGACTTTGATGCAGGTCTGGGTGTAGCCCCATGTGCAACAATTGCTGGCGAATTTCTTCGGAGCGGACATTGAATTTGCGCAAATGTTCAGGATCGATTTGCGGGAGTTTTGCGATGCGATTGGCCTGGAAATCGATGTCTAAAAAGGCGCGCTCTAATTCTTCAATGCTCATCATGATGCTGCAAAAATAGCTTAAATCTTTTCAAAGTAGCCTAAAAATTCAGCGTTGCCATCACCACCTAGAATCGGCGAGTCTGTGTAGCCTTTCCATTGTAATTGATTGCGCAGGGCCATTTGCTTGATGTTTTCTAGAAGTGCAGGATACTGGCTGGTGTCTTTGACAACGCCTGCTTTGTTGAGTGCACCGGGCCCTAATTCAAATTGTGGTTTCACTAACAAGATGACCGAAGCATTTTCTTTGAGAAAAGGAATGGTAAAGGGTAGTACTTTTTCAAGTGAAATAAAAGAGACATCGACCACCAAACCATCTACTTGTTCTGGAATCAATTTTGAGGTGAGGTCGCGGGCATGTGTTTTTTCTAAATTGATGACGCGTTTGTCGCCTTTGATTTTGTCGTGGAGTTGTTTTTGCCCCACATCTACGCAATAAGACTTCGCCAAACCGCGCTCCAACAAAACTTCTGTAAAACCACCTGTACTGGCGCCTAAATCAATAAAAATTTGATTCTTGACCTCGATTTTCCAGAAATCTAATGCGGCAATTAATTTAAATGCGGCTCTTGAAACCCATGGAATCTCTTCGGCCAGCAGTTCAATGACGGCATCTGTGGGTACTTTCTTGCCGGGCTTGGAAAATAGCTTGCCATTGACTTTTACGCCGTATTTTTTAATGATTTCCTCGGCGCGTACTCTACTGCTGACCAAGCCGCGTTCGAGGATGATTTTGTCAATGCGTTCTTCTTCCATTTGTTTGTCGTCGTTGCGTACTAGTAGGGGTACAGATATAAGATTTTTTCTGACCAACCCTCGAGCTCAAGGTAAATCGGATTGTCTTTTACTTTTTTATTGCTGAGTGCACTGATGTCGATTTTGAGCCAGCCGCTTGGGGCGCTATTTTGACCACCGGGCTTAGCAATGATCTTACAACTTCGAATCGGGGGAAACGATTTTGCAATAGCACTGCGCCCCACCATTTCTAATTGACCATCCGCTGTAAAATTGTGATATTGAATCCATAACTGGTTTTCTTCCAGCTTTATAGAGTCAATGGTGAGTGTTGCGCTTGGGTTAGAAATACGTTCGTCGTCTATGAGCGCTACGCTATTTTCTAATGGGGCTTTTGAGTCTTGGGAACTTGGGTATTTCAATGTCTGGACACTTTTATGAGAAAGACTGCAGCTCCATAAAAGCAAAAGGCTAGAAGTAAACAGGATATATTTCATAACTATGGTGCTAATGCAGGCTCAAAAGTAATACCATTTGCGCAAAGAGTCCTATTTTTGTAGCCGAATGAAGACCAAAACACTCAAAAAGAACAAAGTCAACGTCGTGACGCTCGGCTGTTCTAAAAATACTTTCGACTCAGAACTCCTAATGGCCCAGTTGAAGGCCAATCAGTTTGAGGTAGAGCACGAAGCCCAACAAGACGACTCCGAGATCGTGATCATCAATACTTGCGGTTTTATAGACAACGCCAAGCAAGAATCCATCGATACCATTTTACGCTATGCTGAAGCCAAGCAAGAAGGTTTGGTCGAGAAGGTGTACGTTACTGGCTGCTTGTCTGAGCGCTATCGCGAAGATTTAGAGCGAGAAATCCCAGAAGTCGATGCTTATTTTGGAACTCGAGAACTACCGCGCCTTCTTAAAACACTCAAAGCCGACTACAAACACGAACTCGTTGGGGAGCGTATCCTGACTACACCAAGTCATTACGCCTATTTTAAGATAGCCGAAGGTTGTGACCGCCCTTGCTCATTTTGCGCAATTCCACTCATGCGAGGAGGCCATACCTCTACACCGATCGAAGATTTAGTTCTGCAGGCCAAAGGCTTGGTTGCCAAAGGCGTGAAAGAAATCATGCTCATCGCTCAAGACCTCACTTATTACGGCCTAGACCTCTATAAAAAACGCGCTCTTTCCGATTTACTCAAGCGACTCTCGGATATTGAAGGTCTGGATTGGATCCGCTTGCATTATGCGTATCCGTCTGGCTTTCCGATGGATGTCTTAGATGTTATGGCCGAACGAAGCAACATCTGCAACTACCTCGACATGCCTTTGCAGCACGGTTCAACCAAAATACTGCAGGCCATGCGCCGAGGCATTACCCGAGAAAAAACCGAAGAATTGGTGGCCACCATTCGTGCCAAAGTGCCAGGTTTGGCCTTGCGCACTACGCTCATTGCCGGCTATCCCGGAGAAACAGAAGCTGATTTTCAGGAAATGTACGACTTTGTAGAGCGCACGCGTTTTGATCGTTTGGGCATCTTTACATACTCCCACGAAGAAAACACACATGCATACCAGTTTACAGATGATGTAGAGGCAGCGATCAAAAAAGAGCGCGCCGATGCCATCATGGAATTGCAAAGTGGCATTTCTTACGAACTCAATCAGCTCAAGGTTGGCAAAGAATTCAAAGTGCTTTTTGACCGCACAGAAGGCGACTATTATATTGGTCGTTCTGAATTTGATTCCCCTGAAGTAGACAACGAAGTGTTGGTCAAAAAATCAGCGGGCTATGTTCGATTAGGTGATTTTTCGCGTGTACTGATTACCAGTGCAGATCACTACGATCTCTATGGGGACCTCATACTATGATTTTGAAAGTCGCAACTTTTTTATTGTTGGGTTTGGCGCTGCTGTCTTGCGGTCGCGAGAACCACGCACGCATGGATCAATTTGATTTGCTCGAGCAAAGTGCAAAGTCAGAACCCATTAAGCACTTCAATATAAAACTAAAGTGCGATAGCATTCAAATCGAATATCCTTATTTCGGAGGCCATTCTTTCTCCAAATTAATGCAGCAACTCATCAAGACCGACACGCTTGGTGTGTTTTGCGTAGGGCAGCGCAGTGTGCGCATTCGCTACCAAGTTCTTTGGGCCACTGACAAAGTACTCAGCATGAATCAAGAAGTCTGGATGGATTGCCCAATGTCTGAAGGTAAAAGAAAAACGGTGGTGAATTATTTATTCACGCTTCAGGATAAACAGATTTCGAAATTGGCATTAGAAGGATCTCCTGGTCTCTTGCAAGATATTCAGACCGCTCTGCGCAAACGCCAAACACCTTATTGCAGTGCACCTAAAATCGAAGAAGTTTTTCCGATCATTAAATCGGGTAGAATAGAAGTGACTCCTCACTACGCTAGTTCGCTTTGCGACACCACTTTTAAGAGAAAGGGGATCCATCGCGAAGATTTGCGCATCATATCTAACAAGACTTTTCTATCTTTGAATATAAATAACAACACAAACTAACATGGGATTACTAGACAATAAAGTGGTTTTAATTACAGGCGCTTCTCGCGGAATTGGTAAAGCCATTGCAGAAACTTGCGTTCAACAAGGTGCAACGGTTGCATTTACCTATTTATCATCTGAAAAGAAAGCCCGTGCCCTTGAGGCAGAACTGACTGCCAATGGCGGCGTGGCTAAAGGTTTTCGTTCAGATGCCTCTAAATTCGATGACGCACAACAACTTGTAGATGATGTTGTCGCTGCATTTGGAACCGTGGATGTACTTGTCAATAACGCTGGTATTACCCGCGACACCCTTTTGATGCGCATGACAGAAGAACAATGGGACGAAGTCATTAACACCAATTTAAAGTCGGCATTCAACCTTACCAAAGCCGTACAAAAGCCAATGCTCAAAGCGCGTTCTGGCTCGATCATCAATATGAGTTCTGTTGTTGGTGTGAAAGGTAATGCAGGTCAATCCAACTATGCGGCTTCAAAAGCAGGATTAATCGGATTCACCAAATCGATAGCAGCTGAGCTTGGCTCTCGCAATATACGTTGCAATGCCATCGCACCTGGTTTCATCGAAACCGAAATGACCGAAGTTTTAGATCAAGACGTAGTGGCTTCTTGGCGCAACAGTATTCCGCTCAAGCGCGGAGGGCAACCTGTAGATGTGGCTAATGCAACTGTTTTCTTGGCTTCTGATCTTTCTGCTTACATTACCGGCCAAACGCTTCATGTTTGCGGCGGTATGCTCATGTAATACCTATGAATACCATTCGCCCCAGACGCAACCGAAAAAACAGCGCTATCCGACAAATGGTCGAGGAAACGCAACTCGGCGTGCAGCACCTCATTTATCCCATTTTTCTAAAGGACGGAAAAGGAATCAAAGACGAGGTTACTTCTTTGCCCAACAACTTTCGTTGGTCTTTGGATATGCTTTTGCCTGAAATTGAGGCCTGTCTGAACCTCGGGATCAAAACTTTTGATATTTTCCCTGCAGTAGACGAAGCACTCAAAGATCAAATGGCCAGCTACAGTTGGGCGTCTGAGAATTTTTATTTGCACGCTATTTCAGCCATTAAATCGCGTTTCCCTGAGGCCGTCATCATGACCGACGTTGCCATGGATCCCTATTCTTCTGATGGCCACGACGGCTTGGTGCAAGACGGGCAAATCCTCAACGACAAAACCTTACCTATTTTAGCGAAAATGACCATTGCGCAAGCGCAAGCTGGTGCAGACATCATTGGGCCTTCAGACATGATGGATGGTCGCGTTGGTTATTTGCGCAGTGCTTTAGACGCGCAAGGCTTTACTGACGTCTCTATTATGTCGTACACGGCAAAATATGCGAGCGCTTTTTACGGGCCCTTTAGAGATGCACTCAATTCTGCACCTAAATCGGGTGATAAAAAAACATATCAAATGAATCCGGCCAACAAGCGAGAGGCGCTTTTAGAGGCGCAGCTCGATTTTGAAGAAGGAGCCGACATGCTAATGGTAAAGCCAGCGCTTTGTTACCTAGATGTTATTGCCTTGCTCAAAGAAAATTTTCCTATGCCCATAACAGCCTATAATGTTAGCGGTGAATGCGCAATGGTGTATGCAGCAGCTAAAAACGGATGGCTCGACTACGAGCGCGCGGTAGGTGAAATGCTCTTGAGTATGCGCCGCGCCGGTGCAGATGGCATCCTGACTTATTTTGCCAAAGATTTTGCACAGTTTGTGCGTTCATAATTGTTCCCAACATGTCAATAGAGCTTACTTCGAACTATCTCAGTCTAGAAGAATTTGAGATTCTACTCCATACCAAAGAAAAACTTGTTTTATCGCAAGAACTAAAAGATCAAATTCAACATTGTAGAACATACCTCGATCAAAAAGTAGCAAGTAGTGCGCAGCTTATCTACGGCATCAATACTGGTTTTGGTTCGCTTTGCGATACCGCGATAAGCACCTCAGACCTCGAAGCATTGCAACGCAATCTCGTGTGTTCTCATGCCTGTGGAATGGGTGAGGAGGTTCCGCAAGAAATCGTTCGCAGAATGCTATTGCTCAAGGTTTTGGGTTTGTCAAAAGGAGCTTCTGGCGTTCAGCTTGCCACCGTAGAAAGGCTCTTGTTTTTCTTTAATGAGCGCATTTGTCCAGTAGTTTATCAGCAAGGAAGTTTAGGAGCCTCTGGTGACCTCGCTCCCTTGGCTCACCTATCATTACCATTAATTGGTGAAGGTGAAGTTTATATTGAAAATCAAAAGATTAGTGCAATTGAATTAAACAAAAGATTTAATTTAACCCCCATTGTTTTACAATCAAAAGAAGGGCTTGCTTTGCTCAACGGCACACAATTTATGTCGGCCTATGCATCATATGCGGTAGCTCAGTCTTATCAGTTATTCGATGGTTTTAACCAGGTCGCTGCATTATCCATAGAAGCCTACGACGCGCGCAAAGAACCTTTTGCCGCTAATGTCAACGAAATTCGCAATCAAGTGGGGCAAATTCGCGTGGCAGCTTGGTTCAGAACGCACCTAGAAGGAAGTCAGATCATGGAGCAGCCTAAAGCACATGTACAAGATCCTTATTCTTTTCGCTGCATTCCGCAGGTTCATGGCGCAACCCTAGATACCATAGACCATGCTGCTCAGATTGTAACCCGAGAAATCAATGCCGTAACAGACAACCCAACGGTCTTTCCAGACGACGATCAAGTTGTATCAGCAGGCAACTTTCATGGGCAGCCTTTGGCACTCATTCTCGACTTCCTAGCTATCGCCATGGCTGAAATGGGAAGCATATCAGAGCGTCGTACTTATAAACTGATTTCCGGTTTGCGCGGCCTTCCTGCTTTTTTAGTGAAAAACCCTGGGCTCAATTCTGGGCTCATGATTACGCATTACACTTGTGCATCTATTGTGAGTCAAAACAAACAACTCTGTACGCCAGCATCGGTAGATACCATAGACAGCAGCAATGGTCAAGAAGATCATGTGAGCATGGGTGCAAATGCGGCCACCAAACTTTATCGCGTCTTGGACAACTGCCAGAAAATACTTGCTATTGAGCTTATCCATGCAGCACAAGGTCTTGAATTCAGACGTCCACTTCAGGCTGCGGTCTGGACTGAAAACCTACATGCCGAATTTAGAGCGGTAGTTCCGAGTCTTGACACCGATCGGATCATGGCAACCGACATGCATGCTGCACAGCAATTTTTAAAACAACATTTAGCTCATGAGTGAATTTGAATTCCAACAAGAACCTGAGCAGCTCAGGGCAAAACGACCTGTTTTTTTGCTGGTTTTGGTGATTTTATCTGGCATCAACATTGGAATTTCAGCGTTAGGCGCTTTGAGTGGTATGCTTGGTGCGAAGCCAGATAAAGCCATGTTCAAAAGTACCAAGCTCGAATTTGCCAATATGCGCGAGCAATTAGAAAAAGCCAACGCCGAAGATTTCATTTACATCATTGATCAAATGGAGGGAGTGACGGTTAATATGTTCAAGTATTTCCAAGCTTACAATACTTTTCAATTCCTTGTTTTAATGATGGGCTTAATTGGAATTGTATTGATGTACAGAGGTCAGAAGCTAGGCTTTCATTTTTACATCATCTATTCGCTCGGATTGGTTGTATTGCCGTATTTATTCAATCCAATGACGGGCATCCCAACCATACTGACCATCGTAGGTATTGTTTACGGCGGAATTTGGGTGCTGCTTTATAGCCGCAACCTTCATTGGATGAAAGCTTAAAATATTTTACCCGGATTCAGAATTCCTTTTGGGTCGAAAACTTTTTTGATGCCGCGCATCAAATCTAGACCTGTTTGACTAAACGCTAAGTCCATGTAGGGTTTTTGAACCAATCCTATACCGTGCTCGCCAGAAATAGTACCACCCATTTTGACCACTTCGGTAAATAGTTCGCGGATAGCAAGTGTCAGTTCTTGGTTCCAAAACGCGTCGCTGAGTTGTCCTTTGATGATGTTGACATGTAAATTGCCATCGCCTGCATGTCCATAACAAACTGATTCAAAGCCATATTTATGGCCAATCGCTTTTACAGTTGCCAATAGCTGCGGGAGCTGATATCTGGGAACAACGGTATCTTCTTCTTTGTAAACCGACTGAACCTTTACGGCCTCACCAACTTTGCGGCGCAAGCTCCAGAGCGTATTTTTTTGAGCCTCGGATTCGGCAAATAGGATTTCATCGGTGGGGTAATTTTCTAAAACTGCTAAAATAGCTTCGCATTCTTTCATGAGTTGCTCGGGGTCAAAACCGTCAACCTCAATGAGCAAATGTGCGGCGTGGTTATCTTTGACTTCTATACTGTAATCTTCCGAAAAGGCTTGTGACCACTTAAGGGCGTTGTGCTCCATGAATTCCAGGCCGCTGGGTGTGATGCCAGCGTTGAAAATTGCAGCAACGGCTTCACAGGCTTGAACAGCGTCAAAAAACGGAACCAACATAAGTAGCGTATGTGTTGGGTGCGGCAAGAGCTTTAATACAATTTTTGTAACGAAAGCCAGTGTGCCTTCAGAGCCTACGACCAATTGAGTTAAGTTATAGCCAGTGGCGTTTTTGAGTACATTGGCGCCTGTCCACATGATTGTTCCGTCTACAAGAACGATTTCAAGATTCAGGACATAATCTTTGGTAACTCCATATTTAACAGCCTTTGGCCCTCCTGAATTTTCAGCGATATTGCCTCCAATAAAACAAGAGCCTTTACTAGCAGGATCCGGCGGATAAAACAAGCCCTTTTCTTTGACGGCATTTTGCAGGGCTTCAGTGATCACGCCAGGCTCGGTAATCACTTGTGCATTTTTTTCATCGATTTCAATGATGCGATTGAGTTTTTCAGAGCTCAACAGTACGCCGCCATGAATGGGAAGGCATCCTCCACTAAGGCCTGTGCGAGCTCCGGCGGGTGTGACGGCGATATTTTTTTGGTGACAATAACTCAAAATGGCCGAAACCTCTTGCGTGTTTTCCGGAAGGAGCACGACCTCAGGTAAGAAACGAAGGTCTTCGGTGTGATCGTGGCTATAGGCGTCTTGGCTATCTGCGTCGTGCTTGCAGCGAGCGCCTAGTAAAGATTCAAAATAAAGAAGGTCTGCAGGAGTGACATTGCTAAACATAGGACTTACATTTTTTGAGCACAAACAAAGAAAATATCGCGTGTATTGATGGGGACAGAAGCGGCTTTAGGTATTTTGTTGTATAGCCACTGATGGAATCTACTCGGCTTTTTATTCAAGATAAATAAGGCAAAGTAAATGAGTCCTAGCGAGCGATAGACGGGTGGATACTGATAAAATACGGGTTTAAACCCGTGTTTGTTGAGTAGTGTACTCATCGATTTTTTGGTGAAATAATGCAGGTGAGTAGGAGGGTGGATCATGCGCCATTTTTTGCCTTGTAAACGGGGGAGTAAAGCTCCGAAATCACCAGTGGTGAGGTAGATTTTTCCGCCTGTTTGGCATTCAGCCTGTGCTTTTGCTAAAAAAGCACCCGGATCTGAAAGGTGCTCGATGACATCCCACATGAAAATGGCGTCAAAAGTTTGTGATGTAGTGGCCTCAAGGTAATTTTCTGCCGAAAAATGGGGTCCGTAGTTTTGCTGAGCATATTGGATGGCGTCGGCAGAGATGTCAAAGCCTTGATACCGCATCTTTGGAAATTCCTTTTGAATGGTTTCAAAAAAGAAACCATAGGCACAACCAATTTCTAAGCCATTTTGTGGCGCAGCACCTTGCCTTGCAATTTCCTTAGCCCGTTTACTAAAATTGAGCTGTAGAATTTCTTTATCGGCGAGGTAGTCGGCGTATTCTTCGCCTTTGAAATAATTTTCAGCGTAAAGTTGCTGTAAGTATGTGTGGTCAAGTTGGAGGTTTGCCCATCCGTGACCACAATTTTGGCATTTGAGTAAGGTGTTGTCAAATATGGGGCGGAGTTCGGTTGAATCACAAATGGGACAGTGCATTTTTTCCATGAATGCGAACATAACTAAAAATGCTGAATTCTTGCCGACGGCACATTTTATTTTATCTTTGAATAGAAAATCGAAACAATGTCTCAAGAAGTATATTTAATTGACGGAATCCGCAGTGCTATTGGTAATTTTGGCGGAAGTTTAGCAACCATGCGCGCCGATGATTTAGCCGCAAAAGTATTGGCAGCTTTGCTTGAGCGCCAGCCTAAACTCGATCCAAAAAGCATAGAAGATGTTTTATTAGGCTGTGCCAACCAAGCCGGCGAAGACAACCGCAATGTAGCGCGCATGTCTTCTCTTTTGGCAGGTTATCCAATAGAAGTTCCCGGAGAAACCGTCAATCGCCTTTGCGCTTCGGGTTTGGCCGCGGCAGTAAATGCAACACGCGCCTTGCGCAATGGCGAAGGCAATGTATACGTAGCTGGCGGAGTAGAACACATGACGCGCGGCCCTTGGGTTATTTCCAAAACCTCAAGCGCTTTTGGCCGCGATGCCCAAATGCACGATTCAAGTTTTGGCTGGCGCTTTATCAATCCGCAAATGGAGGCGCTTTACGGCGTCGATAGCATGGGTATGACCGCCGAGAACTTGGCGGCTCAGTACAACATATCAAGGGCAGATCAAGATGCTTTTGCCTGCTGGAGTCAAGAAAAAACGGCAGCAGCCCAGGAGGCAGGTTTTTACACAGATGAAATCCTACCCATTCATATTCCTCAGAAAAAAGGTGCTGCAATTGTCTTTGAGCGCGATGAATTTGCACGCGCTAGCACCACTTTAGAAACGCTAGCCAATTTGCGTCCGGCCTTTAAAAAAGACGGTAGCGTCACCGCTGGGAATGCGTCAGGGCTCAACGACGGCGCTGCAGCCTTGTTGTTAGCTAATGAAAATGGCGTTCGCCAACACGGCCTGACACCAATGGCTAAAATTTTGTCGGCAGCAGTGGCAGGTGTAGAACCGCGCATCATGGGCATTGGCCCAGTTCCGGCTAGTCATAAAGCGCTAGAAAGAGCAGGGCTTACCTTGGCCGATATCGACCTTATAGAAATCAATGAGGCTTTTTCCGCACAAGTGTTGGCTTGTACGCGCGCGCTTGGTCTAGACGACCGCGATGCGCGCATCAATCCAAATGGTGGTGCAATCTCACTGGGGCATCCGCTCGGGATGTCGGGCGCTCGCTTATTACTCACAGCCGCAAGGCAATTAAAGCGCAGCAATAAGCGTTATGCATTAGTCACAATGTGTATTGGTGTGGGGCAGGGTTATGCAGCTGTAATTGAAAATGTCTAAAATGCGCCTGAGCTATTTATTTGTTTTTGTTGCGCTACTTTTTTCCTGCAAAAAAGAGACAACCCGATGGCAAACTGATTGGTTGCTGCCTGTGCTCAACGACACGCTTAGTCTTGCTCATTTCTACAACGATTCTACGCTTTCGATCAACGGAAACCAAATCGATATCAACCTGAGTCGCACCTTACTCGATCTCAGCTTAACCGACCTTATTCAAATTCCAGACACCACTATTTCTCAGCAATTTCAATCAAATTTTACGGTCAATAACGTTTCGCCAGGTTTTGTTTTTGTGAATAACGTCAAGACTCATGAATTTGACCTCGGCGATATCCAACTCAAAAAGGTACGCGTATCTGGTGGGCAAATACAGCTGAAGGTGTTTAATCCGCTCAACACTGCGGTTTTGTATCAGATTGAACTTCCTGGCGTGAGTCAAAATGGGCAGGTTTTTGTGCAGAACTACACTGTTGCGCCAGGTACGGTTCAGAACCCTACAATTGCCACCGAAAATATAGATTTGAGTGGTTATGACATCGATTTAGGTGGCGCTCAAGGCTTAGAATTCAATCAACTGCAGTCTAAACTGACCCTCAAAACCGACCCTAATGGGCAAACGGTTTCTATTTATAACAACCAAATCTTCAAATTTGAAGCGGCCTTCAAAAACTTACACTTTGATTATGCCAAAGGCTATTTTGGATCTACTATTGTTACGGCTCAAGAGCAATTTACCCTTCCGTATCTCGATAAAATAACTGCCGGCACCCTTTCCTTACCTGATTTGAGTTTAGATTTACAAATAGAAAATGGTTTTAAAATGGCCTTGCGCGCTCAAATTGAAGAACTCAGCGCAACCAATACACAAGGACAGACTGTTGCCATGAACGCACCAAATATTGGCCCGAGTATGTATATTTCACCAGCAGTGGGGAGTTGGAATACACTTCAGCCTAGTATGCTTAACCTCCATTTTGACCAAAACAATAGTAATGTCAAAAGTTATCTTGAAAATCTAGGTGCTTTTCAGCACATCAATTATCAGCTGCAGCCCAATCCTTGGGGCAACACTTCTTCGGGGCACGACGAAGCATTTGCCAATAGCCATCTTCGGATCAAAATGAGCGCACAAATGCCAATGGCACTCAATGCAGATGGCCTTGCACTACAAGACACCTTTGACATTAATTTGGCTCAAGACCTTCAAAAATCACATGTTTCTGCCGCAACGCTTATTTTAGATGCCACCAACGCCTTCCCATTAGCCTGTGACGTCGTTTTGTATTTCATGAAAGACGGACAAATTTGGCATACAATCATTGCCGATGCCCAATTGGCTTCTGCAACCCTCGGACAGCTCGACCCAAGCGACGGTTTGCTCAAAAAGAAAAGTAAACTAAAAATTGTGTTGCCGCCCGCGTTGGTTGCTGACCTTCAAGACCTCAATGAAGTTGCGGTAAGCGCCACATTTGCCACAACTGATCCTAGCACTGGTTTGGCGGTTCAGCAAGCGGTGCAAGCCAATGCGTTTTTAGCGCTCCAAGTTCAACTGCAGTTACAAACTCAAATGAAACCGTAATGCGCCATTTATTCTTATTACTCCTCTTTAGTGCGCATTTTGTCCAAGCACAGCATGCCGTGATTATTGATAGTTATGGGGTCTATAACAGTACCGGCGTTCGCAGGCAAATTGCCGATGCTTTTTTCTATGGAGGCCTTATTGACTCAAGTGATATCAACCGTTCTTTTTCAAATCTTCAAGGCCGCAATTCATTTGGTTTAAAAATGGGTTTGAATGCCCAATGGCAAACACCTTGGGTGCTCTCAAAAAATCCGAAGCATTGGGGTTCGAGCTATAGTTGGGTGCTAAATGCCGGTGTGCATCAATACGCTGGGGTGCAATTTTCTAAAGATCTTTTTGGTTTGGTTTTTCAAGGCGGCTTGCCTTTCGTCGGCGACACCCTCAATTTCAGTAATTTGCGCGCAGAAGCCACTTCTTTTGCCAAGGTTGGGCTTGGATTTCGAGATTTGACAACCCAATCAACCTTTGCGTTGAATTTTGTTGCTGTCCAGCAGCATTTAGCTGCTACTTTAGCAAAAGGAAATTGGTATCAGCAGCCCACATCAGCTCAAATAGAGCTTGAATTGTTAGGGCAGGCCAACATCAATAATGCACCTGCATATGGCCTGTCGGTAGATATCGATTATCGTTTTGGTGCGAGCGATTCCTCCAATAATGATCAGCAATTTCAATTATTGATTCAAAATCTAGGGATCGCCCGATCCATAGACACAAAAGCTTATCGCGTATCTGGCGCGTTGCAATATGCGGGGTTTTCCTTTTCTGAGTGGCAGCAAACAAGTGTTCAGCAGCTCACGCAAGCATTTTTGGATTCTTTGGGCTACGAACAAACCACTTCCGGGTCTTGGATTTTATTGCCAGCCCAAATTCAATTGGCCAAATGCCTTGATTGGAACAGTTCTCGCCGTCTAGAAGCATATTATGGTGCACAGTTTCTATTGCGTCAAACTTATACGCCGTTGGTCTATGCTGGCGCACATTTGCGTGTGCAAAAAGTGTGGCAAACTGGTATTGGTCTTGCTTATGGAGGCTTCGGTGGTTTGCGTATGCAGGCATATTCTGCTCTTCGTTTCAAGCATTCCCAAATCTTGTTGCGCTCCGATAATTGCACCTTGCACAATGGCGCTTCACTTTATCTTCAATTCAGATGCGATATTTAAGTTTCTTGTTTTTTGTAGTTTGGGTTTTGGGTGCAAATGCGCAAAATCGTTTTTACAAGTTATATTCGGGCTCAGGTTTCGACAAGGGCGAAGATGTCTTGGCCTTGCCCGACTCATCGTTTTTGGTTGCCGGAAGTAGTGGAAGCTGGGAAGAAAATGCACAGGGTTTCCTTATGAAAATTGATCAAAATGGAGACTACCAATGGAGCCAAGCCTATGGTGCGCAAGAAACCGAAGAAATCAAACGTGTTTTTCACTTGCCAGGTGTTGGATATTACCTCGCAGGTATGTCTAATTCTTGGAGTTCAGGTGACTATGATCCCATGCTTGTTTTTACCGATTTGAATGGCAATCAACAATGGGTCAAAACCTATCAGCATCCCAGTTGGGAGCGCATTCACGATGGTGTTCAAACAATAGATTCTGGTTTTGTTTTGGTGGGTGAACGGCAAGCGTTATTGGCTGGTTCTGCCGATGTCTTGCTACTCAGACTCAATCAATTTGGCGACACACTCTGGACCAAAACAATTGGCACCGCTGGCGATGATCGCGCCTACAGTATTTTGCGTACTATAGATAGTTCTTATATTGTTGGAGGGGAGTGGTATGTTGCAGATTCAAGTGCAACAAAAGGATTTGTTATGAAATTGGATGATCAAGGAGTTGTTCAATGGTTTGATACGCTAGGACACCTAAATGGAGATTTTGTTATATCGGACCTTACGCACACACCATTTGGGGTTCAATTTGCTGGTTATCATACTTTTACTCCAGAAAACCACAATGTATTTTCAGGATCTATATCGCTCAACGGACAAATCATTAATCAGAATGCTCCTCAAGATGGAGCTTTTCTTTCTGACGATAAATGTCAACAAATTGCTTATTTATCACAGCAAGATCTTTGTATTTATGGCATTCAGGTTCAAAATGACAGTACATTTTCAGAATATTATGACCTTAATTTTGGTTTTGTAGATGCCCTATTTGGTTTTTGGTTAGGCTTGCCCTATACCATGGTAATCAATGAGGGTTACGATTACTGTGGCAACATCAAGCCAACCCTCGACGGTGGTTTTATTGCTGTTGGCATGAACTCCGTGATTGTCGACGGTCAGAATCAGCTCAATGGCGGGAGTAACGTTTTTGTTTTAAAAGTCAATGGCGACGGCTCCGCTTATGTACAAACAGATACCGTCTTTACGACCAATCAGTTAGTAGGGCTAAAGCCCTCTTTTGAAGGGAGTAAAGTTTTGGTTTTCCCTAACCCTGTATCAGCAGATTTAACCATTGTTTGGCCTGGCAACGAGGCAAAAGCCATTGAATTATACAATGCGCAGGGCGCATTGCTGCTCAAAGAAACTGTAGCTGCACCATACGGTATTCCGATGACCACATTTGCAAGTGGTTTATATCTTTTAAAATTGGAGGGGCAGAATTATCCGATTTTCAAGCAGTAGGCTGCTTTCTGCGCGCTCTTTCTTTGATGATGAGCCCGAGTTCACGACTCGTTTGCCCAGCTACAGACGTATTTTCATCAGCTCTTCTGAGCAAATAAGGGAGAACCTCTTGAACGGGTCCGAAAGGAACGTACTTGGCTACTTGGTAGCCAGCGTCTGATAAATTATAAGAGATATGATCAGACATGCCTAATAGCTGCGCGAAATAGAATTGAGGGTCATTGGCTACTATTTGTTCTTTGGCCAGCAGATTGGCTAAGAACAGCGAGCTTTGTTCGTTGTGTGTTCCGGCACAAACAGAGAAAATATCTTTGTGGGCTACTAAAAAAGTTAATGCGGCATCGTAGTCTTGGTCGGTTGCCGCTTTGTTTGGTTGAATAGGCGAGGAGTAGCCCATTTCAAGCGCTCTTGCGCGTTCTTTTTCCATGTAAGCACCCCTGACCAACTTGACGCCGTATTTGATGTTGGCTTGCTTGGCGCGTTCGTATTCTGCATGCAAATAAGCCAAGCGGTCGTGGCGGTACATCTGAATGGTATTGTATACAATACAATTCGTTTGATTGTACTTGCACATCATGTCAAAAGTCCATTGGTCAATGGCCGTTTGTATCCAGGTTTCTTCGGCGTCGATAAACAAACGCGTCTGATGGCGCGCTGCTGCCGCACAAATTCTATCTATTCTCTCAATTATTGCGGAAATCCCAGCGCTTTCACTAGGTGTGAATTCTCTGAAATTTTCGCCTTTACGAATAGCTCGTATCTGACTTGAGACCAACTCAAGAATATGGTGTTGGGCGATGCCTGTAATTTTAAAAACAGCGAAAGGAATGCGCTTATCGGTGGCAGATTTCTCTATGGTCTGGATGATGATTTGCGTCGTTTGTTCAAAATCATCTTCTTGTGTTTTTCCTTCGACGGAGTAATCGAGAATGGTTCCGATTCCAAAGGCATGAAGGCTTTGAATGGCTGTATCGCATTCGTCGATGGTTTCACCTCCACAAAATTGCTTGAATATTGTTTGCTTGATAGCTCCTTTAATCGGAAGGTGTAAGCGAAGTGCCAGAGGCGTCAGCAGCTTACCGATTTTAACAATAGACGGCGCTCCGATGATTTTAAACAACCAATAGGCGCGTTGGAGGTCTTGTTTGTTTTTTGAACGAAAAGCAATTTCGGTGTTGTCGAAAGAAATCATGTACCAAAATTAAGGTCTTTTCGTAAATTTGAACCATGCAATTGCCTTCTTTTTCCGAACAACAGCGTCCGTTTGAATGGGGGCCACTTTTAACATCAACTTTTTCATCGCTCCTTGCGAGCTATGCACCCTCAAAAATCGCCATCATCGTCGATGAAAACACCCATGATCACTGCTTAGAATTTTTAATTACGGGTTTTGAAGCCTTGGCCGAGGCTGAAGTTATATTATTGCCTGCCGGAGAAGAAAACAAAGTGCTCGAGGTTTGTTTTCAGGTCTGGGAAACCTTAACTGAGGCTGGGTTTGGTCGCCATGATCTTATTATAAATTTGGGCGGCGGCGTGGTCACCGATTTAGGTGGTTTTGTTGCTTCTGTTTACAAGCGTGGCATCGCGTTCATCAATATCCCAACAAGTTTACTCGGGATGCTTGATGCCGCTATTGGCGCAAAAACAGGCATCGACTTTGAAGGCTATAAAAATCAGTTGGGAAGTTTTCAGCAAGCACTAGCTACTTACATTGATACCGGCTTTTTACAAACCCTGCCTGAAGAAGAGTGGCGCAATGGTTTTGCAGAACTACTCAAGCATGCGCTCATTTCAGATCAAGCACTTTGGGATGCACTCTTAAAAATCCAAAATATCCAACAGGAACTTCAATCTGATACCATTCAGCAAGGTGTTCAAATCAAAAATTCAATTGTCTCAGAAGATCCATTAGAGAGAGGGAAGCGCAAAATATTGAATTTTGGCCACACTGTAGGGCATGCGCTTGAGTCATATTACTTAGAAACTGAACAACCGCTTTCACATGGCCATGCCGTTGCGCTCGGAATGCTAATTGAAGCAAAGCTTTCTCAAATGAAAACAGGATTATCAGATGCTGCTTTTGAGCAAATAAGGCTGCAGGTCAAGAAGTTTTACCCTTTACAAGCGCCAAAAGACATCGACACTTTGTGGGCGCTCATGCAGCAAGACAAAAAGAATGCACAAGGCATGGTAAGGGTTTGTTTATTGACTCAAATCGGCGCTTGTGTCTACGATCAGACCTTGAATTTCGAAGAATTCGAAAAAGCGATGGAGGCTTGTATTGTTTAGAACAAGTGCTGAATATTTCCTGTAAATAACTTCACCGCAATGGCCATCAGAATGATGCCGAATATTTTTCGAATGATCCCAATGCCGCCTTTTCCGAGCCATGCACCAATCTTTCCAGATAGTTTTAGCACGACATAAACCAAGCCTACATTGATAATGATGGCAACAATGATGTTGATGTCCGCATAAGCAGCACGCATAGACAAAAGGGTGGTCATGGTGCCTGCCCCAGCAATTAATGGAAAGGCAATAGGTACGATAGAGGCGCTTTCAGGTTCTTCATCTTTATACAGCGTTATTCCAAGGATCATTTCAATGGCAATAAAAAAAATCAAAATGGAACCCGCTACAGCAAATGAATAAACATCAATGCCAATTAACGCAAGAATTTGGTCGCCGATAAATAGGAAGACAACCATGATGAGTAGGGCAACAATACTGGCTTTTTCAGATTCAATATGACCTACTTTTTGCCTGAGATTGATAATGATTGGAATGCTGCCGATGATATCGATGACGGCGAATAGCACCATCGTTGCCGTAGCAATTTGTTTGAGATTGATGTGTTCAAAGAAAGCCATTGGGATTGTTTTTTGCAAAGTTACGGCTAATTCAAAAACCAAAAGTGAAGCGCATAAAAAAGGCCTCCGAAGAGGCCCTTTCCTTACAAGTTAGTTGGAAGCACCAACTTGCAATGCTTTATTTAACGATGGTCATTTCGTCAACAATGTGTTTTGCACCTGCGTATTTATCGATGATGAACAATACGTAACGGATATCGACATTGATCGTCTTTTGCAATTTTTGATCAAAAATAACATCACCTGCCATCGCTTCGATGTTGCCATCAAAAGCCAAGCCGATGAGTTCACCTTTGCCATTCAATACAGGAGAACCTGAATTTCCGCCTGTAATATCGTTGTTGGTCAAGAAATTGACAGGCATGTAGCCCGCTTTATCAGCATAAGGACCAAAATCTTTTTTCGCGTTGAGTTCGATGAGGCGTTGTGGCAAATCGAATTCTTCGTCGTTAGGCTTGTATTTGTTGATGGTACCTTGCAGCGTTGTGTAGTTGTTGATTTTGGCATCATTGCGTTTGTCGGCAGGAAGCGCGCTTACTTTACCATAGGTAAGGCGAAGCGTGCTGTTCGCGTCTGGATACAAAATAGTGCTCAAGCCAGATTCTCTGAGGCCAGCCACAAGTAGGCGATAAGCGCGGTTGTAGTCGTCGGTAAGTTTAATGAGCTCATCGCTGCGTTTTGTGAGATGTGCAACCATATCTACAGACAACTTGAAAAGTGGGTCATTGCTCAATTGAGCTTCGCTAGGTGCTTCTAAGAATGCCAACATACCATTTTTAGAGGCGAGTATCGACATTGCAAAGAGCGCGCGAATTTCATTGGTGGTGGTGCCGTCTGCGTACATAGAAGCAACCCCAGAGGCAAGTTCGTAGTTTGCTTTGGCTGCGTATAAATCAAGTCCTTTGATGAGAACGTCCATTTCTGCAGGTCCGTAGGTGGTTTCAAAGAACTCATTGATAGCAGCAACGAGGTCGGCTTTCATGGTGCTTCTTTTCGCTGCATCTGCTTTTGCATAAGCCATAAGTTGTGCGCCCAAACCGCGAGAGATGCCAGCGTATTCTGAATTTCTGACAAGGATAGATAGGTAGTTATCGTGTCTTGATTTGTCGTTGGTTGCTGTATAAAATGCATTTAATGTGCTGACCACAGTGCCGTATTTGGCTTTATTTTCAGGCTTGTTGGCCCATGCATCAAATTTGGCTTCGTTTTTCGCTTTGGAGGCGGCAGTCTGGAATTGAGTAAGGGCATCAATCATGCCTTGGCGGTTTTTCCAGTAGTTGGCCGTGCGTGCATATTTAGAGGCGTAGTTCAAGCGTACATCTGCATCTTTGTCCATGTAGAATTTCATGGCGTCCATGGCTGTTTTGGAAGCTTCTACCCAGGCAGGGTAGGCGTATTTTACGTTTTGATCAATGCCGCCTGCAGGGAGCCAGCGATTGGTGCGGCCAGGATAGCCCATGATCATGGCGAAATCCCCTTCTTTAACACCATTGAGGTTGATGGGAAGGTGGTGCTTTGGATGTAAAGGAACGTTGGTTGTGCTGTAGTCTGAAGGGTTGCCATTGGCATCTGCGTAAACGCGGAACATGGAGAAGTCTCCGGTGTGGCGTGGCCACTCCCAGTTGTCGGTGTCTCCTCCGAATTTTCCGATGCTGTTTGGAGGTGTTCCTACTAAACGAACATCTTTGAAATCTTGATATACAAAAAAGTAGAACTCATTACCTTGGAAAAATGAGCGAACAGACACGACGTATTTGCCACCTTCGCTGTTTTCTTTTTCAATGAGTGCGATTTCATCACGAATGACTTTATCGCGCTCCGCTTCTGTCATGTTATCAGAAACTTTTGACAAGATGCGCTTGGTGCAGTCGTCCATGCGGACAAAAAAGCGCACATACAAAGATTTTGGCTTGAGTTCTTGGCTGCGGTCTGCGGCCCAAAAACCATTTGTAAGGTAGTCGTGTTCTGGCGTTGAGAGCTCCGCAATAGCGTCGTAACCGCAGTGGTGGTTGGTAAGCAGCAAGCCATCTTTGGAGATAAGCTCTGCCGTACAGCCTCCGTTGAATTGAACTACGGCATCTTTTAAAGAAGAATTGTTAATGCTGTAAATTTCTTCTGCAGTGAGTTGCAGACCCATTTTTTGCATGTCGCGGTGATTCAGGCGATCGATGAACATCAGGAACCACATGCCTTCGTCGGCACGAACAAATAACCCAACAAATAAAAAGAGGGCAAGCGTTATACGTTTAAATTGTGTCATGATTTATTTTTTGTTTGGCGAAGATACGTAAAGTTTTTTTTTCATTCTACTCAGGCTTTCAGGCAAAATTCCGAGATAGGATGCAATCTGATGTTGGGCAACAATTTGCTCAATTCCGGGGTGTCGTTGCAAGAGTTCTTGGTAGCGTTCTTCGGCATGTGCAGAGACGGTCATGAGGAAGCGTTTTTGCAACACCGCAAGCGTGCGCTGCGCCATGATCCGAAAGAGGCGTTCCGACGATGGCACTTGCTCAAAAAGATATTCAAGGTCTTCTCTAGAAATCTCAAGCATGTAGCTATCTTCTAATGCTTGTACGTTGAGGGTGGCGGCGTCGTCGAAATGAAAAGCAGAGAGGTCTCCGACCCACCAATCTGGAAAGGCAAAATACAAAACATGTTCATTGCCTTTGGCGTCGGTGTAGAAAACACGAAGGGTACCCTGAACTACGAATCCTTGCTGAAAATGCTTTGATCCCTCTTTTAGAAAAAAATCTTTTTTATTGACTTTTCTGAGGTGGTAATAGTTTTTCATCAATTCCAATTCATCGGCTTTGAGCGGAACGCGCTGACTCATGTAGTCGAATAATTTTTGATAGGCTGCTTGGAGTTCCATATAGATTATTTGGGTAGGTGTCTGATGCGCCACTCTGTTGGGTGCATATTGTTAAAGCGCTGACCAATTTGTTTAATGAGCGCAATTGGTTGCGCTTCATAAGTGACGAGGTAAAAGCCTGCGGGCGCTTCCCATTGCTGACTCTGTCCGTTTAAAATTTGTAAGGCCTCTGCGTATGAAACAGGTTTTAATGGAAAATCCCAACGCATGTGTAGGCTATACACCATGTCGTAGGCAGGTGTCCAGGATTTCTTGTGAGCCGTAGCCACGTGGAGGGCTTTTTTCAAAAATTTAAGTGACCTGATGCGCGTATAAAAGTCAAGTCCAAAAGCCGTGCTGGCATAAACTGCGTCGTCTTCTTGCCAAAACTGAAAGTCATTTACTTCCCGAAGTAAATTGCTTAAATCTTGAGGTAAGCCAATTGCTAAACTATTTTTCGAAGGCTTGATTTTGCTTTGCTTGCCGCTTGTTTTTTGAAGTGCCGCAATATAAAATCCTTCGCTTTTTACCTCGCTCGGGAAGAAATAATAACCGAGTTCATTTCGATCGGCTTTAAGGCCTTCAAAATGAGGAAGCTCCACTTTTCGAGCATTTGCTGCTAGGTAGGGCAACAGTTGTTGCTCGTTTTCTGCTGGGTTGAAGGTGCAGGTAGAGTAAATAAGGTACCCGCCTTCTTTGAGCAAGGGCCAAACTTCTTGGAGAATATCGGATTGCCTGGTGGCGCAAGTGGCGGCATTTGCGCTTGTCCACTCCGTTCTGGATTGCGGATCTTTGCGAAACATACCTTCTCCAGAGCAAGGTGCATCCACTACAAGTACATCTACTTGGCCATCTAGCAAATGCAGCTCAGAGGGTTTGTGATGGCAAACAAACACATTCGAATAGCCCCATTTGGTGAGGTTTTCACTGAGAATATAGGCCCTCGACCGATTGATTTCATTGGCAAGCAAAACGCCTTTGTGGTTCAAGAAACTAGCGATGAGTGTGCTTTTGCCACCTGGTGCAGCGCTTAGGTCTAAAACCACCGGATGTTCTGGGAGTTCAAGTTGTTTTAAAACTTGTTCTAAATACATCGAGCCTGCTTCTTGTGGATAGTATGCGCCAGCATGAAATAAGGGGTCGTAGGTGAAGGATGGGCGCTCTTGGAGGTAAATACCTTTTGAACTCCAGGGAACCGGGCTGCTGTTTTCAAAATGTGCGGTGCGTTCTGGATGCAGGCGCACTGAAGTTGGTGCTACGGTTTCTAGGGCTGCAAGAAGTTGGTCAGGAACAAAGGCGTCTTGTTGAATGCGCGCTATGAAATCTGTAGGCAAAAGAGTCATTTTCAAAATTACGGCTTTTTTGAAAAAAGAAGTTGCGCAACTTCTTTTGAGTTTTCTTGTGCTTCTACAATTGCATTGATATGAATGGGTGGGATCGCAACGACCTTTTGTTGGTCACACAGCACAAATTGTATTTTGCGAAGCGGAGCCGGAAAGCCCATTTCTTTGAAGATTTGCAGTGCTTTTTTACTGCCTTTCAAGCCTTTTATACGAATGCGGTCTCCGTTTTGAACTTTTCGGAAATATAAATCGCCATCTAATTTTTCTAAATCTATAAAAATTGGCGGCGAAACAAACGAAGGGTCATTCGATTTTACATCTGGTTCTCGCCATTCAAATGCCCATTCCAAAACGGTGTCATCAAAGAAAGCAATTGTTTCTTTTTGTCTTACAAGATAAAATAACCTGCCTGAACTGGCTGCTCTCCAAGATAGGAATTTGCCGTTTTCAGCACTGAATAAATCGCCGATTCTGCGGATGACATGTGTTGGTGTATCTAAGTATTTAAATAGTTCAACAATTTGATAAGAAGTAAGTTGAGCTATTTTATTTAATTCAATACTTGATTTATTTTTAAAATGTGATAGCGCCTCCTGAAGTAAGTTTTCTTGGGCTTCTATCTCATAAGTAAACTGCTTTTGTAAGAGTGTAACTGATTGGTCTATGGTGGAGGCTTGCTTGCGCAAAAATGGCAGCAATTCAAGTCGCCACAAATTGCGTCGGTATTTGAGTGATTGGTTACTGAGGTCTTCGCGCCATACGAGCCCCAATTCTAAAGCAAGTTTTTGTAAAGTGTGTTGTCGGTATGGCAATAGTGGCCTGAGTAGGTTGCCATGTGCTGACGGCATGCCAGCAAGTCCTTTGAGGCCAGCCCCCCGCGAAAGTTGCAACCAAAAAGTTTCGAGCTGATCATCGGCATGGTGGGCAGTGCACATGAGGCTGTTTGGCGTTTTTGCTTGAATTTCTCTGAAAAATTCATAACGAATTGCTCTTGCTTTTGCTTGGAGATTGGCGTTTTCGGATTGAAGATAAGCACCTAAATCGAACTGATAAAGATGCAACTTGAGTTTGTGTTTAAGGCAGTATGCTTCAACTAAAGCTTGGTCGAGCTCACTTTGTTCCGCTCTAAGCTTGTAATTGACATGCATGATTTCAAAGGGTAGCGCAAGTAGACGCAAGAGTTCGCAGAGCAGCATCGAGTCTTTGCCTCCGCTTGTAGCAAGAAGGTAGGTGTCTGCGGGGTGGCTTTGGAAAAACAGCGCCAATTCGTCGAGGATGGTAGCCGTTTTCTTTTTGCTAGCGGAGTCCATGGATCAATTTTTGCGCCTTCAATAAACATTCTTTGTATTCATCTTCGGCCTGAGCTGTAATCGTAATGGCACTACCAACTGCACAAGATAAATAGGCTTTTTTTCGGTTGTAAAGCAGGCTGCGAATGACCACATTGAAATCAAAATCGCCGTTGGGCTCAATGAGCCCGATGCTTCCGGAATAGAGGCCTCTTCTAAAGTCTTCGTGTTTTTCGATTTGCTCGAGGGCGGAAATCTTTGGTGCGCCGGTCATGCTGCCCATCGGAAAACAAGCCTTGAGAATTTCAATAAAGCTCGTTTCGGGCTTAAGTTCGCAGCTGATTTTTGAGATCATTTGGTGCACCGTCTCAAAGCTATAGATTTGACAAAGTTCGTCTACCTGAACAGAGTTCTTTTGTGCAATTTGGGAGAGGTCGTTGCGCACGAGGTCTACAATCATGATGTTTTCTGCACGCTCTTTGGGGTTGGTTTGTAGTGTGTGCGCAAGTGCTTGATCTTGAATGGGGTCTGCGGAGCGGGGTGCAGTTCCTTTGATGGGTTCGGAACGCAAAAGCATACCCGTTTTTTGCAAGAAGCGCTCAGGACTGGCGCAGAAAACCAAATGATCTGCAGTTTGGATATAGGCTGAGTGCGGGGCTTTGGTTTCATGGAGCAAGCGTCCAAAAAGACCAACAGGTTCATCTATTCGGATGTCTTCGACATGAAATTCCTGACAATAATTGACTTCATAGATGTCTCCGCGTTGCAGTGCATTTTTCAGTAGGTCAAAATGCTCAAAATAGCTTTCTTTCGAAGTGCTGGCCTCGAATGGAGCTGTTAGGACGCCATTTTTTTGTTTTAAATTTTGATGAAAAGAAGTGGCTTTCGCCCAATTGCTGGCCTGGTCTTCTCCCCAAAAGAGAGTAATAGAATCTCCGAGCCGAAACAAACTTTCAGGAATCCAGAAATGAACATGTGGGAACTCAAGAGGGTCAAAATGAGTAGAGTGGAGGTTTTCAAGCGCATTTTTGAGCTCAAAACTGAGGTAGCCAAAAATGTATTGCCCTGCGTGGGTAGAGAGGAAGTCCTGTAATTCAGATAGTGCCGCTGTTGAGGTTTGAATGATTTCATGGCGCTTGCCGACGCCAAGCATGGGGCCGAGTTGCGGGTGTTGCCAATAAAAACAGGTGGGTTCCATGCCTCAAATTTACGAACATCGCGCACAAACCCCAATAATTCCCAACCTTTTCGCTACTTTTTTGTTTTGAGCTTGTTACCTTTGTACCTCTCAATCGTCCACAAGACAACTCTCTCTATGAAAGCGCTCTTATCTTTTTTTATCATCTTATCTTCCACGCTCCTTTTTGCACAAAAAAAAGCCACCATTAGCGGCTACATTACTGATGCAAGAAGCGGCGAAGCGCTCGGAACTGCGCGCGTTTTTGTCAAGGAACTCAAATCCGGAGCCGTTGCCAATAATTTTGGTTTCTACAGCCTAACCTTACCTGTCGGATCTTATCAAATTGAATACCGTTGCGATGGTTTTCAAACTTTGCTCAAATCCGTAGATTTACAAGGCAATCAAACCATCAGTCTAGAGCTCGAAATGGCGGTGCAAGAAACGCAAGACGTGCGCGTTACAGGCAAACGTTCCGAAAATGTAACTTCGGCCAAATTAGGTCAGATGGAACTCAAAATGGACCAAGTGAAGACGCTACCAGCATTTATGGGGGAGGTCGATGTCGTTAAAACATTGCAATTGTTGCCTGGTGTTTCGTCTGTATCCGAAGGAGGGCAGGGGTTTTATGTGCGCGGTGGTGGCCCCGATCAAAACCTTGTTTTATTAGACGAAGGCGTGGTTTACAACGCGGCGCATTTATTTGGTTTCTTTTCGGTTTTCAATGCCGACGCCATTAACAGCGTCAACCTGATCAAAGGTGGAATGCCTGCCAATTACGGAGGGCGTCTATCTTCAGTACTAGAAGTCAATATGAACGAGGGGAACCTCAAGAAATTCAAAGTTAAAGGTGGTATTGGTGCTATTTCGTCTCGCCTTACCGTTGAAGGTCCGCTCAAAAAAGACCGTGGTTCTTTTGTTGTCTCGGCACGCCGAACCTACATCGATTTACTCGTTAAAGCTGCCATTCCAGATTCCTCACCTTTTGCAGGATCGGGCTATTTCTTCTATGACCTCAATGCCAAACTCAATTACAAACTCACCGACAAAGACCGCATTTACCTGAGTGCCTATTACGGAAAAGACATCTTTTCTTTCAAAGACAACAACGGTGGTTTCAAAGTAGAAATGCCGTGGGGCAACGGAATCGCTGCTCTACGATGGAATCACCTGTTTTCCAGTAAGTTATTTTTAAACACAACCTTATCTTATTCGGATTACAACTTTGAGTTTGCGTCTTCTCAAGATGAATTCAGGGTAGCTTTGGCCTCTGGCATCCGAGACTACACCGCCAAGGTTGACTTCTCTTATTTCCCGAACCCAAAACACCGAGTAAAGTGGGGCGCTATTTACACTTACCACGATTTCACGCCTACTAGCCTTTCTGCTCAAGACGACACCATTACTTTTAACACGGGCGCTGCACAGCATTTATATTCACATGAATCCGCAATTTATGCATTAGACGAATTCGATGTGAATGATGCGCTTCGCATTAATGCAGGTTTGCGCTACAGTAATTTTGCACACGTGGGGCCTTTTGATCGCTATATCAAAGGAGACGGCATTTCCACACAAGATAGCGTCGTCAAATACACCAATAAAGACATTATTGCTTTTTATCAGGGTCTAGAGCCCCGCATTTCATTTCGCTACTTACTTCCTGACAACAGCTCCATTAAGGCAGGTTACGCCTATAACTATCAATATGTGCATTTGGTTACCTTGAGCGCAGTTTCCTTACCCACTGACATCTGGTTTCCTACTACCGATAAAGCCAAGCCAGAGCAAGGTTTTCAAACCTCAATTGGTTACTTTCGCAATTTTGCCAAAGACCGTTATGAAGCATCTGTAGAGGTCTATTACAAGGGCATGAAAAACCTTATTGAATTCAAAGAGGGTGCGCTTCCTGGCGACAACGTCAATGACAACACCGATAACTTATTGGTCTACGGCAATGGCTGGGCCTATGGTACTGAGTTCTTCTTGAAGAAAACAGAAGGCGCCTTCACCGGCTGGATCGGCTACACCTGGGCCAAAACCGAAAGGCGTTTTCCGGATATCAATGAAGGGAATGTGTATCCGGCCAAATACGACCGCCGCCACGACCTCACGCTAGTAGGCACCTACAAACTCAACGACACCTGGACCTTCAGTGCCAGCTTCATTTACGCAACAGGCAATACCCTCACGCTTCCTGCGAGCTGGTATGTACAAGATCAAAATCTATTGTTTCAATACGGCCCCCGAAATTCAACACGAATGGCGCCGTATCACCGCTTAGACCTGAGCGCTACGCGTTTTGGCAAGCAATACAAAACCAAAACCGACCCAGCTACAGGTAAAGACATTCAAGTCAAAAAAGCGTACCGCAGTAATTGGTCTTTTTCGGTTTATAACGTTTATAACCGACTCAATCCCTTCTTTTTATACGTCGACAACGACGGAGACTTCATGAGTGGTAATTTCTCCTTGAGTGTCAAGCAGGTTTCTTTATTTCCAATAATCCCAAGTGTCACATGGAACTTCGAATTTTAAAATTCACAAGCTATCTTTTAGTACTCACGCTTTTTTGGAGTTGCACCAAAGAAGTCAAGATCGATATACCTGGTTACAAAGAACAACTCGTCGTAGATGGTCGCATTGAAACTGGGCAGCCCGCTATTGTTTTGCTATCCAAAAGTAGCAATGTGTATTCTAGTACTAACTTTGAATCTTACCTGAATAGTTTTGTAGACGATGCGATCGTTGTATTGTCTAATGGCACCCAAACGGACACCCTTACAAAAATTTGCACCGATGACTTACCGCCAGGTTTAGAACAAGTTGCTGCCGGTATTTTTGGGATACCTGCCGAAGTTTTAGTGAACCTGCATTTATGTGCTTATGTATCTATGAACATGCTCGGTGAGGTCGGAAAAACCTACACGCTTCAAATCTCACATCAAGGTAAACAATACAACGCAAGTTCTAAGATTTTAATCCCTACTGCACCAGATTCTTTGTATTGGAAGCCAGAAGGCAACTTCAATGACCGCGGTTTTTCTTGGGTCAAACTCAGCGACCCATCTACTACCGCCGATTCCTATTCTTGGGAGGTCAAGTATTTGCAAGATTTCCAGTTTTCGAAAACGTTCAATCCTTATTTCAACGACAAATTCTTTAACGGTCTTACCTTTGAATTTGGCTACGAAAACCCAATGAGTTTCAATGATCCAAACGGAAACGATGAATATAGAGGCTATTATAAAATAGGTGACACCATTGTAGTGAAGCTTTCAAAAATAGGAGGTAAAGAATACAATTACTTCGAGAAAAAATACAATCAAATGTATTCGGGTGGCAGCCCGTTTGCAGTTCCTACGAATATCCCCACAAATATTGAAGGTGGCGCGTTGGGAGTTTGGGTGGCGTATTCCCCTTGGATAGACACCCTGATTTGCGAGTAGCGTTTATTTGAACGTGTATTTTCTTTGCAATAAGTAGGAAAGAAAAACAACAACAAAGCTCGAGATTACATTGGCAATGGAGGGGTAGAATTGCAATCCTTCGATGAGTATTTTTAACAGCAGGTAGTTGCCAAGCCAAGAAAATCCAGCACTCACCGCATACCTAAACAGCTGAACACGCCCGACAAGTTGGCTTTCTGTGAAAACTACAAACTTATTGAGAACAAAGCCCAGCGAAAAGGCAATTACAAAACAGAGCATTGAGCTCAGTGTATAAGCCGATACTACATAGGTATTGCCTATGAAGGCGATGTTGAAAATGCGTTTTTCGAATAAGTACTGATAAAACAGAAAAAAGAAAACCCAACTCGACACCAAGTTAGCTCCACCACAAGCAGCATAATAATAGGTTTGCTTGTCAAAAAAACGAGCAAAAATCGGGTAAAATAGATCGAGTAAGCGGCGAATTATTGTTCCCATCTGATTTGATATCCGGTGTGCTTTCTAATGTTCATGACCAAAGAATCGTCTAGGTAGAGGTATTGCCCTCTGATCCCCGTTAATTTTCCCTTTATGGTTGGTGTTTGATCTAAAGATAGCGATTTAACCTGAGTAGGGTAGTTGAGAACCGGGTACTCAAAATTCCAGATATCTTCGTCGTCGGTCCAGTATTGCGTAAGGTCTGCAGGAAGGTTTTCTTCGAGTTCCCATTTTTGTTCGCTCAAATCTGGGCCATGGTAGGGCAGATTTTTGAGCATACTTTGCCAATTGGTTTTGTCCGAGAATTGCGTTTTCAAGGCCACCTCTAGAACGCCAGACAAATACCGATTCGGAACTTCAGCTAAAACGATGGCTGCAGCTGCACCTTGGTCTATCCAGCGCGTTGGCATTTGTGTTTTTCGGGTAATACCCACCTTGAGCTGGTCTGTTTGTGCTAAATAAACCAAATGAGGTTGGTTGTGGTGTTTTTGTTCGTAATCTGGGTCGCGACCCAATCCGAGATGTGCTTGGCAAAGCTCGGGGTGCAGGATACAAGGGCTTGCTGCTGCGGCATTCGAAAAACAACTAAAGCAAAATCCTTCACCAAAGGTTTTATTGATTTTTTTTTGGCATTCTTGGCAGTAAATGGCGCCTGCGAATGAAAATGAAATATCTTGACCAATAAAATCATTGAGTCTAAAGTTATTGTCTGCTTGGCCGAACCAGTATTGTACTTGTTCGCCTTGCGCAACTTTCATTTTTCGAAGTAAGAATTCCATTATTCGGGCAAGATATCCATTTTATCTGCAAAGTGATAGCAGTAGTCGCGGAGGTCTTCGCAAATGAGGTGTTCGCCTGTGGCTTTCTCAAAAGTGTCGGCCATGGTGAGCAGTGTTTGATGAAAAAACTGCTTCATTTCTTCGATGGTCATGTCTTTGGTCCAGAGATCAATTTTCATGGTGTTTTTTGATTTCGGATCCCAGATCGAAAGTAGGAAAGCAGCTGCTTCTGCTTTATCTATTTGACCATCGCTGGCAGACCAAAGCATGCGCAGGGGTAATTGGTTGGCATTGAGGCCAACTTGAATGTTGATTTCAGAGGTTTTAACGATTTGATCACTCATTGCGGAACTTCGTATTTTTTAAGTATTTGATGATAAGGTAGTTTCAATAATGCTTCGATTGTCGGCTCATTCGCTTCCATGTATTGCTTAACGATGCGGTAACCCATAAAACGGCCCATGCGGTCCGGGCTTTCCTGCGGAAGGCCAATTGTATAGGGACCTTCATTGAGTAGGTTCATATTGAGCTCTTGGTCTGTTTTAAAAAGAAATTGTTGGTCTACGAGGTATTCCCAGAAGCTGCGTTCCGCTTTTAATGCCCATTGGTAATCTTGTTCAGTGTACCTGAGGTGACGATGGATGTCGACTTCAGGGCTAATGATTTCTAAGATGGCAATTAGTTTGCCCCAACGGATCATTTCGCTGGCCAAATTTTCTTCGGTGGCCTTCAGGGCATGGGTGCTCAGCCAACTCAGTAGGGCATCAGAGGTAGCGTAATCTGCCGACATCCCTTCTTTGATCCAGTCGTAGAATTGCTGCGACGGGAGCGATGTGATGATCGGATGAGTGGGCCCAAGATAGCGCTCTTGCCCTAAGACAATTGCTTTTGTAGAGGCGTAAGCGCTCGCTGCAAATTGCGTGTATGCAAAATCTACAGACTGAGCTATCGGTAATCTAGGTGCAAGCACATGTAGCCTTTTGAGTCCTGATTGAATTTCTTCAAAGGTTTGGAGTCGCCATTTAGATCGTTGATCAAGAGCCCTGCCAACTTTTTTGTTAAAAGGGTGAGCGTAGGTTCGTTGCAAGCCGTTAATGAATGCGGAGTCTGACTGTGTCGATACCTGAAGCGCGTAAGGAAAGCAAAACTGTGAAAGGTCAAAATCTGTTTGCAATAGTTCTTTGATGAGGGCCCGGCGTTGGTTGTTGTGTGCGTAACGAAAAGCGGAATCGAGGTTGTTGTAGGTGACTTTAAGCTTGACGCTTTCTACATCTACCTCATAGGGGTTCGACTGACAAGAAAATAGACCGATGAGTAGGAGTAGCGGACTGAGCTTGCGTATCATGAATATTGTTATTTTTGTTCAAAATTAACATTAATCAGACAACATGAAATCACTGCGTTTTCAACTCCTACTTTTTTCTGTGTTTCTTCTTGCAAAAAACAACTTCAATTTTGCTCAGGCCGTTTCTGAAAAGAAACTTCAAGGCGGCGTTACTGGATCAGTAGGTCTGAATTTTCCGAAGATGGGCACTAACCTTTTGAGTGGTGCTTCTGGCTTCTCCTCCTCATTTGGCGTAAGTTTTACAAAGGCGTCCAAAGAATCTCAAAATATTGCACTCACTGGTGGCGTAGAATTTGACATCGATAAAATCAACTATACAACGAGCAATCAAGATATTTTCTATCGTTTCACCGACAAGCAAATCAAAACAGACGGAGAATCGGTGTCGACAGACCAAATTTTCAATTTGAAAAAGCGCACCTACGAGCCGCTTTATTTAGCCTTACCCATAGGTCTAACGTTTAGAACAGATTTTATTGGCGATTACAGAGGTGTTTTTCGTTTTGGCTTGCGCAATCGCTTCTTACTGACCAATACCGTAGATGACGAAGGTTATGTTGTTCCGTTTGCAGGTAGTGTAAGCGGTTCTGCTCAAGACAATTTAGGCATGAAAGTCAGTAAAGATTTATTTTTCTATAATGCCAATCTCGGAATCAGTGGGGGAGTAGAGTGGAATTTTTCGGGTTCTACTTGCTTGGTTGCGGAGATCGGTTACAGTTATGGTTTTATGCCTTTGCACCTCACTTCCAAAGCTCAGAATTACACCCTCTTTACCATCGATCAAACAACGCTAGACGAGACCTATTTTAGGAATCAAGCGACACTGAATCAATTGAACCTCAAACTCACGTTGCTGTTCTAAAAATGCACGCACTTGCCGATCATATTGTTAATTGGTTAGAAACTTATCGCCAAAACGCACATTCTACAGGTTTTGTTGTTGGCATATCTGGAGGCATAGATTCTGCACTGACCTCCACACTTTGTGCCCTAACGGGTGCCCCAACCATCTGCGTTACTATGCCGATCAAGCAAACAAAAGCAGAGTTTGATCGCGCCAACGAACACATGAAAAATTTACAAGAGCGTTTCCCAAACGTGCGTATTCAGACAATAGACCTTACGCAAACCTTTAAAGTGTTCGAAAGCACCTTGCCACTCAACTCAACTACACAACCGCTTGCAATGGCGAACACGCGTGCGCGTTTGCGCATGGCAACGCTATATGCAGTTGCACAAGCAAATTTTTGTTTAGTAGCAGGCACCGGCAATAAAGTAGAAGATTTTGGCGTCGGGTTTTACACCAAATATGGCGACGGCGGCGTGGACATCAGCCCAATTGCCGATCTCATGAAAACCGAAGTGTTTGCTCTGTCCAAAGAACTAGGGGTGGTGGCTTCTATTCAAAATGCAGCACCAACCGACGGTTTATGGGAAGACGGTCGTTCCGATGAAGATCAAATTGGCGCTACCTATCCAGAACTTGAATGGGCAATGACTTATGACGGTGACCCGAGTTTGCTTTCAGCTCGTCAAAAAGAGGTATTAGACATTTATGCGCGTTACCACCGTGCCAATCTGCATAAAATGCAGCCCATTCCAGTTTGCGAGGTTCCAAATCACCTAAAAGCGCTACTGACCCAATGAAAAAGGGTTTTATACTGACATTTATATTTTGCCTGACCTCATTTATTTGGGCTCAAAAAAACACGCGCAAAGGCTTAGCCGCGCTTCAGGCACACAACTACGGTATTGCGGCAAGCTACTTTCAAAAAGACCTTCCCAAAGCACCAATTGCCGCAAGTTATGGCTGGGCAATGTATTATCAAACCCCGCTGTTTTACCATGCAGATAGCGCATTCTCGTATCTTACTCAATTAGAGAATCAACTCAAAACCTGCGATTCTGCGGCTCGTCAAAAGCTACAAACAGAGCTTAGTTTTTCAGATACAACCATTGCAATTCTTTTTACACGCCTCGCACTTCGAGAATTTCAAGCTACGCTGAATAGTACCAATCTCGAGGATTTTGAAAAGTTCATGCTGCGCTACGGTCAAAGATTTCCAAGTCTTCAATTAGAGGCTCTTCAAAAACGAGATTCCATTGCATTTGAACTTGCTATAGCAAAACAACAATCAGCGGCTCTTGAAGATTTTCTTATGAGGTTTCCGACCGCTGCTCAATGCGCTGAAGCTAAAGAGCTTTACGAAAAGCTCCTCTATCAAGAGCGCACACAAGACAACACCGAAGAAGCCTTGGCGAGTTTTATTGTTGCTTTTCCGCGCAGTCCTTATTTTGCAGAGGCTTGGTCGCGTATTTATGCGAAATATGCGCAGCAGCAAACGATATCCTCACTTTATGGTTTTGTACAAAAATACCCTCATGCACCGCAAGCTGATTTAGCCTGGAAGGGAGTGTACAAACTCTATATGCAGCCCTACAGCGTTGAAAAACTTGCGCAGTTTCGTTTAGATTTCCCGACCTATCCTTTTCTATCTGATTTAGCACAAGACGGCGCTTTGTTAATGAAAAAGCTTTATCCATTTCTGCGCGAAGGTTATTACGGTTTCATGGATGAAATTGGCAAGGTTAGTATCCCGGCTCAATACGAAGCGGCAAGTGCTTTTTACGATGGTTTGGCAATTGTTGCCAAGCACAATTTTTACGGACTGATCAATAAGAAGAACGAACCAATTGTTTCCATCAAGTACCTCGACATTACTTTTAACGATAATGGTTTTATTTTAGAAGATAGTGTGGGCTTTTTTCTAAGCGACATGCAAGGAAAATTCCTTCAAAAAGAACCAATGCAATGGGAAGAATTGCAGCAAACACTCGCTGCCCTGAATTGGCAAGAAGCCACTTCAAGCGAAGACAAAAAGTCGCTTTATGAGCTTGTAGAGCGCAACGGGAAAAAGGGACTCAACAAAAATGGAAAAGTATTACTGCAGCCTAAATTTGATGAAATCATTACAAGCCCTGAATCAGTGCTGATCTTAGCAAAGCAAGGCAAAGGTCTTTCCTATTTTGATTCTACGGGTAAGCGCTTGGAAATAAATGGTTTGGAATGGTTTTTGAACGCTCCGGAACTCGCAAATTTCTCAAATGAAGGGATTGCTGTTTTTTCGAAAAGTACCAAACTCGGCTTAATGGATACAAAAGGAAAGGTCTTGGTAAAAAATGTCTATGATGGCGCTCAGGTCGTCTTTGGTGATCTATGGCCAGTGCAACAAAAAGGCAAGTGGGGGCTCATTTCATTGGATGGCAAGGTAGTTTTGCCTTTTGAACAACAAAAAATTCTTCCTTTTCCTCCTTTTGGTTTTCTTGTGGAGAAAGAAAGTGGCTTAGGTCTCATCGATACAGCTGGCAAGTGGCTATTGCAACCTGAATACAAAACAATTAAGCATCTTGAATCCGCATATTTTTTAGTTGAAAACCAAAATGGCCTTGGTTTGTGCAGTTCAAATGGTGCGGTGTTGGTTCCTTGTGGATATCAGCGCATTGTTCGTTTTGACCCCGATACATTTCAATTGACTTCGGCAGATGGCTTGTTGTATTTTCTGGTCCCCGAGCTCAAAATAATCAGGTTACAACCATGAATCCGAGGCAATTACAGACCGAACATTACCTGAAGGCGCTCATCGTTGTGCTCAGTCTTTACGTAGGGTCTTTTGTATACCTCGAACTCACTACCGTAAAGAAGGAGGAGTTGCTTTCTGAAGAAGGGCTATACGAGGTTGCCTTAGAAGAAATCACCGAAGAAGAAAAAGAGGAGTTGCGTCAAGAAATGCAGGTGCAGCAACAAAATTCCGATCTGCGAAGCGTAGCTAGAGATGCCAATGATACGCGTCCTTCGTCATACGAAAATTGGTCGGCACAAACCGGAGGTTCAAGTCAAGGTGACCCAGAACAGACCGCCCGAGACTACGAAGCTGAAGTTTTTGCACAGACCGGCGGCGCTGCAGCCCGAGAACGCATTGTTCAGGAAAGTAACAAGCGCATAGCGCAACTCAAACAACAAGGGCAAACGCAGCAGGCAACCCAAACAAACGGATCAGCGCAGCCTAATCAATATGCAGGAGCAGTAATGGTTGATTTTAGTGTTGTCAAACGCACTGCCTATGAAGGCAATACGTGGTATGTCAGAAATCCAGGTTACACCTGTGGCTTCAATGCAGCAGGCCTGGTTTATTTACAAATCGAAGTCAATGCAGCAGGCAGAGTAAGTGCTGCCAATTACATCGCTTCAAAAAGTAATAATGCGAGTTCTTGCATGATCGAGCAAGCGCTAAAATACGCCAAGCTATCTAAGTTCAGTGCCGGCGAGGGGAGTGCAACCGGCTGGATTTCCTATCGTTTTGAAGCGCAGTAGCTTTTGTTGAAATCGATTTGATTAAAAAATAATCAATTACTTGACGAGTAATTGATATTTTATTTATTTTTGAGCAAAGAAACGCTGCTATGTATATCGCTCAAAACCTAAAATTCCTTCGCAAGAAAAAAGGCAAGTCTCAAGAAGAAATGGCTCAGTCGTTGGGGCTCAATCGCTCTACATACAGCGGTTATGAAAACGAAGTGGCACAGCCCAGTTTAGAACTACTTTTGCAGTTAGCACAATCAGAAAACATTCCTTTAGAGGTGCTTCTATCCAAGCAATTGGAGCAGTTTACAATGTCTGAAATGGATCAGCTAGTTGGTTCTTGGCGCAAAGAAGCGAGTGGCCAAAATCTACGTGTGCTTACAACTGTTGTCAATGCGCAAAATGAAGAAGAAATAGAACTGATCTCTGAAAAGGTGAGTGCGGGTTACACCAGCGGGTACGCAGACCCAACTTATTTACAAGAGCTTCCTACTTTGCGGCTCCCCTTTCTATCCAAAGACCGCAAGTACCGTGCTTTTCCTATAGCCGGAGACTCCATGCCACCGGTTGTTCACGGTTCTTACGTCGTCGGTGAGTTTGTTCAGGATTGGCTGCGTTTACCCAACAACATCCCATGCGTGGTAGTTACCAAAGAAGATGGGATCGTTTTTAAATACGTTCAAAACTTACTTCAAGATCAGCAAATCCTGCGCTTGAGTTCTACTAATCCTTTATATGAACCATTTGAAGTTCCTGTATCTGAAGTTCTTGAAGTTTGGCGTTTTGTTTCGTATATCTCCAAAGAATTACCGGATGTTCAGCTCGACCACGCTGGGCTCGGATCTCAGCTTCGCGCCATGCAAGCCGACCTCCAGTCTGCCTTACGAAGTCAGAACAAATAGCGTTCAACTGCACATTTTTTTGTAATTTTGCAGTTCATTTTTAAGTTTTATGACCATTAACGTAACCTTTCCGGACGGCAACATTCGTACGTTCGACGCCGGAACAACCGCCATGCAAGTGGCCCAATCCATTTCAGAAGGTTTGGCACGCAATGTTCTTGCGGCCCGCATAGACGAACAAGTCAAAGATGCCAGCACGCCACTTACCCAAGATTGCAGTCTTCAACTTCTTACTTGGTCAGATACCGAAGGTAAGTCAACCATGTGGCACTCTTCGGCGCATTTAATGGCCGAGGCTTTAGAGTTTTATTACCCAGGTATCAAGCTAGCAATTGGCCCGCCCGTCGCCAATGGCTTTTATTACGACGTCGATCTCATGGAGCACAGCATCTCAGAGAAAGACCTCGAAAAAATCGAGCAAAAAATGAAAGAGCTGGCCAAGCTCAAAAATCCTTTTGTTCGTCAAGAGATTTCCAAAGCAGATGCAATTGCTTATTTCGAGCAAAAGCAAGATCCATACAAACTCGAATTGCTTGCTGATCTCCCAGATGGCAGCATTACTTTTTACACACAAGGTGACTTTACAGATCTTTGCCGTGGCCCGCACATCCCCGACACCGGTTTTATCAAGGCAGTTAAGCTAACTGCTATTGCTGGTGCTTATTGGCGCGGTGATGAAAAAAACAAGCAACTCACACGTATTTACGGCATTACCTTTCCAAAGCAAGCCGAACTCACCGAATACCTTGAGCGCGTAGAAGAAGCCAAGCGCCGCGATCACCGCAAGCTAGGTAAAGAACTCGAGTTGTTTACTTTTAGTCAGAAAGTGGGGCAGGGCTTACCGCTTTGGTTGCCTAAAGGTGCAGCTTTGCGCGAGCGCTTAGAGAACTTCCTTAAAAAAGCTCAAAGAAAAGCAGGCTACCAACAAGTCATTACGCCGCATATTGGCAACAAAGAACTTTATGTAACCTCTGGTCACTACGAAAAATACGGCGCCGACTCCTTTCAACCAATTCGCACCCCAGATCCAAACGAAGAGTTCTACCTCAAACCTATGAACTGTCCGCATCACTGCGAGATTTTCAAAAGCAAGCCCCGCTCCTACAAAGACCTTCCAGCTCGCTTTGCTGAGTTCGGAACTGTTTATCGCTATGAGCAATCAGGTGAGCTGCACGGCCTTACCAGAGTGCGCGGTTTTACCCAAGACGACGCTCATATATTCTGCACGCAAGAACAGGTAAAAGAAGAATTCAAGAACGTTATTGACATCGTGCTTTACGTACTCAAGACGCTCAAATTTGAAAATTTCAAAGCGCAAATTTCCTTACGAGACAAAGTAAATAGAGCCAAATACATTGGTTCTGAAGAAAACTGGCAACGCGCTGAGCAAGCGATCATCGAGGCTGCAGCAGAAAAAGAATTGCCAACCGTTGTTGAATACGGAGAAGCAGCGTTCTATGGCCCTAAGCTAGATTTCATGGTGCAAGATGCCCTCGGAAGAGAATGGCAGCTCGGTACGATTCAAGTCGACTACAACCTTCCTGAGCGTTTTGAACTTGAGTATATCGGTGCCGATAACCAAAAACACCGTCCAGTCATGATCCACCGTGCGCCTTTTGGTTCAATGGAGCGTTTTGTGGCTGTTTTACTCGAACATTGCGCCGGAGACTTCCCGCTTTGGTTGTCGACAGAACAATTTATCATCTTGCCAATCTCCGATAAATACAACGACTACGCAGAAAAAGTTTTAGAATTCCTAAATAATTCCGATATTCGCGGACTTATTGACGACCGCAACGAGAAAATCGGCAAGAAAATTCGCGATGCAGAACTCAAAAAAGTACCTTTCATGCTTATCGTTGGTGAAAAAGAAGCCGAATCTAACTCAATAGCAGTCAGACAACGCGGC
>JBEEOT010000007.1:0-122143 GCA_041191505.1 Bacteroidota bacterium | reverse complement strand
TTTTAATCTTCCCGTTTGTGCCAGACCGTTGTCTCAATTGCGGGGTGCAAAGATATGTACTCTTTTTGGTTCTGCAATACTTTTTTGAAAGAAAATTTATTTTTTTTTCAATCAAAAATATAACTGATTGATTTATAGGTCAATCTAAAAATTGACACTTA
This sequence comes from Bacteroidota bacterium, assembly GCA_041191505.1. Taxonomy (GTDB): domain Bacteria; phylum Bacteroidota; class Bacteroidia; order Flavobacteriales_D; family Crocinitomicaceae; genus UBA952. The sequence goes on along the minus strand of JBEEOT010000007.1, from coordinate 121,982 downwards.
TTGCATTTTTCAATGCTACTATAGATTCGTTCTCAAGAACCGTATGAATAGTATTACCTACTATAGGTAATGTAGGCAGCTGTATTTTGATTGCTGGATTGCGCTCTATATAAAAGGAGTCGCCTTCTTGCAGACAAAGCACCCAATCTTGCTTATTGATGTAACCGACATCCCAAGTTGCGAGTGTAATTGAGATTCCGGTAGCAAATTGCATTTTAGGATCCCACGCACCTTGAAACTTAACTTCAGCTAAAAACAATCCTAATTGATCAGTAAAAATGCGCTGATCAGTGCTAGACCATTTCTTAAAGGAAGGCAACAATTGTTGCAATAAAAAAATATCGTTTGTCGATAATTGAATGCGCTCGACGCGATTGTTTGAGGTTCGGGCCATAGCAAACCATTGACGCAAAGCAACAAGCAGCAATAGTAGTACACTAATGCCACAAATTTTGGCCAACATTATTAATCCTGACCAAATCGAAATAGGGATCAGGATTAATAATACCGCAAAAAGCGGGAGCCAGAATGAAAACCGATAGCTATTCGGCGATCCATTTATCATTGCGCATCTCGCCTTTAATCGTTACGTTTTTGGTGCGCGCGTAGTCTTCGGCGGCCACTAACATTTGTTCACGAGTGTCTCTGCGAATAAGAATTGCAGAAGATCCTTGTGATTTAACTTCTATGTAAAAACCGTTGCGCAATCTGGCTGGTTTGGTTGGAGGTCTACCCATGGTAAAATTGATTTTATTGATAAGAGTTTGACAATATAACTAAAAAATATGAAAATTGTTGCTTTTGACCGAACAAAAATCATGCCTCAATCATAGTTGACTTGAAAGAATTAACTTTGCAACATGATACAATTTGACCGCCTCGGCTACTTTTTACCTCAAGGTTACCTCTTCTCTAATGTAAATCTACAGATCAACAAAGGAGATAAAGTCGGGCTTGTTGGCAAAAATGGAGCTGGCAAATCAACTTTATTGCGCATCCTTTCCGGATCAATCAAGCCAACAGATGGCCAAGTTCATCATCCAAAAAATTTAAAATTCGGTTTTTTAACACAGGACATCCATATAGATTCCGATAAAAGCGTCTACGATTTCCTTTTCTATTCAAATGACCAACTAAACGAAATCAGAGAGCGCCTCGACCACATTAATCACGAACTAACGGTACGAACAGATTACGAAGCAGAGAGTTATTTGGCACTTTTGGATGAGCTGTCCGACTTGAATCACCGTTTTCAGGTTTTAGAAGGATATCAATGGGAAGAAAAAATCAAAGCCACGCTCGAGGGGCTCGGATTTAGCGACCTCGATCAACAAAAAATGATTGCACAATGCTCAGGAGGCTGGAAAATGCGTGCAGAACTAGCGCGTATTCTCGTCAATACCCCAGACATCCTTCTTCTCGATGAACCTACCAATCACCTTGACATCTTATCTATTAGTTGGCTTGAGCAATATTTGCAACGCTTTGAAGGCGCAGTCATTCTCATATCTCACGACCGCTTATTCCTGGACAACGTGAGTAACCGCACCCTAGAAATTTCTAGACAGCAGATTTTTGACTTTCCGTATGCCTATACGAAATATAAAGAACTGCGGGCTGAAGAAATGGAGAGACTCGAACAAGCTAAAAAACAACAAGACAAAGACATCAAGCACGCGGAAGAACTCATTGAAAAATTTCGTGCGAAGAAAAACAAAGCCGCTTTTGCGCAATCGCTCATCAAAAAGCTCGACAAAACGGAGCGAATCACAGTAGAAAAAGACCAAGTTGCCCGTCTTAAATTGCGCTTTCCTTTAGCTGTACAACCCGGCAAATGGGTTTTAGAGCTCAATCAGATTGGCAAAAGTTACGACGATCGGTGTTTGTTCAAAGAAGTTTCAATCACAATTGGAAGAGGTGAAAAAATTGCCCTATTAGGACCCAACGGAGTCGGTAAATCAACGTTACTCAAAACGATCATGGGCAGCATTGCACATGAAGGAGAAGTGCTGCACGGCCACAACGTTCAAATTTCTTATTTCGCACAGGACCAAGCAGAGCAATTAGACCCACAACTCAGTATTTACGACACCGTAGATCAAATTGCCAAAGGAGACCTACGGCGCGACCTTCGCAGTATTCTAGGTGCCTTTTTGTTTTCCGGCGAAGACATCGATAAAAAAGTTGGCGTACTTTCTGGCGGTGAGCGCACCCGCCTAGCACTATGCTGCTTGCTATTGAGCCCCTCAAACTTCCTCATCTTAGATGAACCCACCAACCACCTTGACCTTCAGAGTAAAGAAGTACTCAAAGAAGCGCTCATGCACTACGAAGGGACGTTTATTATCGTGTCACACGATAGAGAATTTGTAGATGGTCTGAGCAATCGCATATGGGACATCGAACATCAGGGTGTTAAAATTCATCATTTTAGCTTACAAGAATACCTCAACTACAAAACGCAAAAACAGCAAGTATCATCTACTGTAACAGAAGTGCCAACAAAAAAAGAGAAGCCACAGCCTGAGCCCAGCAAGCCAAAAATTGACAAAACTCAGCAAAAGGCCCAGCGCGAAATTCAACAAATTGAGCAGCAAATCGAAAAACAAGAGAAGTTATTAACTGAGGTTGAAAACGAACTCGGCACAATTGACTACGAAGACAAAAACAATTACAATGCGGTGCTCAATCGCTACGAACAAGAAAAAGCATTGCTCGATCAGCTCTATAAAAAATGGGAGGAAAAATCGGAAGCACTTTAATGCCAACGAAAAACATTAAATTTGAATTGTGAAAACGCTGCTCGTTTTATGTCTAGGATTCTTATTGCTCTCCTCAAAGTGCAATAAGCAAAACCAAAATCCGGTTCCATTTGTACCGGTCGACGTTACTATTGACATCCAACTACCGAGTTACAGCAGTCTTCAAGGCGTAGGAGGCTGGACCTACCTCAACGGGGGTTCAAAAGGAATCATAGTTTATCGCAAAGGAATTGATGAATTTGTAGCTTTTGATCGCCATTCACCTGCTGACCCAGATGGCACTTGCCCACTGGCTTTGTATCCAGACGACCAAAATTTCTTGCAACTCATAGACTCCTGCAACAATGCCGTATTTTCACTTTACGATGGCTCTCCTGTGAGCAATAGTATCTATGGTTTAAGGCAATACGCCACTCAATTCAACGGAAATAATTTATTGCGCGTTTACAACTAACAATTATGGCAGACATCAAAGTAACGATTATTGACAGAGAAGGTCAGGCTCACGAATTAGAGGGGCCAACTGACATGAACATGAATATCATGGAGCTTTGCAAAGCTTATGAGTTGCCAGTTAAAGGAGAATGTGGCGGTATGGCCATGTGCGCCACTTGTCAGTGTTATTTAGAGTCTGATACCGACCTTCCGGAACAAAGCGACGCAGAACTCGATATGTTAGATCAAGCGTTTTTTGTGAAAGCAAATAGTCGCTTAGGATGCCAAATACAGCTCAACGAAGACATCGACGGAATTGTATTGCGCCTTGCACCTGAACAAGACTAATTGAGTCTATCTGCAAAAACCTTTCGGAATTTCTCTACTTTCGGACGCACCACACTCTGACAATACGGGTTGCCAGGATTGTTCTCATAGTAATCGTGGTGATAATCTTCGGCTTCAAAGTAATTGTTGATGGGGTTTATCTGCGTAACGATAGGCGCGTCCCAAACTTTCTCGTCATTTAACTTATTAAGGTATTTGCTTGCCGCGTTTTTTTGAGCTTCGTTGTGGTAAAAAATGACAGAGCGGTATTGCGTCCCGATGTCGTTTCCTTGGCGATTAAGTTGCGTTGGATCATGGACAAACCAAAATACCTCGAGGAGTTCATCGTACGATACAACGCTTGGATCAAAAACAACCTGTGCAACTTCTGCATGGCCTGTTTGTCCGGTACAGACTTCTTTATATGTAGGGTTTTGTTTTTGACCTCCAGCGTAGCCAGGCACCACAGAAATGACACCTTTAAGGTCTTTAAAACAAGCTTCTATACACCAAAAGCATCCGGCACCAAAAGTTGCTGTATCATATTTTGAATGTTCCATTTTTAAATCTTTGTCAGTTGCAGGAATAAATTGAAGCGAGGCTGAGTTAATGCAGTAGCGCAATCCTGTCGGACGAGGACCATCTTCAAACACATGCCCAAGGTGCGCATCGCATTTGGCACAACGCACTTCTGTGCGAATCATGCCGTGAGAACGGTCTGTGATTTTTTTGACGTTTCCTTGTGTCAGCACTTCATAAAAACTAGGCCAACCAGAACCAGAGTCGTATTTGGTGTCGCTAGCGAAAAGCGGTGCGTCACAGGCCACACAACTGTAGGTGCCATTTTCATGGTGGTCCCAGTATTTACCCGTGAAAGGGCGCTCCGTTCCACCATTCACAACATAACAAACGTTTTCGGGTAAAGCACGACCGTTAAAGGTGTTTTTGTTTTGATCGGCATCTGGGTCTTGCTGACCACAAGCATTTAGGCTTCCTAACATAAGTATCACAAATATACGTTTCATGTAAGAACAACAAACAAGAGTTGGTTTGGTTTAACTACTTTTGCGGCCATGCTTAAAAGATATTCGAAGGATTTTTGGTTACTATGTGCAAGTATGTTTTTTTTCATGCTGAGCTTTAACCTGATTTTGCCTGAAATGAATGGCTTCATAAGCAAGTTGGGCGGCAGTGCCGTCAAAGGAAGCACCATCTTTTTATTTTCGATTGCCGCCGGAATTTCAAGACCTTTTGCAGGCAAACTCGCCGATTTGATTGGTCGCAAAAAAACGATTTATATCGGTGTAGGTATTGCAATCACAGCAAGTATCAGTTACGCATTTACAAATTTACTGCTCTTCTTTTTCATACTCCGTCTGGCACATGGTCTCAGCGCTGGCTTTGCGCCAACAGGGGCTACCGCCCTACTTACGGATATCCTGCCCTCAGACAGAAAAGGCGCGGCAATGGGAATCTGGGGCACCTTCATTTCATTGGGTATAGGTGTCGGACAAGCGCTTGGATCTTACATTTATTCCTTGAGCAATTTTGATGTGCTTTTCATGAGTGCGGCTGCTTTTGGGCTCATCGCACTCCTCTTCTTGTTGCGCATCAACGAAACACTAGAGGTGCAGCATACTTTTGAATGGCGGCAACTTTTGATCAAATGGGATGACGTCGTTGAGCCGACCGTTAAACCAGCTGCGCTCATCATGTTGCTTACCGCCATTAGTTCTGGTGTCATCTTTGTCTTAACACCAGACTATTCAGCGTATTTGGGCATTGCCAACAAGGGCTATTTTTTCGGTATTTATGTACTGAGCACTATTTGCATTCGCTTGGTATTCTCTTCTTTATCAGACCGAATTGGAAGGCCACAAACCATGGTAATTGGATGCTCGTTATTGGTGGTCAGCATGGTGTCTTTGGGCTTTGCAAACGACATTTGGAGCTATACCATAGCTGCGGGTATTTTTGGGCTGGCCACCGGTATTTCAAGCCCTACGCTCTTTGCCTGGACCGCAGACTTAAGCCTTTTGGAGCGAAGAGGAACAGGCGCCGGCACGATGTTCATTGCTTTAGAAATCGGTATTTTAATTGGTTCAGGACTCACTTTCCTTTGTTATCAAAACTCGATAACCAGCGCTCGAATTTGCTTTTTTATTGCTGGAGGGTTTGGAGCAATTGCGCTATTATGGCTACTCTTTCAAATCAGAAAAAAATAATACCAAAGCTAATGCTTGAGGTAGCGACGCACCAACCAATGCCCAAGATATACTAGTGGTGTTAGAAGTACAGCTATGCCAATTTTGAGTACATAGTTGGTGGGCGCAACTTCCATATACGTGGAAAAACTCATGGCTCCAGGCAGAACAAATCCAATGTAAAGTACGATATAGGAATCGATCATTTGTGAGACTAAGGTACTACCTGTACTGCGCAACCATACGAAGCGATTTCCGGTCTTTTGCTTGATGCGATCAAATAGATAGGCATCTAAAATTTGAGAGACCAAAAATGCGACTATACTTCCTACAATTACCGCTTGCGCTTGACCAAAAACCAAATTATAGGCTTCGTTGGTTGCTAACTTTGAGCCCTTGATCTCATGTGCCGGAATAGCCATGGATAGGCCAACTATTAAAAAACAATAAGCAATAAGGCCAGCGGTGATCCAAGACAAGCGCCTGACCGCTTTTTGGCCATAAAATTCATTGAGAAGGTCGGTGAGCAGAAAAACCACCGGCCATGGCAGAATGCCGATTATAGTGATAAAGGGCCCCACTTTTCTTCCAAAAAACATGGCTTCAAAGGGAATCTGAATGAGCTTGTTACTAATGAGTTCTGCGGTTACCGCATTCGTGACAAAAAGACCAGCCAAAGCGATAAAAAGCCATTGCCTGCGCTCATTGAGGTGTTGTTGCTCCATGGTGCTAATTTACACAATTAAGGCGTGCCGTAGTCTAGCCTCTTGGTTTTGATGTAACGCTGGATGTAGTATTGCGAAGTTTTAAAGTTATCGATGCGCACACCATTATTGGCAGAATGGATGAATTTAATGGCCTCTGGGGTTACCTCTACAACGAGTGCAACATGCCCAACGCTTGTGGAATTGACATTACTTCCCTTGAAAAACATGAGGTCTCCGGGTCGGATTTCAGAGAGCTTAACGGTAGTTCCAAGCTCGGCTAGTCCGTAACTAGTTCTGACTAAATCAAAACCGAAATTTCCAAAAATGTAATTGATGAAACCAGAGCAATCAAAGCCAGAGGGTGTTGTGCCGCCGTAACGATACGGAACACCCAAGAAGCGCTTTGCATAGTTGATAATGGCATCTACCTGCGGATCATTGGGCAGCGGAGCTTGCGCCTGATCAGTAGGCGTTGGCGTTTGTGCAAACGCAAAACTTGCGCAAACAAAAAAGTAAAACAAGAAAATTGAGCGAATTATTTTCATTTTCTGAAAGCCATTGCAAAAATAATAATTATTTTCGAATTCTCATTCAAGTAAACAGATGCCCTCAATTGAAAATCAAACACTTAGCAAACTTTACTATAGCATTGGTGAAGTGGCTGAAATGCTACAAGTAAATGCCTCACTCTTAAGATTTTGGGAGAAGGAATTTAACTTAGTCGTTTCAAAAAAGAACAAAAAGGGCAATCGACTTTTTTCAGTGAAAGAAATCGAGCAAATCAAACGCATTTATCATTTTGTCAAAATAGAAGGCTACACCCTAGATGGTGCCAAAAAAGCCCTCAAACAAAAAGGCGCTGCTCCGGTTCAGGTTTTAGCAGTCCAAGAAACGACCGCAACTCAGGCAGAACACGTTTCAAAAACAGACCATTCCGACCTTATCGCAAGACTCGAGGGCATCAAAGCAAAGCTACTTCAGATCCCGGTTCAGAAAGAAACAGAGCCCATTCAAACGCCCACGCCTATTCTTCAAGAAATGGCAACGCCAGCCCCTGAAAAGGAACCCACACCTACAGCAATTGCGCCACCTAAAAAACGCAGCGTAGAAAAACCAAAACCGGCTTCAGATATGCCGACGCTTTTTGATTTTTAAATCAAAATATATAGCCTAACGATAGTTTTGGAACTAAATTTTGGCGCCAATTTTTTGGTGCATAATAACCAAAAGAACTAAACACGCCGATTCCAAAGCTTGAGTTTCCACTTACCCAGAGACCATCAAGCAATATTCCAGCTTCATGAAATCCCTTATCCATCGTCAAGAACCCCGTGTTGTGTAGGGATTTTTGAGGCATATTACCCCAACCAAATGCGTAGTGAAACCCTATTTGAGGCTCATTCCAGGTAGCTTTTGTGCGCCATGCATTTTGTGTGTAACGCATAAATAATTGCACTTGGGTTTGATGGTAAAACGCAGTACTAATGAGCGTTTCAAAAGAATTGGCAACACTAATATTTAAGCCTTTTTGACCCGCAAACTGACTGGCCGAAACAGCATGTTGAAATAATAAAGGCGTCGATCGATCTGTTAGCGAAAATCTTGCGTTCCAATTAAGCACCCCCCATCCTGGAAGAATAAGGGACTGAAATGCATTCAGTTGAATTCGATTGAAAGAATGAGCAAACGTTGACAAATTTGCTAGTGGCCAGGCATGTTCTAATTGAATTTGAATTTTCGGATAATTACTCGGTTTAGGCTGTAAAACATCTCCAAAATAAGCAGATTCTTCTCTAAAAGCCCAGCCAAACATCAAGCGGCTCATCAAAACCTGCGAAGAAGTTTGCTCCAAGTATTGATAGGCATCGGTATACTCATTTCGTTGAAGACTAGTCTCGATCTCAAAATGCTGATTCGCTTTCAAATGACCAGAAAATTGAACACCAAGTTTTTCTTGGTAAGCCATATTAGAAGCATATAAATAGCGAACGGCATCTTGCTTGAAGAACAAACTCGATTGATACAGCAAAGGTGCACCTACCTCGGCTATATCCGAACTCCTGAATGCTTTTATATTGAACTGGTGTACAGAAGGAATGAAGAAATTGAGGTAGGTTTCGTATTTCAAACACTCATCGTTCATACCATAACCACCTGAGGCACCTATATTGAAATAGGGTGATAACATTTTTGAACTTTCAATACCCAAACCAAAACGCACACGCTCAAAAGCGTTGTACTTCACGAATTTTGTCGCATCGAGTTGCACATACCCAAGTGGAATCTTTCCAGTTGCCAAGACCTTAGCAAATTTTAGTTTTTGATCAAAATGATAGACTTCAGAAAGCGAATCTATCTGTTGAAATGTCATTTTTTCTCTTTCGCTCAGCCGCACAACACGAACAGAATCCCATTGAGCATCGGAGAGCTTCTTTGCTGCACTAGGGTCGGTTTCCACCGAAATCTGCTGAAACTTAACTTTATCGAGTTCAGGAGGATCAAAACGCACCTGCTTCACGACGTTGATTCCCTTCCCTACAATGGTCGCTGGCAATGAGTCAAAACTCAATGATATAAACGGTAAATAAATATCTGTACTTAACTGTTTTGGAAACCAAATATTTGAGCTAAGCAGTTGGTATTCTTGAACAACGGCTACCTTATTGGAGTTCGGAGGCGGATTGAATGGAGACGCCTGTACTTTCTCTATCGCAAAACCATTGGTGTTGATATATAAATAGCCTGTTAGCCCGTTAAAATCAGCTCCTTTTTTGGGCTTAAAAAAGATGGTAAAGGTGGTGTCTGAGCCAGAAATTGTTGTATCCCGTAAAGAATAAAAATAGCGATTAAGTGAACCCGGCGCCAACGGACTCAAATACTTTAAACCCAGAATTTCTAGTTGTATCTCATAAAAGTGGAAAGATTGCAAGCCCTGCCCTATACTCGACAACGCTGGATCTGTAAATCCTGAAACACGATAAGCCTCAATTACTTCCTTCTCTCGATACGGCGGCTCAAAATAATGACTAGACTTTGTTTCCGAAATGAAAAAGGCTTGCCGCTCTGCAAATTGCTTGAATTCAAAATTATTCGTGTCCGAGGGAGAAACGGTCGTTTCTAACATTCGCCGTCGCGTGGTGTCATCTAAATCAAACACAAACTTACTGTATTGATCGGCAATAAATCCGCCGTGTGCTTGTGGGTGATTGCTTTTTCGATTGTCGATGGCCTTAACCATTATACGTACCGCGGGATTAACTCCAGGAACAACAACAACTTCTTGTGTTTCCTGATCTTTGCTTCTTAGCATGATTTGACCGGAGCTCAAAGACGGTAAAAAAATGATGGTGTCTTGATAACCTAGAGCGCGTATTCGAATTGTTTGCTCAACTGTACTGAGTCCAAAAAAGCCATCAATATCTGCCAGCTTCGAGGGCTCTTTCTCAGGGTAAATTTTTGCGAATGAAACACCTTGTTTTAAATTTTCATCTAGAACTTGGTAAATCTGGGCCCAAAGCACTGACTGTGAGCTTATAATAAAGAAGAATAGATTTTTTAACATCAGCTTCCGACTTAGCAATTATCATTCCAAAAATATGCTTTTTATATAAGCCGGCACCCCTAACATCCTCGACCCATACCACGAACACATTTCGCCATCTATCAGAAGTACTTTTGATTGGGGAAAGCGATTTAGAAAGGCTGCAATGTGCTCCTTTTTAAATGGATAGGGCTCCGAACTCAAAAAGATGTAATCGGGATCATGCTGCTTTTCCTTCTCTTCTGAAAATACCTCCTGAAGTTCTGGATACCTTTCTATCGAACAAAAATTCACAAAACCAAGATGGCTCAACAAAGAATGAATATACGTATTTGGGCCCACCACAAAATGCGGGTCTTGCCAGATGAAATAAAGAAAAGATGCGCCTTTACCCATATTTTTGATGGCGGCAAAAGCGTTCTTGATTTCTTGAAGGAGTTCCTTTGTCTCTTCTAACTTGTGAACGCATTCGCCGATGTGAAGCAAGTCCCTGAAGGCATCATCTATGGAGTTAATATCGGTGAGGAGTACCTCATAACTTTGCTGTAAGCGTTCAATGTCTTCTTTGGTATTTTCTTCTTTATTGGCTATGATAAGCGTAGGTTGTAGTTGTTGAATGGCATCAAAATTCACTTGCTTTGTACCACCTACTCTGGTTTTTTCGCGCCACCAATGGTTGGGGTGAACGCAAAACTTGGTGATCCCGACGACTTGTTCATCGAGGCCCAGCGCCCAAAGATATTCGCTTAAAGAAGGAACCAATGATATGATCCGCATAACGAATTAGGCCATTGCAGCAATAACGTCGTAGCGAGAAACAATATGGAACTTGCCGTTATCGAGTGCAACAAGCACAGCCGGAACCTGTTTGGAAATGAGTTTACACAGTTCCTCGACGGGCGTGTTTTTTTGCACGACCGGAAACGCCGGATTCATGATAGACGAAATAGGAGCGTCTTTCAATGAAGGGTTGTCCACGAGGTGCTGATAAACGTGGCTGTCATCGATAGAGCCAACAAACTGACCGTCTTTGAGCACCGGAATTTGCGAGATGTCAAAATTGCGCATTTTTGCAATGGCGTGAGACACCAATTCTTCGGCATATAAGGAAACCAAGGGCCTATTGCCGTGCTTGGCAACGAGATCGCCAGCGGTGAGCAATTCTTCTTCTAAGAAGCCGCGTTCGCGCATCCAGTCGTCATTGAAGATTTTACCGACATAACGACTGCCGTGGTCATGAAATAAAACCACAACGACATCGTCTTTGGTCAATTTCTCTCCCATTTGCAGAAGACCTTTGATTGCGGCTCCTGCGGAGTTACCTACAAAAATTCCTTCTTCGCGGGCTAGTTTTCGCGTGTAAACAGCGGCGTCTTTGTCGGTGACTTTCTCGAAATGATCAATGACATCGAAGTCTACGTTTGCCGGCAAGATATCTTCGCCGATGCCTTCGGTGATGTATGGATAAATTTCGTTTTCGTCAAAAACACCGGTTTCTTTGTACTTTTTAAAGACCGAACCATACGTATCGATTCCCCAGATTTGAATATTCGGATTCTTTTCTTTGAGGTATTGCCCTACTCCTGAAATAGTACCACCAGTGCCAACACCCACTACAAAATGGGTGATTTTGCCTTCGGTTTGCTCCCAGATCTCGGGGCCTGTTTGTTCATAATGGGCGGTTCTGTTCGATAAATTGTCGTATTGGTTGACATACCATGAATTTGGAATTTCTGTGGCCAAACGACGAGAAACAGAGTAATATGAGCGCGGATCGGTAGGCTCTACAGCCGTAGGGCAAACAACGACCTCGGCGCCAACTGCTCGTAAAATATCCATCTTTTCCTTGGATTGTTTGTCGTTGAGCACACAAATGAGTTTATATCCTTTGATGATACAAGCAAGTGCCAAGCCCATTCCGGTATTGCCAGAAGTTCCTTCAATGACCGTACCGCCTGGCTTCAGAATTCCGGCCTTTTCGGCGTCTTCGATCATTTTAAGTGCCATGCGGTCTTTGACCGAATTGCCGGGATTAGTAGTTTCTACTTTGGCAAAAACTTGAGCCGGAACAGTTTGTGCGAGCTTATTGATGCGAACTAGTGGCGTATTGCCAATGGTTTCTAAAATGTTGTTGTATACTTTCATGAACAAACTTTGGACAAAGTTAGTCATCTGAATGAATTCATTAATTTTAGGGCATGTTAAAATTTAGATTCCTTCTTGTTTTTGGACTTATTTCTTTGCTGGCAAGAGCTCAAGAATGTCCAATTTTGCCAACTCCTGCCGTTTTTCAGACCACAAACGGGCAATTTGTAAGCAGTGGACAATTGCTCATTGACCCTTCGAACCTGACGCCCAATCTTGTAGAATCGATGAAGAGCTATGCACTTTGGGCAAAAAATATTCAAGTGAGTCCGTTTGTGCAAAATCCGATGGTTGAATTTAAAAAACTCACCAACGTCAAGCAAGATTCATACAGCATCAACATCGCGGAACGCATCACCATTTCATATTCGAGCGAAGCCTCTTGTTTTTACGCTTGGGTTTCGCTGCTGCAGCTGGCGGTGCAAGAAGAAGGGCAATTGGCATTTCAGAAGTGTTTTGTCAAAGATTTTCCTAAATTTCAATGGCGTGGGTTGCACTTAGATGTTTCGCGTCATTTTTTCACCGTGGAAGAAGTCAAGCGCTTTTTAGACCTGATGGCCTATTACAAATTCAATACTTTTCATTGGCACCTCACCGACGACCAAGGCTGGCGCATCGAAATCAAAAAATATCCACTACTGACAGAAGTTGGCGCATGGCGGGATTCTACAGTAGAGAATCATTACACCACCCTTCCCCGCACTTATGATCATTCTCGTTATGGCGGTTTTTACACACAGGAGCAAATCAAAGAGGTTGTGGCCTATGCAGCAGCGCGCTTTATTGAAGTTGTTCCGGAAATCGAGATGCCCGGCCATGCCCGAGCTGCACTTGCTGCCTACCCAGAATTTTCTTGTACCGGCGAAGCGCACGGTGTAGAAGGCCTTTGGGGCATATTCGACGACGTTTTTTGCGCCAAAGAAGAGAGTATTTTATTCTTGCAAGATGTTTTGACTGAAATTCTTCCGCTCTTCCCGAGTGCCTACATACACGTAGGAGGCGATGAAGCCCCAAAAACACGTTGGGAGAGCTGCCCCAAATGCCAAGCAGTCATCAAAGCCAATGGCCTCCACGACGCACATGAACTACAAAGTTACTTCATTGGCCGAATGGATGCATTTTTGACACAAAACGGCAAAAAACTCATCGGCTGGGACGAAATTCTAGAGGGCGGCCTTTCGCCCAATGCCACCGTGATGTCGTGGCGCGGCTACGAAGGCGGAAAAGCCGCGGCAGCGCAAGGTCATTATGTAGTGATGTGCCCGGGCTCACATTGCTATTTCGATCATTACCAGGGCCGCGGCGCTGAAGAACCACTGGCTATCGGCGGCTTTACGTCTCTTGAGAAAGTATTGTCGTTTGACCCTATTCCGCCAGACATGACAAGCGCCGATGCCGCCTACGTTTTAGGCGCACAAGGCAACCTCTGGACCGAATACATCCCAAATATGACGCAATTGGAATACATGGCCTACCCCAGAGCCATTGCCTTGAGCACCGCACTTTGGTCCGAGACAAAACCCACTTACGAAGATTTTTTTGCCAAACTAACGAACTATCATTTTCCGTTTTTAAGCGCTAAAAATGTGAATTTCTCTAAAAGCTGCCTCAAACCCGAAATCAAAACAACCAGAGCACTAGGTTGGGGAATTTTAATAGAAAAGTTGCCTGCTAAAGGAATCATTGCTTATACAGAAGTGCTAGCCGACATCAAAGCGACCAAGCGAAAAACCAAAACCGTTCAAATAAAGGTGGACCAAGGTCCGAATATGCCTTCCAAAGAAATAAATGTGATTGCACATAAAGCACTTGGGGCAAACGTGAATTTCATCACCAAACCGAGTCCGAAATACGACAATGGATCACTCACTATTTTAGATGGTCAATTGGGTGCGCGTCCTTGGAAAGGAAATGAATGGTTGGGCTTTGATAGCGATAGCGTCGCATTTGACATTGTTTTAGACAAACCTATCAAAGTAAAAGAACTGCGCATCCATACCCTGCACGACCCTAATAGCTGGATTTGGGCAGCGCAAACTTATAACATTTCCTTTTCTAAAATTGGTGTAGCTAATGGCATTGCGGATGGCTATTCGACCGACGAAACCATAACTATCGATGAAATCAATGAGAAAACCCAAATTATTCATGTTGTTTTATACGGATTGGGGCACATCCCTTCGGGCAACCCAGGCGCTGGGAAAGTGCCATGGTTGTTTATCGACGAAATTGAAGTGCGCTAAGGAATGATCCCTAAGCGCACGGCATGAACAATGATACCAGCTGTATTTCGGACATCTAGCTTTTCAATGATGCGCATTTTATGGGTTTCTACCGTGCGTGGCGAAATTTGTAAGTCATGGGCAATTTCTTTGCAGGTTTTTTCTTGACAAATGCCGCGTATCACATCGATTTCTCTGGCGGTGATGCGCTCTAAGGTATTTATAGTGCGGCGTTCGGCATCAAGCAAGCGCTTGGTATTGGGATGCAGGTATGACTGCTGAAAAAAAACCTGACGAAAAGCTGCAACTGCCTCTTCTTGCATATTCCATTTATTGACCACCCCATGAAAACCCCACTTCATGAAAAGCGGAACCATTGCCGATTTGAAATTCGGAACCAATAATAAAAACTTGGCATGGGGCCAAGCAGCCATCCAGAATTGAAGGTAAACTTTATCGAGGTCTTGAAGAAGGCTGGCGTCTATCATGATGACTTGAATACCTACGCCGGTATACCTGGCCCGAAAATCACTGAGACTTGCAGCCTCGCCGACCCATTCAAAATCGTTACGGGGTTCGAGTAACGCACGCAACCCTGTTCTAAAAATGACATCAGATTCTACAAAAGCCACGCGAATGCGGGCACCCAAATAATTACTCATACGACTTGCATTTTAGTAGGCCTAAGCCTTGGTTTAGAATTAATACAAGTAGTGCTGTTTCATGTCGCTAAATTAGAAAGAGGTAGCCAAATTGACTTCCGTAGATTGACGGACACCTTGCAAAAAAAGTTGCACCACAAACCTTAACTTAAATCAAGGGAAGTGTTTAATGAAGCAACTATCTTTACCCAATGAAACGCCGTGATTTCACTTCATTACTGACTTTAAGCACATTAGGCTTTGGCATGACAACACTCAAAGATCTTTCTAATTGGGGCGCCACACTGACTCCAACCCATACCATTCCTGCCCTTTTTATCGGGCACGGTTCACCAATGAATGCCATCGAAGAAAATCAATTCGTTGCCGGATTTCGAAATATGGCCAAAACACTCCCTGAAATCCAAGCCATTTTGGTCATTTCTGCACACTGGCTAACACGCGGCACTGCCGTTACGGCTATGCAAAATCCTAAAACCATCCACGATTTTGGAGGTTTTCCGCCTGCCCTTTTCGAACAACAATATCCGGCCCCTGGCTCACCTCAACTGGCCCGTGAAATCAAAGACTTGCTTCAACCATATCCGATTACCGAAGACCAAGATTGGGGACTCGACCACGGCACCTGGACAGTACTCAAACACCTTTACCCAGAGGCAAAAATTCCGGTACTGCAATTTTCTATCGATGTTCAACTTTCTTTGCAAGCACATTTTGATTTGGCCATACAATTGCAAAAATTGCGCGAAAAAGGCGTGCTGATCATCGGTTCTGGCAATATCGTTCATAACCTTCGGGCCGTTGATTTCAGCAAAATCAACGAAGTTGGCTATGGCTATGATTGGGCGCACGAAAGCAGGCAATTTGTCAATGAGAAAATCAAAACCAGGGATTTCAGCGCCTTAACCAGACTTCAAGATGCACCAAAAGCCTTGCAACTTGCAGTCCCTACGACAGATCATTACATTCCCTTGCTTTACAGCCTCGGTCTTTCCAAGCATACTGATGATCTTCAGTTCTTCAATGACGAACTATTGGCGGGTAGTCTCAGCATGACTTCTTTACGCATCGGCTAGAATTTATCTGCAAATAAACCTTTAGGTCCTTTGGGATGTTCTATCTTTGTATCAAACAATTTTTCATTTATGTCTCAAAGAAATTGGCAAAGCATCAAAAACTACCAAGACATCAAGTTTGAGTTTTTTGAAGGCATCGCAAAAATCACTATTAATAGACCGCAAGTATACAACGCGTTCAGACCCGAAACAAATTTTGAAATGCTCGACGCCATGGACATCTGCCGCGAGCGTCCAGATATCAATGTAGTGGTCCTGACCGGCGCCGGCGACAAAGCATTTTGTTCTGGCGGCGACCAAAACGTAAAAGGAGTTGGTGGCTACATTTCAGAAAACGGCGTTCCACGTTTAAATGTACTCGACCTCCACAAAGCCATTCGCTCTTTACCGAAGCCTGTTATTGCGATGGTCAATGGTTACGCAATCGGAGGCGGTCACGTATTGCACGTTGTATGCGACCTCACCATTGCCTCCGAAAACGCACGTTTTGGCCAAACCGGCCCTAAAGTAGGTAGTTTCGACGGAGGTTTTGGCTCTTCTTATTTAGCACGTCACGTAGGTCAAAAAAAGGCGCGTGAAATTTGGTTTTTATGCAACCAATATACCGCAGACGAAGCCGAGAAAATGGGAATGGTCAATAAAGTCGTTCCGTTTGATCAATTAGAAGACACCGTTGTGGAGTGGTCTAGAACCATCATGAAAAGAAGCCCGCTTGCCATCCGCATGATCAAGCGCGCTATGAATGCAGAGCTCGATGGCCAACACGGCCTTATGGAGTTAGCCGGCGACGCAACACTACTCTATTACCTCACGGAAGAAGCGCAAGAAGGCAAACACGCGTTTTTAGAAAAACGCGATCCGAATTTTCAACAATACCCTAAATTTCCATAAACTATGGATTTCAGCAACATTCAACCAACAGCCCTGTGGCAGCATTTTGCAGACCTCAATGCCGTTCCAAGACCTTCAAAAAAAGAAGAACGCGTCATTGCCTTCATGAAAGCATTTGGCGAAGGCCTCGGCTTGCCAACAGTCGTTGACAAAGCAGGAAATGTCATCATTAAGAAAGCAGCCACTGCTGGCATGGAAGACCGTCAGACCGTGATTTTGCAAAGTCACCTCGATATGGTGCACCAAAAAAATGCCAACACCATCTTTGATTTCGATCAGCAAGGCATTGAAATGTTTCAAGATGGCGACTGGATCAGAGCCAAAGGAACCACCCTTGGTGCAGACAACGGCATTGGCGTAGCAGCAATTATGGCTGTTTTAGCAAGCACCGATATTTCGCATCCTGCGCTCGAAGCATTCTTTACCATCGATGAAGAAACCGGCATGACCGGCGCCAAAGAAATGGATGCCAGCTTATTGAGCGGAACCATTCTTTTGAATTTAGATACCGAAGACGACGACGAACTTTCTGTTGGTTGCGCAGGCGGAATCGACACCAATACTTTTTATACTTATCAAGAAGCAGCGGTCAAAGACGGCTTCAACACCTTACAAATTCAACTGAGCGGTTTATTAGGCGGGCATTCCGGCATGGACATCGACAAAGGCCGCGGCAACGCCAACAAATGGATGGCACGTTTGCTTTGGGAACTTTCTCTTGCGCAACAAATTCAATTGCTGCGCTTCGACGGCGGAAGCCTCCGCAACGCCATTCCAAGAGAAGCAACATGCATTATTGCCGTTCAAGATGCCGTTCAAGCAAGCGCTCAAATCGACGCATTCGCCGCTATTTTAAAAGACGAATACCACCTCATCGAGCCTCATTTTGTCTTGAAATCAGAAAGCACACAGACCTCACTCCTTGCCCTAAGCGACCATGATTTTAAGAAAATCATCGCTACGATTTGCGGCGTTCACAACGGTGTTTACCGCATGAGCCCTGACATCATTGGCTTGGTAGAGGCTTCCTCCTCTTTGGCGCGCGTCATCATCGACAAAGGTACTTTTACGACGCAATCATTGCAGCGCAGCTCCGTAGAAAGCACTAAAAAAGAAGTCAGCATGGCTTTGCGTTGTGCCTTTGAAAATATGGGCGCAACAGTTGAGCAAAGTGGCGATTACCCAGGTTGGAAACCCAATTCGCAATCACTCATTTTAAAAGAAATGCGCAGTTTGTACAACACGCTTTTCAATGAAGAACCTAAAGTCAAGGCTTGCCATGCTGGTTTGGAGTGCGGGCTACTCAGCGAAAAGCTGCCTGGCGTCGACATGATTTCTTTTGGCCCAAATATTCGCGCAGCACACTCCCCAGACGAATGCGTACAAATTTCATCTGTTCAAAAATTCTGGACCTACCTCCTCTCTACTTTCCATCACATCCCTAAAGCGTAAGCCAAACATGTCAACAGCACTTAATACCATAGAAGAAGCTATTTACGAAATCCAACAAGGCCGTGTAGTCATCGTTGTAGACGACGAAGACCGCGAAAACGAAGGCGATTTTTTAACCGCTGCCAGAAACGCCACACCTGAACTCATTAACTTTATGGCAACCCATGGTCGCGGACTCATTTGCGCGCCCATTAGCGAAGACCGTTGTGACCAACTAGGCCTCGAACTCATGGTGCGCAACAACTCTGCGGCTTACGAAACTCCTTTTACCATTAGCGTAGACCTCATTGGCCATGGCTGCACCACCGGTATTTCTGCCAGCGATCGCGCCAAAACAATATTGGCAATGATAGACCCTGCAATTAGACCCGAAGAACTCGGCAAACCTGGTCATATCTTCCCGCTACGCGCCAGAAAAGGTGGCGTTTTGCGACGCGCCGGCCACACCGAAGCAGCTGTTGACTTATCTCGTTTAGCAGGCTATGAAGAAGCCGGTATTATTGTTGAAATTCTCAACGAAGATGGTACTATGGCGCGCTTGCCCCAACTTCTTGATATTGCTAAGAAATTTGACCTAAAAATCATCAGTATAGCAGACCTCATCAAATACAGAATTGCACACGAATCATTAATTGTAGAGCAAGTTCAAGTAGAAATGCCAACTGCCTACGGCGATTTCAAACTTCGTGCTTTCAAAGACGAAAGTACCGATCAAGACCACCTCGTTCTCACCAAAGGAACTTGGACCGAAGATGAAGCCGTTTTGGTGCGCGTCCATTCTTCTTGCCTTACAGGTGATATTTTCGGAAGTTGTCGCTGCGACTGCGGTCCGCAACTCCACAAAGCCATGGAGCTCATCAATCTAGAAGGTAAAGGTGCAATTGTTTACATGAACCAAGAAGGCCGCGGCATTGGCCTACTCAACAAACTCAAAGCTTACAAACTTCAAGAAGAGGGACTCGACACCTATGAAGCCAACGAAAAGCTCGGTTTCAAACCAGATGAACGCGACTACGGTATTGGTGCACAAATGTTAAGGGCCATTGGCATTCGAAAAATGAAACTAATGTCCAATAACCCCAAAAAACGCACTGGTCTTATTGGCTATGGTTTAGAGATCATCGAAAATGTTTCATTAGAAATTGAAAGCAACATTCACAACGAACGCTACCTTCAGACCAAACGAGACAAAGCAGGTCACACCATCAAACTTGATCACTAATGCTACAGGCTTCCGGAATCGAAAAAAACTATGGCGAACTGCACATCCTTAAAGGTGTTGACCTCGCTGTTGCGCCAGCAGAAATCATTTCTATTGTAGGTTCATCGGGTGCCGGAAAAACAACATTGCTGCAAATTTTAGGAACCCTAGATACACCCACAAAAGGCCAACTGTTCATCGAAGGTAAAAATCCTTTTGAACTCAACGAAAAAGCACTTGCTCATTTTCGAAATCAGCGCCTAGGTTTTGTCTTTCAGTTTCACCAATTACTGCCAGAATTTACTGCCCTTGAAAATATTGCCCTTCCTGCCATGATTGGGGGCAGCAATCAAACTGATGCCCTAAAAGCCGCTCAAAAACTACTGGATCGTTTTGGTTTGTTGCCAAGAGCACAGCACAAACCAGAGGCGCTATCTGGCGGTGAACAACAACGCATTGCCGTAGCCAGAGCCCTGATCAATAAGCCAACGTTGGTCTTTGCAGATGAACCCTCCGGCAACCTCGATACAGAAAATGCCAACGCCCTACACCAATTATTTTTTCAGTTGCGCGAAGAAATGAAGCAAAGTTTTGTCATCGTTACGCACAATGCTTCTTTTGCCCAAATGGCAGACCGCAGCTTAAAGATGCAAGATGGACAATTCGTTTAAGGGTTCACTAATTGAACTCAAAGAATTCCTCGATTTCAAAGCTGCCCAATACGAGCAAACGCAATTTATTGCAACTGACCCTATTTCTCTTGCACATCGCTATTCAAAAAAAGAGGACATTGAAATTGTTGCATTTTTAATGGCCACCATTGCTTGGGGCAACAGACAAAGCATCATCAAAAGTGGCGAAAAACTACTGACCATTCTTGGGCCTTCTCCACATGAATATGTGCTTCACTACAACGACGGTGAGTGCCCTCCTTTTATTCACCGTACTTATAACCAAGAAGACCTCAACGGCTTTCTGCTTGGTTTGCAAGCGCTCTATCAAAATGGAGGCCTTCAAAATGCTTTTAAAGGCGAGCCCACTCGACTG
The DNA here is from genome assembly GCA_041191505.1 of Bacteroidota bacterium. Taxonomy (GTDB): domain Bacteria; phylum Bacteroidota; class Bacteroidia; order Flavobacteriales_D; family Crocinitomicaceae; genus UBA952. The sequence continues at coordinate 101,310 of JBEEOT010000007.1, read as the reverse complement.
GATTCTTATATTTTGCATTTTAGAGCACAATTCGTTCCTTATTTAAAGCCCCGAAGTCACAAACATGTGGCAGATCCTTCAAAAGGCTCCGCAGCGAAAAGAATTGTTATGTTTTTGCGCTGGATGGTCAGGAGTTCCAAAAATGGAGTTGATTTTGGTCTCTGGAACCACATTCCACTGAGTGCCCTACACGTGCCACTTGATGTGCATACTGGAAATATCGCTAGAAAACTTGGGCTCATAACACGAAAGCAAAATGATTGGCAAACCAATCTGGAATTACAGCAACAATTACTGGCATTTGACCCTAATGACCCAGCGAAATATGACTTTGCATTATTCGGCTTGGGTGCCTTTGAAAAATTTTAATCTGGAAGCGCCAGCGGCACTAAATGCAAAAAAGTAGCAAGGTTGTGTCCTTTGACCGTTCGGAGTACTAAATGATCTTCAGATTGGACGTCTAGTTTAAAGCGCCATTTTTCTGAGGCAATATAAATGCTCAGCTCTTCTTGTTTAGGATGGAATTTAAAGTGTCCTTTATCGAAGGTACCTTTATCGAAATCGCCGAATGAACCGACCAAAACTTCGCCAGAGACATAAAAAACAAACATGGTTTCTCCCCAGGTGTTGCGCTTGAGTTGATCATCTTCAGTTTGCTGCGTACCCATCAATTGCCAAACCTTGCTATTGCCGCCACTGATTAAATGTGTGTGGTCTGCACGAAAGATCTGCTCGCCATTGATACATCCTCCCAACAAGAAGAAAAGAATGACACTAAAAAACCAACTGCTTTTCATTGAGGATCTGTAAAATTTGAGCAGAAACTTCTTTCTGTTTTTCTGACTTGATATTGGCATCGTTGATCTGCTCACAGCACACATACTGATAACGACCTTGCTTCCAGGTAAACAAGCAGTTGTAGAAATACTTTTCTCCTTGGTAGCGTTCAAAGAATCGGATCACGACATCGTCGTAAGATTGCTTATTCGGTCTGAACTCAATAGGGTAACCAATGAAGCCATTGGCTTGGATCAGTTCTTTACCTTCTCTTTCATATACCACAAAACGTCGTACGGGGAATTGATTCACCCCTGCTTTTAAAAGCACCATACATCCCTGATTGATGGCCAGACCTTTTTTCAGCGGAAAAACCCTAAAAAAGTTGGGCGTACAAGAAGGCCTATTGAGGTCATCACTCCACTGAATGGTAGTGTCGCATAATTGCAATTCCTTTAAAATATGAGGTTCTTCTTTACTTGTAAAGGTATTTGTATTGAAGTCGGTACTGATCTGAACGCCTTCTACTTTCTCTACCTTCTTATTGTTCAAAGGTTCAACCTCTTCGAAATCAGTAGTAAGATAAAAATAAAGAACTACTAATAACGCAAAAAGCATTCCAATTAACCAGAGTAGTTTTTTGTTTCTCATTTGTTAAAAATTGAATTTGAAATTGAACGTGCGACATCAAAAGCCTGTAAATCAACTTGGTGCTTATAACCAGTAAATGTAGCGTCGAGAACAAGCGCTTCAGTGGCTAAATTACCTGTAAGTTCGTCTTTGGCCATTGGGCAACCACCAAAACCTCCAATAGCGGTATCGAAATGTCTGCAACCTCCGGCGAGTGCCGCTTCTATGAGCGCTTGCTCGCGGCCTCTTACGACATGAAGATGTGCAGCAAAACGCGTTTTTGGAAATTGGGTAGACAAGGTAGCAAAGAGCGCTTGAGTGATTGCTGGGGTAGCGCAGCCAATGGTGTCTGAAAGTGCAAACTCAGCAATTTGAAAGCGATCTTGAAGTTTCGCTACCCAATGTGTTACAATTTCTGAAGTCCACGCATCGCCGTAAGGGTTTCCAAAGCCCATGGAAAGATAGACGCGCAGTTCTTTCTTTTGTTTTCGGCAAATGACATCGATTTCAGCTAATTGCAACAGCGCTTGTTCTAATGTTGAATTGGTGTTTCTAAGCTGAAAAGTTTCTGAGATAGAAAACGGATACCCTAAAATAGAAATGCGGTCGTGTTGTGCCGCATCAAACGCCCCACGCACATTGGCAATGATAGCCAAGAGTTTGGTGCTTGAATTAGTGAGTTCTGAAAGAACGGCAGCGCTGTCTTGCATTTGGGGAATGGCCTTTGCAGAAACAAAGCTCCCGAAATCGAGTACATCAAAGCCACATTGCAGTAATGCATTGAGGTAGGCCACTTTTTGCGCTGTAGGAATCCAGTCTTTGATCCCTTGCATCGCATCTCGTGGACACTCAGTGATTTGTAGCAAAGTGTCTTTATGCATGTGCTGTCTTTCTTTGAATTAAAGCTTTATTGATGGCTTTGACAAGTGCAGGGCCTTCGTATATAAAGCCGGTGTAGAGCTGAACGAGCGATGCTCCGGCATCTATTTTATCAAGCGCTTCTTGTGCAGAATGGATACCGCCAACGGCAATCATTGGTATTTGACCACCTGATTTTTGATGAATATAGCGAATGAGTTCTGTGGCACGGGCTGTTACGGGCTTTCCTGAAATACCGCCTGCTCCTAAATTTTCTACCACTGCTGCGGGGGTTTGTAGGTCTGCCCTAGAAATGGTGGTGTTTGCGACTATTAGCCCCGCAATTTTTGTAAACGCAACGATCTCAATGATTTCATCTATTTGCGAATCACTGAGGTCTGGGGCAATTTTTAAAAGGATGGGTTTGGGATGGGCTTGGCTTTTATTCTCATCTTGAAGACGCACTAATAAATCTTGGAGCGGCTCTTTTTCTTGAAGCGCGCGCAGGTTGGGCGTATTGGGCGAAGAGACATTGACTACAAAATAATCTACGAAAGGGAACAATGCTTTGAAACTGATGAGGTAATCGGTAACCGCTTCTTCGTTGGGCGTCCATTTATTTTTACCGATGTTACCGCCGATGATGATTTGGCGGTTTTGACGCGCCTTCAATTGTTCAATAGCCGCCTCGACGCCGTCGTTGTTAAAGCCCATTCTGTTTAGAATCGCTTGGTCAGCTTTGAGTCTAAAGAGACGCGGTTTGTCATTACCTGGCTGAGCTTTTGGAGTCACCGTTCCGATTTCAATGAAACCAAAACCACAATCAGCAAGCGCATCTATATTTTGAGCGTTTTTATCGAAACCTGCTGCCAAGCCTACTGGATTAGGAAACTTGAGCCCCAAAAAGGTGGTTTCTAGCTTAGGGTGTTTGACCACATACAAGGAACGAAAAATAAACCTTGCAGGCGCAAAACGATGAATCTGATTCAAGAGCCCTACCACAAAATAATGCACTTTTTCTGCATCAAATTGGAAGAGAACAAAACGAAATAATTTGTACATACACAAATGTACAAACTATTTCATGTTTGAGCACTTATACCAATAGCAGTAGGCAAACAGTTAGCACGGGATAGTACCAATAGCGCCAGGGATTATTGATTTTTTGCTGGTAATTGTGGGCAGCCAAGATTTCTTGGAAATTCTGATGCCTGCGAACCTCTTCCAGACTAGGCTCTTTTCGATCCAGTATAATTTTAATCATAACTATTCTTTTTGATGAAAAAATTCTTTAAGCTTAAGAACGGCGCGAAAAGTTTTCACTTTTGCGTTGTTTTCTGATAAACCGCAGATCTCGCCAATTTCTTTGAAAGAACGCTTTTCAAAAAAGCGCATTTCAATCAATTGAAGTTGTTGATCTTTGAGGTTTTTGAGCGCGACAAGCAAACGGGCTTTGTCTTGCTCTGTGTAGTCTTCTGTCCACTCCTCGATAACTTGCTTCAAAACAATTTTATCGATGCTGACCGTGCGCTGTGCTTTTTGATCGCGAAAGCTTTGGTATAATTCACTTTTGGCGATGCGAAACAACCAAGCAGAAAATGGCAAACCACGGTACTCGTATTTATGAAGGGCTTGTAGGGCTTTCACAAATACGCTTGACGTGATGTCATAAGCCTGCTCTTCTTCATCTACGCGACGATATACGTAGCGAAAAATCGCATCGTGGTAACGCTCGTAGAGAGGAGCAAAAAAGCGCGGATCTTGTTGTGCGCGCTCGATGAGCTTTTTTTCTTCTTCTGGAAGAAAAGACTGCTGCTGAAGGGAGAGTTGGAGAGGCATAGTCTTTGGTTTTAAGGAGTTTAGCATGAGAGGCTTGCAGACCTCTTTTCGGGATAACGCAATAAATTTTGTTTTGGTACATCTTTTTTGAAAAAAATTAAATTTTTTTACGAATCCCGAGTAAAAGCTGGGTTTCACGAGCGAATAGATTTGAAAAATTATTCCTAAGATTGATCGAAAGGGTCAAATCCCAGTCATATTTAAAGACATATTTGAACGCACCAACAGCATAGGAACCTAAGCCATTGAAAGGAAAGGATTGTGCACCAAAACCAAGTATGTAGAGCTGACTGTAAAGAATTGGTGCATCTTGAGGCACTTGAAACAAACCGTAATGCAGGTCCAGTGATAAATTTGTGCCAAGCGGCGCGTGTCTGAAATTGAGCCCAATTAATCGGCTGCTACCTTTCTGTTTGAGATCAAAAGTTAATTGATATGACAATGAAAATGCATCGGCATCTGTTAAGGCCATTTTAAAATGGCCCTGAAGGCTCATTTGTAAGAAATTGAATTCATTGGATCTGAGGACAAATTGTTGGGCAAACGTTTGTTTTTTGGAGGGTTGATAATTCAAAACTATGCGCACATCATTATTGCGCTGTGGAATTACTTTTGGCTCCAAAAGCCAAGGGGATTGAACGCCTTCGGCAGATAAACTTAAAGTAACGAACTTGAAGGCCTGCCATTTGACTTGAATGATGAAGCCTCTTTCGTTTCTTCCCATGCTATTATTTCCGATTGGATTGCCGTAAAGCGTTTGATAAGCAGCGCCGTAATTTCTGAAGTGCAAGCCAATTTCTAAACTTGGATCCAGAAAGTAAACTAAAGCCAAGTTCAAAGCAAAAGCTTGTCTGAAATCCTGTTCTTTTTTAAATGAACCAGCTAACTCTCCATAGAGGAAACATTGTTTCCAGGTACCCTGTGCATAAGTACTTAAAGTTAAAAAACGCAGCGGGGCTATTTGAATGTCGATGAGCGAATCGGATAAAAATTGTCGGGGCTGGACTTGTTGATGCAGTAACAAAAAACCTCCTTGCCATAAAGCCGATAGATGCCGAAGCCCAAACCCATAAATTTGTTCGAGGCCTTGTTTGCGTCTAGAAACCTCTGTGGCAGTACGGTGTAGGCCATTGGAGTATACAAAATTGTATTCTGGCTGCGCCAAATCTTGGGGCGGTTTGGCATCTATATGTTTAACGGATGCCAAAAAGAGCAGCTCTTGTTTAAAGAATTGACAGCTGCCGGATATTCCATTTAAAAAACGCTGCTCATCCCTTCCTTGATAAGGCCGCAGGCCCACAGGTTTTCTGGCCAATTGCAATAAATCAATGCTTTTACCTAAACCTCTTGAACTCCAGAGTTGTAATCCTTGCCCCCATTGTATTTGAAAAGCACCAAAAACTAGTTTTTGAAAGTAAGATGTTTGATTGGCGTTTTTCCAGGCCAGATAGCTCGTCATCATTTCTAGCCCTGCTGCCTTTCCTTTATGCCACAAAGGCTCTCCAATATCTTTTGCAATTTGTAAGCCAAAGCGCCATTGCGAATAGTCCAATGAAATTCGCTGTTGAAAAGCAAAATTCGACCCAACAAAATTGGTGTCCTTTGATAGGACTAAACCCTGTTTGTACTGTTGTGATAAGGTGGGCAAAGTACAGCGCAAATCATATTGACCGCTTAGCTTTGCGTCTGCCCTACTTGGGGCCGCTGAAAAACAAACGAGTGCTTGAATGTTGATGAGTTCTGTACTTTCTCTATTCAATAAGCCCTGAAGTTGAAATATGTTTGTAAGATATCCTCCATGATTAAAGAAATCTGCAAGTAACTGTGCTTCTTTGGCATCAATGATTTGTGAAGCCACCAAATGATCGAGCTCAGAGGCCACAATTAGGATCGGATGGTTTTCAGATACCAGACTTGGTATGAAATCTTGAGCGAGCGATTTAATGGCACAGAAAAGTAGAAAACAGATTAAAAAACAACGCATTATCTTACAATTATGCCCATTTGCAGACCCAAACCAAGACCATTTTGCCAGCTTTGAGCCAAAACCCAAGTAATTTTGTGATGGGTAAAACCCTCAAATGAAAAGGAATAGCATTGAGGAAAAAGTCCACAAGAAAACTGTAATCTGTGTTGGGTTGTCTTTTGGATAATGGAACAATACCAGGTTGGTTGGTAAATAGGGTTCCATACAAAACCCTGAGCAAAGAATAAATTTGCCCGAATGAGAGCGACGTGTTCAAGCCGTAGTAATTGCTGTTGGGGATGGCCGATATCATAAATGACTAATGCAAGCTGATGACTTGGCTTGATTTTATATTGAAAACCCAAAATAGCGCTGGCTGAAAGGAAGGAGCCGTATGGTTTGGGCTGAAATATCGCTTTAAGTTGAATTCCTATACCCATTGAAATCTTGTGGTTTAGCTGTAGCGCCAGGGCATGATTGGTAAAAAAATGGCTATGAGCGGCTTGAAACAAACCTCCGATTTCATGAAATAAGAAAAGTTGCTTTTTTCGGTAATATAAAAAGGCATTTGCCGCCGCTAAATTGGCAACTCGAAGTGGGCTCGATACAAAAAAACGATAAGCAAAAGTATCAGTAGGGTGCAGCGCTGCTGGATTTAAATTTTGTTGGTTTTGGTCGTTGGCATTGAGTGTTCCGACAATTGCGAACAAATGTTGGGTCGGCAGGGATAATTGCGCCAAGTAAGTGCGGATTGCTGGGATCAAAAACAAGAAAAGAAGCAGGCTTTTTGACATGCTTCAAAATTAGAGTCACGGCAGCAGATCCTATTCAGTAAATTCAGCAGTTAAACAAGAGATTCAGTATATTTGAGGACACTTAGTTTTATGTCAGAAGTTACGATTCCATTTTTAGCAAGCAGCTCCAGTGATTGGCAAGCCCAACTACACAAAGAACTCAAAGAAAACACGGCGCTGTTGCACTACCACTCCCTCATCGAAGATCTTTCGATTTCCCTTACCGAACTTGAAAGTCCTCAGCTAAAGTGCACTCAACGTGAACCTATTTCTTGGAAGCGAATGGTCACTGTAAGTGCACACAACGAAAAACACAGCAATCAGCTTTTGCTCGCAGCACTCATGCAAGGTGCAGATGCCATTTACATCGATCAAACGAGCACACAAACTAATTTTCAAGAGCTTTTGGCTGAAATTGAGGTCGCGTATATTAGTTGTTTCATCTGTTTTGATAGCAAAGATGCCCACTTACACTTTGAGCGCAGCGCCGATGAAAAACACAAATCTCATTGCATTGTCCTTTTTCGTTTTGGGCAGCAAAAAAATAGCATTAGCAGTTACGATGCACAACAAATTGGAGCCAACTGCAGTGCACAATTGGCCGCTGGGCTTTTTGAACTGCAACAAATTTTAGAACAAAATCAAAATCCGGGTACCATTTACTTTGAACTGGGCGTGGGTAATGAATACCTGATAGAAATTGCAAAATTTAGAGCGGCAAGAATACTCGTAGCACAACTTGAAAAAATACATGAGGTACAGCTCGATCTTCAAATCATCGCCAAGACCGGATTTTGCAACAAAAGCTTGAAAGACCCCTACACTAATTTGCTGCGTCAGTCTACTGAAGGGCTGAGCGCAGTCATGGGAGGAGCTAATGTACTTTGCATACAGCCTTACGACGCGTTATCTAATGCCGGCGCAAGTGATTTCGGACAACGCATGGCGCTCAATATTGCCAATCTGCTTGCCGATGAAGCGCAGCTCTCCGAGCTTCAAGATCCGCTTCAAAATGCATATGCCATTGAGCAGATTTGTTTGGAGTTGGTAAAAAAATCATGGGCTTTGCTCTGTGACTTTGACGCACAGCAGTTAAAGGCTACAGACTTATTAAAGGAACAAATCAAGCACACGCGTCTGGTGCGCACAGCGCAATTTGAATCGGGTGAAAGTACACTAATTGGCATCAATGCCTTCCCCAATGAATTTGAAAGCCCGAAAACTGATTGGGGTGCTATCCCAAGTGCCTATGGTCTGCCGTATTTAATTTTTGAAAAAATCGCCGAGTAATGCCTAGAAAAGAACTCCACTCCTATCGCAACTTAGATTGGTCGGGCCTCACGCAAGCAGCGAAGCCTGCTGAATACCGTTCGGGTATTGCTCCTTTTCTAGGAGGTCCCTACGCTTCCATGTATTTGGCCAAACCCTGGACGATTCGTCAATATGCCGGATTCTCGACTGCTGCTGCCTCGAATGCATTTTACCGCCGCAATTTAGCAGCAGGTCAAAAAGGTTTGAGTGTGGCTTTTGATTTAGCTACACACAGAGGCTATGATTCTGATCATGAACGCGTTATTGGCGATGTCGGCAAGGCAGGCGTAGCCATTGATTCGATCGAAGACATGAAAATGCTTTTTGATCAAATCCCTTTAAACGAGATGTCTGTCTCCATGACGATGAATGGTGCAGTTTTACCCATCATGGCATTTTATATTGCAAGTGCACACGAACAGGGCGTTGGCAATGAGCAACTCAGTGGCACCATTCAAAATGACATCCTCAAGGAGTTTATGGTGCGCAACACCTACATTTACCCGCCCGCTCCCTCTATGCGCATCATTGCCGACATTTTTGCTTACACCTCAGCAAATATGCCCAAGTTCAATTCGATTTCCATTTCGGGCTATCACATGCACGAAGCGGGTGCCACAGCGGCGATCGAATTAGCTTATACGCTTGCCGATGGTTTGGAATACATCCGAACGGGCATTGCCGCAGGCCTTGCCATCGACGATTTTGCTCCAAGACTAAGTTTCTTTTGGGCAATTGGCATGGATCACCTCACCGAGGTTGCCAAGTTAAGAGCAGGTCGCGTACTTTGGGCAAAACTCGTGCAACAATTCGAACCCAAAAGCAGCAAATCATTGGCCTTGCGCACGCATTGCCAGACTTCTGGCTGGTCTTTAACCGAGCAAGATCCATTTAATAATGTCGGAAGAACTTGCCTAGAAGCTTTATCTGCAGCCCTTGGTGGCACGCAGTCTTTGCACACCAATGCATTAGATGAAGCTATTGCACTGCCAACCGATTTCTCGGCGCGCATCGCTCGAAATACTCAAATTTATCTTCAAAAAGAAACCGGTATCACCAAGTTCATCGACCCCTACGCAGGTAGTTCGGCACTTGAACAGCGCACCCAGCAACTCATCCATGAAGCCTGGAAGCTCCTTACAGAAATCGAAAACTTAGGAGGAATGGCTAAGGCTATCGAAACGGGCCTACCCAAAATGCGCATAGAAGAAGCTGCGGCTAAAAAACAAGCACGCATCGATGCCGGCTATGAAGTGATTGTGGGGGTCAATCGTTATCAGACAGATGAACAGAGCAATATCGAAATCAGAGAAGTTGACAATACAGAAGTTAGAAAAGCTCAGATTGAAAGACTGGCTCAGTTAAAGGCACAGCGCGATTCAAAAGAAGTAGCTGCATTGCTCGCCGAACTTAAAAGCGCCGCACAAGGCAAAGAAAACTTACTCGAAATTGCTGTGCGTTGTGCTAAAGCGCGCTGTACGCTCGGCGAAATCTCAAATGCCCTCGAAGAGGTTTTTGGTCGTTATCAAGCAAAGATCAGAAGCATTAGTGGTGTTTATGCCAAAGAAATTATGAATGATCCAGATTTCACAAAAGCGAAAGCCTTGCTCGATGAATTCATCGAATTAGAAGGCAGACGACCGCGCATCATGATTGCCAAAATGGGGCAAGATGGGCACGACCGCGGTGCAAAAGTTATTGCCAGTTCCTTTGCTGACATCGGCTTTGATGTCGATATCGGACCACTTTTTCAGACGCCGCAAGAAGCCGCCAAACAAGCCATTGAAAACGATGTGCACATTGTTGGTGTTTCTTCGTTGGCAGCCGGGCACAAAACCCTTGTTCCAGCAGTAATTGAAGCACTGCGTCAAGAAGGCAGAACCGACATCATGGTAGTCGCTGGAGGTGTCATACCACAGCAAGATTACGACTACCTTTTCAAGGCAGGTGTATTTGGTATTTATGGTCCTGGCACAAAGATTGCATTGGCTGCTCAAGAAATCTTGCATCTTTTGATCAAGAGCCATCAATAAATTTTATTAATTTCGAAGGGAATTGTTTTGCTTCAAATGTTAACACTCACAACATGAAAATTATATTTCTTACATTTTTAAGCCTTTTTTTGAGTTCTGCTCTCTTGGCACAAAAACCAACTTTGCAGCTCAAAGAGTCTAAACGCGTCATTACCCTTGACGACGAAAAAGGCGGAAATACAACCATAGAAATGCGCAGTATTTTTACACCTGCCGGATCGAAAAAAGTAGGAACCGAGTGGATCATCTCAGGGGTTAAAGGAAAAGACTGGGATTTCACAAAAGGCGATGAAAAAAGCGATATCATCGAAGTAAATTTCAAGCGTGTAGGAAATTATTCAGTGTCTCTAAACGTGACCTACGCCACCAAAAAGACACTCAAAAACGGGGAAGTCGAAGAAGAAGAATTCGACATTTCCGTAGACAACGATAACTTCATTACCGTCACAAATAACCTCGACGAACTAACGCAACTTCACGCAGATTCTAACTTTATTAAATTAGTAAAGCGTGCTGGCGACTACACCGTCAAAGAAAAATACGCCAACGACCCTACTCCATACATTTTCTTGGCTAAAGGTCTGTTTGGCGTTTACCGCAAAGACCTCAAAGACCCAATGATTCAAGACCCTTTCGAAGAAGCGATTGCAGCATGTGCTACTGCAATTGAACGCGATGAGAATGGCATTTTCAAGATGCCCATTCACAAAATGTGGCTCAATAGTTTTCAGCTAGAATTGCTCAATAACGGCATTCGTTATGTTCTTGGTGAAGAAGATGGCTACCCTGTTGTTTATACAAACGATAACAAAGACAAAACTGCTGAAACCTTGGCTGAAATTCTAGACGCTTGTGAATCATACAGCACCATTACGCGCAACCCAACCGGCATCAAATTCATTGAGGCGGCCATCCGCTTCAATAACAAAGATGCAAAAACCGCGAACCTCATCTGGAAGACCGAAATGCCAAACCTAATGAACTTAAGCGACAAAGATTTTGACTCTTGGACGCAAGCAGACAAAGACGCTTTGCGCGTAGGTCTCATCTTGACTGCGCAAGCTATGATCAAGCGCGATGCCAATACACTCAATGCCCGCACCATGTTGAAAAAAGCCGAAAAATGGTTTGAATACGACAAAGAATGGATTGAGTTCTATGAGAAAAAATACAACAGCTTTTCTGAACAATAAATAGGCACATGCAAAGAATCCCTAATTGGCTAAAAAACAAATACGTACTTACTAGTTTAGTATTTGGTATTTACTTCCTTTTTTTGGACGACTGGGATGTTTTCACGCTCGTGCGACAAAAACGTAAATTATCGCAAATTGAACAACAAGATGCGCAAATGAGTGAACAACTCAAACAAACAAAAAAAACGCTTTATCGCCTGCATCACATCAATGAATTAGAGGCTTATGCCCGCTCCGAAAAGTTCTTTAAACGAGACGACGAAGAAATTTTTGTAGTGACAAAGAAGTAAGCACTAATGAATGTGCAGATCTAATCAGTAGGCAGCGACAACTTAGCTCCGGGGTAGTAAAAGCGCAGGATTTGATCGTATCCGTAACCTTTCTTGGCCATATTCATGGCTCCTTCTTGGCACAAGCCTACACCATGGCCAAAACCTCGGCCATACAAAACGACTTCTTGCCCAACTACAACGGCATCAAAAAAGCTAGACTTAAGTTTGAATTTATCGCGCAAATCGCGGAGTGGGATTCCATAAACCGGATGTATATAAAAAGCACTCCTATCAGGCTGTCGAAATTCTTGCAATAGGCTATAACTCATCGAATCGGAGAGCGGAAAGGCATATTGCTCGACAAGGTAATCGGTCCAATTTTTGAGTGGGATACTCTTGACCCAAGTGGCTTGTTTGGTGTGGACACAAAATGTGTCTTTGAAGGATTGAAGGCCATCAATTTTTTCATTCCAGACATCTTGAGGTTCACAAGTTTGCCCTCCACAGTTGGCATGAAAAAAAGTCGGGAAATATTGACCTTGTTGATCGAGCAGGACAACTCCTTGTGTCTGAAATACAGCAGAATCTATGAGTGCGGAGCCACTACGCTTGTGTAAATAAGCTTGACAATGAACGCGCTCACAGAGTTGGTAACCCTCTTTTTGATGTCTTTTTTGATTACTGAGCGCATAGGTGCGAGAAATCACTGCTTGCGCTTGGTAATACGCTTTGGGATGTCCGGGGCCTCCTTCACACGACACAACACCCTCTAAATACGTTTCCAAAGGAAGCACATTGACCAATTGTAGGTTTCCTTTGACAACTCTAACTTCAAAATTACCTTCATATGCCCTTGTTTTACTTGAAAGTGCGGGAACAGACCAATTACAATAGTCTTCGTGGGCCATTTGAAGTAATTCTATCTGGCTTGCCTGAAAACGATACGTTCCTGCTTGATAAAACTGAATGAAACTTCCGTTTATTTTGAGACGAACTTGCGCCAATGTACCTAATAAAACACTTTGAGTACTGCCATCTGCAAGTGTAGCGCTCAATAAATATTTACCGCTTCCGACCGAAAACTGAAATTCTTTGACGCTATTTGCACTGTACAAGCCCACGCGTAAATCCTGACTTTTCACAGAAGTCAAGAACATGGTCAGGCAGAAAAAAAGGATCAGTTTCAAAACTACAAATAGGCGTTCATTGAATGAGCAATACGTTCGCTTGTTCCGGATTGTTGCAGTAGCTCGTGTAATTGAGCATAGCTTGATAACTGCGCTTGTCTTTTGGCTTCTCCGGGCAGCAATTCTAACAAGGCTTGCTGCATATTGAAGACCGTGCAATCCTCTTGAATAAGCTCCGGAACTGCACCTTGATCTAGTATCAAATTAACGAGTGAAATGTATTTGATCTTCACTAATTTTCTGGCCAACCAAATAGAGAGTGCTGAACCTTTGTAGCAAACAACCTGCGGCACATTGAACAAGGCTGTTTCTAAGGTAGCCGTTCCGGAGGTCACGAGTGCAAGTTCTGCTTTAGAAAGCAAATCGTAGGTGTGCTTGGTACTGAGAAAAACAGCATAGTTTTTACAATACGTTTCGTAGACTTCTTTTGAAATGCTTGGGGCACACGCAATGGCCAACTGATGGGTTTGTTGGAAAGGCGCGGCAGCCGCTAGCATCAAGGGCAGCTTCTTTTCTAATTCTTGGGGCCTTGAACCTGGTAAAATAGCCAAAACAGGTTTGTCAAAGTCTAAATGATTTGAAGCGGCATTTTGGTAACGGGTAATTTCATCGATTAAGGGATGACCAAAATAGGCTACTTCAATACCAAAACGGTTGTAAAAAGCAGGTTCAAAAGGTAAAATACAATAAAGTTTGGTGACGTATTTTTGAATTTGATACACTCTATTTTGTTTCCAAGCCCATACGGTTGGAGAGATGTAGTAAAGTACTTTGATATCGTGGTCGTGGGCCCATTTAGCCATACGGAGATTGAAACCCGGGTAATCCACTAAAACCAAAAGATCAGGTTTGTTTTGCAACAAGGTTTGTTGCAACTGCTTGAATTGGCGACGGATGGTACCGAGGTTTTTGAGGACTTCTAAAAAACCCATAAAGCTCATGGCGCTAATATGCTGATCAATCTCGACCCCCTCTGCAGCCAGACGGTCTCCACCCCAAGCCTTGAAAGTTACTTCAGAATTGAGTTGCTTCCAAGACGCAACCAGATTGGCGGCATGAAGGTCGCCAGATGCTTCTCCGCAAACGATATAAACAAAAGGATTCGATTTCAAGACTGCGATTTTAAAAGAAGCGACCCAAATTAACATAAATCATGTAGGGCGCATAAAGCAGCATGCCAAAGATGATGCCCCTGGTATGAAAGTATTGTTCGCGGTTCAGGAAAAAGTAAAACCATGCCAAATTACCAATGAGTCCCAAGGAAAGATAACGACTCAAAAAATCCTGAAAATTTAGGGTCTGATGCCAGAGATAAGAAAAGCTTTGGCCGTAAGACTGGGATAAAATAAAGACGATGATGGGCAACAAAAAGAGTGGAGATAAAACGCCGATAGCAAGACCGCTAAAAAAAGAAATATTGAGGTTATTTTTCATTGTTCCCAAGATTTGAAATGTTGAAGATGAGCATAGGCCGTTAGGTCAAAGTGCGTTGGAACGAGGCTGACATATCCTTCCTTGAGGGCATGAAGGTCGGTGTCTGGACGTTGATCGAGGTCGGCAAATTCGCCCGTGAGCCAAAAATAATCGCGACCATATTGGTCTTGGCGTTTTTCAAAGCGATCGGCCCAATAGGCATGAGCTTGTTTACAAACACGCATGCCTTTGATTTGAGAGAGTGGCAATTTAGGCACATTTACGTTCAAGCATATGGACGGCGCAAAGCCCTTCTCAAAAAATTGCTGTAACAAAATGGTGATGTAGTGTTGGGCCGCACTGAAATCGGCATCTGGAGCAAAATCAGCGAGAGAAAAACCAAAAGAAGGGATTCCCTCCATGGCACCTTCAATGGCTGCTGACATCGTGCCAGAATAAAGTACGTTGGTTGAAGAGTTTTCGCCATGGTTGATCCCGGATAAAATGAGGTCGGGTTTCTGACCAAGCAACTCATAAATTCCCAATTTGACACAATCTACAGGTGTTCCACTACAGGAATAGGCATTTGTTCCTGGATAAAGTTCGCTTTTGTACATGCGAATGGGATCGTGAATAGTAATGGCATGCCCCATTCCCGATTGTGGTTTGTCAGGTGCTAAAACGCTCAGCTCACCGAAAGGCCTAGCAGCTTCTATGAGTGCGGCAATGCCTTTTGCGGAAATGCCGTCGTCGTTGGTGATGAGAATTTGAGGAGAGCGTCCAAGATTCATGGTCTAAAATTAGTCAAATATCGCCTTGAAAATGTTAATTTTGACGCAATGAGTGAGAAAATCAAATGGTTGGAGCCCCAACAGCGCTTTGCTTTTTGTGCACTATCGGTAATTCCGGTTCGGAAAGAGCCCACAGATAGCGCCGAACAAACCACACAATTGCTTTTTGGTGAACCAATTGAAATCCTAGAATTCAGCCGACCATGGTTAAAGATACGCTGCTACTTAGATGGTTACGAAGGCTACATCGATCACAAACAAGTGCTCCCCCTTACAGAAAAAGAACTCAGACGTTGGCTAGACCAACACGCTTTTTCGAGCCAACATTTTCAACGCATCAACGGCCCAATGGGCATTCAAATACTGAGTGGTGGCTCACTCATTGGAAGCGATCAAAATTTTCAGATTGGTCCGTATCGATATGAAAACGCTGCTTCAAATTCCAATTTAGATGCATGGGCTTACGCACTCCAATTCCTAAACACTCCTTATCAATGGGGTGGGAAATCCATTTTTGGAATTGATTGTTCGGGCTTCACTCAAAACGTGTTTCGTCAGCTAGACATCAACCTTCCCCGCGACGCTTATCAGCAAGCAGAAGTAGGTAACACCATTGATTTTGAAGACCGTCAATGCCTCGATCTCGCCTTTTTCAAGAACAGCACCGGAAAAATCCACCACGTCGGAATCATCGGGCCTGAAGATCAAATTCTACACGCTTCTGGGCAAGTGCGCCTCGATACACTCAAGCCTCAAGGCATTTTTAATGCAGCAGCTGCAGATTTTACACATTCTCTCTTTGAAATCAAGCGCTTATTTTAGCATTCTTCCGATATTTGCAACATAAATTAGACTCCATGAAAGACCAAGCCATTTTCAACCTGATCCAAGCAGAAAAAGACCGCCAATTGCACGGCATCGAACTCATTGCCTCCGAGAACTTTGTAAGTGAACAAGTGATGCAAGCAATGGGCTCTGTGCTCACGAACAAATATGCAGAAGGCTTGCCAGGCAAACGCTATTACGGCGGCTGTGAAGTAGTGGATCAAGTAGAGCAATTGGCCATTGACCGCCTTTGCCAACTCTTTGGAGCTACCTGGGCTAACGTTCAGCCACATTCCGGAGCACAGGCAAATGCAGCCGTTTTCTTGGCTTGCTTGCAACCAGGAGACAAAATCTTAGGCTTTGACCTTTCGCATGGCGGCCACCTCACACATGGTTCGCCTGTCAACTTTTCGGGTAAAATGTACAAGCCCTTCTTCTATGGTGTCAATCAAGAAACCGGAATGGTAGATTACGATCTATTGGAAGAAACTGCGAAAAGAGAACGCCCAAAAATGATCATTTGCGGGGCATCTGCTTATTCTCGAGACTGGGACTACGCACGCATCCGCAATGTTGCCGATGAAGTAGGCGCTTTGGTCTTAGCCGACATCTCCCACCCTGCCGGCATGATCGCCGCTGGCTTGCTCAATGATCCTTTGGAACATTGCCAAATCGTGACCTCTACCACTCACAAAACCCTTCGCGGGCCAAGAGGTGGCATCATCATGTTGCGTCACAACTTTGAAAATCCTTTTGGTTTGCGTTGGAACAACGGTAACCTTAAGTCTATGGGCGCCCTACTCGATGCAGCGGTATTCCCAGGAATTCAAGGTGGGCCGCTCGAGCACGTCATTGCCGCTAAAGCAGTTGCTTTCGGCGAAGCGCTCGACCCTGCTTTCAAAACTTACATGACCCAAGTCAAAAACAATGCTTCCGTTTTTGCATCTGAAATGGTCAAATTAGGTTATAACATTGTTTCCGGAGGTACAGACAACCACAGTATGCTCATCGATTTGCGTTCCAAAGGCATTACAGGTAAAGACGCAGAAAATGCGCTCGTGAAGGCCGACATCACCGTCAACAAAAACATGGTGCCATTTGATACCGAGTCTCCTTTTGTAACCTCAGGGATACGCATCGGAACGCCTGCACTTACCTCTCGAGGAGTCAATGAAACTGAAATCCCACAAATTGTGAGTCTCATTGATCGCGTACTCATGAATGCCAACAACGACGCTGTGCTCGCAGAGGTGAAAAAAGAAGTCAATGCCCTTATGAGCGGCAAGCCACTTTTTGCTTGGTAAAACTCATGCGATTCCAATCCAAAACTGATTGGTTCCTGAGAGCCGTTTTGGGCTTTGTTTTCGTTGTTTATTTTGGAGTGGCAAGTATCATCTACTACACTGAAAACGACATCCATGCCTATTATGGTCTTTCGTTGGTTTGGGTAATACTTTGCCTATTCTTCATTTGGATCTTGCCAAAAACGACACACTACACCTTCTTAGAAGACCACTTACTTTGTCAAAGCATGGGCTTCAAGAAAAGAATTTTTTATTCCACCTTCAACAAACTAGAGGCCTCCAATGGCTTATATGCCGGCTGGAAAATGAGCACCGCTTGGAAGTGCCTTATTCTGCGCTACAACAAATACGACGAACTCCTGATTTCGCCCCAAAACCAAGCTGATTTCATCGCGTTATTTGAGCAAAAAAAAGCCCAATTTGCCAAAACAAATTGAGCTTTAAAGCGATAAAAATCTAGGATTAGTCGATTCCTATTTTTGCTGTGCTAGCACCATGACAACTATTACAAGCACCCGTACTTAACGGAGAGCCCATAGAAATGCTTGCCCCCGAAGGCCCTGTTACTTTCGGATAAAGCCCGGTATAAGCGACGTTTGCTGTAGTGTAGAAATTACCTTTGCTGTCAATGTCAATTGTATATTTCAAAGTTCCGGTTCCGTTTGGCCCCGTATAAAGCTCTACTTTCCCGCTAGAAACCGTATTTTGAAGATTCGCTTGATAAACCGTACCTGCGACATTGAAGCAGCCTTCTCCTTCTCCTGATGAGTTGTGGCATTGCATGCAGTTCATTCCTTTATTGTGTGAGTCATCACCACCAGAACTACTGATATTTTCTTCGTTACACGCCCATGATTTTTTACATGAACCTAATAGACTCAGCCCGATCATGAGCCCAATAAAAAAGATGCGGTTGGATGTTTTCATCATTGAAATTTTAATTTATGAATAGTTGTTTGATATCTTCTATGCGTTTATTCGACCTCTTTATTGCGCATCGCAAGCAATTCATAGGCGCCTTTGAGGACGATTTTTGAACGTTTCAATAAAGCCATTTTTTTACTTGTGATAGCCACCAAGCCATCTTGCGTTATGAGTATGTCGACTTCTATGGGTAAAAAGTTGCCCCCTTGATCAATAAAAACTACATCTTTACCATTTTGCTGCACAACGGCCTCTTCTGGCAAGGTATACTGCAGCTGATTCTCCGCTCGAATTTCGGCCTTTAAATAGGACCCTGGTGTAAGGCTGCTCGGCAGTTTATCAAAATGACAATGAACTTTTACTGTTCGCTCTGCACTGATCTCGCGGCCAATGAGATAGACCTTTGCAGTGGCTATTTCTTGCGCATCTACGAACTGGAGTTTTACCGTTTGATCTTTTTTCAAAAATGACAAGTATTTTTCATAGACAGTAAGCTCTGCGTGGGCATGTTTGAGGTCAATGATTTCCAAAAGATTGTCTTTAGGTTCAGCGAAGGCTCCAACATTTGCAGTCACCTTAGTTACTACCCCAGAAAATGGAGAGCGAATGCGTTGTGTTCGTTCAATTTGACCGTTTTTAAGTGCCGACATATTGACATTAGCCATCTCGAGTTGCAGTGCCAAACCGCTTAATTTGGCTTTATTGACTAAAAAGGCACTTTTTGCTTGCTGGTAACTCTTTGCCGAACCAGCTTCTTTTTCATAAAGTTGCTTTTGGCGCTCGTAATCGGCTGAAAGGTATTCTTGTTGACCCAACAATTCGAGGTAGTCTTGCTGCAGTTGTATAATCTCAGGATGTTCGACAACGAGTAAGACTTGACCTTTCTGGACGAGCATGCCGTCAAGGACGTTAATTTGTTTGATATAACCCCCAAAAGGCATTGCCACATATGATTTATTTTGAGGAGGGACATCAACAATTCCGTTAGCAAAAACACTCAAGCCCATGTTGGTTTGTTCAATAGCGCCGAGTTCAATGCCCAGTGATTTTATTTGTTTTGCACTGAGTTTGAATTGTTCGTTTGTTACTGCGGGTGTTGGTGCTGGTTCTTTGGATGAACACGACACGAATAACAAGAAGAGGATGCCGGGAAAAATATTTGCGATTTTCATGGTCTGTTTAATTTTGAATCCATTCATAGGAAATGTGTACTAATTTGATTTGATGTTGCCATTGCAATAGTTCATTTTGCAAAGACAGTTGGTATTCTTGCAATTGGATAAAATCAATCAAAGAGATTTGACCGCTTTTTAATTGCAGGTCTGCGTCGGCCTGAAGCTGAAGCAGCTCCTTTTGTATGGGGCCAGCAACCTCTTTATAGGTTTCGATTAAATTGCTCAACTCGACAAACAACTGACTTTGCTTAGAGACTAAATCGAGGTACTGTTGATCTTTGCGCAGTTGCGTTTGTGAAAGCGCTAATTCAAGTGCTGCAGCTCTGGATTTATACGCTTTAAAATCAATGGGTATTTGCGTTTGGAGCATTGCTCCTTGAAAACGTTTATCTGGACCGAAATATTGATCAACACCATTGATGCTCTGCACTCCTACCAGTGACTGATTGAAATAAGCCAACCCAAGTTGCGGCAATTGCTGGGCTTTATTGAGCTCGTTTTGGAGTTGCAATTGTTGGGCTTCGATGTCGTAGCGCAACAAACTTGGGTGTGATAGCGTGGCATTGTATTTTGGAACCGTTAAAAAGTCAATAGCCTCAACTTCTGCTAAAGTAAACGACGGACCTTTATAGGCGATGAGCGCATACAAAGCAGACCAGGCGTTGAGCAGGTTTTGTGTACGTTGTTGCACGAGTGCACTTGCACGCATGGCTTTTGAATGCACCAAAACTTGATCCATTTTGGAGACCTCACCCAACTGTACGCGCAATTCGATTTTCTCATCGAGTAAAGCATACAAGGAGTCTTGCTTTTGAGCTAAAGCTAACTCCGCGCCTCGCAAGCGAATGAATTCCAATTGCTCATTAAGAGCGCGCTTGAAATCTTTTTTCAGTAAAGCCAGTTCTTGATCAGAAAGTTGCCCGCTCGTCTTAGCTAGTGCTTTCTGCAAACGAAGCTCGCCATTGTAAGGAAGCACCTGGCTAAGAGTGATGTTGTTATCTCTGGCATAGGCAGAGTTGAATTGCCCCATCATAAATGACGCCGACAACGGCTGCCAACCCGCTGTTCCTTCGCCAAGCGCTTGTTGGCGCTTTGCTTCAAGTACGGCTGCTTTAATTTGACCGTTTTGATCGAGCATGAGGCCGTACAATTGTGCGTCTGTATATTGCAAGGTTTGCGAGAAGGCATTGCTCGCGAAGGCCAAAACTACAAATAGCGAAAGCACCTTTTTTCTGCGCAAGCGCAAGGGTTTTTCAAAGAGTATATACAACAGAGGCAAGATGAAGAGCGTTAAGATCGTTGCACTAATGAGCCCTCCAATGACAACCGTTGCTAACGGCTTTTGTACCTCGGCTCCGCTACCATGAGAAAGCGCCATCGGCAAAAAGCCAAGCGAGGCTACAGTTGCAGTGAGCAAAACGGGTCTCAAGCGATTGGCGGTGCCTCGCAAAACAACTTGCATGAGAGGCGCTCCTGACTTCTTGAGTGAATTGAACTCCGCAATGAGAACGATTCCATTGAGCACCGCCACACCAAAAAGTGCAATGAAACCAACGCCAGCAGAAATGGAAAAAGGCATGCCCCGCAAATAGAGGGCGATGACGCCGCCAATAGATGCCAACGGAATGGCTGAATAAATAAGGGCGGCTTGTTTGATGGATTGAAAAGTCAAGTACAATAAAAAGAAAATGAGCAATAAAGAAATAGGCACGGCAATCAGCAAGCGAGCACGGGCATGTACTAAATTTTCGAAGGTGCCTCCAATTTCTGGAAAGTATCCGGTTTCAAACTGGACATTTTGATCCATCTTTTGCTGTAGTTCTTTGACAATACTCTCTACGTCTCGGCCGCGGACATTGAAACCAACAATGATACGGCGCTTGGCGTCGTCGCGCTGAATTTGATTGGGTCCGTTTTCGATTTGAATAGAAGCGAGTTCGGCTAACGGGATTTCCTGACCCGCTGCATTGCTCACGTAAAGCTGTTCGATATCGGTGAGTTGGGCACGGTCTGCCTGACGCAACTTCACAACTAACTGAAACTTGCGTTCACCCTCGAAAACATATCCTGCAATCTGACCAGCAAAGCCCAAATTGACTGCTCGGTTTACTTCTTCGATACTGACTTGATAACGCGCCAAGGCATCGCGGTCATAGCGAACAATAAGTTGTGGCAAGCCCGACAATTCTTCGACATAAACGTCTTGAACGCCTTGTATATCTCTGGCCAGGCCGCCGATTTGTTTGGCGTAAGCGGATAATTTCTCGAAATCTTCGCCATAGACCTTTACAACTACATCTTGCTTGGCACCCGTCATGAGCTCATTGAAACGCATCTGAATCGGTTGCTGAAAGCCAAAAGAAACACTTGGAAGTTCTTTATCAAGGGTGGCTTGCATTTTGGCCGCAAGTTCTTCTTTGGTCTCTGCACTTACCCACTCTTTTTTGTCTTTAAGAATCAGCATGAGGTCACAAGCTTCCATAGGCATTGGGTCTGTTGGAATTTCGGCGGTTCCAATTTTACCAATGACTTGCTTGATCTCAGGGAACTTTTGTAACAAAATGTGCGATGCTTTGGTAGTCGCATCTATTGTTTTGGATAAACCTGAACCGGTCATGAGTCGGGTTTCAACAGCAAAATCACCCTCATCTAAAGATGGAATGAACTCGGCCCCCAAACGATTGAAGAGTAAAATGGCCGTTACAAAGAGGATCGCAATGCCCGTAAACACCCATTTCTGTTTGCGCAAAACTTTTGAGAGTGCCGGAGTGTAGCGCTTTTTAATGCTGTCAACGAGACGGTCTGATAGCGTTTTACCAGTTTGCACTTTTTTAGAAAGCACCATTGATGAAATCATGGGCACATATGTTAGAGAAAGGATCAGTGCACCGAGGATGGCGAAAATAACCGTTTGCGCCATTGGCTTGAACATTTTACCTTCAATTCCAACGAGTGCCAGAATGGGTAAATAGACCACCAAAATAATGACCTGACCAAAGACGGCGCTTTTGCTAAATTTTGAGGCGGAATGATAGACCTCTGCGTTCATGTCGGCTTGCGTGAGTTGTTTACTTCGCCTATGCTGCAACAAATGCAAGGTTGATTCAACGATGATCACTGCTCCGTCGACAATAAGGCCGAAGTCTAGTGCGCCGAGTGACATCAGGTTGCCCGACACCCCAAAAATATTCATGAGTGCAATGGCAAAAAGCATCGCTAACGGAATCACAGAAGCAACGATTAAGCCGGCCCGCAGGTTACCTAGCAACAGCACCAAAACAAAAATCACGATCAGTGCTCCCTCAATGAGGTTGGTGCTCACGGTATGTATCGCGCGATTGACTAGGTTTGTTCTGTCAAGGTAAACCTCTAACTCCACACCCTCTGGCAAATTAGACTCAATTTGAGCCATGCGTTCCTTCACTAAATCAATGACTTCTGAAGAATTAGCACCTTTAAGCATCAGGACAATTCCGCCAACTGCCTCTCCTTCGTCGTTATAGGTGAGTGCGCCATAACGGACCTGAGATCCGTATTTTACTTCGGCGATATCCCGAATATAAACCGGAGCTTCACCTGTCGGGTGATTGATTTGGATTTGCGCGATGTCTGATAAGCTTCCTACCAACCCTTCAGTTCGGATATAGGTGGTCATGTGATGGCGCTCGATGTAGGCTCCGCCGGTATTTTCGTTGTTTTGTGAAACGGCATTAAATACTTCGTCGAGGGTGATCTCGTGGGCTTTAAGCAATAATGGATCAATAGCGATTTCATAAGTTTTGAGCTCGCCGCCGAAACCACTTACATCTGCAACGCCCTTAACTCCAAGCAACTGACGACGAATGACCCAATCTTGGATGCTGCGCAAATCTGCTGGGCTATACTTATTGGTGTAGCCTTTCTTTGCGCGCAACGTGTATTGATAAATTTCGCCAAGCCCGGTGCTCAGTGGGGCCATTGAGGGTTCGCCGAAACCTGTAGGGATATTATTTTTGGCCTCAGACAAGCGCTCCTGCACTTGTTGACGCGCCCAATAGATATCGGTTTCTTCGGTAAAAACGATGGTCACGACACTCAGTCCAAAACGACTAAAGGAACGGATCTCTTCAATGCCGGGAATGGTTGCCATGGTTTGTTCGACTGGAAAGGTCACAAAACGCTCGATATCTAGAGCACTAGAGGCTGGCGCGCTAGTGATGACTTGCACCTGATTATTGGTGATGTCAGGAACGGCGTCAATGGGTAATTTTGAAAGTGAAAATAAGCCCCAAACGATGAGGGCGAGGGTCAGTACAGCAACGATTAATTTGTTGTGTATCGACCAATAAATGATGCGATTTAACATGAAAATTCAATTAGAAAGTAAAACTTAAAAGACTTTAAGCTACACTAATTGAGGGGGATGCCAGCATTCAAAAAAGTCGTTGATATTGATGGCTGTTGGTGGCGTAACAATTGGTGAGGTAGGCAGTTGAGGTGTAAATTCTTCAAATATAACACGTGGGCTATGGACTGGCATAAAAAGCGTAATCATACTATTTGCCTGAACAGATTTGAAGGGTAATTCGCGGTGTTCGTGTTGGTTTTCATTGATTTGCTGGAGGTAATGTTCTTTCACAAAACTCCAAAATCCGTCGTTTGACTTTACTTCTTGGTATTGCGCATAATGTTCAAAAAGCGCATCGAGTTTAAAAAACTCCAAGCCTTGCCAATTAGGAGCTAAGGATAGCAACCCAAAATAAATAGAAAAGACAATGCTCAACAAACGCATAATCAAAGTTAGTCAAAAAAAATGCACTTTCGAAAGATTGTTTAATTTCGTGGCAAACCACCATTCATGAAAAACAGAATCCTCCTTTTTTTCTTCTCCATTTCACTTTTCACTATTGCCCAAGATCAGGTAGGTAATTGTTCTACGCGAAAAGCTGGGCGTCATTATCAAATAAAAAGCGCCTCTCTTACCGTTGCTGAAATTGCAGAAACCGAACAATACGATGTTCATTTTTACAATCTGGACATACAAATGACCAACACCTCAACCTATTTGTCTGGGAGCGTAGCAATCCATGCCAAAGCACTTGTTCAATTAGATTCTGCCCTCATTGAATTATTTCAAAGCTTACTCGTAAGTGAAATCAAGGTAAATGGTAATGTCGTCAATTACAGCAGGGTGTCGAATAAAATTCGGGTACCTGTTAACGCCAACGCCCAAGAAAATTTCGTGATTGATGTTGCTTATGCAGGCACGCCACCAACTGCTCAAACGAATCCACTCGGAGGCAGCGGGCTTACTGCAGGCAGTTCGCCAAGTTGGGGAAACAAAGTGGTGTGGTCCTTGTCTGAACCGTTTTCTGCCTACGAATGGTTTGCTGTCAAGCAAAGCCTGACGGATAAGGCAGATTCTTGTGCCGTGGCCATTACAGTGCCAGACACCTGTAAAGCGGGTTCGAATGGGGTTTTGGAACAAGTTTTACCACTTGGAAATGGCTGGACACGCTACCAATGGAAGCACCGCCATCCTATTGACTACTATCTCATTTCTGTTTCGGTAGCCAAATATGTTGAGTACAACGTCTATGCAAATCCTCAAGGTAGCGCCTCCCCCGTTTTGATCCAAAACTACATCTATGACAACCCAGGAACCTTACCCAATTTCATCGATGAAATCAATGAAACAGCCGCATTTTTAGAATTGTATGCCACACAATTTGGCCCCTACCCTTTTGCAAATGAAAAATACGGACACTGTATGGCGCCAATTTCGGGTGGAATGGAACACCAAACCATGACTACACAAGGATTTTTTGAGAAGACACTCACCTCTCATGAATTGGCACATCAATGGTGGGGCAATAACGTCACCTGTGCCTCTTGGTGCGATATCTGGATCAATGAGGGCTTTGCTTCTTATGCCGAATACCTGATGCTGCAGGCGCTTTACCCTGGCCAAGAAGGCAATCACATGAACCAAGTTCATCAGAGTGTCATGAGCCAACCCGGCGGCAGTATATGGGTCTTGGATTCACTCAATGAAGCACGTATTTTCAACGGTAGACTTTCCTATGACAAAGGAGCAGGTTTCATTCATACGCTGCGCTACCTGATCCAAAACGACAGCCTCTTTTTTGCTGCTCTTCAGGATTTTCAAAGCACTTTTGCCAATGGAACTGCTACGGGATTCGACTTTAAAAATCACGT
Organism: Bacteroidota bacterium; assembly: GCA_041191505.1. Taxonomy (GTDB): domain Bacteria; phylum Bacteroidota; class Bacteroidia; order Flavobacteriales_D; family Crocinitomicaceae; genus UBA952. The sequence continues at coordinate 75,817 of JBEEOT010000007.1, read as the reverse complement.
GGCCAACTTTTGCAGCATCAACTTAGACCCGTTATTTGAACAGTGGTATTACGGTGAGGGTTTCCCTACTTACGAGGTTCATTACAACCAAAATGGCAATGACCTATTTCTACAGATTTCGCACACTGCCTCGATGCCGAGCATTACACCCACTTTCACCAACCCCATATCACTGCGCATTTTGAGACAAGGTCAGGCAGATACGATCATTAGATTTGAAATCAATAACAATGTCGAGTACTTTTCACTTTACAATTTCGGCATTCTTGCAGGAACAATTGGCATTGACCCCGGCAATTGGGTGATGAATGGCAACGCCGGCGTTTCGCTCGACCCAACTTTAGGTTTTACGGAACACTCATCCATGCTGAACGCTAAATTGGAAGTGTATCCAAATCCGAGTAATGATTTTATTGCGATCAAAGGACAAACAGAAACCCTTGACTATATTTTTTATGATGCAAATGGCAAAACCGTTCTAGCAGGAACTATTGAGAAAGAAGCACTTATAGATGTGCGAGCACTCCATAGCGGGGCATACATACTTAAATGTGTGTCGGAAAATCAACAACAATACATCAGGCTTGTAACAATAAAATAAAGAATTCGTAGTTGTAGGAAATAAAAAATTATTTATGAAAAAATTACTTTTGAGTCTCGCACTGCTCTCTTGGGGAAACTCCCAAGCCCAACTCAGTTTTGAAGGCGTTTACTTACAGTCTGGTGCCTTTTTCGGAGCGGCAAAAGGAAGCCTTGCCGATTTTCAAACCTTGGCCCCCCAGTCTGTGCTACTTCAGCAAGATTTGAGCGCTTATCAAAGTTCTCCCTTTTTTAATTTGAGCTTTCCTGGTCAATCTCAGTCTTTGAGTGTTGGTCTTAAATTGGGTAAAATGCCCAATGCAACCTTGCGTTTAGGCCTCATGCATACCAATCAAAATAATGCGCTTTCAACGGGTGGAGGGTATACAGAATCTTTTCGAATCGATACCCTAACGAGCTCGCAATCGGGAACACAGTATTTTGTAGATTCCTTCAGCACACACAGTTACAATGCAAATTACTCACAAGAACAACTTAGACTAGACGCCTCGCTTATTTTCCGCTACAACGCAGACAAACGTTGGAGTTTTTATGGCGGAATCGGTGCCAATTTCGGACTTAGTTACAACTGTGTGACAAATGTTGAACATAGCGTATATCCTTATGGAGATTCTTACGGTTTGAATATGCTTTCGAGTTATAGCGGCACACATGAACATGAAACCTTTGAAAATAAAGGTGGCTTTGGTTTTGGTGTTTATGCGCCACTTGGTATTGATTTTCAGGTTGGTAAAAAACGTGAGTTCTGGAAACCTATTCACCTCTACACGGAACTGCGTCCTGGTTTCAATGTCAACCAGATTGCAGGACTTGGCACAAGCTTTAGCGCAGGAAATTTCTCAAACATTGGCTTGCGCTTTCACATTAAGTAGTTCATAAGCATTCTAAATTAGAAGCCGGGAATTTTTTCTCGGCTTTTTTTATGTCCGTACCAAACTAAAAGGTAAATTTGTGGCGCAAAACAAACCAAGTAAAGTAACTTTTGTTACACCTTAAAACAGTCCAATGGAAACAGCCTCCAGCGCCAATTACCTACCGTTGCTCATGCAAATTGCAGTTGCAGCCGGCTTTGTGATCTTTACGCTTTTTGTAACGCACAAACTTACACCCAGAATCAATTCTGCCAAAAAAGACGACAACTTTGAGTGTGGTATCGACGCGCAAGGTAACGCGCGTTTTCCTGTCTCTATCCGCTACTTCATGACGGCCATCCTCTTCGTATTATTTGACGTTGAGGTCATTTTCTTTTATCCGTACGCTGTCAATTTCTACGAACTCAAATTAGAAGGCTTGTTAGCCGTCATTATGTTTGTCGGTTTTTTCTTGACCGGGTTTTACTATATCTATAAAAAAGGAGCATTAGAATGGGAAAAATAGAAGACCTCGAAACAATCAACGGGGAAGGTTATCAGCTAACCACCCTAGACAAAGCCATTGCGCTAGCCCGTGCCAACTCCGTTTGGCCTTTGCCATTTGCGACATCATGTTGTGGAATCGAATTCATGGCCACCATGGGAAGCGCCTACGACCTCTCTCGTTTTGGAATGGAGCGCATGTCTTTTACACCGCGCCAGGCTGACCTCCTCATTGTTGCCGGTACCATTTCCAAAAAATTAGGACCGGTTCTCAAGCGCGTATACGAACAAATGGCTGAGCCAAAATGGGTTTTGTCAGTAGGTGCTTGTGCTTGTTCTGGCGGAATCTTTGATACCTACTCGGTTTTGCAAGGAATTGACCGCATCATTCCCGTAGACGTCTACGTACCTGGTTGCCCGCCGCGTCCAGAACAAATCATCGAAGGCGTCATGAACATTCACGAACTCGTCAAAAAAGAATCCAACCGTCGCCGCTATTCAGAAGAATACAAGCATTTGTTAGGTACTTACCAAATCGACATTGATCAACATGGAGAAGCAAAATAACCAAGAATACCTTACGGCTATTCAGGCTGCTTTTGGTGAAGATGTACTTGCCCACGAAGAAACGTTTGGCATGCTCAACATCGAAATGACGCCAGCACGCATCCACGACGCAATTGCTTGGTTGCAACAACACCAAGACCTGAGCGTCAATTACCTCACCAACATAGCAGGGGTTCACTACCCAGAGTCTGCTGGCCGAGAATTTGCCGTTGTATACCAACTTCATTCTTGGAAAAACAACCTGCGCTTGCGCATCAAAGGTTACCTTCCCAAAGAAAACTTACACATCGCCAGCATCACGGATTTGTTTGCCGGTGCCAACTGGATGGAACGCGAAACCTACGATTTCTTCGGAATTCAATTCGACGGACACCCAGACCTACGTCGCATCCTCAACATGGACGACATGGATTACTTCCCGATGCGCAAAGAGTACGTACTCGAAGACGCCACCCGCGAAGACAAAGACGACAGATTTTTCGGACGCAACAACAACGAATTATGAGCCAAGAAGTAAAAGATGTCTTGCAGGCCGCAGATCCTGCAAACATAGCCACGATAAATTTTGGTCCGACCCACCCTTCCACCCATGGTATTTTTCAAAATATATTAAAGGTAGATGGCGAAAAAATCATTTCTTCTGAGCAAACGGTTGGTTACATCCACCGTGCTTTTGAAAAATTAGCAGAGCGTCGCCCATATAACCAAATTACGCCCATTACCGATCGCCTCAACTACTGTTCATCTCCGATCAACAACATCGGTTGGGAAATGACCGTTGAAAAATTAATTGGGGTCGAAATTCCTAAACGCGTACAATACATGCGCGTGATCATTATGGAACTTGCCCGCATCGCCGATCACCTCATTTGCAATTCAGTAATTGGCGTAGATGCCGGAGCACTCACCTCTTTCTTTTATCCGTTCTCGGAGCGCGAAAAAATTTACGAGCTCTACGAAGAACTCAGCGGCGCACGCCTTACCACCAACATGGGACGCATCGGTGGATTCGAGCGCGATTTCACGCCAGTTTTCCACGAAAAACTCAAGTCTTTTTTAAAGACTTTTCCGAAGGCTTTCGAAGAATTTGACAGCATGCTCGCGCGCAACCGCATCTTCATGGACCGCACCAAAGGTGCAGGGCCTATTTCTGCAGAGCGCGCACTTTCTTATTCTTTCTCTGGACCAAACTTGCGTGCAGCTGGCGTAGACTACGACGTTCGCGCCATGAACCCTTATTCTTCTTACGAAGATTTCGATTTTATTATCCCGGTGGGTGTCAATGGCGATACCTACGACCGTTTTATGGTGCGTCAAGAAGAAATTCGTCAGAGTTTGCGCATCATTACGCAAGCCTACAACAACTTACCAGAAGGCGACTACAAAGCCGACCTCCCAGACTTCTATCTTCCTGCGAAGGCCGATGTCTACAACAACATGGAAGCACTCATTTACCATTTCAAAATTGTCATGGGTGAGACCGAGCTTCCTGTCGGCGAAGTATACCATGCAGTAGAAGGCGGAAACGGCGAACTAGGCTACTACCTTATTTCCGACGGTGGCCGCACACCTTATCGCCTTCAATTCAGAAGACCTTGTTTTATTTATTATCAAGCATATCCAGAAATGATCAAAGGCATGCCAATTTCAGACGCCGTTCTGACACTCAGCAGCATCAACGTCATTGCCGGAGAACTAGACGCCTAATATGAAAGCAGATCACCCACAAGCAGTCAACGAAGCGCCTATCGATTTCAGCGCCCAAACCATGGCCGAAATCAATAGAGTCATTGGCCTTTTCCCTGAAGGGAAACAAAAGAGTGCGATTCTCAGCATCCTACATTTGGTTCAAGATGAATTCGGTTGGGTCAGTGTTGGCGCCATGAACCGCGTCGCTCAAATCTTAGCGATTCAGCCCATTGAGGTTTACGAAGTGGCCACTTTCTACACCATGTTCCACCTCGATCCTGTAGGTAAAAATGTACTAGAAGTATGTCGCACCGGGCCTTGCCAATTAGTAGGTTCAGACGACCTGATTTCCTACATCGAAGAAAAACTCGATATCAAAGTTGGCGAAACCACCAAAGACGGCATGTTTACCCTTAAAACTGTAGAATGTTTAGGGGCTTGCGGTTACGGCCCAATGCTCATGTGTAAATACCAATTTTACGAGCGCCTGAACAAAGAAAAAGTGAACGAAATGCTCGACGCCATGCGCGAGGCCTCCAAATCTTAATCCAATGGCAAGAAAACTACTTATAGAACACGCAGAAGTTCCCGGGATTGCCGCCTACGACGTCTATCGCAAACACGGTGGCTACGCTTCTGTAGAGAAGGCCCTCAAAACAATGAGCCCTGACGAAGTCGTTGAAGAAGTCAAGAAGTCTGGTCTGCGCGGTCGCGGAGGTGCTGGTTTCCCGACAGGGATGAAATGGTCTTTTTTGGCCAAGCCTGAAGGTGTTGAACGCCATTTAGTGTGCAACGCCGACGAATCAGAACCAGGTACGTTCAAAGACCGCTACCTCATGGAAAAGCTCCCGCATTTACTCATTGAAGGCATGATCACCTCTAGCTATGCATTGGGTGCGCGCCGCTCCTACATCTATATTCGCGGCGAGTTCATGTATGTTTTGCGCATATTAGAAAAAGCCATCGCCGAAGCGTATGCCAATGGCATGCTCGGTAAAAACATCCTCGGTTCGGGCTATGACCTCGACCTCGTCGTTACACCCGGAGGAGGCGCTTATATTTGCGGGGAAGAAACCGCCTTGCTCGAATCTTTAGAAGGTAAACGTGGAAATCCGCGCATGAAACCACCTTTCCCTGCCGTCAAAGGCTTGTGGGGGAACCCAACGGTGGTCAATAATGTTGAATCCATTGCTGCAGTTGTACCTATTGTCAATGAAGGCGGCGAAGCTTATGCCAAAATTGGTATTGAGCGCTCTACCGGAACCAAGCTCATTTCTGCAAGCGGCAACCTCGTACGCCCCGGTGTATATGAAATTGAACTCGGCCTATCCGTAGAAGAATTCATCTACGGCGACAACTACTGCCGCGGCATAGCCAACGGCAAAAAATTGAAGGCCTGTATCCCAGGAGGATCTTCTGTTCCGATTTTACCGCACTACCTCGTGACCAAAACAGCAGCTGGTACAGATCGCCTCATGACCTACGAAAGTTTGGCGGACGGCGGTTTTGCAACAGGTTCTATGCTCGGATCAGGTGGTTTTATTGTCTTTGACGAAGACCAATGCATTGTGCGCAATACCTGGAATTTTGCACGATTCTACGCGCATGAATCTTGCGGTCAGTGTTCACCATGTAGAGAAGGAACAGGCTGGATGGAAAAAGTACTCTATCGCCTCGAACATGGCCAAGGTACCCTAGAAGATATCAGCCTTCTTGAAGAAATCAACAAAAAAATCGAAGGCAATACCATTTGCCCTCTCGGCGATGCAGCAGCATGGCCAGTTGCCGCAGCAATTCGTCACTTCAGAGATGAATTCGAATGGCACGTCAAGTCTCCACAAGAGGCCCAAACAAGAAATTATGGTTTAATCCAAGCACCGCTTGAAGCTTAGTCCTATGATAAAAGTAACAATAGACGACGTCGAAATTGAAGTAGCACCAGGAACTACCATCCTCAACGCGGCAAGACAAGCTGGCGGAGACCTCGTTCCTCCTGCCATGTGCTATTATAGCAAATTACCAGGTACTGGTGGTAAATGCCGCACTTGTTTGGTAGAAGTTGCTGCAGGGTCAGGCGCAGATCCGCGCCCAATGCCCAAACTTGTAGCCTCTTGTTCTACACAAGTGATGGACGGCATGATCGTCAAAAACAAAACATCTGAACGTGTTCAAACGAACCGCGGAGGCGTTGTCGAATTCTTATTGGTGAACCACCCACTAGACTGCCCTATCTGCGACCAAGCTGGTGAATGCCACTTACAAGACCTCGGCTACGAGCACGGTTCTGCAAAAACCCGCTACCGCGAAGAACGCCGCACCTTCAGTCCAATCGACATCGGCAACAAAATCAAATTGCACATGAATCGCTGCATTTTGTGTTATCGCTGCGTTGCTGTGGCTAATCAGCTCACAGACACGCGCGTACATGGCGTATTGCACCGTGGCGAACACGCCGAAATATCTACCTACATCGAAAATGCCATCGATAACGATTTCTCTGGCAACATGATCGACGTTTGCCCAGTAGGTGCACTTACAGACAAAACCTTCCGTTTCAAATCTCGCGTTTGGTTCTTGAAACCTTATGAAGCAGAATGTGCATGCGGCAAGTGTTCTGGCAAGGCTGTTGTCTGGATGTTCGGAAACGAAATTTTCAGGGTAACGGCACGAAAAGACAAATATGGCGAAGTAGAAACCATCGAAGACAAAACCGCCTGGATTTGCAATGACTGTCGCTTTGACAAAAAAGACCCCGCCAAATGGAACATCATTGGCCCGCGCAAAATTGACCGACATTCCGTGATTTCACAAGGAAAATACGCAACTAAAAACGACAACAACCCCAAACTCCTTCACTAATGGATACAGCGTTGCTCATAGAAAAATCAATCCTTGTCTTGCTGCTCTTTCTGGTTTCGCTCGGAGCTGCAGCCTACATGACCTATTTTGAAAGAAAACTGGCCGCCTGGATCCAAGACCGCGTTGGACCAGACCGCGCAGGGCCTTTCGGCATCTTGCAACCTATTGCCGATGGAGTCAAAATGTTCTTAAAAGAAGATTTCATACCCGCAAAAGCCGACAAATGGCTCTTTATAATCGGTCCAGGTTTAGCCATGTTTACGGCGCTCATTACAAGTGCAGTTGTTCCGTGGGGGCCTAAACTACACTTGTTTGGTCGCGATATTGCCTTACAAGTTGCAGACATCAACATCGGAATCCTTTACGTTTTTGGTGTTATTTCGATTGGTGTATACGGCATCATGATTGGTGGCTGGGCCTCCAACAACAAATACTCGCTTTACGGTGCAATTCGCGCAAGCTCTCAAATGATCTCTTATGAGTTAGCCATGGGTGTTTCGGCGATTACCATCGTACTGCTTTCTGGCTCTTTGAGTCTTAACGCTATTGTAGAAGGCCAAAAAGAAGTCTGGAATGTGGTTTACCAACCAGTGGCTTTCCTTATTTTCTTTATTTGTGCTTTGGCTGAGCTCAATCGTGCACCCTTTGATCTCCCAGAATGTGAATCTGAACTTGTAGGTGGTTACCACACCGAATACAGCTCTATGAAATTGGGCTTGTATCTCTTTGCAGAATATACCTCTATGTTCGTTTCTTCTGCCATTATGGCCATCCTTTTCTTTGGCGGCTATAATTTCCCAGGCATGAGTCATTTTAGTGGCAATACGCTTGCGCTGCTGAGCATCGGCGCCTTCGCTACTAAAATCTTTATTTTCATTTTCGTCATCATGTGGATCCGCTGGACAATCCCGCGCTTTCGCTTTGACCAACTGATGCACTTGGGCTGGAAATCATTGCTCCCACTCTCCCTTATCAATTTATTGGTAACTGGTTTGGTCATCGCCTTCAAAAATGGCTGGTTCTAATTAAGTAAATACAATGGAAAGCTTAACCAATCGCAAAAAAGTCGTTTCAGACAAGCCCATGACGCTCTGGGAGAAAATCTACCTCCCTGCCATCATCAGCGGCATGATCACAACGCTGCGCCATATGTTTCGCAAGCGTAAAACCATCAAATATCCTGAAGAAATTCGCGAATTCGCGCCTGTATATCGCGGCCAACATGTCTTGAAACGAGACGAACAAGGCCGTGAAAACTGCACGGCTTGCGGGCTCTGTGCTGTAGCTTGCCCTGCTGAAGCCATCACCATGACTGCAGCAGAACGCGAGCGCGGTGAAGAAAAACTGTATCGCGAAGAAAAGTACGCAGCTACCTATGAAATCAATATGTTGCGCTGTATTTTCTGTGGTCTTTGTGAAGAAGCCTGCCCGAAAGAAGCCATCTTCTTAACAGACCGCCTAGTGCCCACTTACTTTGAGCGCGACAACTTTATTTATGGCAAAGACAAACTTGTCGAATCCTTAGATGAGCGCATCGATATTACCAAAAGACAACACACCGGTAAACGTACCCAGATATGAGTTTACAAATCATTTCCATCATCCTAGGGAGTCTCACCTTAGCCGCGGCTTTAATGGTCGTGCTTAGTAAGCACCCCGTAAGAAGCGTCATCTACTTAGTCGTGACTTTCTTTTTCATTACATCCATGTACATCATGATGAACGCACAGTTTTTAGCGATTGTCAATATGATTGTTTACGCCGGCGCCATAATGGTCTTGTTCTTATTTGTTTTGATGCTACTCAATCTCAACAAAGAGGTAGAGCCCATGACCAAAAGAGGTGCACAACTTGCGGCATTTATTGCCGGGGGTTCGCTGTTTTTAGTGCTCGTTACTGCGCTTAAAGACACACTCATTCTCGGTCAATCTTATCGTGCCAACGACAGCCAAATTGGCTTGGTTAAAGAACTTGGTAATCTACTATTCTCAAAGTATATTGTTGCTTTTGAACTTACTTCTATTTTATTTATCGCAGCTATGGTAGGTGCCATCTTACTTGCAAAGCGCGAAAAACAAATCATTGAATAATATGCAAGCTGCCTCTAGTATCGGGACTTCCCTCGATTTTTATCTATTCGTCTCTTTTGCACTTTTTACCATTGGTGCAATAGGCGCAATGACGCGCAAGAACATGATTGTGCTGCTCATGTGCATCGAACTGATGCTCAATGCTGTGAACCTCATGCTCGTGACTTTCTCGACCTATTACAACAACGGCGACGCACAAATTTTCGTGTTCTTCACGATGGTTGTAGCCGCAGCCGAGGCAACAGTCGGGCTTTCGATCATCATCATGGCCTATCGCAACCTCAAGTCTATCGATATTGACATGTACAACCAACTTAAAAATTAACAATGGCTAAAGACCTGACGCTTCTGATCATTCTTGCACTGCCACTCATAGGCTTTGCTATCAACGGGATTTTTGGCAAAAAACTACCCAAAACAGTTGTTGGTGGCTTAGCTACAGCAATGGTTTTCGCGGCTTTTTTACTTGCCACCACACTTTTTGCAGGCTTACACGGTACGCAAATCGTCAAACTCTTCAATATCATCGATTTTGAGCAATTGCACATCAATGCTTCTTTTCAGATCGATGCGTTGTCTGTTTGGATGACACTCATCATTACTGGAATCGGCTCCCTGATTCACCTCTTCTCCATGGGCTACATGAGCCACGATGAAGGTTATCACAAGTTCTTCACCTACCTCAATTTGTTCATCTTTTCGATGTTGCTGTTGGTGTTGGGCTCCAATTATTTTGTTTTGTTCTTTGGTTGGGAAGGTGTCGGTATGTGCTCTTACCTATTGATCAGCTTCCATTACAACGACGCGCAAAAAGGTTTAGCAAACAGCCTTGCTGGACGCAAAGCATTTATCATGAACCGCATTGGTGATGTCGGTTTGCTATTGGCTTTGTTCATGATCCTTGGTCAATTCCATACTTTAGAATTTTTGAAAATTGGAAAAGCCGTAAGCCAAGATGCAGCGCTACAGGGCGGAGCCATGTTCTTTATCACTTTTTGCCTTTTCGTGGCAGCAACCGGAAAGAGTGCCCAGATTCCGCTCTTCACTTGGTTGCCAGACGCTATGGCCGGGCCAACGCCAGTTTCTGCACTCATTCACGCCGCCACAATGGTAACCGCGGGAATTTACCTCACCGTACGCTCCAATTTCTTGTTTGAACTTGCGCCAGCTACCAAAGATATCATTTTATACATCGGCCTTGCAACCACCTTACTTGCTGCTTTTATGGCCATGCGTCAGAACGACATCAAAAAAGTTTTGGCCTACTCTACCGTATCTCAATTAGGTCTTATGTTCGTGGCCCTCGGTTTTGGTGCTTATACTGTTGCACTTTTCCACGTGACCACACACGCTTTCTTTAAAGCATTGTTATTCTTGGGTTCTGGCTCTGTCATTCACGGCATGCACGAAGAACAAGATATCCGTAAAATGGGCGGCCTAGCAAAGCTCATGCCCGTTACCCATCTTACCTTCTTGATCGGTACCATGGCCATTGCAGGTATTCCATTTTTGTCCGGATTTTTCTCCAAAGATGAAATCATGGCACAGGCACTGCACCACAATACTGTTGTTTATGCCATCTTGGTTCTTGCCGTAACCATGACAGCTATTTACATGTTCCGTCTCTACTTCCTTACCTTCCAAGGTCAGTTCCGTGGTGGTGAAGCACTCAAGAGCAAGGTTCATGAGAGTGGTCTTTCCATGACACTTCCGCTCATCGTACTTGCTGTGCTGTCTATTTTTGGAGGTTTATTGAATTTACCAGGCTTATTCTTTAAAAATGCAGCACATTGGTTTGACCATTACCTTAGCCATAGCACTTTTGGTTTATCGGAAGTACACAACGCCCACCTAGACTTCAATACCTCTATGGGGCTCATGGTTTTTGCAAGTGCAATTGCAATTGGGGTCTTCATTTGGGCCTACATGAACTACGCCAAAAAAGGTGCGCTTGCCAAAGAAGACGACGCACTTTCTGGCTGGGAAAACCTTTCTGCCCAAAAATTATACATTGACGAAATTTACCATGTGGTGTTTGTCAAGCCACTTTTGGCCCTATCGGATTTTGTGGGTAAGGTTCTAGATATTCAAATTTTGCGCAACGGTGTTTACGCAATTGCAGACGGAATCCTCAACACCGCAAACCTTACGCGCAAATGGCAATCAGGTTTCTTGAGTAGCTACCTCTTTTGGATGGTCTTCGGACTCATCACTTTCGTTGCTTATTACATCTTAAAACTTTCAGTTTGGCACTAATTCTTTTACCTCTTGTTTTTAGTCTTGTTGCTTGGTTGGTACCAAGTGCACAAACACGTCTCTTCGGGCTTATCTCGACCGGAATAACCCTTGCCTGGAGTATAGTAGCAGTTTGCTGTTTCAAAGCTGCCGACCATATGCTAGTTGATTTTGGAATTCGTTTCGTTCGTTTTTCAATCGACAGCCTTGGTTTCACCATGATTTTGCTCACCAACGCCGTCCTATTCTTAGTTTTCTTAAGTAATTTTAAAAGTAGCATTACACAAGAAAAACGATTCACCGCATTGGCATTGCTCATGCAATTCGGTCTTATCGGCGTGTTTACTACCAATACCATTCTCGGATTTTACATATTCTGGGAACTCACGCTTTTACCAATCTTTTTGATTCTTTACTGGTTTGGTTCTTTTGAAAAACCGCGTGCCCTACTCCAATTTTTCTTATACACTTTGCTTGGTTCACTCGCTATGTTGTTAGCAGTAATTGGCCTTATGCACGCCAGCAACCAACAAACCTACGAAGGCCTATTAGCTGCCGATCTAAATGCACTTGGCAATACAAGTACCATTCTCATGGGTGGTTTCTTATTTGCTTTTGCCGTAAAGATTCCTTTGTTTCCTTTCCACACTTGGCAAGCAGAAACCTACACAAAAGCCCCAATTGCTGGTACCATGCTTTTATCAGCGATCATGCTCAAAATGGCGTTATTTGGTCTCATGAAATGGGTACTTCCTATTTTTGACGGCGTGGCCACCGATTTCTGGCGCTGGCCAATCATCACGCTGGGGTTAATTGGTGTTGTATACGGCGCTGTAATTGCGATCAAACAACGCGATATCAAAACACTTTTCGCCTATGCATCCTTAAGTCACTTAGGCCTTATTGCTGCTGCTTTAATGCTCAATGATTTCGATACCAATCAGATTGCTGTTCTTCAAATTGTCAATCACAGTATTGTATCAATTGGTTTGTTTTTAGCTGCTGGCATCATTGAACAGCGTCTCAATACACGCAACCTCGATGAACTCGGCGGCATTGCTAAAGTAGCACCACGTTTTGCATTTTGGTTTGCTGTATTAACGTTTGTATCGCTTTCTGTTCCTTTCACGGCAGGTTTCATAGGCGAATTCTTCCTGATCAAAGCATTGTTCAGTGCAAATGCCATTACTGGCTTCATAGCGAGCACTACACTGGTGTTGGGCGCTGTTTACATGTTGCGTGCCTATCAGGCACCTATGTTCGGGCCTACAAAAATCACTGAATTTGCCGATCTTCATTGGTCAGAACTCGCTGTTTTTGCCATACTCAGTATAGCGGCTATTTACTTTGGTCTCGCACCTCAATGTCTTACAGACTTTGTAGCTCACAGTCTTACTCAACCTACACATTAATTCACACCATGGATAGTATCGTCATTCTTTTTATCAGTGGCCTTTTAGGGCTTTTCGCAGGTATGCGTCAAAAACCTGTGCTTTCGCTCCTTCTTGCTGGCCTTGGCCTTGTAGGAGCGGGCCTTGCTGCATACTTCAGAGGTCATTACATTTCTCCCTTTGCTTCGTATGCTGCATTTGTACCCACCCAAGCTAATGTCATTATTTTGCTTTGTGCAGTAACCTTGCTTGCACTTCTTGGCGGATACAAGCGTTACAAGCAAGACGAAGAGCACACCGGCGATTACCTCGGACTCATTCTTTTTTCATTGTGTGGTGCCATTTTAATGGCCCAACCTAGCGACCTCATGCTTTTCTTTATTGGTCTGGAGATACTTTCCATTCCAATTTATGTACTCGTTGGCATTGATAAGGGCAGTAGTACATCCGCAGAAGCCGCCGTTAAATACTTCTTTACGGGTTCATTTGCTTCCGCAATTCTCTTATTCGGTATTGCCTTACTTTATGGTGCTACAGGGAGCTTTCAATTGATTGAAATTCAGTCTAACCTTGCCATCGGTATTTGGCAAAGCCCAATGGCCATGATTGGCAGTCTCTTTATTTTGGCCGGTTTCATCTTCAAAATTGGAGCAGTTCCTTTTCACTTCTGGGGCCCAGATGTCTATGCTGGTGCGTCGAATGCAGTACTGATGTACATGTCTACGGTTGTGAAAATCGCGGGTATCTACGGCCTTATCAACGTATTTGGCCAAGTATTTAGAGATTCCTATTTCTTCTGGATTGACCTTATTAGTCTACTCATCGTGGTTTCTATGTTCTACGGCTACATTACAGCATGGAAACAAACCAATTTCAGAAGACTCATCGCCTATTCTTCTATTGCCAATGCGGGCCTCATGCTTTTTGCATTAGCCGACATTCACAATAGCAATATTTTCTTATTTGTAGGTGCCTACGCCTTAGCAACTATTGCACTCGTGGTCGTCAACCTAGCTATCAACGACGACACCGATAGTTTGGAAAACTGGGAAGGTATCGCCTGGAAAAACCCAATCATCGGCATCGCTCTTGTTTTGGCCTTATTTTCTTTGGCAGGCATTCCTCCTTTTGCAGGTTTCTTCGGTAAGTTCTCGCTTTTGTGGTCAGCTTTGCCACATGTACCCTACACCGCTATTTTGGCTTTGATTGCCTCGGTAATTGGTGCTTTTGTGTACCTCCGCCTACTGATTCAAGCGCTCAAGAAACCGAAAGTACAGGTGCGTGTCCAACTCTCATTTGAACAATTAGTTGCACTCTTACTCACTTCTATCGCATCAATCGGCGTTATTTATTTTATTTAAGGAAATAAATTCCAACTAATTGCCGTACCTTTTCGTCTATTAACGGCATGGTTACGGACGCTGAATTATACAACGATCTCATTGCTGCGTGCATTCGACAAGACGCACGGGCTCAAAAGGAGTTGTATCACCTTTTTGCTCCTGCCATGTTCAAGGTTTGTCTGCGCTATGCTTCCGATTACAGCAACGCCCAAGATATTTTTCAAGATGCGTTTGTAAAGGTTTTTCAAAATCTTCACAAAATCAAACAGGCCAGTCACCTGCCAGGCTGGGTTAAACGCGTTTTCGTCTATACAGCAATCGATACCTTGCGCGCTCAAAACAAATACAGACAACACATTGATATCGATACAGCCGTCCAAGTTGAATCTAATGGTTACGGTATAGAAGCGCAGCTTGCTGCCGAAGACATCATGTCTTTTGTTCAGAAATTACCGCAACGCGCGCGCTTGGTTTTTAATTTATACGTGATGGAAGGTTTTGCACACAAAGAAATAGCAGAAATGCTTTCTATCACAGAAGGCACCTCCAAATCACAACTTTTTGAAGCGAAAAAAGCACTTCAAAAAAGCTTGAATCAACAAGATAAAATGATGGGCTAAATGAACCAACTAGACGACTTCGAAAAACACCTCCGCGACCAGCTCAAAGGGCACGTCGAGCCAGAGCCACTCATGTGGCGCAGGCTTACCGATGCACTCGGGCGTGTTCAGCCGTGGTATGCCCGAAGCGCCTTCAAATACGCCCTTACTGCTATTGGTGCTATGGTATTTGGCGCGATATCAACCTATCTCTACATGGATCAGCAACAAATAAAGCATACTGATCCAAGTATGGCGCAAACGGCGACAAAGAAAATGAATCTTTCAGCAAAGGAAGGATCAGCCCTTATTGTACAAGCACCACAAACTGAGCGTATCAGCGCCTCTAGTCTGACCCAAATAGCTCAAGAAAGCCAACTTTATGACCAAAATGCTAGCGCGCAGATACTCGATACGAATACGCCTTTGCATTCAAATGATGTTGCAGCTATTTCTTTCGAGCAAGCATTGCCAAATTTAGCAATTCGCAAACTCAAGACTACAAATCCGACGCTTCAACATGCTAGTCTGGTAAGCCCTGCCCTACACCGACTTGCGCTAAGTGTTTCTACTGGTCATTTGCAAACGAATCTTCCTACTTTTGACTATCAGCTGGGGCCAAACGGTACGCACCAAGCCAGCCAGATCCAAAAAACAAGTCCGTTGCTCCAACTGCAAATCTTACTCTTTAGAAATTGGTCTTTCAATGCGGGCATTCAGCAGATCAACACCAATTTAGAAGAGCACTTCTACCAAACTGACGTCTATAGTTTCGACGAAAAAGAACATTTCTTATTCCCTTATTTGTATGGTTTCCGTCAAATGAGCGACGAAGAATTACACGAAGGGCCTTGGCCCCTTGGCCCGAACCCTCCAGGTGGCCCAGAAAATGTACACGTCAAAGCGAACTACACAAGTCAAATTCAACAGCAACAGCTAATCGTTCCACTTACATTCAGCTACCACAAACAATTCGGCTCATTTGAAGCACAACTCCATGCCGGACTCGCATTGTACTTCAATTACCAAACCCTACAAACCCTGCGAATCCCCGGTTATCTGCCCAGCAGTATCTACCTGAACCAACAAAACGATCGCGTTCAAACATTTGCCCAAAGTCAATTGCGCTTGAGTTATTTGGCGAATCCGCACCTTTCTATTTTCGTTGAACCCCAATTTAGAAGTAGCTTTCAGCGGCAAAACGAGATCCACTCGACACCCTACCGAACGAACTCCAGAGCGCTTAATGCCGGCATCTGCTGGAAATTTTAGTATCTTTGATACTCTTTTTAGTTCTTAAATGACCAATTGTGTATTTATAACCGGAGCAAACGGTATGCTCGGTGCAAGCGTAACACGTGAAGCACTCTCTCAAGGTTATCAAGTTAAAGCTCAAATCCTTCCAGGTAGCAGTACCAAAGTACTCGACGGCCTGAATATTAAAATCGTTGAGGGCAATATCCTAGACACTGAATTCTTAGATCGTGAAATGGCTAGTTGCCAGTTCGTCATCAATATAGCAGCACTCACAACTATATGGCCGCGCCGCTTAGAAAGCTTGTTCGCTGTAAACTTCAAAGGCGTTCAAAATATCGCAGCCATGGCCCAAAAATATGGCCACCGAAGAATGGTTCAAATAGGCACTGCAAACTCTTTCAATCACGGCAGTAAAGCCCAACCCGGCGACGAAAATCAACCCTACACCGGAGACCAATTCAAAATGGACTACATGGACAGCAAATACGAAGCGCAATGCCATTTGCTGAAGTTACATCAAGAAGCCAATTTCCCGATTGTAATCGTCAATCCTACCTTCATGATTGGCCCCTTTGATTCAGGACCAACCTCTGGCCGCATGCTCCTAGAGCTCTACAAAAATAAACTTCCAGGTTACGCAAGCGGCGGCAAGAACTTTGTCTATTCCAAAGATGTGGCTGTAGCCACCGTCAATGCCCTAAAAATGGGTCGAGAAGGCCAATGTTATATTGTTGGCAACGAAAACCTTTACTTCGGAGAAATGTTCAAAAGAGCAGCAAAGGTCTTCGGACAACCTTTCAAAGTCAAACAATTCCCTGGTTTTGCCATCAATTTGGTGGGTGCCATCAATTCTATCATTGCGCGCCTTCGGGGCAAAGCACCTCAACTGAGCTACTCTATGGCCAAAATGGCGAGCGTCAAACAATTTTATTCGCCAAACAAAGCCCGCACTGAACTCCTTTTGCCCAGCACACCCATAGAAGTTGCAATTGCAGACTGCATCTCTTGGTACAAAGAAAATGGCTACTTGCCACAATAATTCAATGATTCATTACTTACCTATTCCTTTTGATGAGGCGCCTACTTTAAAAGGCGGCATCGCTCCTATTTACCTTGCTCTACTTGGATTTGTACTCTTTTGGTTCATATCCAAATCAGAAGATATCAAAGCACACTATTTCAAAAATTACGATTCAGATACCGCATGGCTGAAGTTTATTTATATGACCAAATGGGTAGGCTTTTTAAGCATGGGCATTCTACCCTTGCTCGTTTTAGCGTTCGTCCAACCGAATAGAGACTTCGCGTATTACGGCCTTAACTTTCGCACAGACACACTGCTTTTCAATCTATTGGTAACGCTAGGTTTGTCGGCAATCCTGATTCCTTTGGCTGCATTTTCTGCTAAAAAGCCCAAAAATCTTGTCAATTACCCACAAATTAGAGCCAAAACCTGGAATACCAAAACCTTTCGGCTGAATCTTTTTGGTTGGGCTATTTATTTATTCGGCTACGAACTTTTATTCAGAGGCATCTTGTTATTCCCATTGGTTGAAGCCTATGGCGTTTGGTTGGCTATTGCGGTCAATGTAGCGCTTTATTCCGCTACACACATTCCAAAAGGACTCGATGAAACAATAGGTGCAGCTCCTCTTGGTTTTCTCTTATGTATACTTACATTGATGGCCGGCAATATCTGGATTGCCTTTCTAGTGCACGTCGCAATGGCCTGGACAAACAGCCTCACTGCCCTCAAACATCATCCTGAAATCCACTACAGCAAATGGCAAAAAAACGCTTCTTAAATCAAGTGGCAATTGTCACGGGCTCTAGCCGAGGTATTGGCAGTGCCATTGCAGCTGCCCTTGGGAAAGAAGGTGCTTTAATTGTCTTGAACGGCCGCGATGAAAAGCGCTTAATCGAGACCCAAGATTTACTAACGCAACAGGGTGTTAGTGTCACTTACTACAAGGGTGATGTCGCAGAACCTGAACACGCAAAAGGACTGATCAATTGCGCGATTGGCACCTTCGGTAAAATAGACATTTTAATCAATAACGTCGGGATTTCAAGCCGTGGTTATCTAGCAGAGCTTCAACCCAGTGTTGTTGAGGAAGTGTTCCGAAGCAATGTTTTTGGCACTGTTTTTCCTACACAAGTTGCCTTAAGCGAACTTCGAAAAACAAAAGGCAGCGTTGTATTTATTTCGAGTTTGGCTGCCATTCATGGTCTGCCAGGGCTCTCGCCCTACAGCGCCTCCAAAATGGCCCTCACTTCCTTTGTAGAGTCTTTGCGCATAGAAGAACACGCGCACCAAGTGCACGTTGGGCTTCTGCAGGTCGCTATGACAGAAATTGTGCACAACAAAGAAGTTGTAGCTGCTGACGGCAGCAAGCAAGTACTCGAGGCGCGTCAAAAAGGAAAGGTACTTAGTATGCAAGAAGTTGCACAAGATTGCTTGCGTTTAATTGCAAAAAGAAAATACAAAAACACCCAAACACTTTTGGGCAAAATGAACCGCATGCTCAATAGCATATCACCACTACTTGTGGAGCATATTTTGCGCAAGAACCTCCACAAATTTGAAAGCAACAGCAAATGATTGGTCA
Source organism: Bacteroidota bacterium (assembly GCA_041191505.1). GTDB lineage: Bacteria > Bacteroidota > Bacteroidia > Flavobacteriales_D > Crocinitomicaceae > UBA952. The sequence goes on along the minus strand of JBEEOT010000007.1, from coordinate 57,223 downwards.
AGACTTTCCTAAACTTGAATGGGACTTTATGGGGCTGCAGCTACTAGAGCCCAATGCCATGATTGGCGATGTCATTTTATTTTCTAGCTCTTTATATCTTGCCAAACAGGTGCTAAAGATGAATGCCGCACATGCTTTTTATAAATATTGGAACCGTTTCTATTTATGGTTTGGAATCAGTTTTTTACTTGGCGGATTCGGACATCTCCTTTACAATTACCTCGGGCTTTGGGGTAAATACCCCTCCTGGATTTTAGGCATGATTGCTACTTTCTTCCTTACCAAAGCCATGATCAGTATTTGGCCTAAAGCAAACCAGCAGCGTTTTTTCACGATTGCAGCACTCACTTTACTAGGCCTTGGTATCACGACAGAATTACTTGTATTTATGACGATTGATCTCTCAGTCGATCAGAGCAAAGGGTTGTTTGTACCCACTCTGGTAAGCGGTATTGGCATGATCTTCTCACTTGTGGTCCTCGGACTCACCTACCAAAAAAAATATCATGTGCGCTTTCAGTTATTTTGGCTGGCTGCACTTGTTTTATTGCCAAATGCTTTTATTCAGAGCCAAAAAATCAATATCCATCAATGGTTTGACCGCAATGATTTTTCTCACGTCTTGCTGCTACTGAGCCTTGTGCTTTATTATACCGGTATTAAAACAACTTCCAAAGCAGCTGTTTTTCAGGCATAAAAAAGGCGGACACTGCCCGCCTTCTGAATATACTTCTCGTGTAATTAGAAACCGTAAGCTACACCAACAGTGGTGTTCAGGTATTTAGTGAGGTTTCCGTCTACTTGAAACATTTTAGGCATGTATGTAGCATCTACTAAAATGCGCACATGTTCAGATACTTTGAAGCTAGGCGTTAGACCCGCCATAATAGCTACCATGTCGTCGCCACGCAAAAGGTATGTGTCATTGAAAAGGAAATTGCCGTTGTTGATCAAAGATGCGCCACCATGCAATTCTAAACCGAATTTAGCATCTTTATTAGCCAACTTCACAACATTTAAATTCAATTGAAGACCTAAACGGTTCAGGTTGTTGTCGCCAACTAAATCTAGACCTCCGTCTAGTTTAAGACCAAAACTTGGTACAAAATTATAGGTAAATGCTGCATTGAGGGAAAGGCCATTACCGGCTTCGCTCATAAGATGAGCACCCGCGTTGAATTGAATTCCCATTTTACTTGTTTGGGCAAAGCCGAGCGATGAAGCAAAGATAGAAATGATGAGTAGAGACTTTTTCATATTGTTTGTTTGTATACGAAGTTATTAAATATATTTCAGTTGTGGTTCATTTTCTATAAATAGACCAGGTGAATATGGCAGAAGATAGAACTACTCCTTGATTATACGAACGACCTGAATGTTCCCATTGGCCTTATAAACAAACTGATAAGTGCCGGCAGCCAAATCGGAGAGGTCCATACTAGAACAATTTGTTGTTTGTCGAATTCGTCGCCCTTGATTGTCTAGGACTTCTAAATTGGAAAGCATTTGAGAGAACTGCAACAGCCCTTGTGTTGGGTTCGGATAGGCCAAAAACAGGTCTTGCGTCGTTGATTCAAGATCAAGTACATCCATAAAAATGCTGTCTTGTATGGTACAACCATTGGCATCAGTCACCAAAACAGTGTACCAACCTTCGATGAGATACACCGCCAAGCTTTCCGTTTGGAAATTAGGATCAGACCAAGCATAAGAATAAGGCGGCGTGCCACCAGAAACCGTTGCGAGTGCCATGCCATCAAACGAAGTGGCGGAAGTGGCATAGGTGATGGTGATGGCTAGGCTGAGTGCTGTTGGTTCTGTTAGCTGGATGCTTTGATCGGGAGCACTGCATCCGTTGGCGTCGGTAACAGACAAAATATAGCTACCCGGCGCAAGCTGATCAAAAACACCACTGTTACTTACACTTGAGTTTAACTCAAATGTATAAGTACCGTTGCCACCAGTTGCAGTTGCGGCTACCTGCGCGTCAGTTGCTCCAAAACAAGAGGCATTTTGGGCAACAAATGAACTGCTAACAGGCGCTGGTTCTTGAATTTCAAAAGTTAGGGTGTCTATGCAGGGGCGCGCATCGGAAACAACAACATGATATATTCCAGGCGCAAGATTGTTATTCAATTCTTGATTTGCTCCATTGCTCCAGTCGTAAATAACCGGCGCAGTAGCTGTACTGACATTTAGGGAAATTGAACCATCGGCAGCTCCATTACAACTTACCATTTGAACATTGCTACTTGCCACTACTAAAGGCGAATTGGGTACTAAAACGGAATCGACAACGATACAGCCGTTTGTATGGGTAATTGTAACGGTAGCCCAACCTTCTGACACCGATAAATTAGTTTTACCTGTAACGCCATTTTCCCAGAGAAACTGACAGGTGCTGAACATACAAGGGCAACCCGAACTATTTACAATTGCCTGGCCATTGCTACCACCTGGGCAAGTCGGGGCAACTATGCCTCCAAAAGTGATCACAAAAGGATCAACGAGTGTTGCCGTGTAAATTTCATAGCATCCGGTCTGGTCGGTGACTTGCACCGTATAAGTGCCTGCAGGAACGTTATTGAGTTGTGAAGCAGTACTTCCATTCGACCAAACAAAAGTGTAAGGAGCCGTACCGAGATTAGCCGTAGGAATGATTGCTCCGGACGCACTACCATTACACCATGGCTGAACCAGTGCAACATTTGAAATAATACTCCCAGGACCACAGTTCACGGTCTGATTGTTATAAACCCCATTACTTAATGTGCCTAAATAAGAGCCCCAAGCCAAACCGGCATTCGGGAAACTGGAAGTCAACTCCGTTCTATTGAGGTACACCCCCTTCCAGCCCATCGGGTTGAGACTGTCTTTTTTTACAGCATAAACGAGATCTAACAGGGCGTCATTATCTAGATTTGTAAAAAGTGGTGTGGATCCGATATTGACCCCATTCTGATAAGGGGTCAAAGGAATAATGGTATTATTCACAAAATTAAAGACCTCTAAACGGTGCTTCCAAGATCCGCTTAACATGTAATTCACGGATGCGATTGCTTCATCTCTTCCATCGTTATTTAAATCGATGGCGTTTCCCGAAGCAAACTGTAGCTGACCAATACTGTCTTTGAATACTTGTTGGCCCGTAGCACCATCTAGCAACACTTGGTAATAATCAGTGTAAGAAGAGCTCGTGCCTTTTGCCAAGGATAGAAAGACGTCTGGCACAGCATTACCCGTAAAATTGCCAATTACGGGCTCGGCACTCGACTCCGTATTCGGTAACTGGTAAGACCACATTTGACTCCAGTCAGCCCCTTTGATTTTAGTGACTTTACCACCATAAGCTTGCACGATGATATCATAGGTATTGCCCGGATTTTTAATAAGCGAAGCCGGAGCGACGTACCCTAGATTTGGATCTGTCAGCAGTGGAATAGATGCAGCAAGTGAATTGTTGAGTAACTGAGACAAAGGACAAGCCCAAAAGCCACCACCCAAAGTTTCACCCCCGGTTCCGTACAAAACCCATTGCGTACCATTTCCTTGAATATCGGCAACTAAGGCCGAACAATATGTTTCGGCGCTGTCTGGCACTACCGCTTTTGCCAAAAGTTGACCATTCAAACTATTCACCACCATTAGATGCCCAGGAGGCCTCGTGGTGTCCCAAACTGGAGCAGCGTGGTCACCGCCATTTGCTACTAAAATATCTTGAAAGCCATCGCCGCTTACATCGGCAATAAATTGTGGATTATAAAAATTATAAAGACCGCTGTCGGCCGGGTTGGTATTGTAGGGGAAGTAATCCCAGAGTAAATTACCATTGGCGCCGTTAATTGCCAATAATTGAGCCTGACGCCCCACCATAAATACATCTTTAATGCCATCGTTAGTGATATCCATAAAGATAGCCGAGCCAAATACTTCATTGCGAGACGCGCGTTTCCAAAGTAAATTCCCATTCAAACCATTGTATGCCATGATACCGTTATTGCTAGCCACGCCGTCAGTACCACCGCCATAAACGATATCCTTGATGCCGTCATTATTGAGGTCACAAGCCCGCGGCGACGAAAGCGTTGGGATCGAATCGGTAAAAGACTGCCAGTTTTGCCCAATAACAAGCGTTGATGCAAAAAAGGCAAATAGAAGTAGTATCGATTTAAACATGGTTTTCAATTTGAACAAGGTAAATTTAGGCAATTATCACTTGAAACTACTATTTTTGCAGCCTCACCTCGGTGAAATTGGCTCCGTGGCGCAACTGTATAGCGCACTGGATTTCGGCTCCAGCGGTTGGGGGTTAGAATCCCTCCGGGGTCACAAAAAGAAACCCAGCACGAAAGTGCCGGGTTTTTTGCTTTTAGAAGCAAGCAAAATTTATTTTGACTTGCGGATAAAACGAAAAAGACGAGAACTGCGCAACAGTTTGGGTTTCTATGCTTGGATTGAACCAAAAACTGGGAACACGCGTGAGCGTAATCCTTTTGTAATTCAAAACTTGTTTTGAATTTACAACCCATCATTCTCCACAATAATTGCAACAATTAAATCGTTCTAAATGATTATTTTCTATAAAACTTTACTGAATGATTCAAAAAATATTTCTTTTCATTTTTTCCTTGACTATTTACGTCCATTTATTCGGACAATCTTCAAAACCTAAAATTGCTGAAGGCTATACCCACTTTCAAACTACCTTAAAGAAAGACACCATCGATTTCGTTGTAGCAGAAACGGATTTCTCTGTTCAAAAACCTATTTTACTTTTTTGTCAAGGATCACAACCTGTACCCTTGTTTTTTGATTTTCCAGATCAGGGGATTATCCCAGTAACGTTGAACAACTTTGACGTGAGTGAAATGAAAAAGAACTATCATGTCGTGGTGATTTCCATGCCCAAGACACCCGTTACGGTTGGTTGGGATCATCTCAATAAACAGTACAATTATGTTTTAGATACAGCAAGCGAATACAGTTATGATCCTGAATTCATAAAAGCTGATTACCTTGAAAATTACGTTGCAAGGGCTAATCAGGCACTAAAGTTTTTAAGTAAACAGAAATGGGTTGATAACGAGCAATTGGTGGTTGCTGGTCATTCGCAAGGATCGCATGTGGCTTTGGGTATTGCGCATGCAAACAAGAACATTACACAGCTGGGGCTTTTTGGTTTTAATCCACTAGGGAGAATTGATCAATACATTCGTTCGGCAAGAAAACAAGCTGAAGCAGGCGAAATTACCTGGCAACAAGCCGACTCGATTCAGAAAGAAATTTACGAGGAATACCAATCTTATAATAAGCTAGACAGCACTCAAAATAGTTCCTTTGCCAACTCTTGGAAATCATTTTCAAAAAGTCAATTAAACGAACTTGTTAACTTGAAAATACCCGTTTACATCGCCTTTGGCTCAAATGATATCAATAGCGATTTCTGCGATTTATTGCCCTTGTATTTCATCGAAAAAGGCAAGTCCAACTACAAAGTCATTCGTTATCCAAATTTGGAACATAACTTCTTTCCAATCGACAAAAATGGAAATCCAGATTATCAAAACGGAAGGTGGTTTATGGTGATGAATGAGTTTATCAGTTGGTCTGTACAGTTTTAATGAGATAAATCCTTCAACTCCTCAACCCCCTCCAACCCCTCCTATAATTAAATTTCTCAACCTCAAATCACAAATACAACTCCCCTACTTCAACTTCAATTTAGCACTAGGTGCCACATTTTGCTTCACTTCTTTTGGAGCACCTTGAATAATGACATTGTTGGAGCCAGAAATTTCTACGTCTAGTTTTTCGTAAACCGTTGTTTCAATTTTTTGGTCGATTCCAGTGACTTTTAAGATCAATTCTTCTGACGTAAAAGCTTCTCCATCAAATTTATTTTGTCCATTGATTTCCATTATTGTAGAACGAGTGCTTCCCGAAAACTTCAACTTACCCAATCCGTTGATGTCTATCCAACTTTGCTTTACCAAAAACGACACTTCAAGGTCATTGACACCATTGATTTCTAGTTCAAGATTATCGCTATTGATGCGGATTTTTCCTGAATTTTCACCATTGAGATCAAGTTCGAGGTCTTTGACATTTAGATCGAGATCTAGCTTGACAAAACCATTTACCTCTAATTCGAGTGCTGTTGCGTTAAATGGTTGGGGTGTAACAATGTTGCAAAAACCATTGATTTTGATTTTACGTAAGTCCGGAACGGTGATGACCAACACGGTTGCATCATTTTCTGGCACGCCCTCTAAAAACAAAATTCCGTTCTTAATCGTGTAATTGAAGGACGCTGCTTCCATGCCATCTTTCAATAAGTTGCTCACCGAACAAGTTGGGCCATTGACAAGCGTAAAACTAATGCTGCCATTCACATCAATGCGATCGAAGTATTTCGTGGTATCGTTATTTGCCATTTGTAGAGGCGCTGTGTTTTGTTTAGGCTCAAGCAATTTTAAATTGGTATTTTGAGCGCATAAATTTGGGATCGCTTGCGTCATTTTGGTCAACACTTCTTCGTTTTGCTTCAAAGGCGCTTCATTTTTATGGGGCGCCAAAACATTTGGGTTGACTTGCTTGCTTTCCACCACTTGAACGGTTGTTTTCGCTAATTTGTCTTTTTTCAATGCAGCAGCTTGAGGCCGTGAAAAGTGAAAAAATGTCAAGATGGTAACAAGGGTAATCGAGGAAATACTGGTAAACATAAGCCACATTTTTTGAGTGAATAATCTTTTTAAAGTCGCAAATAAGCCGACGAGCAGGATACCGCTTTTCAACCATGAATCGATTACTTCGATAGAAACCGTGGTGGGTTCTTCTCGCTTTGCTTTCAGTAAGAGATCTAAATCTTTCATGAAATGATGGTTTTATTTGGTTTTTCTGACAAGGCCTCAGCAAGCATTTTTCTTCCTCTGGACAAGCGCTGTTTGATGGCATCAGTAGAACATTCTTGAATAGCCGCAGTTTCTTTGATGGAAAAACCAGCTATTTCGTACAGAATGACACAATTGCGGTAAGCCTCTGGCAATTGATGCAGGGCCTCATAGAGCTCGTCGTGTCGGAAGTTTTTTTCAATGGAAAAAGTCGTGTCTTTTGTGTTTTCTACTCCTTTTATATCTGAAAATGAGAGCGTTTTGTGCTTTCGACGAAAATTTGCGTGCACCTTGTTAGCAATACCGAACAAAAAAGACAAAAACGCTTCTTTGTTTTTTAGGGCGCCAAATTGCTCAAAAGCAATCACTAAGGTATCGTGCATCAGGTCATTGAAATCACAAACACCATAAGAACGCGCTTTACAGAACCGTTCAAAAGACCCGTGCACTGGCCCATAGAGTTCCATAAATTGCTTCTTTTTTGTCATGCGCTTCGCTTTCTTTTTGCTTCTTGAAAGAGTAAGTGTTAAACTACATCAAAAGGTGACAAATAAAGAAAAAAACTATCTTCGTAATCACAAACGAACATCCCTATTCCTATGCAAAAATTACTTTTCATCATCACTGCGCTACTATTCTCCTCTCCCTTGCTTGCTGCCAAAACCTACCGATTGACCTTAAAAGTAACGAGTTTGGCAACGCATAGCGCCCTCGCCGGACTCAATGTCATTGCCATTATAGACGAACAAAAGATAAAGATGGGGCAAACAGATCAGAATGGGGAGTTGCTTATGTTGGATTTAAAAGAGAAATCTATTGATTTTATCATTGCAGACCCGACCCAACGTCACAAAGAGTACCATTTATTTTATAATAACTCAAAAAAAGAAGATCAAACCAAAGAAGTTGCGCTGCGCCTCAATAAGGCTCAGGAGGAAGCACACTTCAAGGCGATAGATGCTAAATATCCAGCAAGTACCGACAAAGACTCGATTGATTTAATTGATGCTACTCCTGTCGGAGATATGGAAGCATTTCACTACTATCTCTTTGAAAGTATAGAATACCCAGGTGAATGCGTTGAACAGAATATCGAAGGCAGGGTATTTATCTCGTGTATCGTTCAAAAAGATGGCAGCATTACCCATGCTGAGGTACATAAATCAGCACACCCGAGTCTTGATGCAGAAGCGCTGCGTGTCATACGCTACGCGCCTAAATGGAATCCAGCAACCTCAGCAGGAAAACCCATTGCTACAAAGGTGATTATACCGATTTCTTTTGACTTAATGAACTAAGGAATTGATCAAAAATAAAAAAGCCCCATTCCTATTCGGTTTGGGGCTTTTTTCTAGTTTTAGACAGATCAATTAATCTGTAAGGGAGTATAAAAATTGGATGGAGAAACCGTGATTGACGTCTTTGGTCACTGTTGCGCCTGCCGGTATCATTGGCGAGCTGGTCAGGCCATAAACATAATTGGCATTGATTTCAACGAGTTTGTCTCTGATTTCAGTTTGGAAGCCAATACCCGCAGATGGGCCAAATACAGAGGCGAGTTGATAATAATAATCTCCATTGTAACTGATGCGCGCATAAGTAGCGCCCAGTGCCATTTTAAAGTGGGTGTCGTCGATGTCACCAAAATACATTTCGGCGGCAATTGGCAAAGCAAAACCAAAATTGCGCTCCTCCCGACCTAAAGTCCCACCTGCAGACGGATAGGCCGTGAGCGCAAAAGTTTGCTTGCGGCTGATGTCAAAACCAATACTTGCCTTGTAGGTAGCGAGTGGCATGGCACCAACGAGTGTGCCATCTACATTTTCAAAGGCATCTGAATAAGCGTATTGTACTACTGAGCCAAAAAAGCCTACACCAAGTGAATGGTAAAAATCTTGTGCCTTAACTGTTTGGGAAGCAAAGAGCAATCCCAGTGAAAGTAATAGTTGTTTCATTTTGATTATTTTTGATAAATCTAAATGATAATTGCGAGCAAGGAATTAGAACATGTTCTAATCTTTACTTCGCTAAAGGATAGAAATACCGCAAATAAACGCAGCAAGTAAAGCTGATCATCCGTTCAACCACAACAAACTACCATCGCCATAGCTCAAGAAGCGGTAGTCGTTGGATAGGGCGTAATTGTAGATATTTTTCCAATCTTGACCAACAAACGCATGGATCAAAAGCAGCAATGTGGAACGTGGCTGATGAAAATTGGTCAGGATGGCATCGACGCTACGAATGCGGTAACCAGGCTTGATCATTAAGCTAGTTTTGGTCAAGAATTGATCGGTTTGCTCGCGCTTGAGCTGTGCCAATACGGCTTGAATGGCATCGGCGAAAGCAACATCTTGCGGCAAGGTATAGGCTTCGAATTGCTGGAGTGCGCAATTCTTGAGTGTAAGCTGCGCATCTTCCAATAGCTTCACGCCCATCCAGTAAATACTTTCTAAGGTACGCAACGAGGTTGTACCCACTGCTATTCGCGTCTGTTCTGGTTTTTGAAGTAATATTTCTAGTAGTTCTTGACGTACCTCAAAAAACTCGGCGTGCATGTCGTGCGCTTCGGCAGTTTCGGTCTTGACTGGTTTAAAGGTACCTGCGCCCACGTGTAGTGTGAGCGTTGCAGTTTGGATCTCTTTGGCGGCGAGTTGTTCAAAGACAGTTTCTGTGAGGTGAAGGCCTGCGGTGGGCGCTGCAACAGAACCATCTTCTTTTGCATAGACAGTCTGGTAACTGCTTTTGTCGCTCTCTTCGGCCTCGCGGTTCAGGTAAGGAGGCAAAGGGATTTTGCCCGCAATATGCAAGATTTCAGCAAAACAAAGCTGGGGGTCGGTCCAGTGAAAATGAATTTTAAATCCGGAGTCCAAGCGTTGTATTTGTTGTGCATAAAGCGTGTGGGTAGTGCCTTTGTTGTCAAACTGTAGTTCTACTGAACCCGCTTTCCATTTTTTAGCACCTCCAATCTGACAAATCCATTCGACGCTTCCTTTTTGCTGCATAGCGCTACTGACATCAGGGTAAATTTCGCTGTGCTCCAAGCAAAAAACTTCTACTAACCCTCCGGTGCTTTTTTTGAAATGCAGGCGCGCTTCAATTACCTTACTGTTATTGAGCAGCAATAAAGCCTTAGCAGGCAAATGCGCAGCAAGGTTGATGTAGCGATCGTCTGAGATAGTGCCGTTTTGATAAACCAATAACTTGCTATTGTGACGCGGCGTGACCGGAAAACGTGCAATGCGCTCATCTGGCAGTAGATAAGAAAAGTCTTCTATTTTTGTTCCACTCATCATCTCAATTTGGCGGCAAAAATACAAAACTATGAGGGCACTAATAGGGTAAATACATGCTCAAATCTTGTAAATTCGATCAAAATCTCTTTATGGTTGTTATCAACAAAACTTTAGTCCATGCGCATTTTTAAAATATTTGCCTTTTTGCTGCTTTGCCTCACTCATTTTCATGCGCAAACACTGCTCCATTTCAATAAAGAGCGCCAACAAATAGACCAACAACTCATGATTGGCTTAGGTACTTGGGCGGTGGGTAATTTTGCCTTGAGCGGTTATGGTTGGGCTACAGCAGCAAACGCACAGGACAAGTATTTCCACCAAATGAATGTGATGTGGAACACCGTCAATATAGGTTTGGCAGTCCCAGGCTATATCAGAGCAAAAAATGCAAACCTTGGGCTCAATGAAGCGCAAAGTTGGGCAGCTCAAAACAAAACCCAAAAAATCTTTTTGGTCAATTCGGCTATGGATTTAGGCTATTTGGCGAGCGGTTTGGTGCTCAAGCAACAAAATAGTACGGATGCGTCGAAACAAGCGCAGTTCGAAGGTTATGGCAAGCGCGTATTGGATACATCAGCACCATGGCTACGTACTCCAAAAAGCAAATGCGTCTAACCTGAAACTGAGTACTAGTGGTGTAGACATGAGAATTATTTACAAATTTTAATGCTAATCTATCGTTAGATCTAGTCCTCACCATAAGATATTACATAGGCTATATTCAAGGAGAAAACATGATCGTTTGCTAAACCCAGACTACTCTTATTGAGATTCAAATTATAACCGTAGGTAAATGTAAGGAAACTAAAAAATGACAAGCCCAGTTCCGGCCTTAATGAAAATTGATGTTGTGAAAAATCGGTTTGATGAACAAGGTTTACCCTACCTCCAAAAATCAAAATAAAACAATCATAACCGATCTTATTGATCATGTATTGGTTTTTGTCCTTGAAAGAAATTCCAGTTTCGATAGAAGGTCCATGATGGTACCACGCTGGTACATCATCTAAGATATCATCGGCACCATAATCTATCCAAGACAAGCCTAGGTTGATACTCGATATACCACCGAATTCATATTTAACTTTGGGAAGAAGTGCAAAATAAGGTAAATCAATATACGCTGACGGTTTATTTGTCAAAGCAGCCAAAGGATACTTTTGAGCAAAAGTTAGTGAGGTTTGAGCATGCATCCATTTTGAAGCACCCAAAAACAAGCACAGAGCCAGAAGTTGTACTATTTTCATCCATTAAATATAAGTAAATCCACTTATCTTCAAATTCTAAAAAGCCAAAGGCCGTTAATAGACATGCTAAATCCCCTTCAACAAACTATCGTATAGGTCATTGAAAGACATGCCGTTGGCTGTTTTTTGCTTAGATAAGCGCTTGAACTCGACCAAAGCCCAGAGCACGAACTCCATCAGAAAAGGAAGGTCTGCTGCGGCTACACGCGGTTGATATCGATCGATCAGTGCTTTGAGGGGCTCAATGGCTTGCAGTGCTTGCAAGTAAGTTTGCTCATCTGTTTCGTCGGCGATTTCTAGGGCGTTGTTTTGGGTAAACCATTCAACTACGCCATCATAGGGCGTGACCTGATCTGCTTTTTTGAGTTTTTCGATTTTCGGAAAATAAGTCAAGAAGAGCGTTTTGGTGGCCTCACTAATGAGCTGATTGGCCACAAAAGAAGAGCCTTCTTGCTCGCCTTCATAGACCAACTCTACCTTTCCAGTAATGGAAGGAATCATGCCCATGAGGTCGGAGAAGCGAACGGTCGTACTTTGCTCGTTGTTGAGTAAGGCGCGGCGCTCGGCAGTGCTGATGAGGTTTTCGTAGGCGGTGATGCTCATGCGCGCGCTCACGCCACTTTTGGCATCGACGTATTCGCTGTTGCGCGCTTCAAAAGCAATTTGCTCTAAGATATCTTTGGCCAATTCGGGGACGTGCACCTCGCAAATGCGGTTTTCTAGTTTTTGGGCTTCTTGGGCGGTAATTTGCTTGGCGGTCTTTACGTCGGCGGCGTAGTGCGTCAGAATTTGAGAACCAATGCGGTCTTTGAGTGGCGTCACGATGCTGCCGCGGTTGGTGTAGTCTTCGGGGTTGGCCGTAAAAATAAACTGGAGGTCTAAAGGCAAGCGCAACTTGAAGCCACGAATTTGTATGTCACCTTCTTCCAATATGTTAAATAGCGCTACTTGAATACGTGCTTGAAGGTCTGGCAACTCATTGATGACAAACAAACAACGGTGCGCACGGGGTATCATGCCGAAGTGCAACACACGTTCGTCGGCGTAATTGAGCTTGAGGTTAGCTGCTTTAATAGGGTCGATGTCACCAATGAGATCGGCGATCGTGACGTCTGGTGTGGCGAGTTTTTCGTAGAAGCGCTCAGAGCGATGAAGCCAAGTAATGGGTGTGTTGTCGGCGTGTTCGGCAATGAGGTCTTTGGCGTAACGGCTAATGGGCGCCAACGGGTCGTCGTTGATTTCGCTGCCCGCCACCACCGGGATGTATTCGTCTAGTAAATGGATCATGAGCCGCGCAATGCGCGTTTTGCCTTGGCCGCGCAAGCCCAGCAAGTTGATATTGTGCTTGGAGAGAATGGCGCGCTCGAGTTGCGGAACTACTGTATGCTCATAGCCGTGCATCGACGGAAAACTTGGCTTGCCAGCTTTGAGCGCCGCAATGAGGTTGTCGCGGAGTTCGGTTTTGATGCTTTTGGACGTGTAGCCAGCCGCTTTTAAAGCGCCGAGCGTATGGATGTTGGTGTCTATCATATCAGTTCATTCGTTTTTTACGATTGGTTTCGTAGTCGTGGAAAATCATTTCACCTAAGCCTTTCAATCCGGTAAAAAAGGCTTTCCCTTTGTTGGACTTCGTGAATTCGTCCACAAAATGCTGCAAATACGGATCTTGGGCAATCATGAAGGTTGTTATCGGGATGTGCATTTTGCGGGCTTGCGCCGCCATGGTGTAGCATTTGTCTACGATGTAATCATCTAGGCCATTGCTGTTTTTGTAATACTGCCCATCTGGCAAGCGCAAACAACTCGGCTTGCCGTCGGTGATCATGAAAATTTGCTTATTGGTATTGCGTTTTCTGCGCAAGATATCCATAGCGAGCTCTAGGCCAGCAACCGTGTTGGTGTGGTAGGGCCCAACGTTCAAATACGGCAAATCTTTGATGCTAATTGGCCAGGCGTCGTTGCCAAAGACAATCACGTCTAGGGTATCTTTCGGATAACTCGTGGTAATGAGCTCTGCCAGCGCCATGGCTACTTTTTTGGCAGGCGTAATGCGGTCTTCGCCGTAGAGGATCATGCTGTGGCTAATATCTATCATGAGTACCGTACTCATCTGCGATTGGTGGTGGGTATCCTCGACCACTAAGTCTTGTTCGGTCAGCCGGAACTCCCCTACGCCATGATTGATCTGCGCGTTTTTTAAGCTCTCCGTAATAGATATATTTTCGAGTGCATCGCCAAACTGAAAATCTCTAAACTCACCGGTAGCTTCGTCGCCCAAGCCACTCTTTTTGGATTTGTGCTGCCCTCGCCCACTCTTGCGGATATTCCCAAAGATTTGCTCCATCGCATTTTTGCGCAATATGCGTTCGGTCTTGGCCGTTACGCTCATCTGACCCTTGCCGTCCGGCAAAATTTCTTCGCGCAAATACCCCTTTTTCTTGAGGTCCTCGATGAAGTCGTCCATGGTGTATTTGTCGTTGGTCAGGCTGTATTCCTTATCCAAGACATTGAGCCACTCCAGCGCTTCATCTACATCGCCCGAAGTATGCACAATGAGTTCGCTAAAAATATCAAACAAGCGCTCGAAGTCAGAGAGCTCTGGTGCTTGATAAGGCGTGAATACATAACCGCTTTTGCGCATGTGTGGAGATTTAAAATTGTAACAAGAGTTGGGAGGAAATGTTTAGTCGGCTGACTCTTCACCCCCAACAATTTCATCGTAAGTCTTGATGTCATTTGCCTGAAATACCTGAGCCATAAATTCTGTGGCACCTTGTTTTTTGCGCACATGTTCTGCCCAATAAATTCCCAATACAGAGCCAAAGGCTCCTAACGCAAGCCAAACCCACCATAAATTGTCATCACTCAAATAAATGATGAAACCAATCACATTCAGCAACACAAAAGGTGACAGAAATATTTTGAGCCAGAAAATAAGTTCAAAAAGTTTGTTCATCACTTCAATTTCTTGTCTAGTTTTTGCATACCGCTCCGTGCTGCCTCAATAACCATTGCTTTACATTTTTAACCTCGGAGAAATGATACCCAAACACCAAGAGTTGGAGTATGCCAAAGGAAGCAATTATTTTTCCAATGAGTATGAATTTGGAGATCCCTGACGGCGCGTGCAACCATTCATAAACACTTGCTACCAGCAAAAGAAGGTAGATGCTATACATGAAGGCCTTCCAAACTACAGACAACGTGCCGGTAACCAAAACAACACATTGGTCTGGCTGAGATGAAAATGACAAGCGAAAGGTTGGGTAAGGAATCAAGGTTAGAGATTTGCTCTCTCTCGTCAGTAGAAGGAATTGCTGTTCCTTTTCGATTTGGTAAGCCACGTGCTTTTTACCAAAAACAGCATCTACCTCAAGCGTTTGAACTTGACTCATTAGTGCCTTTATTTCCTTGCATGAAATCACTCCCTCCCAACAACTGATGCACAACCTGACACCTAAATTGCCTAGTCTTTTTAAATCTTGTGGTTCAAATTCCATATTGCATTGGCCGCTGTATTCATACAAATACCAAATCGATACCTCATCAAAATCAAATCCATGTTGAACCAATTGCTGCTGCTTAGACTCCAATAAATCGATAAGATGGCAAAGCACATTTGCGAAGCCCGCTGCATCTTCTTCTAGGCCATACTCCCAAACTGCCTCTTTTGAACTTGTTGTGTATTCGAATAAATCGTTCAACAAATTAAAATTTTGCTCGTCAGTCTGTATTTTGAGAATGTAAGAACTGTTCATTATTTAAAACGGAATTTGAGTAAAGCTAACTGCCATTACCAAAGTGATATAACACCGATAGAATTAGCCACATGGTATAAATGATTACACCACAAAATAGGAATATCAACTTCAAGAACGGTTTGTTTGCATACACCGCATAAACATCTTTAAAGATAATTATCCAGAGGGCTGCCAAACACAAAATGAGTTTAACAAAATACATGGCGCTCAACGAGGGTGCTAAAACCACAATTGTCAGGACCGTAGTAAAATAAGAGAGCGTCAAAAAGAAAAATAGCTCACGCTTTCTCCAAAACAAGAGCCCAAACAATGAAAGCAAGCCCAATAGGGAGATGACAAGCTCATGACCGAGCCATTTGATCAGGTAAGGAATACTAAATGGCTCATTGTACTTGTGCATGATTTGCATCAGATTTTCAATTCTAAATCTCACAAAACCTGCATACATCAGCAATAAAACAAGATTTATCACTGATAAAGAAACAACGTATCTGTTTGAGTTCTTAAGGAATATCATTTATATAAAGCTAATAATTTATTAAGAAGACCCTCAATAACATGACTCAATGTAATAGTTTAATTCCAGGTTGTTTTCGGAAAATATTCCGGTATGTATTTTTCGTTCATCTATGAGTTGTATTTGATTCGAAATATCTTCATTTTCCACATTGTATAACTTGAAGTACTGAATAACTACCACATCTTGAGCCGCTTGAAAAAGATCATGAGTGCCATTGTTTGAGTAAATCAAATATGGCGTGCGCTTGTCACCATGAAAATACACACCGCATAAAGCTGCCTTTTGTTCTGGAATGCCCTCCTCAAAAAAGATGCGCAGTTCTTGGTTTTGACACAGATAATCTGCGGAAAGCGAAAGAAATAAAATTCCGAATATCAATTTTGTTTTCATGTTGGCTAGCTATTCTTTTGCAAGAAATATGAGTGAATTTTTTCTTTTTAGCTCTTTCTAGATTTCACAAACGTACTAAATTGATTTTTATAACTTTAGCTTAGCAAAAGCAGCATATGAAAATCAAACAAAATTTTTTAATGAAGAAATTGTCCATGCTGCTGCAAATCATCAGCTACTTCTTACTTTTTACTGTACCTGGTTTGATCCTGTTTTTGATAGGTTATGCTACCGAAGGCTTTCTTTTTTATCTGACTGGCTATGTACTGCTTATTACATTGTGCTTTTTCGCGGTGTTTTTTTACTTTTTTCTTCGGGAGAAAATTAAAAACCGGTTCTTCAGAATAATTGCGTTGCTTTTTATTCTGTGTTACATCGTGGAGGTTAATTATTTGATTCGGAAATTTATTGAATAAGCATTTTCAAAAGCCTTACCAACTAATTGTCGCAATTTTCCTTTGAATTTGATGCATTCACGTTATTTTCCCATCCAAATTCCGTTAAGTTTCCAAACCAGTGCAAATGCAAATCAAATGAAAATCAATCTTTTTCTCATTCTCTTTAGTCTTTGCTTTGAATTCCATGCGCAACAAATAGATTTGAAGGTTTTAGAAAATAGCAGCAATTGTCAGCAGCGCAAAGGACCCTGCTTGGAATATGACACCGATGGTATTTTAGAACAAAAAATATTCTATTCGCAAGCGTCTACAGTAGATAGCATTCACTATTTTAATTTAAAGGGAGAAAGAATACTTCATTTCAGGCCCTTTTATCAGATCGATTCTACTTGCTTTGCTGCCATAAACATCACGGTATTAGAAAATATCAATTCGGTAGACGAAGTATTTCATGCGCAAGGATTGTTGATCGCTTCATTTTTTGTCAATTCAAATTTGGAGCTATTGGATATCAGGATTTCAAGAGGAATAAATCCATTTATAGATGAGGAAATCAAAAAAGCAATACGCAGCATCGATACATCTATGCTACGATGTGCGGTGAATGAAACTGAGCTGCAGCAGGTATTGGTGTTGATCAGATTATAAGTGCAAGGTTATTGAACATAGCCTATATGTTCTTGACTCGACCGCAATAGCCTACATCAATGGGCAATTAGAAATATTTTAATAGAAAATACCGAAATAGCCTGCGTTGTTGATTTGAAGAATTTTGCTTGGAGCTACTACAAGCCTGCTAAGGTTGGAAATTGAATCGCTGCGTTATTGCCTATACGCGACAGCAATCCGTACTAACAGTTTTTGACTAAATTTATACAAAATCAATCAGATGACAGTAAAATTGCTCCGCTTCAACCTTCGCTTTTTAGGCCTGCTCCTGCTCACTTTTAAGACAACGTTTTCTTTTGGACAAGTGCAACCACAAGTAATTGTACCTTCATTTGACGACGATTTTAGTAAAACGGTTCAGCAACTTGAAAACGGCCAAACCGATATCGATTATTTGGCTTTTCGTTACAGTTTTATCGAAAGCGAGCAGTTTCGGGTGGCATCTAGAAAAATACGGGAACTCGATAGCCTGAAAAAAGCCATGTATAGCCAGATGGAGAAAAGCGCTTATTCGGATATCATTTCGACCACTAAACAAATGCTCAGCATCGATTACACCAATATGTTGGCACATAAAATTTTGCGCCAGACCTATAAAATTGTGGGCGACACCATCAATGCGGCCAAATACAAAACAATACAATTTGGCCTACTCAATTCCATCGTCAAAAATGGCGACGGCCAAACTTGTGCTACTGCTTGGCCCGTGATTCAAGTAGAAGAAGAGTATTTTATTCTGACCATGATCGACGCGCAATTACTCGAACAAAGCATTACAGAAGAAAAGCGCCACCTCTGCGACCAAATGAATGTCAAATTAGACGGCAAAAAGAAGACCTTTTACTTTGAAACATCAAAGGTTTTTGAGGGATATAAGAAGTTGGGGTTGTAAATCTTAAACTTATAAAGCATTTGCCACGCTGTAGGGCTTAATGCTTGTGAATTCTCTTGATTTCAATGACTTCTCCTCCTCTAAATCGTAGTCATCTTGTAGGCCAAGCCAAAACTTTGCGCTCGTGCCAAAAAACTTAGCAAAGCGCAAGGCGGTGTCTGCAGTAATTCTTCTTCGGCCTTTGATAATCTCTGAAATGCGTGTTTGAGGCAAAAAGGTTTCTTTTGCCAATCGGTAAGCGGAAATTTGCATTGGTAGCAAGAATTCTTCTTGTAAGATTTCGCCGGGATGTATGTTTTTTAGTTTGCGTTCCATACCTTTTCTGTTTCTTTATCGCTAAAAGATTTGATCATTCATATCGTTTTGCGTTACTAACGTCAAAAGTAAGTATTTATTTTTAAGAAAATCTAAGTAATATGTAAAACACCGCTCTATTCACTTATTTTACATGAATTAAGTGAACTGAGCCTTTCAGAAACCAAAATGCGGGGCAAAGAAAGCAGAACACTACTACATATTTGGACAATAAGAAAATCCTAATTAGCCATAAGCTAAGGCTATAAAAAATATAAACGCCAGCAAGATAATGATGCCAAAAACGAGCGCAATACCTGAAAGAAAACCAGCTAGGCAGCCACATCCTTTTTTAGACTCCTGATTAATAATGATGGTAGTTTGACCACGGGTGCCCTGAGCGTCATTTGAGTTGATTACCTCAATATTTGAATCTTTAGTTTTGATTTGCATGGTATTACTGATCACTTAAACCTCAACGCATGGAATGCTGTCTCCATATTTTTGAGAATCACATTGCGGTCGTTGGCTAAATAGAAGATGTAGGCGTCTGCAACGTTTTCTTTGTGCAAGGCTACGACGAGGCAATACTTGTAGTCTTGGCCAAATTCTTTGTCGAGGCTAACGAATGCAGTTGCACCCCAATCTGCGTTGAATTCTTTGGCTACCGCAGCTTTACCGAAGGCGTTGATTTCGGGGAGTTGGCCGCCAGTGATGTTCAGGAGTGTGGCCTGAAGCATGGGATTGTAAAGCTTGTTGGGGTGAATGGAAATATCGCCAGGCTTTTTGTTTTTTTCCCATTCTTTATGCTTTTCAATTTGGAGGTCCAGCGGACGAATGGCGTAGCGGATTTCAAATTTCTTTTTGGGATGCTTGAGGGCGTATTCGTAGTTCATCTGCCTGTTCTCGATGCATTCTTGCATGACAAGCTTAGGCGGCACATCGAAAGTCATTTGCGCGCGGGTCAGAAGTGCTTGAAAATCTGTTGGCAGGTTGTCTGAACGAAAAGACAGCAGAAGGATGGCAACAAAAATGGTGTTGAAAATTTTCATTGCCGTCATTTCTTGCGCATCATTTCTAAATACAGCGCCTCTACTTTGTTTCTAGCCCAGGCAGTGCGGCGCAGAAAAACCAAACTCGACTTTATCGATGGGTCAATTTTGAAGCAATTGATATTGACCTTGAAGGCCATGTGCTCCCAGCCGTAGTTCTCGACTAAGGATTCTAACATATCTGCTAACTTGACGCCGTGCAGCGGGTTATTGGGCTGTTCTTGCATGCCCTACTGCTGCTGTAGTTTGTGGTAAGCGTTGTAAGATAAAAATAGAATTCCCAAAATAACAAAAGGGAAGAAAGTTTGTCCATTGATGCCGTCTACTGCACCGTGGCTAATGGCTGCAAATAAAAACTCGATGGCAAAACAACCGTAGGCCCAATCTTTGATTTTGGTCGGGATTTTCGGAATGATCAATACAAGGGCACCAAGCACTTTAAAAATGGCAAGTGCGACACCAAAATAAGCTGGGTAGCCCAAATGAGCGATCCCTTCTTTAGCCATTTCGGATTGAGAAGTAAGTGCCGGCATGAGGCCTTCCATTAAAAAAAGAATGGTGGTAGTGACCCAGTAGGTGATTTTTGTAGCTTTCATAAATTATTTTTTATCAAATATATAAAATTTAAACCCTTTTAGACTTGAGGTGTTTTAACTTTAGTACAAACTTTCAGACATGCACTTCACCGATTTACTTGCCAAGCAGCGCCAATATTTCAAGGCCCAACATACCAAAACGCTCACCGCACGCAAAAGTACTTTGCAGCGCTTCAAGCAGCTACTGCAAGAAAACGAAGCCAAGATTTACGCGGCAGTGCATGCCGATTTTCAGAAGTCTGAGCACGAAGCTTTCCTGACTGAATTTGCTATTTTGATCAAAGACATCGATGAAGCATTGCGCGCTTTGCCTAAATGGATGAAAGCTCAGAAAGTGAGGACCAATTTGGTCAATTTACCTGGCAAATCTTTTACCCTTGCAGAGCCTTATGGGCAATGTTTGGTGATTGGCGCCTGGAACTACCCTATTCAGTTGTCTTTTGCACCCGCAATTGCTGCACTGTCAGCTGGCAACACCGTTATTTTAAAGCCCTCTGAACTTGCCGCCAACAGCGCGCAGTGCATGGCAGAACTGGTTGCACAATACTTTGACCCGCGGCTTTTTACCGTGGCATTGGGTGGCGTAGCAGAAACCACCGCACTGCTTGCCGAGCGCTTTGACAAAATCTTTTTTACGGGCAGCCCTGCCGTTGGGCGCATCGTATATCAAGCCGCTGCCAAGCACCTCACGCCTGTTACCCTTGAGCTCGGTGGCAAGAGCCCTGCTATCTTAAGCCCTAGCGCCGACCTGCCAACGGCCATCAAGCGCCTAGTTTGGGCTAAATTCTTGAATGCGGGGCAAACCTGTATTGCTCCTGACTACGTGTTTGTTCATGAAAGTATTTATCGCGAATGCTTGGTTTTGTTGCAACAAGAAATCGAAAACAATCAATATGCAGTAGCGAACAACAACTACGTGCAAATCATCAATGAACGGAATTTAGCGCGCTTGGAGCAGCTCCTCGTTAAAGATAAAATTGCTTTTGGCGGCAAAATTGATCGAGAAAAACGCAGCATTTCTCCTACCCTACTCAAGGATGTTAGTTATAACGACGCCGTGATGCAGGAAGAAATATTCGGCCCCATTCTTCCTTTGCTTCCTTACACCAAAATTGAGGACGCACTCAGCTATATACAAGACCACGAAAAACCGTTGTCGGCTTATTTGTTTTCCAATGACAAAGCCGAACAAGCAGCTTGGCTAGGGCAACTTTCTTTTGGTGGCGGCTGCATCAACGATGCCATCATGCACATCACCAACCCGAACTTGCCTTTTGGAGGTGTTGGCCAGAGCGGAACAGGAAGCTATCATGGTAAGGCAGGTTTCGATACATTCTCACATCGGAAATCTGTTTTCAAAAAGCCAAGCTTATTTGAAGTACCTTTGAAGTATCCGCCATATACGGCAGTAAAAATGAACTGGATCAAACGCTTACTTCAATTCTCATGAATCCGATAGCCAAGCTTGCCGGCGTAGGCAAAGAATACCAAGTCGGCGACCAAACCATTGTTGCGCTACAGCCTGTCGATTTAGAAATTCGTGCAGGTGAGCTCTTGCTCATTATTGGGCCTTCTGGCTCAGGCAAAACCACCCTGCTTTCTTTATTGGGCTGCGTTATTTATCCATCTTATGGCCAGCTCTGGGTCAAGGATCAGTTTGTGAATAAACTCAATCAGAAAGAACTAGCGGCTTTGCGTTTGCATACCATTGGCTTTGTATTTCAGAGTTTCAACCTCATTGCGCCACTCAACGCCCTAGACAACGTCATGATGCCCTTGCAGCTCAAGAAAATACCGAGAGCAGAGGCCAAGCAAAAAGCGTTAGCTGCCCTTGAACTCGTTGGCATGCTCGACCGCAAAAGCAATTTACCCAAACAGCTTTCTGGCGGTCAACAACAGCGCGTGGCCATTGCCCGTGCTTTAGTCACCGACCCACAGCTCGTGCTTTGCGACGAACCCACCGCGTCCTTAGATGCCAGCTCTATTTCTACGGTCATGCAAGAGCTCGTGAACCTCGCCCGAAATGGCAAAGCCGTGTGTGTAGTTACCCACGACCCTCGACTCATACAATACGCAGACCGCATCATAGAAGTAGAAGCCGGATTTGCCAAAGAAATCACCAAACAAGACCTCTCACAAAAATTATCCATTCATTGATATGTACTTGAAAATTATCACCCCTATCGTTCTGTTTGTAGCCCTCAACTCTTGTGGTGGCAAGGAAGAAAAGAAAGTCGAAGTCGAAAAATATAAAGTAGACCAAATAGATCAGATCATTGGCGTTGCCCGAATTGAGCCAGCAGCTAAAATTAGCCCGCTGGGCGCTGAGAGTGCTGGTAAGGTGCTACAAATTCATGTACAAGAAGGTCAATTTGTCAAAAAAGGCACACTCTTGCTCACCTTAGACCAAACTGTAGATGCCGCACAAATTCAGCAAAGCGATGCCCGTTTGGCCACGCGTCAGCAACGCATCAAGAGCCTCGAAGCAAAAATTGCAGCCATCGAACTCAAAATCAGCTTAGCCGACACCGAGCGCAAACGCGATCGCCGCTTGGCCGATGCGCAAGCAGGTACGCAAAAAGCAGCTTTTGACTCTGAAAGCATCTACAACAATCTAAGAGCAGACCTCGCCATTGCCAAGGCAGATTTGGCCGAGGCGCAGGCTTCTATCGGAGAAGTACAGACCGAACGCAATTACGCACAAAAACTCCTGGACAAAAAGAATATTTACGCGCCAGCAGACGGCATGGTCTTGAACTGGGATGTCAAGTTAGGGCAAGCAGTTGCCATTGGCGCTAAGCTCGGAGATTTTGCACCTGATGGCGACCTCATGGCCACCACAGAAGTCGATGAGTTGTTTGCCATGAAAGTCAAAAAAGGCCAACGCGTTCAAATCAATATCCAAGGTACCAAAGAAAAACTCAGCTCTGGAACTGTAGTTTATTGCGCGCCGTTTTTATCTAAAAAATCAATCTTCAATGACCGCGCCGACAACCTGGAGGATCGCCGTGTCAGAGAAGTGCGCGTGCGCATAGACCAACCCGAAGCGGTGTTGATTGGCAGCAGAGTAGAATGCATCATTTCTTTGTAAGCCATGCAATTACTGCGCACCGCCCTTAAATTCATCAAATTCGACAAGCCCAAGAGCATTGGCGCCTTGTTTGGCGTCATCATTTCTATCTTTTTAGTTGGGCAGCAAACCGGTATATTCACCTTCTTGACCAACGCCATGTGCTATTTTGTGCGTGTCAATGATGGCTACATCTGGGTTACCGACAACAAAACCGAGAACGTCAATGCGCTGGCCCCTATTGACGTGCGCTTGGGTTTTGAAATGGAAAGCTTGCCACACATCAAAAAAGCGCATCAGTTTGTGATTGCAAGTGGCGCTGCACGCTTCCCAGACGGCACCGCAGCGGGCCTCAGCATTGTAGGTGTAGAGCTCCCTGAGTTCAATGGTATTCAACAAGGAATTTTCTTTGACGGAGCGCCTCAAGACCTCATCTCAGACGGCGCTGTTTCGGTAGACTTCTTTGATGCCAAAGCCTTGGGCAACCCCCAAAAAGGCGACTACTTTGAACTCAACAACAAACAAGTGCGCATTGCCGCACTTACAAAAGGTGCACGCTCTTTTGGCGGCGGCCTCATTTCCTACACCACAATAGACCGCGCGCGTTTCTTAGGAAACGTTTCGGGTTCAAAAACCTCTGCGTTCCTAGTAGAAGTCGACAAGACCCAAAACATGGAAAAGGTCGTGCAATCAATCAACGCCAATATTCCGGGTGTCAAGGCCTGGATGCCCACTGAATTCAAAAACCAAACCATCCTGACCGTTCTCAAATCGAGCGGTATTGCCTTTTCTTTCGGGACGCTCATCATTTTTGCGCTCATTTCGGGCTTTATCATCATTGGGCTCACCCTCTACTCTGCCGCTATTGACCGCATCAAAGACTACGGCACACTCAAAGCTATTGGTGCTACCAACGGCTACATCAGAAAGCTCATCCTGATGCAAGCCACACTCTACGCCATTGTTGGTTTTTTAATTGGTTATGCTTTGATCGAAGGCTTCAGAAATGGAATTGCCAATGCCGGCACGCTCTTTACCTTTTCGCCAGCAATCAAATTCGGCTTTTTCGTCATTACGGCCGTTATCAGTATTTCAGGAACGCTGTTCGCAATTCGCCGCATCACCAAACTAGAGCCCGCATCGGTTTTTAGGAATTAAGTGCACTTCATGGGTACAAGGCAAACAAAGCCACGTTGTCTATGCCCAGTTCAGACGCAATGTAGGCCGACCATTTGAGCATTGCCTTGCGGTTTTGACCGCGGTCTACCTGAGTTAAAAAATCAGTTAGAACGGCATCCAAATTTTGTTGGGCTTCTTTGTAGCGTTCTTCAATATGCGCCTGATCCAATGGTTCTTTTCTACACTTAGCGTCAAACGCACGACGTTCAATTTCGCATAAGTCAAAATACATGTTGATAAAGCAATTTACGGTGGCATCGACGCTCAGTTTGTAGTAGGTTTGATACGGGTCAATGACACAATTTGTAAGTAAAAAAGTGCTGTCTTTAGTTTGGAGTAGATCGTAGAACAATTGCACCTCTAAGCGATAGACCGGCGAAATATCTGCGCTTTGCTTATTGGCCTGCCCCAAGTTTTCTGGCAACTCTTCGCGCAAGAGAACCCGTTGAGACGACCACGGTATAAAAGGATGCTCAAAAATTCTGTTGTGGCGAATGCTGCGCTCGGCGATCAATTGATTGGAAATGGTCGCTTTTTGATAAAAAAATTGATTTCTCAGCGCCTGTTGTTCAGCAGGGAAAGGCGCTGGATTGTTGGCCCAGAATGCTGCAGCGTATGGAAAAGCCATGATTTTCCTGTAGATATCGACCCCCGGTAAAAAATCAAAATGAGGCTGCATTGTGTTGGTTTGGTCTTTGTAAACCTGGATACTCGCCTCGCCATGATAATGCTTTAAACTGCTGTTCTCTTGCCGAACCCTACTTAAATACGTGATGTCATAAAATGCTTTTAAGTGTGTGAGTGCCGCACCATCTTTTTTGGGGTCAAAAGCACATTGCAGTTGAAAATCGATTTGTTGAAGGCTATCAGATTCAAAAAGCGCTACAAAAGGCTGTTGGGCGCAGTGCTGACAATTCAAAAATACCTGTACGAGCTCTTGTGTTTGCGGATTGAGCCAAGCCGTTCCGCTAAAGGAGGTGCCATCTGCCTTTTTAGGAAAAAACTTGATTTCTAATAGGGTATCAGCGCTACTGGACAGCACGGAGTCGGCGACCACAAAACGAAAGAATTTTTGCGGCCTCTTGCCAACATTGAAGGGAGAATAAGGAAATAATGGGTTGGGCTCACTCAAATTGAATTCTAGCAGCGCATTGGCCGTGGCATGTGAGGTGAAATACCTGTTTTCATAGGGAAACAACGCAAAGCGACCTGTTTTGAGCGTAGACTGGAGTGGTCCGAAGGCGCCTTGCTTCAGCTGAAAATAGGCCTCCACGAGCTCGATTTGTTGGGTTTCTAAAAAACTCCGCAATTCGAAATAAGCTTGAGCGCTATCAATAGCTATGCTTTGTACTTCCATGGTGCGCAGCAAAAGTTGTCCTAAAGCTGCTTGATTGCCATTATTGACAACTACTTCAGTGACTTCTTGCGTCCGATTGTCCAATGGCACCTCTTGAGAAAGCAGCCGCAGTGGCAACAAATAAACCAAAACAAAGAGGTATACGAACCTTTGGCTGAGCATGGCGTTAAATTACAATTTTTTTCTAAGTACCTTTGCCACCGAATCAAACAGGAATGGACCAAACAGAAGGCATCCGGATCAACAAATACCTCAGTGAAGTTGGCTATTGCTCTCGCCGAGCAGCTGACCAACTCATCGAACGCGGAAGGGTCAAGATCAATGGAAAAGTTCCTGAGATGGGCACTAAAGTTATGCCCGGAGATGTCGTCACCGTAGACGACGAACCTGTAGGCGCGCCGCAAGAAGATTTCATCTATATTGCTTTCAACAAACCTGTCGGAATTGTCTGTACCACGGATCATGTCCGTGAAAAAGACAACATCATTGATTACATCAATCACCCAAAACGTATTTTTCCGATTGGACGACTAGACAAACCCAGTGAAGGGCTCATCTTCTTGACAAACGACGGCGATATTGTCAATAAAATACTGCGTGCGCGCAACAACCACGAAAAAGAATATGTAGTGCGCGTCAACAAACGCATTACTCCTGATTTCATTCGCAAAATGGGCCAAGGCGTTCCTATTTTAGGCACCAAGACCCGCCGTTGCGACGTTCGCCAAATCGATGCCTTTACCTTTCGAATTGTCTTGACACAAGGGCTCAATCGCCAAATCCGCCGCATGTGCGAATTCTTTGATTACCGCGTAGCGACCCTTAAGCGCATTCGCATCATGAATATCAAGCTCGATCTTCCGGTGGGCCAATGGCGCTACCTCAACGAAGACGAAATCATGGTGATTAAGTCTATGGTAGCAGACAGCTCAAAGTCTTTTGACGACTCAGATTACCAATAAATTTTATAGTTTGATAATTTGCTTGGCTTGAACGCTTCCATTTTGGGAGAGCTCAAACAAATAGCTGCCTGAACGCAAATGTGAAAGATCAAGGTGCTGTTGCCCCTGACCGTCTACGGTGCCACTTTGCAGCAATTTACCTTGTAGATCAAAAATGGAGTAGACACCTGGTTGAGTGCAAGTAAGAACCACTTCATCGCTGAATGGATTGGGCGAGAAACTCATTTGAAAATCCTTCTCATCTATTGACAAGGTATTTGACTTGTCGCAAAGACTTAAAATTTCTGCTGGCGTAAGAATTCGATCCCAAATACCAAATTGATCCATGCTTCCTTGCAAAAAGGCCCCGTTTGTATTCGTTGAATTTCCGATGTAATAGCCGATTCCGGAATCTGCGTTAGAATATGAAATATTTGTAGAACCAGTGCCAGAATAAGTACCGCTTTGTAATTGACAGTCGATGTAGACCTGCATATCTTGAGCACCGTTGATAACGGCCACAATATGATGCCATGTATTGAGGGTCAATCCATTATTAGTAAGAAACGTTCGACGGTTTGCTGCATTCGCGCCACCTAACCCCCCTGCGATGTGAACACCTACTTGCCCTGTAGTTGCTGCAATATTCATCCAATAACCATAATAATTATTGTACACGTTATCACTCATTAAGATGGTATTGAAAGTAGAGAATGACTGAATATTTACCCAAACAGACATTGTTATTGGTAATTGCACTTTAATCGAAGGATCTGCAAAAGTGATATAATTTTGATTACCAAGCGCTAGCCCCTGCCCTGGAACCCCTGATCTATCTGAAGTAAAGTTAGTTCCTATTGGATTGAGTAAGATTTGATTTGAACTGAGGTCGTTATAGTTCTGATCAAAAGGAAACAAAGCAATTAAG
The DNA here is from genome assembly GCA_041191505.1 of Bacteroidota bacterium. Taxonomy (GTDB): domain Bacteria; phylum Bacteroidota; class Bacteroidia; order Flavobacteriales_D; family Crocinitomicaceae; genus UBA952. Next base: position 29,743 of record JBEEOT010000007.1, on the reverse strand, counting down.
CCATTAGTAAGTTGAGCACTTGCAAAAGTTGAAATAAGAACAAAAAGAATGGAGAGTGAATTTTTCATAACAATATAATGAGCATTAGGTTATTAAAGTAAAAGTAAGTAAACCCAAAAAAACAAACCCATCTAGAAATTAATTTAGAACATGTTCTAAATTGAGAAAAGGGATTTAATATACCGGCTCGAATAACAAATGCATGTGCGGATCTATCGTGATTTGAACTTGATGTCCGGTGAGTTCTCTTGGAATTTCAAATTGATGCTTGCGCTCACTGACCTGAAATTCAATCAAGTCTTGTGATCCACCATCTGAACTCAAGCTCAATTGAATGCTAAACGAAAAGAGTGCTTTTTGTACTTGTATGATTTCAAAATACCAAATACCCTTCTTCATGAAATAGCGTGTTTTCAGTTGCGGGTGCCCTACTTGATACAACCATTGATTGAAAAATGGCGCCAAATCTTTAGAGCTGAGGCTGTCCATGAGGTGCGCAAAATCTTGAGAAGTAGCGTTTTGGTATTGGTAGGTCGTGTAGAATTGTTGCAGGCCCAATTTGAATAAGGAATCGCCCATTTCGTGGCGAAGCATATGCAAAACCCAAGCACCTTTTTGATACGCATTGGCATTGAGGCGATCCACTAAGCTTGGCGTGAGGGAATCGACAAGTGCCTGATGAAATCCGTTGTTGTATAAATTAGCAACCCGAATGCGATCACTTTGCAGCTGTTTATAAAAAGCTTTTTGGCCTTCAAAGGTTTCGATGTACATATTGGTCAGGTAAGTAGCGAAGCCCTCGCTGAGCCAGAGATGTTGCCAATCTGCTTCACTGACCGCATTACCAAACCATTGATGCGCTACCTCGTGGGCAATGAGGTGGGTGCTGCGCAAATCGGCATTCAAGGAGTTTTCATCATAGAAGATACAACCTGCGTTTTCCATGCCGCCGTAGCGCGTGGTAGATTGCACATGATTGAGTTCAGCAAACGGATAAGGCCCTACTAAAGTTTGATAGAATTCCAAAATCGTTGGCGCTACTTCAAAGGAGGCCAGGGCCCGAATGCTGTCTTGCGGATACGCAAATCCTTGCATGGAAATGTCATTACTAGCTGCGTAGTGGCGACTTGCAAAATCAGCGATGCCAATAACAGCTACTTTTGTAGGAATAGGGTCATTGATGGAAAAATTCCAAACCATTGAATTGCGCTCTTTTACTGGTGTTTTAGAAACTAGAATCCCGTTAGCTACTACTTCATAAGTTTGCGGTGCTTCTACCATAAAGGTGTAAGTCGCTTTATTGGACGGATGGTCTTTGCAGGCATACCAATAATGCGCCCGATTGGGCCAGTTGTCGGCAAAGATGGTGGGTTCTTTGTATTTGTTCTCGCTGATAATGAGGCCATCGCGGGGCTTGCCTTTGAGTTCAATTCCTAGGGTCAAGGTCTCGCCTTTCTGAAATACTTTGGAAAGTGAAATGAGCAGTTCTTCGGTATTTTGCTGCCAAATGAGTGCTTGATGGGGAGCGACTACTTTTTGAACCTTCATGCCCAAACCGTTATCAAGCGGACCACCTAAATCGAGTTGCAATACTGAGCACGTATCGGTAAATTGGATATGAACAGATTGCGTCAACTCAATGAATTCAAAACCATGCGCAATGCGCATATCTAATAGGTAATGATCAATGTGGTATTGCCTTTGCGCGCTGAGCCAAGTAGTGCAAAATAAGCAGCAGAAAAGTAAGGTTTTGTTCATAAGGAACCGAATAAGACGCCTTCTTTTAGCGAGTAAGGCGAAATCAAGATTTGACTGATTTGGGCCTGACGCAGTACCCAACGGGTTTTGATTGCGGCAAGGGGCGCCATCTTTTTTCGGATGGCGATGATGTGCGGGTTTTGGTCGCGCTCTGCCTGAGTAGAGGCAATTATTTGTTCGAGAATGTGTGTGAATCGCTTGTGATCTACCTCAATAGCATGGCTTTTCGAATCAAAAATACTTTCTTCCATTAACTCATAAAATGTTTCAAAACTTCCGGAAGAACCGATCAACACATGAGGTAACTTTTGTTTGAAAAAAGCCCCGCATTTTTGATCTAAGAAAGCTTCTACTTTATGAATATCGGCATCGGAAAATGGATCTGAAAAATCGAAAGCCTGAAAAAGACGCGAGACCCCGATGTCAAATGAATGCGCCACAAATGGACCCTGGTGGTCGGCGGCAATGAATTCAGTGGAACCACCGCCGATATCCATGATGAGTGCAGGTTTTACAAATTCATGGGTAAGGCGAACTCCTTTGTAGATCAATTCGGCTTCGCGCTGCCCTGTTATGATTTCTATAGAAAATTGAAGTTCATCTTGTACTTTACACAATAACTCTTGCGCATTGGTAGCGTCGCGGAGCGCAGAAGTGCCTATGGCTTGGATATCTTCAACTTGCCATTGCGTGCAATGCGTCTTAAACTGACGCAGCGCCTTAAAAGCGCGCGCCATGGCTTCATCACTGATGCGTTTTTCGTTGATGCCGCCCATGCCGAGGGCCACGCCTTCTTTGGTTTGATATAAGATTTGACGGCTTTGGGTGTCGGCGATCAGCAGATTAAAAGTGTTGGTTCCAAGATCGATGACCGCCCTGCGCATTTTTAAAACTTAAGAATGGAGTTTTTGTACCAACGACCAGCTAACCTAAGTAAGAGCAGCGCGCTGGCCAACAGCACGAATAAACTGAGTAAAACGCTCGTGTAAGCTGCAACTGTTGCTCCTTTAGCCAAAGTAATAAAGGCCAACACTGGTGCACTAAACGGCAAATAAGCCAGCACTTGCGCAAGTGTCGTGTTGGGGAAGTAGATGCTGTAAATGCCTGCGAAAATGCCAAAGGACACCAAAAAAATCAGCGGCAGCAAAAACTGCTGGCCGTCGGCGTCGGCGCCGCTGCGCGCGCCCAACACCGCGAAAAGCGACCCATAAAAAAGAAAGCTCGCTGCAAAAAATAAAATGAAATGCAGCAACAAAAAAGGCAAATTGAGTTGCTCAAACACAAGCGCTGACAGCGGATTGAGACGACCTGGCGCGCCCTGCGCCCAATTACTAGGGTCTAGCACGTCTAAAAACAGGGTTTGTTGCAAGACAAGAAGGCCCAGCCCTAGAAGAAGCGCCCAACCCAATAATTGCAATAGCGCCACCAAACCAATTCCGGCAATTTTGCTGAGCATGAGTTGCTGCGGTCTCACACTCGCAAGCAAGACCTCTACGATGCGGTTGCTTTTTTCTCGGACAGTAGCTCTGAAGATGGTCATGCCGTAGAGCCCCACGAAAAACAAGATAAAGGCACCCAGCACAAATCCAGCCCATGCGTTGGCTTCTTTCGACTCGTTTTTGGGGTCTTTGAGGTCGCGAAAATCGAACATGAAACCTTGTTTAATTTGGTTAAATGCCTCCGCAGTTAAGGTGGAATGCTGTTCGGCAATGAGTTCTTCCATGCGTTTTTCTACTTGAAACTTCAGTTGCATACGGGCATCTAAGCCAAGCTGGTCGCGGTAAAAAACAAAGCATTTTTTGTTATTGAGCACCTTTTCATTGAGCTCAACTAATACGTCGAAATCTTGATACGCTTTTCCTTTCTCAAATTCTGTTAATTCGAGGTAGTCATCGATGAAGTAGTAATGAATGTTCTTTTCTTCTTGAGCCATGATCCGGTGATCCATGATCTGCCCTGGATCTGCGAGGAGTACCTTGAGCTCTTGCTTGCCTTGGTCGGCGGCCTTGAGTATGGCAACTAAAATGAGTAAAACGACAATTGGACCCAAGACGAGCATGTACCAAAAACCTTTTTGACCAAGTCTTTCTTGGATTTCGCGTTGGGTGAGAAGCAAAAACTTAGACATTTTGGATTTCTTTTTGGGTAATGAGATCGATAAAAACTTCTTGCATAGAAGGCAGCAAGTGTTCGATGTGCTCTACAGCAACGTGGTCTTGAAGGCTGCGCATGAGGTCATTGACCGTGTGCTCGCCTCGAATTTGGAGCGTGCATTCAAACAACCCTTCTGCGCGCTCGTGCTGAGAAAGCAAGGTGAAGTCAGTCCAGAGGGCATTGGCAAAACTGAGCATATTACCCTTGAAACGCACAAAAATTTGACCTTTAGCATGGGTTTGACGCAAGTTCATGATGCTATCTTGAGCCAATAATTTACCTTGATGCAATAAAGCAGCTTGGTCGCAGATTTCATCGACGCTTTTCATGTTGTGCGTAGACAAAATGATGGTGGTGCCCTGCGCTTTAAGCGCTTTGATTTCGTTCATGATGAGCTCCACATTGAGTGGATCAAAGCCCGAAAGTGGTTCGTCGAGAATGAGTAATTGAGGCTGGTGAACGAGCGCCGCAATAAACTGCACCTTCTGTGCCATTCCTTTGGAGAGCGTGGCAATGCGCTTATGGCGCCAGTCTTGGATTTCAAAATGCTGCAACCAGTGGTCTACATTGCTACTTGCCGACGCCTTACTGAGGCCTCTTAATTGAGCTAAAAAGAGCAAATGAGCCCTCACCTCCATGTTTTTGTAGAGGCCGCGTTCTTCTGGTAGGTATCCGATATGCTGTAAATGACTGGCTTGTAGCAATTGCCCATCAAAATAAACCTGACCAGCATCTGCAAAAAGCATTAGATTGAGCATGCGAATAAGGGTGGTCTTGCCGGCACCATTCGGACCTAACAAGCCAAAAATCTGACCTTTAGGGACTTCTATACTGACATCGTCTAGGACCAACTTGCGCTGATAAGACTTACTGATTTGCGCGACTTTAATCATGATTTAAAGCTAAAAAAAATTTAGACTAGCGCAACGACTTCAGGGGCTTCCAGTTGAATTTTTTAGACAGTGCCAGATAAAGACCTGCAAAAATGAAAAATCCGGTCGTTAATTGAACGAATAAAGAACCCGGCCCTCTGTGGTCGATGAACAGTGCTTCAGTATGAAAAGCCTGCCAGTCACTAGAGACCACAAAAGCGCCAAATAGGTTGTTGAAAATATGAAAAGCCAATGCGAGTTCTAGGCCATCGTCTTGAACAGCAAGCAATGCAAGAAAAAGACCTGCCATGAAATAATAAAGCAAAAGCCCTGGGCCCAGCTCACTAATTTCTGGATTGGAGATGTGCATGATAGCAAACATAGCGGCACTCAGGACAATACTCAGCCAAGCGCTTTTGGTTCGCAGGTATAATCCTTGCAGGGCATAAACCCGAAAAACCAACTCTTCAATGCCTGCTTGAAAAGGGATGAGCAAAAGAGAAAAGAAGAATAAGGGCCAAAAAATATGGGGCTTGAAATTCCATTGCACAGCAGCCAACCCTCCGCTTATCCAGACCTCGAGAAAACTCAAGAGACCTACTGCCATAAATAAGAGAAGACCAAAACCCCAAAAGCGCTGCCACCTGAAACTTGGAGCTGCAGTAAAAATTGAGCGAAGCGGGCGCTTGTGCGCATAGCGCAGGTAAAGCACAAATCCGATACAGGCAAAAAGGAACGAGAGCAGCTCTCCTACGAGCAAACGAGTGGAACCATAAGCCTCAATGAATGCGGGGTTTTCTAGGTCGAATTCAAGTTCCGGGAATCGGGAATGTGCATCAAACAGCAACGGTAAACCACCGAGAATAAACAAGAAGATCAGCACAGCAATGCCGCCAACATAATGCCATATTGAATTGCGGCCTTGATTTGCTGACGCTAAGAATTCCATTAGCTAAAGATGTCGCGCATACGGCTAAAGAAGCCTTTGTCTTTCTGCGCTTTGTAAGGATCAAAGTTTTCAGAATCGCGGAGTTTTTCGAGTAACTCGCGCTCTTCTTTACTGACGTTTGTCGGGGTATAGATGTGCAAGTGCACGAAGAGGTCGCCGGTACCGTAGCGTTGTACATTAGGCAAACCTTTGCCTCGCAAGCGCAGTACCTTGCCACTTTGAGTGCCGGCATCTACTTTGATTTTAACCTTACCGCCAACCGTTGGTACCTCGATAGAGGCACCCAGAACAGCATCTGTAAAATGAAGATAGGCGTCGTAGTGTAAGTTTTCTCCTTCTCGGCGCAGCTCGTCGTGGGCGATTTCTTCGATCACGACAATGAGGTCGCCGGGAGCACCATTGAAAGGCCCTGCATTTCCTTTGCCGCGCACACTGAGTTGCATGCCTTCTTCTACACCTGCAGGAATTTCAATTTCGATGATTTCTTCTTGTTTTTTAAGGCCTTGCGCATCGGCATCGGCAGGCTTAGACTCAACGGTTTTACCCGCACCCTGACACACATGACACGCAGATTGCGTTTGCATGGCGCCCAAAAAAGTCTGTGCTACACGGGTAATGCGACCCGTACCCTGGCAAGTGGGGCAATTTTTATAGGTCACGCCCTCGGCCTGAACCAATTTATTGACCTTGATTTTTTTCTTGACCCCACCAGAAATTTCTTCGAGGGTGAGTTTCATTTTGACACGCAAATTGGTGCCCTTCACAACGCGCGAACCACCCCGGCTGCCGCCGAAGCTTCCGCCGAAGGCCCCTCCGAAGATATCGCCAAATTGGGAGAAGATGTCGTCCATGTTCATGCCGCCACCGAAACCACCTGCGCCTCCCATTCCGGCGTGGCCGAAGCGGTCGTACTGCGCTTTCTTTTCGGCGTTACTCAAGACCTCATAGGCCTCGGCAGCTTCTTTGAACTTTTCTTCTGCACTGGCATCGTCGGGGTTTTTATCCGGGTGATACTTGAGGGCGAGTTTGCGATAAGCCTTCTTGATTTCTGACTCATCGGCATTTTTGGAAACCCCTAGTACTTCGTAATAATCGCGCTTGTTACTCATGTTTTATTTATTGACCAACGACAACTTTTGCAAAGCGCAACACTTTGTCATTGAGGTAATAACCCTTTTCTACATCATCAATTACTTTACCTTTCAAAGCCTCTTCTGGTGCCGGAATATTGGCAATAGCCTCGTGGAGGTCACTGTCAAATGGCAAACCTTTGGCTTCCATTGGCTTTAAGCCTTTTGCTTCTAGAATTCCCTTAAACTGATTAAAGATCAGGTTGAATCCTTCTTTGATCGCTGCTAAATCTTCTAGATTTTCGTTGGTGGCTATGGCGCGCTCAAAATTATCGAGAACAGGCAACATGGAATTGATGACATCTTTGCCTGCCGTTGCAATTAAAGCTAATTTTTCTTCGTTGGTTCTGCGTCTGTAATTATCGAACTCAGCGTAGAGACGGACAAATTTATCTTTGTATTCATCGACTAATTGCTCGTCTTGTTGCGCTGTTGCTTCTTGGTTTTCGTGAACCTCTTGATCTTGGTTCAAGGTTTCGCCATTGTTTAGTTCTTCGTTGGGTAGCTCGTTCTCGACTGACATAATTACTTTTTTATTCGTTGACATCTGCTAGACAAATAACAGACCAAGTGCAAATTTGAGACAAGCTGGCAGAAAATTACTGACAGGCGTGTCAAAAAAGCAGTTTCAATTTGAAAGCCAAAGATTGCGTAATTTTGAGACATGAAAAAAATACTGCTCCATTTTTTACTGACTTGCGGCTTTTCACAAGCGCAACTACTCTATCAAATTTCGGGTAACGGCCTCAGTACAGCCTCTTATCTTTACGGCACCATTCACATATTGCCCAAAGATCAATTCGAGCTCAGCAATAGCCTCAAGCGCGCTTTTGACGCCTCCAAAACAATCGCTATGGAAGTTGACCTCGACATGAGCGGTGCGCAAAAAATCGCGCTTGCACAACAAGTTTTGCTTCCAGAAGGCAAAACACTCAAAGACTTCATGGAGCCCCAAGACTACATCAAACTAAAGGCCTATTGCCTTGATAGCCTGCAATGGAGCGAAAGCAAGTTCGAGCGCAGCAGCAAACTCAAACCGATGTTTTTCTCGAGCATCCTCATTCAAGAAAGCATGTCTAATATGGCTTCTTACGAAATGGAATTCAATAAGATGGCCAAAAAGAAACATAAAAACACAATTGGGTTAGAAACTATTGAATTTCAGTTAAATCTATTTGATCAGCTTCCGATGCAAACACAAGTTGATATGCTCAAACAAGACTACAAGAGCGATTTAAAAAGCTTCGACATACTCTTGGCATGCTACCTCAAAGAAGACCTTGAAACTTTAGGCAAACTCATGGCAGAAGAGACAGCCGCTTATCCCGAATTCAATGATATTTTGCTTGTGCAACGCAACAAAAGCTGGATAGCCCCTATGAAAACCCAAATGCAAAAAGAAAGTACATTTTTTGCAGTCGGAGCAGGCCACCTAAGTGGCCCAGAAGGAGTCATCTCACTGCTGCGCGCTCAAGGATTTACAGTAACCGCTATTAAACAAGACTAACATGAGCCAGCAAGAAAATTTCGAACAAATCATCCAATTCAGACGCAGCAACCGCAAATTCGACCCAAATGTTCCGGTGCCAGCCGAAGTCATTGAGCGCAGCCTCAAAAGAAGCATCCTCTCCCCTAATTCTAGCAACATGCAACTCTGGGGTTTTCATTGGATCAATTCACCTAAAGAAAAAGCAATCGTCGCCGAACTTTGTCTTGGCCAATCTGCTGCTAAAACCGCACAAGAATTAGTCGTATTTGTGACGCGTCCAGACCAATGGAAACAGCGCAGAAATTGGCACCTAGCGCAAGTTCAAAAAGAAATTCAGGGAGAACCAACAAAGGCTCAAAAAATGATGTTGCAGTATTATGGGAAGGTCATGCCATTGCTTTATACCGCAGACCCACTGCGCATTATGGCCGCACTCAGACTTACCATTAGTTTCTTTGGTGGCTTGTTCAAACCATTTTACCGAACAGGTGGCGCTGCCGCTGTGCGCATTGTGACCCACAAATCGTGCGCACTCGCCGCTCAAACATTTATGCTATCAGTGGCTGCTGAAGGTTTTCATAGCTGCCCACTCGAGGGCTTTGACGAAAAACGCCTCAAGCGCTACCTTAAGTTGCCGCGCCGCGCAGAAATCAATATGGTTATAGCCGTTGGGCTCGGTACAGAACCCGGAATCTGGGGAGAGCGCGTGCGCATTCCTTACGAAGAAGTGGTGAAGAAGCACTAAGAAAATTAAAAACTATTTTTTCAGGTAATTGCGAATGCCTACGCGAAGCGCTGGTTTCATTTCGTGGCTTTCTAGTAGCGAAATAATAGACCGTACCTCCTGATCAATTTCGGGATACATTTTCACGAATCTTTTGAGGTGATACAGCGCATAAACCCGATTGGCCACCGCGCTATCAGGATTGGCAAAAACCTCAAAGCAGTAATTCAACAACTCCGCTTTGAATTTTCTTTTGATTGGTAACTCGAATAAAACAACAAGCAAACTTCTTTGGATGCTGTGGTTGGTGGTCTCGAGCAAACCTGCCGTAAGTTGATCTTGAAGAGGTGCAACCAAGGCAGACTTGGCTTTGGCAATGTGTACGAGCAACCAGGCACTGTAGGCAGGCACCGGATGAGGTTTGTCTGACAACGAAAGATGGAGCAACAATGCAATTGCTTTTGGATGCGCCAAGAAATATTGATGAAAGTCCGTAAAGCGAGGCTTCTTAGCCCGCGCTAAAATGAGTTCCTCAACGGCACTTTCATCTAACACTATTCACCCTTAGGATCCGCTTTCTTTTTGCTTGGCTTCGCTTTTTCAATGCTGAGCTTTAAAGCATCGGCACCGGTCTCAAAATCCAAAACAATGGTATCGCCTTCTTGTAAATTGGAGTTAATGATTTCTTCGGCGAGTGGGTCCTCGATGTATTTCTGAATGGCTCTTTTGAGTGGGCGTGCGCCAAATTTTTCGTCATAGCCTCTTTCTGCAATAAAGTCTTTGGCCGCTTCTGTGCAACTCACATGATAACCTAAATTGCCAATGCGCTCCAGCAATTTTTCGAGTTCGATATCGATAATGAGGTGGATGTCTTCGCGCTTGAGCGATTTGAACATGATCATGTCGTCGACGCGGTTGAGGAACTCCGGAGAAAATGCCTTGCGCAAGGCATTTTGAACCACCGACAACGCATTTTGCTCTTGCGCATCTTGCTGTGCTTTGGTGCCAAAGCCGACGCCCGTACCGAAATCTGCGAGCTGACGCGCCCCGATATTGGAGGTCATGATCAAGATTGTGTTCTTGAAGTCGATTTTGCGGCCCAAACCATCGGTCATGTGGCCGTCGTCTAGAACCTGCAATAACAAGTTAAATACGTCTGGATGCGCTTTCTCGATTTCGTCGAGCAAGACGATTGCATACGGTTTGCGACGCACTTTCTCGGTGAGCTGACCACCTTCTTCATAGCCGACGTATCCTGGAGGGGCGCCAACGAGGCGCGAAATTGAAAATTTCTCCATGTATTCAGACATGTCGACGCGGATTAAAGCGTCGTCGGAATCAAATAAGTTTTTGGCGAGAATTTTAGCTAATTGTGTTTTACCTACACCTGTTGGGCCTAAAAAGAAGAAAGAACCAATGGGCTTGTTCGGATCTTTGAGACCTGCACGGTTGCGCTGAATAGCACGCACCACTTTGGCAACTGCGTCGTCTTGACCAATGACCTTTCCGCGAATTTGCTCGGCCATCTTGACGAGCTTACCGAGCTCAGATTCGGAGATTTTGGTAACGGGAACGCCGCTCATCATGGAGACGACTTCGGCAACGTTTTCTTCGGTAACCACCACGCGGTTGTTTTTGGCTTCTTCTTCCCACTTGGTTTTAGCTGCCTCGAGGTCTTCTTGAAGTTTGCGCTCGGCGTCGCGGAGCTCAGCTGCTTTCTCGTATTGCTGAGAGCGAATCACTTCTGCTTTCTGGCCTTTTAAACCTTCAATTTTACCCTCGATGTCGGTGATTTCTTTCGGGACGTTGAGGTTGGTGATATGAACTCTTGATCCAACTTCATCTAGCGCATCGATGGCTTTGTCTGGCAAGTGGCGATCGGTGATGTAGCGCTCGGTGAGTTTCACACAAGCAGCAATCGCTTCGTCGGTGTAGCGAACACTGTGGTGATCTTCGTAACGCTCTTTAATGTTGTTGAGGATCTGAATGGTTTCGTCAATGGATGTTGGCTCAATGATGACTTTCTGAAAACGGCGCTCTAGGGCTCCGTCTTTTTCGATATACTGACGGTATTCGTCTAGGGTGGTAGCACCAATTGCTTGCATTTCGCCGCGCGCAAGAGCCGGCTTGAACATATTAGATGCATCTAGAGAACCACTTGCACCTCCAGCACCAATGATGGTATGGATTTCGTCAATAAAGAGTATGATGTCGGGGTTTTTCTCGATTTCTTGCATGACGGCTTTCATGCGCTCCTCAAACTGCCCTCTGTATTTGGTGCCAGCGACAAGAGAGGCCAAGTCTAGAGATACAATGCGCTTGTTAAAGAGAATGCGCGAGACCTTTCTTTGCACAATGCGCAAAGCCAACCCTTCTGCAATAGCAGACTTCCCTACTCCAGGCTCCCCAATGAGAATTGGATTGTTTTTCTTGCGACGAGATAAAATTTGGCTGACGCGCTCGATTTCTTTTTCGCGGCCTACAATAGGATCTAAACGACCCAACTCGGCCATTTTAGTGAGGTCGCGACCAAAGTTGTCCAAAACAGGGGTTTTGGATTTAGGGTCGGCGCTTTTGCGCTGCGACTGACCGAAGTTTTCTTCTTCTTCGTTGCCCGAACCTGGAAATTCGGATCTAGGTTGTTGTTTATCTTGTAACATAAGTTCGTATTCGTCGCGGGTGTTTTCGTACATCACTCCATATTTATTGAGCACTTGGCAAGCTACGCAGTCTTCGTAGCGCAAAATGGTAAGTAGGAGGTGTTCGGTCCCGATGATGTTTTGTTTGAATTCTTTGGCTTCTAAGTAAGATTGCTTGATGATGTTCTCGGCCTGCTTTAGGAGCGGCAAGTTTAAATTGACGAGTTCGCGCACCGCACTTTTGGCGAGAATTTTTTCGAGTTCGATTTTGAGTTCAGCTAAATCGAGTTTGAATTCTTGAATGATGCGGATCGCTGTGCCTTCGTTGAGTCGGATGAGCCCGAGGAGCAAATGCTCTGCACCCACAAACTCATTGGACAGGCGCACAGCCTCGTCTCGGCTGTAGCTGATCATGTCTTTGACACGTGGAGAAAATTTAGCTTCCATTGTTTTTGTTTGCTTGTTACAAATATAACTTTTATCTGTGCAACGCGTCCGGTTTTATTCACAATTTATCGACGCATTTTGTTAGTAAAAAATAGGAGAGCCAAGCCGCAGGGGGCTTCATTTTATTAATTTTGAGACTCTATTTAAAATAACGCATAGACTAACTCAAAAATATGGCTGAAGGCGAAAAAATCATTCAGATCAACATTGAAGATGAAATGAAATCGGCATACATCGATTATTCGATGTCTGTTATTGTCTCGCGTGCACTTCCAGATGTGCGCGATGGCTTCAAACCCGTACACCGTCGCGTACTTTACGGTATGCAAGATCTCGGCGTATTTTCAAATCGCCCCTACAAGAAATCGGCAAGAATCGTCGGTGAGGTACTCGGAAAGTACCACCCACACGGCGACAGCTCCGTCTACGACACCATGGTGCGCATGGCACAACCATGGTCTTTGCGCTATCCTTTAGTAGATGGTCAAGGTAACTTTGGTTCAGTAGATGGCGACAGCCCCGCAGCGATGCGTTACACCGAGGCGCGCTTGCGCAAAATTGCAGAAGAAATGCTCGACGACCTCGAAAAAGAAACCGTCGACTTCCGCCCTAACTTCGATGACTCCCTTCAAGAGCCAAGTGTCTTGCCAACCAAAATTCCAAACCTCCTCGTCAACGGAGCGGCGGGTATTGCAGTTGGTATGGCCACTAACATGGCACCACACAACCTCACAGAAGTAGTCGACGGCACCATCGCCTACATTGAAAACCGCGACATCACCCCAGAAGAATTACTCAACTACATCAAAGCGCCAGATTTCCCTACAGGCGGAATCATCTATGGCTACGAAGGTGTACGCGATGCCTTCCTAACCGGACGCGGACGCGTAGTTATTCGCGGAAAGGCCGAAATCGAAGAAGAGAACGGTCGCGAACAAATCATCGTTACCGAAATCCCTTATCAGGTCAATAAGGCCGAAATGATCAAAAAGATCGCCGAGCTCGTCAACGACAAAAAAATCGAAGGCATCTCAGACCTCCGCGATGAATCTGACCGCAACGGGATGCGCATCGTCTTTGAAATCAAGCGCGATGCCATTGCCAATGTTGTCCTGAATAAACTTTATAAGTTCACGCAGCTTCAGACTTCTTTTTCTGTCAACAACATCTGCTTGGTAGATGGTCGTCCGCGCCTTCTGAACGTCAGAGACCTCATCGAACAATTCGTTGAGTTCCGTCACGAAGTCGTGATCCGTCGCACGCGCTTTGACTTGCGCAAAGCAGAGGAGCGCGCACACATCTTAGAAGGCCTCATCATTGCCTCCGACAACATCGACGAAGTCATTGAAATCATCAAAACATCTGCTAGCCCAGACGACGCCCGCGATCGCCTCGCTACCCGTTTTGGTTTGTCTGATATCCAAACGCGCGCCATCGTCGACATGCGCTTGCGCCAACTCACTGGCCTTGAGCAAGACAAACTTCGCGCCGAATACGACGAGCTCATGAAGCTCATCGCCGACCTCAAAGACATCCTCGACAAAGAAGAACGCCGCATGCAAATCATCAAAGATGAGCTTGCAGAAGTACGCGCAAAATATGGCGACGAGCGCCGCTCCACCATCGAATACAGCGCGAGCGAAATGCGCATGGAAGACCTCATCGCCGACGAAGAAGTCGTTGTGACCATTTCTCACGCCGGCTACATCAAGCGCACCAACCTAGCTGAATACAAAGTTCAAAACCGCGGCGGCATGGGCTCTAAAGGTTCTGCCACCCGAGACCAAGACTTCCTAGAACACCTATTTGTAGCCACCAATCACAACTACCTTTTGATCTTTACCGAAAAAGGACGTTGTTTCTGGATGCGCGTCTACGAAATTCCAGAGGGTAACAAAACCTCTAAAGGTCGTGCCATTCAAAACCTCATCAACATCCCTGGTGACGACAAAGTCAAGGCATATGTCAAGGTCCTAGACCTCACCGACAAAGAATACGTCGAAAACAACTTCATCGTGATGTGCACCAAACAAGGTGTCATCAAGAAAACTTCGCTCGAGGCGTATTCTCGTCCGCGCAGCAACGGCATCAACGCCATTGGCATCCGCGACAACGACGAACTACTCGAAGCAAAACTCACCAACGGTAGCAACGAAATCGTTTTGGCAACCAGCGATGGCCGCGCCATTCGTTTCAACGAATCTACAGTGCGTCCAATGGGCCGCAACGCCTCTGGCGTACGCGGCGTAAGCCTTAGTTCAGATGCAGAATGCGTCATTGGCATGATTTGCGTCGAAGACATCTTCTCAACCATCCTCGTGGTTTCTGAAAAAGGTTACGGCAAACGCACCTTCCTCAACGATCCTGAAGATAAAGAACCTGTTTACCGCATCACCAACCGCGGCGGAAAGGGCGTCAAGACCCTCAACATCACCGAGAAAACCGGCAAGTTGCTTTCTATTCAAAATGTTTTTGACGAAGACGACCTCATGATCATCACCAAGTCTGGTGTCACGATCCGCATGCACATCGACACCATTCGCACAATGGGCCGCGCTGCACAAGGCGTTAAACTCATCAATCTAAAAGCCAACGCCGAAATTGCAGCTATTGCTCGTGTACCTCGCGCCGAAGACGAAGACGAAAACGAAAACGCTGAAGAAGGCGGCGAAAATGGCACGGAAATTGAAAACAACGAAGCGCAAAGCGAATAAAAAACGAACCATGAAAAAACAACTCCTCTTAGCTGGTCTGAGTCTTGTCTTGAGTACAGCTGCATTCGGTCAGAAAAAGAACGTTACCGACGCTATTCTTTTGATGCGCAAATACAACCCAACAGGTGAAATTGCTGCCAACAAAAAAACAGTCACAGAAGCTAAAAACTTCATCGACCTTGCTGCAGCCAACGCAGAAACAGCCGAAGACCTCAAAATGCACCTCTACCGCGCTCAAATCTATTATTGCATGAACGAAACAGCAATGCTAGAATCCATGAGCTCTGGTGCTGCCCTAGACCAAGCTGCCAACGCCGCCAACAAAGCGGTAGCCGTTGCTTCGTTCAAAAAAGTTACCGACGACCCTAAAAAAGCCTATACCGCCGACGCACAGAATTTCATCAATGGCCGTGCCGACTTCGCCTTCAATCAAGGTATCGTTGCCTACAACGCCAAGAAATACGAAGCCGCAGCGCAAGCTTTTATGGCTGCTCATGAAATCAAAACCTATCTCGGCGAAGACTTCAAAGATGCAGAGGTCAATACTTCTTTAGCTGCGAATTACGCCGTTGAAGACTACCTCGCCGCTAAAAAATACGATGAAGCATTGGCCTTCGCGACCCAAATTTCGGACGCAATGCCACAAAACATCGATATCCTTATCAGTATAGTCAATATCAATTTGCAAAAAGGAGATGTTGCTGCCACTGAAAAGTACATCAATAAAGCTTTGGCCATCGACCCTAAAAACAAGCAACTCTACTATGTTCTAGGCACCAGCTACATGGACAAAAAAGAAAACGACAAAGCAACAGAAGCACTTAAAAAAGCACTAGAAATTGATCCTGCCTACAACGAAGCATTGTATCAATTGGGTGCGCATCTTTACAACCTTGCTGTAGAAAAGCGCAACGCTACCGTTGAACTCGACTACAAAGATCCAAAAGCAGCTAAATTAGAAGCTGAAGCAATGGAATTATTCAAGCAAGCTTTGGAGCCTCTTGAAAAATATGCAGGTCAAAATCCGGATGACAAAGCTATTCTTGACATCCTCTACAAAACCAACATGAAATTGGGCAACATCGAGAAAGCGAAAGAATATAAAGCAAGACTCGATGCTTTGAAAAACTAATTGTAGCGCGTGCTACTTGAATAACGATATGAAAACTGCCCGCAAGTCGGGCAGTTTTTTTTGCACTCAATTGCACATTTTTACTACCTTTGAGATATGGAATTTGTACACCCAGAACGCTTATGGTTCCTTTTCTTGCTACTGATTCCTATCGTTATCCATCTTTTTCATTTTCGCAAGCGCAAGACCCTCTATTTTTCGTCTTTGCGTTTCATTCAATTTCTAGAAAAAGAACAGCAAAGCACCAGAAAACTCAAGCATTTACTGGTTTTGTTGAGCCGCTTACTCGCCATTACCTCCCTCCTTATCGCATTTGCGCAACCACAGTTCAAAAAAGGTGCTGGCAAGCACGCTGGCAAACCTGCCTTACTGATCTATCTTGACAACTCCTTTTCGATGAGTGCCATCGGTACCGAAGGTTCACTCTTATCAGAAGGGCGCGAACTCGCCAAAAGAATGCTGCAGAAAATCAAGCCAGACACTCGCGTCCTGATCTGTAGCAACCAACTCAATCACGCTGAGCAGCGCTTTTTGAGCAAAGCTGAAGCCCTTCGCTATTTAGATGAGCTCGATATCTACGCCCTCAGCCGCTCCCTCAATGACGTCCTGACTTGGCAACAACGCCAAATCAAACGTCACCAAGAACAAAAGGAAAAACTTGGCCAAATTCAACAAATTCTGATCTCTGATTTTCAAAAAAGTCAAGCTAAACTCAACCTGCAAGCGCCTCAAGAAAATCAAACTTTTTACGCCTATCAACTCCAGGCGCAGCAAAAACAAAATGCTTACATCGATAGCGTCTGGTTTGCCAAGCCCACCCACCAATACAAGACGGAACAAACCTTGATGGTTCGGGTTCAAAATTTTGGAGAACAAGCCCAAAAACGACTCGAACTTCAAATCAAAGTTGGGCAAATCAAACGCACCATGTTCATGGAAATTGCAGCCAACAATAGCCAAGTCGCCAGCTTCCCGTATACCGAAACCAACAAAGGTTTTGTCGAAGGACAAGCCCAAATCAACGACCAACAAATTCATTTTGACGACTCCTGGTTCTTTTCTTATGAAGTGCCGGCACGCACCAATATTTACCTCATCGAGGAATCCAGCTCGAGCCCGAACGTCTCAAAAGCGTTTGCTGTTGAATCGCGTTATGCGGTTCAAACAACAAGCCCTGGTGAGGTGGCCTCGAATACACTAGCTACTGCAGACCTCATTGTTCTGAATGGGCTCAACGAAATTTCCAGCGGGCTGCGCGACGAACTCATCACTGCCCATGAAAACGGACAGCGCATTCTCGTGATTCCCGGCGACAACATCAGCTTCAACGACTACAACCCCTTACTTCGTGCACTTTCGCTTTCCGAACTCGGCAACACGCAAACGAATGGCCTTAATTTACAACGCATCAACGACGAAGACCCGTTCTTCAGAGGCGTGTTTGAAAAGAAACAACAAAGACTCAACGTGCCGCTTGTCAATAAAGCATATAGCGTCAAAAACCAAGCGCAAAGTAGCGCCACACCCCTACTCATTGCGCGTTCCGGACAAGCGCTCTTCATGCGCGCCAATGCAAGCGCTTTTCTCTGGACCTGCGCACTGCAACCCTCTTTCAGTAGCCTAGTGAATCAATCCCTATTCCCTACTATATTATTGCGCTGCGGAGAATATGCCAGCAAGCGCTACCCCGAATTTGCGATACTTGGTCAGGATGCTCAAATTAAAGTCCGTGCCAATTACGAAGCAGAAGCACCGCTCAGACTGAGTTCTCCTGAAACTGAATTCATTGCCCAATACCTTGCTACGCCCAACCAATTGCGCATTCAAATTGGCGGTAGTGCTGCATTGGAAAGACTCAAAGCCGGCATATACAAACTCAAGGGCACCGAACTCATCGCCAAACTTGCACTCAACAACAACCGCTCAGAATCCAAACTTGAGCTACTCACCGAAACTGCTTTACTCGAATTACTCGAAGCAAATGGCATAAAAAATTGTACTTTTAACCAAATCAAAGATGGTCAAAGCCTGACCGCCATCGCGCTCGACGACACCACGAGCTACTGGCGTTACTTCTTGATCTTCGGCCTCCTTTGTCTTTTGGCAGAACTCTCATTGTTAAAATGGTGGAAATGAAAATTCAACTCAACAACGCAAAAATAATCGACCCCCAATCTAGCTGGCACCTAAAAACCTGCGATCTCCTGATTCAAGACGGCATCATTGCCGAAATTGGCGCCAAATTGCAACACGAAGACGCGCTACAGGTAAGTGCGTCAGAACTTTGCGTTACGCCTGGTTTTATAGATCTCAAAGCAGACTTTTGCGACCCCGGTTTTGAACACAAAGAAACGATTGCCTCTGGCTTAGATGCTGCTAGTGCTGGTGGTTATACGCGCGTTTATATTCAGCCCAATACGCAACCAGTCATTGACAACAAAGCCGTAGTGAGCTACATTCAACAGCAAGGCGCCAATAGCACCACACTCATTGGCGTAAACGGCGCACTTTCGAAAGGCATCCATGGCGAAGAACTCGCCGAAATGTATGAACTCTACGAGCAAGGCGTTCGTCTTTTCACAGATGACAGCCACAGCGTAAGCGCCGGCTTATTGCACCGCGCATTGCTCTACACCAAAGATTTTGGTGGTCGGGTGGCCCTACTTGCGCGCAACGCATCGCTGAGTGCTAAAGCACAGGTTAATGAAGGAAGTGCTTCAACACGCACGGGGCTCAAAGCAGACCCACATGTTTCTGAAATCATCGAAATTGAACGCAATATTCGCTTATTAGCTTATACGGGTGGTAAAATGCACCTATCCGGAATCAGCACTGCCGAAGGGGTGGCACTTATTCGCGCTGCCAAAAATGAAGGCCTAGACCTCACCGCCGACGTTCACCTCATGAATCTATGTTTCACAGAAACAGAAATGCTAGGCTTCGACACCCGTTTTAAAGTGCTCCCTGTCTTGCGCACTAGTGCTGACCAACAAGCGCTTTGGAAAGGCCTACTCGACCACACCATAGATGCCATTGTCAGTGATCACCGCCCTGGCGACCTCGAAGAAAAGGAACTCGAATTTGACCTCGCACAGTTTGGTGCGCCTCAGCTCGAGACTGTTTTTGCTGCGCTTTTGAGCCAGCATCAAGATCCTACGCTTCCATTCTTAGCCGCATTGAACGCTGGCCCAAGAAAAATCTTAGGCTTGGCGCCAAGCTCCATTGAAGTTGGTGCACAAGCAGAGCTCACACTATTTGACCCAAGTGTTGCCTACGCTCCGAATATGCGCCCCGAACAAGGTCGCTTTAGTCCTTTTCAAGGCCGTAGCCTCCAGGGGCAAATCATAGGCATCATACGAGGCGCACATGCCTCCATAGCTCAACAATAATGTCGAGAAGATCTTTCCTTAGAGAATTTTTCAAGGCCAACCGCATGGTTGGTTCTGTGTTGCCTAGTTCGCGCTTTTTGAGCAAGCGCATGCTACAACCCATTTCTTTTCAAAAAGCCAAAGTCATTATTGAACTGGGGCCCGGAACCGGCGTTTTTACCAAGGCATTGCTCCAACAAATGCCCGCAGAAAGTCAGCTGGTGGTCATTGAGCTCAATGATGCCTTCTTTTCAGACCTTCAAAAAAAGTTCAAAGCACCCAATGTACATCTCATACACGGTTCTGCTGCAGAAATATCACAAGTATTAAAGCAATTGAATTTACCCAAAGCCGACATCATTTTATCGTCTTTACCGCTGTCTAATTTCCCTTCGGACTTACGCAATACCATCCTTGAAGAAGTCAAACAGAACCTGCAAGCAGATGGCAAACTGATTCAATTTCAGTACTCACGTGGCTTAAAAAAACTCTATGGAGCTCATTTCAAGCAAGTTTCCATAGACTACACCTTACTGAACTTCCCGCCGGCGTTCATCTACACCTGCACCAATAGCTGATTTCTTTTGCGTATCTTTGCGCAAAAATTTACAGCATGCTTTCGGTATCCAACCTCTCTTTACAATTCGGTAAACGCGTTCTTTTTGATGAAGTCAACGTTAAATTTGTCAATGGCAACTGCTACGGTGTCATTGGCGCAAATGGTGCCGGTAAATCCACCTTTCTAAAAATTCTAACCGGCGACCAAGACCCAACCACAGGAAGAGTTGAGTTAGAACCAGGCAAGCGCATGGCCGTACTTAAGCAAAACCACTTTGAATTCGACCAAATTCAGGTTTTGCAAACGGTAATCATGGGGCACAAGCGCCTCTATGAAATCATGGTCGAGAAAGACGCACTCTACGCCAAAGAAGACTTCAGCGATGCCGATGGCATGAAAACAGCCGAGCTCGAGGGAGAATTTGCAGATCTAGAAGGTTGGAACGCAGAAACCGATGCCGCAACTTTGCTCAGCAACCTTGGTATCGATGAATCCAAGCATTACATGCTCATGGAAGATTTATCCAACGACCTAAAGGTTCGCGTCTTATTGGCGCAGGCCTTGTTTGGAAATCCAGATGTCCTGATCTTAGATGAGCCTACCAATGACCTCGACCTCAAGACAATTTCCTGGCTCGAAGACTTTTTACTCGATTTTCGCAATACCGTGATCGTCGTCTCCCACGACCGCCACTTCTTAGATACCGTTTGTACGCATATCTGCGACATCGACTTTAGCAAGCTCAATATGTTTACCGGAAACTACACCTTCTGGTATCAGTCTTCGCAACTCGCTTCGCGTCAGCGCGCAGACAAAAACAAAAAAGCCGAAGAAAAGAAAAAAGAACTCATGGAGTTCATCTCACGTTTCTCTGCCAACGCTGCAAAATCAAAGCAGGCAACGAGTCGTCGCAAAATGCTAGACAACCTCGACCTCGAAGAAATCAAGCCGTCGTCGCGTCGCTATCCAGGCATTACATTTCACCAAGAGCGCGATGCCGGAAATCAGATCCTGAGCATAGAAAACCTCAGCAAAACCACAGAGGGTAAAACCCTTTTCAAAGACCTTTACCTTACGGTCAATAAAGGAGATAAAATTGCATTCATCTCAAGAGATTCTGTTGCACTCACGCATTTCTTTGAAATTCTTGCAGGAAACCTCAAAGCAGATACCGGCGAATTTACTTTTGGAACCACCATCACTACTGCCTATCTTCCCAACGACAATCACCATTACTTTGAAGCCAAACTGAGCCTCATTGACTGGTTACGCCAATATGCGCTCACCGACGAAGAACGCGAAGAAGTTTACCTGCGCACCTTCCTGGGCCGCATGCTCTTTACAGGTGAAGAAGCCATGAAGATGGCCACTGTTTTATCCGGTGGAGAAAAAGTACGCTGTATGCTATCCAAAATGATGCTCGCCAAAGCGAATTTATTACTCATGGATGAGCCGACCAATCACCTCGATCTCGAATCGATTACGGCACTCAACAACGCCATGCAAGAATTCCAAGGTACGCTTCTCTTCACCTCCCATGACCACGAACTTGTAAGTACGGTAGCCAATCGCATCATCGAGCTGACTCCAAACGGTATCATCGACAAAATGATGCCCTACGATGACTACCTAGCCGATGACAAAATTGCCCAACTCCAAGCAGAATTATATGCCTAAAGCAATGGTGCGCTATGAAGTGCGTTGTGAAAATGCACAGCAACGCTATATTCAGTTCACGGCTGTTTTTGAACAAGTTGCCGAGTTGGATTGGCTGCACCTGGAATTGCCAAGTTGGCGCCCCGGACGTTACGAAATCGGAAATTTCGCAAAAAACGTTAAAGGATTCAAAGCCTACGGCCAAAACAAGGAAGCGCTCCATTTTGAAAAGACCAGCAAGGACTCTTGGAAAATTGCCACAAAAGGGCAGCAACACATCCAAATTAGCTACAGCTACTACGCCGCAGAGCTCAACGCCGGTTCTACCTACCTAGACCCCATGCAACTTTACGTCAATCCGGTCAATTGTTTTTTTTACGATGCTCAAAATACCGAGCAAGCGTATCACTTGCAATTACACCTCCCTGCCGATTGGCAAATTGCCTCCGCACTCAACTTTGACGAAAGTCAGACCGTCGAGATCAGCAATTTTGATCGCTTGGCCGACAGCCCATTTATTTGCAGTGCTCAAATTGAGCGCAGAAGTTACGAAGTTGCCGGAACCACCTTCCATATTTGCTTCAACGAACAACGCATGATTCCTTGGGAGCGCGTGCTTCAAGATTTTGAAAAATTTACAGCGCGTCAAATTCAAGACTTCGGTGTTTTTCCGAGTTCACATTATACTTTTTTGATTCAGGCCCTGCCCTACGCAGCATATCATGGCGTCGAACACTTAGACTCCACCGTCATTGCCCTCGGGCCTTCTTGCGACATTTTCGGAAATTTGTATACCGAATTACTGGGCGTTTGTTCGCACGAACTCTACCACGCCTGGAATATCAAGTCACTGCGCCCAGCAGAAATGTTACCCTATGATTTCAAGCGCGAAAACTACGCATTCACTGGCCTGATCTACGAAGGCATCACCACCTACATGGGCGATCTCTATTTGCTCAAAAGCGGTGTGTTTTCTCCGGAGCAATACCTCAAAGAGCTGAGCAAGCAGGTTCAAAAACACCTCGACAACCCAGCGCGTTTCTCTATGAGCGTGGCTGCAGCGTCTTTTGACACTTGGCTAGACGGCTATGTTCCTGGCGCTCCGGGCAGAAAAGTTTCTATTTATACCGAAGGTTGTTTACTTGCTTTCTACGTCGATTTCAGGCTGCGCAAAGCAACTCAGCACAAAATCGGACTCGAACAGGTGGTCAAAAGCCTTTATTACAATTTTGCAGAGCAAAATAAAGGTTACACCCTCGCAGATTATCAATACACCCTTGAAAACTTATCTGGAGAATCTTTTGCGGCATTTTTTCAGGACTACGTCAGCGGCACTTGTGCCTACGAAGCACTCTTGCAAGAGGCCTTTGATTTTTTTGGTCTGACCCTCAAACAAACGCCGAGCAAAAGCTATGCAGAGGCCAGACTCGGCATGAAAGTAGCGCAGGTGGGCAAAGAATGGCAGGTGCTCTCTATCTTCCCCGGATCTCCGGCAGATACAGGTGGCTTGGCAATTGGCGACTTCATTATTGGCGTCAATGGTTTAAGGGCAACTCCGAGCCTAGACAACTGGCTGGCCTTTTACGAGAACCAAAACAAAACGCTGCTCATCGAAAGAAGTGGCCAATTATTGGAGCGCTTTATTCCAGAAGTAGACCGTCATTTTTACGTCACACACCAAGTGCTTCAGGATGTTGATTTGTTGGCGAGTCAGCAAAAAGCTTGGCTCAATTGGGCTCAGTAGTCTCAAAAAAATCTTCGGGGAAATTCAATAAATAAAGTTGCTCGCTTGCTCGGGTAATTGCTGTATAGAGCCAACGCAAATAACCCAAATTTTTGCGTTCATCTGGCAAAAAACCGTAATCTACATAAACGTGCGCCCACTGCCCACCCTGTGCCTTATGGACCGTTACTGCGTGTGCATATTTGATTTGCAAGGCATTGAAATAAGGGCTCTTGAGCACTTCTCGGTAACGCTTTTGCTTGTTCTTGATGTCGGTGTGTTCGGCTTCTATCGCATAAAACAATTTGCGCAAGACATCCCGATTTAAGCTAGGGCCTTCGTCGTGTAGGCTTTGAACATGCACCACACAAGTTACAGGGGCTTGATCCGGGTAATCGACAAAACTAAGGTCGAGGTGTGCGAATTCAAATCCGTAATATGCTTCAAATTTGCGAACACGATCGATACGCGCAAGCTCGCCGTTTGCAATAAAACCCATTTTAGAACTGGGGTCTAGCCAGAAGTAGTTGTTTTTGACAACCATCAGTAAATCGCCTTTCTCGAGGACCTCTTCTCGGTAAAACAAACGGTTCCTGATTTCGAGGTTCCATTGATTGGCGCGTTTGTTGGCTAGTGTAAGTAAGATGGTTTCGTCTGAACCCACCCTCGCAATCGATTGTTCGAGGTAATCCTGAAAATCGCCGCCGTCTATTTTCTTGACACTCGCATCAGACAATGAATGCACCATTGGCAAAAGCGGCAATTCAAATGCCTGCTTCTGACGCAAATAGGTAGCTGCAGTTAAAATTCCCGAACTTTCTTGAACGCGCACAACCTGAGTAAGGTGGCTGTGCCAAATGGTAAGCGACGGAAAGGCCTCGGCTAAGGTTTGTGGTTCGAGCGCAATGCTCTGCTCTTGCCCAACAGGAGGGAGCTGCCCGGGATCACCGATAAAAATGAGGTGACAATTTTCTCCGTTGTACACATAATTGAGCAGGTCTTCGAGCACATTTGTGGCCTCATGGGGAGAAGCCGCAGCGAGCATCGAGGCTTCATCTACAAAAAAGAGGGTGTTTTTGTGTAAGTTTTTGGCTAAAGTAAGGCCTTGTGCGCTGAATTCACCACCGGAAAAGTAAATATGTCGGTGGATGGTACTGGCAGGGAAACCCGCATAATTGGAAAGTACTTTTGCTGCCCGTCCTGTTGGCGCTAATAATTTAAAAGGCAATTGCTCTTGGCGCATTTGACCCACTAAATGGGCAATGAGCGTAGATTTACCCGTACCAGCAAACCCCGTAAGCACCCATAACTTGCGCGCTTCTTGGGCGCGAATAAAAAGCAAAAACTGCGCGAGCGCTTGTTCTTGATCAGGAGTAAAGGTGAGTTGTGGGTTCATGAATACGCGCTTCTGTGCCTTAACAAAATTAAATATTGTAGCTTTGCACTTAGGCTATTAGCCCAAAGACTTATAAACAAGCCATGTCGCGTTTGGTACTTCATTTTACGGAATCTACGCTTTTACTGC
The DNA here is from genome assembly GCA_041191505.1 of Bacteroidota bacterium. Taxonomy (GTDB): domain Bacteria; phylum Bacteroidota; class Bacteroidia; order Flavobacteriales_D; family Crocinitomicaceae; genus UBA952. The sequence goes on along the minus strand of JBEEOT010000007.1, from coordinate 4,904 downwards.
TCGAACAAGCAGAAGAAACCGTATTGAGCACCTCGCTGCTGCTCGAAACCAATAAGCCTTTTGCGCGCGAACGCATGGCTGGGCCCATCAAAGAAGCGATGGCCAAACTGCCTCTAGCTCACACGCTTTGGTTTGGGCCGCAATACACGCTTTTTCCGAGGGCTTTATTTGATCCAAACCAACTGAGCGCCTACTACGAACTCAACCAAGGGGCCCTACCTGAGCAGCACCACCTGACTTATCAAATCATTGAGTCGCTGGACCTCGTTTTTATTTACAGCATTCCTGTCTGGCTCTATGATTTTGCCAAATACGAATTGCAAGTGCCACAGGTTCAGCATAGTCTCGCGCTTCAACTCGCTCACTTGAGTACTCAAAACCAGACAGACCGCGTCGTTTTGCTTATTGAAGCGCAGCATTTTGTGCTGTTGGCCATTAAAGACCGCAAACTCTTATGTTGTACGGCAAATGAGTATCAACAACCTGCTGATTTACTCTATTTCTTACTAGCGCATCAACAGAAACTACAACTGCCGGCTAATCTGAACCTTGACATTTACGACGCTAGCCAGCAATTTGACTACACGGCCTTTGAAGCCCTCATGAGGCACTTCAAAGATTTTGAGCATTTTTCTTGCCATTTTTACGACACCCCCACTTACCAAAAACATATTTTGTGCGCATCATCAGAGGATCTTTAAAAGGCAAGCGCTTTGCCACTCCGCCGGGCTTTCCTTCTCGTCCAACAACAGACTACGCCAAAGAAGGGCTTTTCAATATGCTCGACAATATGCTCGACCTCAACGACCTGCGTGTTTTAGATCTCTGCGCTGGCACAGGTAATATCTCCTTTGAATTTGTGAGTAGAGGTGCCGCACATTTGCTTGCCATTGACAGCCACCCGCGCTGTGTGCAATACCTCAAACAAAATATCCAAACGCTGCAAATTAGCGCAGCCATGCAGGTTTACAAATCAGATTGCGTCATTTATTGTAGGAATGCCAAAAATGTTCAGTACGACCTCATCTTTGCAGATCCTCCTTATCATTTAGGTTTCCACGACGAACTCATCGAAACCATTTTTCAAAAAGACCTCCTGCATCCCGAAGGATTAGTCGTCATTGAACATGGCAAGCAACATGATTTCTCTACAATACGGCAATTTGATGCTTGCCGAAACTTTGGAAATGTTTACTTTAGTTTTTTTAAGCACAAGCCATGAAACGCTGTCTTTTCCCGGGAAGTTTTGATCCTTTTACCAAAGGCCATGAAGCCATCGTGCATCAAGCGCTCAGTTTGTTTGACGAAGTAGTGATTGGCGTCGGAATCAACTCCAAAAAACAAGGTCTCTTCGCCACCGACAAAAAAATCGCACACATTCAATCTCTGTTCCGTGGTCAGGCTAATGTAAACGTCTATTCCTTTCAAAAACTTACCGTTGAGTTTTGCAAAGAAATCGGGGCAACGCATATTGTAAGAGGCTTGCGCGATGCCAAAGACTTCGAATACGAGCGCAGCATTGGCCACATGAACCACGCCATCTCAGGTATCGATACCGTCTTTTTCTTGACTGCCCAAGCACATAGCGCAATTAACTCAAGTATCATCCGAGAAATGTATCAGAATGGAGCGGATATCTCACCGTTTGTAACGAATCCTGAAGAGCTCGTTTGATGCAAGTGCAGCTTCGAATTTTGTTGTGTTTTTTCCTTTTCGCTTTGCCTATTTTGGGGCAAGTTCAACTCCGCGGGCTTTCGTTTTGGAATGAACCAGAACTCAATATCTATCAAATTGAAAATCATTTAAGCCAAGAAAAAAAATGGTTGCAGCGCGTAGTGCCCGATACCATGGGTATTTTTAATGCGCAGCTAGATATTCAAAACATCACCACGCTTCAGATTTGTGGTCGAAATAAATGTGCATGGCTTTATGCCCAGCCCAAAGGACGCTATATCATCGAATTGCCATTAGAGGAAGCGAATACCTACTACAACAACGACATGCAAGAAATCGAGCTTCTTTTTTACAAACTCGATTCAACGGACATCAATTACCGCATTCTCGGTTTTGAAGCCTGGATGGACAACTATATTTCAGATATTTATCAGCTCAAAGACATTCGCAGCAACGAGTTCATTTTAAAAGTCCTTGCCTTCAAAGCAGAAACAGCTGCCGTATATGGAAATGAAACCAATGAATTTCTTCGCGACTACATCAAGTATAGTGTCGGGTTAACCATCGATAACTTCTCCGTTATTGGCGGACCTTCCAAAGAAGATAAATACGAATTTTATCTTCAAACCGATAGCGTCGATTTCAAACAACCAAAACTCATCGAGTACGCCCAACTCTTTTACGAAGATTATGAATCACAAGTTGATCAAAATGTACGCAACGCCATCTTTATTGCGCTTCAGGCCAATAGTTTAGAGTCACTTATTGGCGCACTGCAGCAAGACCCTTACATATACAACACAGAATGGGCTGAGTTTGTGGCACTTCAAATAATCTTGAAACTAGAACAAACCAAACGCATCGAAAAAGAACTTGCGCTAGATCTACTGACCGTTTTGTCACAAAATGCAAAGCAATATGGTTTGCGCAGCGCAGCATCTATTTTTGCGCAACAATTAAACAAGCTCAACTACGGGCAAATTTGGAATTGCTCGGCCTATGAAAAGCAATATGGCCTGAGCCTAGCACCGAATCAATATATTTACCTACATCACTTCATCCCGGGCAATCAAAAGTGTATTGCCGAAATGGCTGCACTTAAGCGGTTGGCAGAACGCTACAACAACAAAGTCCAAATTCTCACTTTTTACCCTGCAGAACAAACCTGGACTAATGCAGACAAGAAAGCGTTTGAAGGCGCGAAATGGCAACGCATAGCATTACCAAAAAATGCAGAACTATGGAAACAATTGAGTTGGACCACCGCGCCAGCTTATATCCTCCTTGATCCCCAACGCAAAGTTCTGTATTTAGACGCACTCGGCCCCTTGCCCAATGCGCGCACACAAACTATAGATTTGATTTTAGGTCAGTTGCTCGGCAATTAATCTTGAGTAGGCAAAACATACTTTATATTGTACTTGCCTTCTGCATCTTTGAACAACTCATAGCTGTTTTGTTGCCTTAGGAGCCAATCTACAAATGCTCCATCTAATCCGGCAGTATCGAGCACAATCGTTTCAAAATCGCCTTTAATTGCGCTTGTTTTCTTGCGCATTTCCTTTAGATACATCAGCTGCACTAAATCCCATTCTGACTCTTTCTGTGAGGCCGAAACAATGATTTCTTTTTCACCATCATAAACAAAGACGCCAACCCGATTATAACGACTCAAAGCATCGGTGCAGTCTTCGCATTTGCGCTCAAAACGACAAACTGGGTCTGGCAATGCAATGGGTTTCACTTCTGGTAATTGCAATGCTTGTACTTGCTTTTGCAAAGTACTTGAAATAAGAGGTTGCGTAACAACAGATTGAGTTGTTTCAAATGTAATACCCGCTGCGGTAAGTTGTTTGGCTTGTGCCAAATCGATGCGCTTTCCTTGGTAATAGGCCACAATGAATGCGTCTTTAATGCCTTTTGCAACAGCTTCTTGCTGTCTAGTCTTAGCCGACTTTAGGTTGTCGAATTTTCCGCTCGCATAACGGTATTGACCTTTGGCTGTCTTGGCCTCAATTAATTCAGTGAGACCTAATTGTGCTTCGCTGCTTAGCGGTCGGTTGTATACTCCTACTTGAACGGTATAGTACAAGCCCTGGCCTGGCGCTGCAAAGGGGCGTTGTGTAGCTATATTGCTTGTTGCAACAGTTACATTCTTTTCAAGTGCGCGACCTTGCGCCAGACTCAGGCGATTACAATTCTGATATGCAACAACAAAGGCGTCGGCATATCCTAATTTTCTGATGAGCGCTTGTTGCTGCAAGGCTTCAGCCGATGATCTAAAATAGCCAGCCATATAAACAGTCAGGCCATTCGCCAAGACCTTTCCATCTACAGGAGTGAATTCTCGAAAACGCTCGGCAGGCACCGGCTTTCTGAACGCACCTACTTGCACCCGAAATACCAAACCTTCTGGGCACGGCACTCCAACTGGCAGTGGAGTATTGGCTGCAGCAGCCCGCAAAGCAGGTGTTTGCATCGTAAATACGGTAGCTTGGCTCGCATTCTCGCCAAAATAAGCACCCCCACTTTCTTTATTCAGCGAAAACGTCTCAATGTCGGGTCTGTAATTCTGGGCAAGCAGTGCCTCTAATTTCAGCTGATTAGGAACCTCAAGTAAGGCCTGTTTTTGACTATACAACTGCTTTTGCAAAGTTGCTTGGGCAGTGAGCAAGTTCGTGAGTTGCTGCGTTTGCTTTGGATCAAAGTTGGATTCAATTGCTCTGATTTGAGCTTGATTTTGGACCAACTCGGCCTTCGTCTGCTCGTATATCTGCCGTTTAGTGACGTAAGCAACATAAGCCTGAATTTCTTGCTCCAAAGTTAATTCCGAAACCCGACCTTCATTTGAAGTAGACGCAGCAACAGAAGCCTTTGGAAGGGTTAGCTCCTGATCCAAAGCCACCAGCGCTTCATTCGACAACCCAAGGTGTTCAATCACCGGAAGATCATTTGGAGTATCTTCTAAATTTAACTCCTTTAAGGCGCCGATTTGCGTTTCAAAACGCGCGATTTGCGCCTCAATCAATAGCGCTTCATTTTCGTTCGCTTGATTCGAAGTTTGATTTGAAACCTCATTCGAGGATTCATTTGAAACTGGATTTGATACCTCGTTGGAAGCTCGATTCGAAGTTTGATTTGCTACCTCATTCGAAACTACATTCGAGGATTCATTTGAAACTTGATTTGAACCTTGATTCGAGGTTTGATTTGCTACCTCATTAGAAACT